>DAOLDL010000007.1:0-65135 GCA_035327305.1 Kiritimatiellia bacterium | reverse complement strand
CATCACCACCGCAGATGCCGCATAATCCGGCAATAGATGCGCTACGCGAGCCAGGCTTTCGCTATGCCAACTTCAACTCCGGTTTTCGGGATTAAAAAAAGCCCCGCTCACATGAGCGGGGCTACTTTACTCGGATTGAATCAACTGTTACTTGATAAACAGCATTTCCTGGTAGGTTGGGAGTGGCCAGAGGTCATCGGAAATGATCGCCTCGAGAGCATCCGCTACTTTGCGAACACCCAGCATAGCTGGAATAACGTGATCGCGGAAGTGTTCCGCATGCTTTAACACGCTTCCCGAAGCTTCGTGCGAAATTGCCTCATCCAATGCATTGGCGGCCGTTTCCAACTGGCTAACCAGGCTTGAAACCTTGGCAAGCGTCTGGTTGTCGGTATCAACACCCGCACTCTTTACCGTACTGGCTGTTGAAGCCAATTCACCTTGATAACGGTAGGCGGCGGGCAGAATGTACTTGCGCGCCAGACTCAAGGTCAGCTTGCTTTCGGTGCCGATATCCTTGCAATAACGCTCCAGGTAAATTTCCTGGCGGCTGGACAATTCACGCTTCGACAAGACGCCATACTTCTCAAACATCTTGGCGAATTCCGGCGAGGCAACCGTGGCGTGGGCGGAAACCGTGTCGCGAAGATTGGGCAATCCCCGTTTTTCCGCTTCTTTGTGCCAGGCTTCAGAATAGTTGTCCCCATTGAACAATACCGCCTTGTGCTCCTTGATGATGGATTGCAGTAATTTCTGCACCGCCTTATTCAATTTACCTGCGTCACCCTTGGTTTCCTTCTCCAATTCAGTGGCAACGTAGTCCAGACTTTCTGCCACAATGGTGTTTAGAATCACCAACGGACCGGAAATGGACTGGCTGGAGCCAACTGCACGGAATTCGAATTTATTACCGGTAAAGGCAAACGGGCTGGTACGGTTGCGATCGCCGGCATCCTTGGGCAGGGTGGGGAGGGTGTCCACACCTACATTGAGGTATCCCGCCTTCTTGGACTTCTTGGCTTCACCTTTTTCAATCTGCTCAAAGACATCGGAAAGTTGTTCTCCGAGGAAGATCGAGATGATGGCCGGAGGCGCTTCGTTTGCACCCAGGCGGTGGTCATTGCCGGCGTGCGCGACAGCGGCGCGCAGTAATTTCGAGTTTTTGTGTACGGCGCGAATGACCGCGGCACAGAATACCAGAAATTGTGCGTTGTCATGCGGGGTTTCACCCGGCTCCAGCAAGTTCATGCTGTCATTGCCAAGCGACCAGTTCAGGTGCTTGCCCGAACCATTGATGCCGGCAAAAGGCTTTTCGTGCAAAAGACAGGCCAGACCATACTTTTGAGCCACCCGCTGAAGAGTCAGCATAACCAATTGCTGATGATCTGCGGCAACGTTTGCATTTTCGTACATCGGGGCGATTTCGTACTGACTTGGCGCCACTTCATTGTGGCGGGTCTTTACCGGTACGCCCAACTTGTAAAGTTCACGTTCAGCTTCCAGCATGCAGGCCAGAACGCGTTCGGGGATGGCGCCGAAATATTGATCTTCAAATTCCTGTCCCTTCGGCGGTTTGGCGCCGACCAGCGTACGGCCGCACAATGTGAGGTCGGGGCGCGCAAAAAAGAAGTTGCGGTCGATCAGGAAATATTCTTGTTCCGGGCCAGCCGTGGCGAAAATCAAGCCGGGGTTGCTGTTGCCGAATAACTTCAGCACACGTTGGGCTTGTTTGTTCAATGCCTGCATGGAGCGCAGTAACGGCGTCTTTTTATCCAGGGCATCGCCGGTCCATGAGCAATAAGCAGTTGGAATGCAAAGCGTGGTGCCATTGGGATTTTCCAGAATGTAAGCCGGGCTGGTAACATCCCATGCCGTGTAACCGCGCGCTTCAAACGTGGCCCGCAATCCGCCGGAAGGGAAACTCGATGCGTCAGGTTCGCCTTGGATCAGTTGCTTGCCGCTGAACTCGGCAATGGCGCCACCTTGACCATCGGGGGACAAAAAGCTGTCATGCTTTTCCGCAGTCTGGCCGGTAAGCGGATAAAATACATGCGCGTAATGCGTCGCACCTTTTTCAATCGCCCAATCTTTCATGGCTGTTGCCACGGCATCGGCCACCACCGGGTCGAGCTTCTCGCCCTGCTTGATCGTTTTGCGTACTGACTTATATATGTGCTTCGGCAGGCGATCGCGCATTACTTCGTCGCTGAATACATTGCATCCGAAGATGGCCTTGGCCGGAGTCTCCAGAAAATTCAATGATGTCGAAGCCGGTTTGTAATTGGTTACTGCCGAAATGGCGGCTTGGCGTGCATAATTTGATTTCATGTTCTTTTCCTTTTTACTTTCTATGTTTTTCCCGCTTGCCATGACTATCAACCGGTACAGACCCGGCCTCCAGTCAAACAACAAGCGCTTATAATTGTCCTAACGTTTACCAAACAGTACGCCGATAAGCGTACACCCTGCGTAAGCGCTCAATTATGTAAGCAAAAGGTATGCCAACATTTTGACTAAACGCGCGCAGTATGTGTAACTCCATGCAGGATAAAATGTTAAACGATAGTGGTGACGCATTCATCATTGTAGCGAGAGGGGCAACAGGATACAATTATGTATGTGTAGCTCGTTTGTGTATACATAAATGTAGTTAGACTGA
This sequence comes from Kiritimatiellia bacterium, assembly GCA_035327305.1. GTDB lineage: Bacteria > Verrucomicrobiota > Kiritimatiellia > CAIVKH01 > CAIVKH01 > CALMUP01. Next base: position 62,476 of record DAOLDL010000007.1, on the reverse strand, counting down.
TGTGTGGCGCTGTTTATTTTAATTTTGCGACACAGGCCTTGAAGCCGGGCAATACGCCATGAGTTAATCCGCCGAATTCAATGTTTTCACCCGACGCGGATTCCGCGTTTCTGACCAGGCGGTCTTCCGGCCCCAGGTTGATCATGCAAAGCAGTGTCTGTCCCCGGTATGTTCGGGTAAACGCAATAACGCTTCGTTGATTGCGGGGTGCATCTTCCTGGGCATCCCACAATTTGAAATCGCCTTTGGTCAGCGCAGGGAGTTTTGATCTTAAGCGGATTAATTCCTGAAAATAGTGATACAGGCTTTGGCGCTCCTCATAGTTGCGCAGGCAGATGTTGCCTTCAAATTCAACAGATTCCTGACCGCGCACACGACCATCGGGGGCAATGATGCGGCGTCGTTTTCCGATCGGATTCATGCGGTCGTGAATGGGGGGGCGATTCAACGCGCCGAATTCTTCCCCGGTTAGTAAAAACGGCATGGTATGGGGAGACAGGAATATCAGGGCGTTCACCGCCCGGACAGCGCCCTCGCCATACAAATACATGCCTCTTCCTTCATCATGATTGTCGGTGTAACGCGCAACATGTGGCGCAGAATCGCCGGACACCCGGGATTCGTAATTCATGATTGCCGTTTCAAAGGCTCCGGCAATGCCATCGGATAAAAATGCCTGATAACGATCGCGGTAATCGTGATTGTTCTCCAGTCCTTCGTCCGGGACAATTCGCGATTGATATTCTTCTTCGGTGACGCCGTACAGATATTGGCAATTTTTGTAAAAATCATCGTCGTATGCGGCGTTTATGCCTCGCTCAAACAAATCGAGATTGTTCTGTAGTCCATAGCATTCAGCCAGGAAGAGCAGGTGGCGCGCACTGTGCTTGCTTTTCAGCAGGGGCATGGCTTCGTTCCAGAATCCTTTATCGTTAATGAAATGGGCCATATCCAGGCGGAAGCCATCGATGCCGTCCGGTTGCCCTTTTTCATCCTGACCCAGAAAACTCAACCAATAATCGTAAATGTCGACCATAGCCTGGCGAAGTCCGGGTTGTGTGTAATCAAGTTTGGCCGTGTCCGACCAATCGCAATCGTAGAATATTTCGCCATTTTCGCGTTTTACATAATATTCCGGATGTTCCGAAATCCATACATGATCGCGACTGGTGTGGTTGGGCGTAATGTCGAAAATAACCTTGAAGCCGAGTTTATGGGCGCGTCGAACCAGCAAAGCCATATCTTCCAGGGTTCCGTATTCAGGCTCGATGGCTTTAAAGTTTTGAATCGAATAGGGTGATCCTATGCCTTTGCGGAAGGCTTTTCCGATCGGGTAGGGCGGCATCAGGTAGAGGACGTTTGCACCCAGTTTCCGAATGATCGGAAGGTTGCGGGTTACATAGGCCAACGGGGTTTCGGTCGTTGGTTTTTCCTTGGCCGCTTCAAAGGCGTTCCGGGGTTCCCTTTGTGCCAGTGAGCGGAGGTTGATTTGATAAATTATTGCGGAAGGTATCCAGTTTTTCATGGACCAAATAGTGAACGGAGCGAGGAAAAGAATCAAGACGCTTCATGCAGATGCGGCACGTACCCGCGGGGAGTATGGATCAGCCATCCAATTGCGTTATTTTTTCGCGTTCCTCGAGGGCTTTGACATCGGAACGCGATGCCAGGCAAACGGCTAAATCCTTCAGCAGGCCGTTTGAAATGCTATAAATCCACCCGTGAATGGTGATGTGCTGGCCGCGCGACCAAGCCTCCTGGATCACGGTGGAATAACTGATATTGATCGCCTGTTCGATAACATTCATTTCGCACAATCGATCACATCTGGCGTTGAGATCGGTGATTGCTTTGAGTTCTTCATACCGCCTGCGATAAATGTCCTGAACATTTCTCAACCAGTTGTCAATCAGGCCGTGCGGCCGGCGCTCCATGGCGGAACGCACCCCGCCGCAACCATAATGACCGCAAATGATTACGTGTTTTACCTTGAGGCTCTCCACGGCATATTGCAGTACGGAAAGGCAGTTCATGTCGGTGTGTAAAACCAGGTTGGCGACGTTCCGGTGCACAAACAGTTCTCCCGGAAGAAGTCCCACAATTTCATTGGCTGGTACCCGGCTGTCCGAACAACCAATCCAAAGGTATTCCGGTGCTTGTTGTGCGGCCAGTCGCGCGAAAAAACCGGGATTCTCGTTTTCGACATTTGCGGCCCATTGCTCGTTGTTATCGAATAACTTTTGTAATGGGTGCATGAATGGATTCTAGGGTATCAACGTGTAGCTGTCCAGTGCGCCGGCGAGGTGGTTTATTTTTTGCCGCGGCGGGTGATAGTGCTCAACCGGATGTCTTCCTGCAATACGACCCGATTTTTTATATCCCGGATTTGTAATGAAATCAATGGGTCTGTTTCCCAGTTTATGATTACCAGACCGAAATTATTTTCAAAAAACTGTTCACCGATACGATGCCGGTTAGGCTCCGGCCAGTACCCGCCGCGTCCCATATTCAATCCACTGGAGGTAAGGTCATAAAGGGGATAGCCGATTGCATTATCAAGTCGTGATAATTCCGCCATATGCCGGTCGCCGCTCAAGACAATAATTCCATCGGCCCTGGTTGCCTTGATCATACGGAACAGGCGAGTTCGCTCGAGCGGGAAATTGATCCAGGCTTCCCAGTAGTGATCTTCGGGAACCACTTGGATGCTGGAAACAAGTATGCGTATATCGGCGGGTTGCCTTAATTGTTCTTCCAGCCAGGCCCATTGTTCGTTGCCGAGAATGGTGGCATGGCGGCTGGTGTTTTGACCATACCGACCTTCGCCTTCCTCTCTGTTCCCGCGCTTGACCAATTCACTGCGAAAAAACCGGGTATCCAGCAGGATAAATTGGAGACGGCGCCCTTCGAGATCAATAATCCGGGCGTCGCATACGCCGGGATTGCTTCTCCGCGGCGACTTTTTGGGAACTTCCCAGAAATTCAGGAAATTCTCGCGAGAACCCTCCTTTTCCCTGAATTCCGCCCCGGAGTCGTTCAGGCCATAATCGTGATCATCCCAGGTCGCCAGGATTGTGCTTTGCTTTTTAAGCTTTTTAAAACCTTCCTGCTCGGCCAGTTGCTGATACTTTTTCCATTGCAATTCCATGTTGTAGGTGTCGGAATAAATATTATCCCCGCCAAATATGAAGTAATCAGGTTTATGGCTTAATATCGGTTCCCAAAAAGCTTGGGAGCGACTCTGGTGGGAACACGACCCAAAGCCAATAACGGTGCGGATGGGTTGAGGTTTACCGGCAAAGGTTTCCGATGTCACCTCAAACACGAATACAACAGCTAATAGTATGCGAATAAACATGATCTAAATGTTCTTAAATTCTTATATGAACACCGGTTGAGTCAATCAGAATCATGGTACTTTAATAATTCAGTATTAAAAAGTGGCGCAATGACAAATCATTATGCATTCTTTTCGATGCATCGGATGCGTATATGAGTCACGACCCTGAAACATTTTGGATGTCCCGTGCTGTTCGACTGCGGCGGATGGTCAATTCGGGCTGGTGGTGGGCGGAATTTTCCGTCTTATTCGTGATCATCAGCCTGTTCTTTTCATTCACATTCTTTATTTTGCGTTCGCTGGATATGGACCTTGCCTGGTCGATTCGTGTGTGGATACTTTTACTATTCATCGCCATCCCGGTTTCCACGATACGTGCCCGGCGAAAATATATTGATCTCTCCGCGGCATTTTCCCGCCTCGATATTACGCATGGCCTGCACAACGTATTGGTTTCCGCTTATGCCAGGGTATGTCCCTGGCCGGAAGCGCCACCGGCTCCCAACCATTGCAATCCGGTTCGTATAAGCTGGATCAACATTTTCAAACCGGTTTCGTTGTCCCTGCTGTTGATGGTCATGGCATTTAAAATTCCGGTAATGCATGATGATTCGGAAGTTTTTACGACCAGGCACGAACCGCCGGAATGGCAGGCTGTGGAATATGTTACGGAATTGATGCGTGAACAGAAGCTGGTGCAGGAGGAAGCGTTAAATAAGGTCGAGGAACAGATCGAAACCCTCCGCAACAAACCGTCTCAAGAATGGTTCCGACAGGGCACCATGGAAGCTACCAGCCATGTTCGCGACCAATTGAGCCGCGACTCCCAACGTTTGCAACGGACCTTGGAAAAAACCGCGGCTATGTTAAGCGCCGCTTATGCTCATAAACAGCAAGGCATTCAGTCGCTCCCCGAATCCCAGTTGAACATGTGGCGTGAATTGCTTGAACAACTGGGATTGCAGGAACTCCCGCTCAACGCCGACCAGTTGGCCGCTCTTAAGGAAATCGACCTCGCGCAATTGCGTCAACTTTCCGCCGCCGACCTGATGGAGATTGAAGCCCGCCTTCAGGAGCAGTCCGATCTTCTCAAACAGTGCCTCGCTGATGCCGGAATGGCCGGTCAATTATCGGCTGGCGGTATCAATCGCGGCCCCGGCACACTTCCCCTGACCCTGAAGGATGAGGAATCCCGCCTTAATGACGTCATTCCAACCCCGATTTCAAATCCGAACCTCGACCAGGCCGTCCTCGGACAAATAATAGGGCTGGCCGAAGGAATGCATGATGTGGATACTGATGCTTACCAAGGAGCCAGGGAGGCGGGAATGACCGCTTCCCCTGGTGGTGAAGGTGAAGTAATTTGGCGACAGGATTTACTTCCCTCCGATCAGCAGGTGCTCAAACGTTATTTTAAGTGAGGTCATCATGAGCGATTTACTAAATGAAGCGGATGTGCAATCCGCCTCCGGTAAACTGGAGTCGGTTCGCAAGGAAATGAACCAGGTCCTTTTTGGTCAAGAGCAGTTACTCGACATGGTGTTGATCGGATTGCTGGCTCGCGGGCACATACTGCTGGAAGGTCTTCCCGGCCTCGGCAAAACCGAATTGGTGAAAGCGCTTGGCGGCATGCTGGGCCTGGAAGCCCGGCGCATCCAATTCACGCCGGATCTTCTTCCCGGCGATATTACAGGCAATCCCATTCTTCAGGAAATGGATGGCCAGCGGAAATTTGTTTTTCAAAAAGGACCGCTGTTCGGGAATCTTATTCTCGCCGACGAAATCAACCGCGCATCTCCCAAAACCCAGTCTGCGCTTCTCGAAGCCATGCAGGAGCGAAAAGTCACCTCGATGGGCGAGCGACACTCGCTTCCCGATCCCTTTTTTGTGCTGGCCACCCAAAACCCCATTGAACTTGAGGGAACATACCCGTTACCCGAAGCCCAGCTCGATCGTTTTTTATTCAAATTGGTCATTTCGTCCACGGGGCCGGAAGTCCTTGAAAAAATTGTCATGAATCGTCGACCCGGCGAAGAAGTAATCGTTCAACAAGTACTGGGAGCCGGCGATTTATTGAACCTCATGTCGCTGGTCCATCGCATTTATCTGCCTGATGTGGTTGCCAATTACATCGCCCGGCTGGTGCATGCCTCACACCCCGGAAACTCGAAAGCCTCCGCATCCGTCCGCTTCGGAGCCAGCCCGCGCGCCGCCATCGGCATGGCCTCCGCGATCAAGGCCCGCGCGTTGTTGCATCGCCGCATCAATGCCAGCTACGAAGATGTGAAGGCCGTGGCTGTTTCAGTTCTGCAACATCGCATTGTGCTGGATTACCATGCCCGCCTTGAAGGCATGACCGGAGCATCCGTAGCCCAGGCGATTCTTGATGAAGTTTCACCCAACCGTGATGCGCTTCCACCAGTGCTTATCGAAAGACCCGTCGCCGGATGAACATTTCCTATCCGACCATCGTGCATAATTTCCGGGGACCGTTCGCACTCTGCCTCGGAATACTTTTTATATTCAGCCTGCCAACCACCGGAAGGGCTTCGGCCTGGAGCCAAAAAGTTCGTATGGAAGACGGGAAAAAAGTCGCCATCGAAGTAAGCTCCATGATCGATGTTCTCCCGCCCACCGGATATTTTCCATTGCGCATTCACATCAAGAATGATCGCGATGAAGGAGGGCGATGGCTTTTTGTGTTCAAGTCTACCGGCACGTACGATGAATCGACGCCGATGTCGTATTCGCAAGTGTTTCAAGTCGGACCCCGCGAAGAACGACGTTTTGAATTAATGGCGCCGATCCATCCCAGCCATGCCGGGCGGCATATTTATCCCCGGTTTATGATTGATGTCAGCGGTCCGGAAGCGCGCCCGGATAGCCGGGTCCGGCATTCATCAAGTTATCGTTCAGCGGTTGGAACCTTCGCCGGAATTTCCACGAAATTGGCAAATCGAAACATCGGCGCGCTGGAAAACAGCACGTCGACTCAAGCCGTTGCCGTTATATTCACACGCATGGCGCTGGAAAGTTTTGCCGATGATATCCGCGCCTATTCGGCGTTTGATATCATGCTGATGGAGCATGATGAGTGGCAATCCCTCGGCCACCAGCCCCGTTATATTATCAAGCAATGGATTGCATTGGGCGGCACCCTGATGTTGTTTGCGCCGAATCCTTCGGCCACCGCAATACCGGCCGACCTCGAAAATGGAGTTGGAGAATGGCCGCAAAGCTGGAAATACGGATGGGGCAGGGTGCAACTGTTTCCGATGACGGAACGCCAGGTCATCAATGCCGAAGAGGTGATAAAATCCATGGCCGCACTGCCCAGCCTTAACAATCTGGCGCAAAGTTCCTATTCAAATGTTAACTGGCCCATGCGCCGGAATATCCCCGAAATACGGCAACCGCGAGCCTTATTGCTGATCAGCTCCTTTGCCGTGGCGTTTATAATCGGGCCGATAAACTTGTTTGTTGCGCACCGACGCAAACGGCATATCCAACTCTTGTGGACCACACCGGCGCTTTCGATGCTGGCCGGCCTTCTGATTGCCATATTCATTATGTTTTCCGATGGATTCGGTGGATATGGCCAACGGCTCGTGGTAAGTCATCTGCTGTCTCATGATCAGCTGGAGGTAACGGTTCAGGAGCAGGTCAGTCGAACCGGAGTTTTGCTGTCTCGTCGCTTTAATCTCCCTTCGCACACCATGTTGAATTCCGTGCAAGCGGACAATTCAAAAGGTATTAAGCCGCAATTCAAACTCAATATCGAAGGCGTGGCAAATGGATCATGGTTTACCAGCCGGGCCATCCAGGGACAGGTATTCCGAAAGGCAACGCCATCGCGTGCCCGTGTGGAAATCTGGACAAACAGTAATAATGAAGAATCCGAGCCGGAAATATTTTCCGCCATCGGAGATACCTTGAAGAAAATCTATGTTGTGGACGCGGAGGGTCGGCATTGGATGGCTGAAAACATTCATGCCGGTGAAAGCAAGAAATTGAAAGCGATCCCGCCGGCGGAATTCAGGAATTGGTGGCGGGAATTGCGGGATGCCGGTGGTGGACTCTTGCGAATGAATGTTGGCGGTTCGGAATCAATGGTCGCCATGTTTTATGCCGAGGTTGCCAGGCCGGAGTCGCGGCTGTTGCCTTCGTTGCGTTCCGTTCGATGGACAAAGGATCGGGCGTTTGTCATGGGGCCTTTGATGGAGATGGCTCAACCATGACGCAATCGCTCGTCGTTATAAAGGAACTGACCAAGGCATTTGGTTCACTGACGGCGGTGGATCGGGTTTCGTTTGAAATCCAATCCGGTCAGGTCGTGGGATTCATCGGTGAAAATGGCGCGGGCAAAACCACCACCATGCGCATGATGGTCACGCTGGAGCTTCCTGATTCGGGTAGCATTCATATCAAGGGTCACAATGCGCTCGAGTATCCGGATATGGTGCGGCACATGGTTGGTTGGATGCCTGATTCGTATGGCGTTTACCAGTTTATGACGGTGCGGGAGTACATGGACTTTTTTGCCCGCGCCTACGGATTCCGCGGGGCGGAACGACATCGTCGAATCGATGAAGTGATGGAGTTTACCGAATTAAACACGATACACGATCGACCCGTTGACAAATTGTCCAAGGGAATGGGTCAGCGTCTGTGCCTGGGGCGAACCCTGTTGCCCGATCCGGAAATCCTGGTTCTGGATGAGCCGGCGGCGGGGTTGGATCCCAAAGCCCGGATTGAATTCAAGAATCTTGTCCGCCTGCTGGCTGACCAGGGCAAAACATTGTTTATCAGTTCTCATATCTTGTCCGAGTTGGAGCAGATGTGTGATTCATTGCTTTTTATCAGCAAGGGAAAAATTGTTCATCACGGCTCGTCGGAAAGCCTGAAGTCCCGTGAAGGCGAGCCGGTAATGGTGCGCATCGAGCTGGCGGGAACAAATTATGCGCAATTGGCCGAGTGGGTATCGTGTCAGCCCGGCATTTCCATCTTTGAACAGGACGCTTCCGGTATGCGTATCCGAATGGATGACGGCTCGCGTGCGCATTTATCCATGATACTACAGCGACTGCAATCCGCCGGATTTGAAGTATGCGAGTTTCATCGCGAGAAAGTGCGGCTGGAAGATGCGTTTGTCGATATAATCAATCGCAATGCGGGGGGCGGAATGTGAGCGCGGACTGGTTGAATCCCATCGTGGTGAAGGAATTGCGGCAGGGGCTTAAATCCCGTTTGTTCACGGGAATGTTTCTCACGCTTCAAGGTGTGATGTTCATGTGCATGATGATTTATGTCCTGTCGGACAAGCCGGGTGGTGATATGGAGTTTATCAACGGCATGTTCTGGTTTCTCCTGGGGGTGTTGGTTGTGCTTGTGATACCCATTCGCGCTTTCCAGAGCATACATGAAGAGCAGAAAAACAATACGTTGGAAATGCTCTATCTCACACGCATGTCGAGCTGGAAAATTGCTTTCGGAAAATGGCTGGCCCTGGTTATCCAGCAATGGCTGTTGGTGACGGCCGTTCTGCCGTATCTGGTATTGCGTTACTTCCTGGGCGCGATCAATGTCGCCGACGATCTGCTCACCCTGTCGCTTATGGTCGTCACGGGTATGTTGCTTATTTCCGCCGGAATCGGTTTTTCCGGTTGGAAATCAAAACTTGTTCGAGGCCTTTTAATCGGCGGCGTGGCCATGTCATTTTACGTTATCCCCATCGCCCTCTTCGGATTATCGCGATCAGGCCTCAACTTCAGTTCATCTCCGGTTGTATGGATTGCAACATTGATCGGACTTGTTTTACTCATGCTATTTTTCATCGAATACGGTGCGTCCCTGATTGCGCCTCCCGCTGAAAATCATGCTAAACGCAAGCGAATCCTTGCCTTGTTGATTATCGGATTGTACATGATCGTCCTGGTAATTGAAAAATCCGCCCCGCTGGTGTTTCTCGGATTATTGTTCATTATTCCAATATGCATCGACTCGCTTTGCGAACCCTTTCATCTCGTTCCTAGTCTGTACCGGTCGTCCCGCCGCCATTTCTGGGTGGTTCGCCTCATACGTCGATTGTTTTATCCCGGTTGGCCTTCCGGATTTTTATTCGTGACCATTGTCTTGATGATCTGGTCGACCTCCGTGATTCTATTCGGACCGGGAGAGCATAGAATCGTGTTGTTTCTGACCTCTTTGCTGGGAACGCTTTTCCTTCCCCTGGCAATAGTAGCCGTTGTGCGCCCGGCCACTGCTCATTATATGAGCGGTTATCTTGTCATTTTATTTATCACATTTATTGTTTCCATGGTTTTAATGGTGTTCGAAGCAGTTTCCCGTTCCGGATTCAATTTCCTTTCAGGCTTTCTCCCCATGAGCACGTTGATCATGTCCATCTCCCGGAAAACAGCTTCCGATCAAATCCTTTCCACCGCCGTCATCACGGCGATATGTGTGCTGATCATTGTCATAAAAATGGCCAAGCCCTGGCGCGACATTATTGCGCTTGAAAAATCGGATTCGTAATGCACGTGTTTCAAGGAGCCTGGAAACGACGCGAAGTCGACTGGCCGGATGCTCCGGAACAGGTGAGGCTGTTGATCGAGGCCAGAAAATCCGCCGCGCATGCCCGCTTATCTCTCCAACGACAAAACTGGCAGGGCGCCATTGGCAATTGGTCCGGCGCGGGCATTGGAAGTTCCATCGATTTTCAAGACCATCGCCCATACCTGCCTGGAGATGATCCTCGCTATATCGACTGGGCGGCTTATGCCCGAAGCGGCCATTATATCATGAAGCTATACCGCGAAGAGGTAAGCCCCAAGGTGGACGTGATCCTCGACGTATCGCGGTCGATGATTTGGAATGAGGAAAAACGCACACGGGTGCTGGAATTATTGTTTTTTTGCGTGGAAAGCGGGCTGGGAAGCGGCGCCACGGTCAAGGTTTACGGCATTGTCGGTAATCAATGGCGCCATCACGGAGTCGAGGTTCTGCTGGCGGGCAGGCTGGTGCCACCGGAATTCACCACCGACGGTCTGCCTCCCGACGTGACTTCTCTGCCATTACAGTCCGGTTCGCTTCGGATATTGATCTCTGATCTTTTGTATGACGTCTCACCGCATTCCTTATTGCGCGCCCTGTCGGCCGCACGCGGCCGGGTTTCCATGCTCACGCCTTATAGCGCTGACGAGGAAAATCCCTCGTGGCGCGGAAATGTTGAATTGCTGGATTGTGAAATCGGTCGCGGCCGCCGCCAGCGGGTGGATGCGGATATTCTCAAACGCTATGTCTCGGCATATCGCGGACATTTTGCGTCATGGCGGGACGCCACCCGGCGGTATGATGCCCGCATGGCCAGGGTTCCGGCTCATGGAAGCCTGTCGGATGCTCTGCGAGGCGAAGCCATCACCAGCGGAGTGGTTGAGGCATGGACCTGACATTTGCCAATCCCGCCGGATTCTGGTTTCTACTCGGCATACCGGCCATACTCGCCATTCACTTTCTACAAAGCAAAGCGCGCCGGATTGAAATATCGACACTTTTCCTTGTTGATATGCTCGCCGAGGAAAACCGCCGCGGCGCGGTTTGGACGCAATTGCGTCAATCCGCGCAAATGTGGTGGCAACTGCTTGCCGTACTTTTGATCGCATGGATCGCCCTAAATCCTGTGTGGCTGAAACAGGAATCCATGCAAACGGTGGCCATGGTATTCGATCAATCCTACTCAATGGAGGCTTTTCGCGCCGGGGCAATTGGCGAGGCGGAACGCATAATAAAAAAACTGGATGGCGCCGCCGCAAGAACCGAGTGGTACCTGATCAGTTCAGATTCCACACGTCCATTAATATACCGCGGTGACTCCAAAGTCGATGCCGTGAATGCATTATCCATCTGGCATCCGGATCGGGAAGGGCATGACCCGAATCCGGCTCTGCGAAGGGCGCGGGACCTGGTCGGCCCGCAAGGAGCGGTAATCTACATGACCGATCATGTTGATGTCAGGGTTCCGCCGGATGTTGTGCCGGTTTCCGTTGGTCATCCAACTCCCAATAGTGGATTCACCGGAATTCGATTTGATCGCGATCAGGAAGGCGCGCAAACCTGGACAGCATCGCTTTTGCATCACGGATGGAATCCGACCACCCGCTGGTTCAAGATAGAATTCGATGGCCGGGATGAATCAAAACCGGAAGCCATTACCCTGCATCCGGGACGTATAATGCATATCTCGGGTGTGATTCCCCCGGGAGTTCGTTCGGGAAGGCTTGTGCTCAATCCTGATGCGCTTCCCATCGACGATACGTTTCACTTTGTCGTCCCGGTCTTGAAGCCCGTTACCTTCAACCTGACCGGATTCAGCCATATCGATGATTGGGCGGGAAAAGTGATGTCAGCCACGGAACATGCTTCGAGGACCAATGTCAATCCCTCGCTCTCGTGGTGGACCTTTACCGGAAGAAGCGTTCCGGTACGCGGCGGCAATGGAATATGGTTGTATACCGGCGACGGAGAAGCCGACTACGGAATGATCATGGCCATGGACCATTCGCTGACGCGCGATTTGAATTGGTCGGGATTTCTTGGCCGGGTCGTTCCGGGTTTTGAACGAATGGCGGAAGATACGGTGCTGGTCTGGATGGGTAGTCATCCCTTGGTGGTGCTTCGCGAAACCACGGATTCCCGGCAACTGATCTTGTGTTTTGACCCGGCGCGATCAAATGCGGACCGGCTTCCTGCAGTTATTTTGTGCATGAATCGCTTTATCGAAACCATCCGGGAAAATATCGATGGTTACGAAGCGAAGAATATCACCACTCACCAGAAATTCATTGTTCGGCATAAGGCGTCCGTCATAGAGGACAATCGCGGTGAAAAGCGCGTATACAGCATAAACGGTCCGGCGGTTTTATACGCACCTTCGTGGCCTGGCTATTTGCAGGTGGTTCGCGATGATCTGGTGGTAATGGACGCCGGAGTTTATTTTGATGACACCGCCGAAGCGAATATCATGCAGGCCGGAACAGTATTGCCGGGGGATGGCTGGGTGGTGGCCCAGCGTATTTCTAACAGCCGCAGGGATATGTTGATACCCTTGTGGTTCGCTCTTTTGGGCGGCGCGATAATCGCATCATGGATTACCGGTCATGCCGCGCGTAACCGGGGCGGTAAGTCATGATGAATTTGCAACATCCCGAGGCGTTACTGCTGATACCGGTCTGGTTGCTGTGTGCGTGGTTGTTTCCCGGCGCCAAGCTGTTTCGACCTTTGCGGGTAATAGCGTTTGCTTTGGTTGTGCTTGCCTGGATGAATCCATTCGTGGATCGAACAAGCCGGGGGCTTGACCTCTGGGTGCTGGTGGATCGATCGGAATCGGCCAGTCCATGGATTGAACCGCGACTTCCGGAAATGCATGCTTTGTTGGAGCAATCGCGCGGAAGGCATGATCGATTGCGTTATATTGATTTCGCCGAAGGTGTGATTGAGCGTGATCCGCTACAGCACGCCTTGTTGAGTGGCCGCATGAATTCCACCCGCATCGGAACGGCCCTGCACTTCACCTTGTCACGACTCGACCCGCGTCGATCTTCCCGATTACTGCTGATTACCGATGGTTACTCCACCGAACCGCTGGACGATGTCGCCATTCGTCTGGCCGGACAAGGTGTACCCCTGGATGTTCGTTTCATGCAACCGGCGGATGATCTGGATTTTCGCGTCAGCGCCATTCAAGCCCCGATGCGGGTGCGCCCCAATGAACCGTTCCTTGTTGAAGCACGCATTACCGGTGGCGAAGACACGGCGGTTCCCTGCATCCTTTATCGCGACGGTGCGCCTATTGCCCGAACAACCGTACACCTTCGAAACGGAATGGCGCTGGCCCGGTGGACGGATTCCATCTCCGGTTATCGCGCGGTCGAATACCGCGTGGTCATTGAACCGGAGCGGGATGCATGGGCGGGAAACAATCAACAGGCGGTATGGGTGGAGGCGCGCGGCGGGCAAAGGGTGGTTCTCGTTACCGCTTATGCCAACGATCCGATTGCCGATGCGTTAACACGGCACGGCGTCACCGTGGATGTGATTGAAAATGCCACACGGTTTTATCCCGGCCATCTTGCCGGCGCTTCATCGGTCATATTGAACAACGTACCCGCCTATGCATTGCCGAATGACACGTTGGCCGCTCTGCCGTTTTATGTGCATGAAGCCGGTGGCGGATTGATCATGGTGGGCGGCAGGCACAGCTTTGCCGTCGGCGGATATTTTGAATCGCCGATCGATGAATTACTGCCGGTTTCCATGGAGTTGAAGCAGGAGCACAGGCGTCTTGCCGTCGCCATGGCCATCGTGCTCGATCGTTCGGGGAGCATGATGGCCGGAGTGCCCGGAAGCGGCGGCAAAACAAAAATGGATCTGGCCAATGAAGGAACCGCCCGCGCCATCGAACTGCTTGGTGATCAGGATGCGGTCACCGTGTTCGCTGTCGATAGCGAACCGCACCGTATTGTCCCTCTGACCACCCTGGGTGAAAATCGTCAGCGGCTTTTAGGTTTGGTGCGGCGTATTCAAAGCGCAGGTGGCGGCATCTTTGTGTACGTGGGATTGAAGGCCGGCTGGGATGAAATTAAAGGCGCACGCCAGGGACAACGTCACATCATTTTATTTTCCGACGCGGCCGACTCCGAACGCCCGGAGGGGTATGAGCGGCTTATCGACGAAATGAAAGCCGCCGGCGCCTCGTTGAGCATCATTGCCCTGGGGACCGAGAAAGATTCCGATGCCGATTTGTTGAAGCAAATCGCCGCACGGGCGGGGGGACGAATCTTTTTCAATGCGGATGCCGATTCTTTGCCGGCGTTGTTTGCGCAGGAAACCGTGGCGTTGAGCCGATCCGCTTTTTTGAACGAACCGGTGAAACTGCTTCCGCAAGCCGGTTGGTTTGAAATGGCCGCGGATATGATGAATTGGCCCGCTCAAGTCGACGGGTATAATTTGTGTTATGTGAGACCGGGAGCGGCGACCAGTCTTACGGCGGATGACGAATACGAGGCTCCTTTGCTGGCCCAGTGGGCGCGAGGCGCCGGGAAAGTCGCGGCGGTTACATTCCCCTTGGCCGGAGACTATTCGCGCACTGTGCGGTCATGGGATGCTTATGGCGATTTTATCCGAACCTTGACGCGATGGTCCTTGCGCGACGACGCTCCCAACGGATTGGGGTTACGGTTGGAGCGGATGGGGGAGACGATCCGGCTCGAATTGCATCATGATGAAGAGTGGCTGGATGTTTGGGCGGAGAGTCCGCCGGTATTGGTTACCACTATGGCTTCACGACCGGATGCGGTTAAACATTCATGGCGACGCATCAAGCCGGGTGTGTTTGAAGCCGAAGTGAGGATTAGCGGAGATGACGCGATGAGTGGTGTGATACAGGCCGGGCGGCATGTCATCCCCTTCGGACCGATCGCCGGAATGTTGGGCGCGGAATGGAGTTTTGATCCGGCTATGCCGGCGGCCTTGACACAAATGGCGATTGCCAGCGGTGGACAGATTCGTTTCGATCTGGAAGGTGTATGGAATGCCGCCATGACCCGAGAACGCCGTGGAATTCGCGACTGGTTGCTTATTCTTGCCCTATCCGTCTTTGTCATCGAGGCTTTGTTGACGCGGCTGGATTGGCAGTTTCCGGGCAAAGGTTCGAGTATCCGGCAAGTGAAACCGATGATCAAAGCTGATGCGGTTAAGACCATGCCATCTTCCTCAATCAAACCACCCGAGGCAATCGACACGAATCTACCTCCGCCGTCTCGCAAATCCATGTTTGACAAAGCCCGGCATCGCGGTCGTTTGTAAATCGAGTCCGTCTTGTATATTTTAATGAATCTGATACGCTGGCGTCATGAAACTAAATCGTGATTCTTGCCGGGTGGGGATTTGGGTTTTGGCTTTGACGCTGGTGGTTTCAGGATGCGCATCGCCTGACTCCCGAATTAAGCAGAATCCTGAATTGTTCGGTTCTTTTCCGCTGGAAGCTCAAGAGTTGATCCGCAAAGGCCAGATCGATATCGGTTTTGAACCGGAGATGGTAACCATGGCGCTTGGTTCGCCGAATCGTGTCTACACCAGGCAAACCAAAGGCGGAACCATTGAGGTATGGTCATATACCGCCAAAACAACCACGACGGATCGCCAGCGAGTAAATGCAAATATTCGATACCGCGACAATACCGGACGGTATCGCACGACCAGTGACTGGGTGTGGGTGGATGTCGCCCGGGATAACGAGTACGAGCGAATTCGCATTGAATTTTCCGAGGGAAAAGTCTCGGCAATCGAGACATTACAGCGTTAATGCCATTCAGCTTTATTCCCGGAATGCCATGACTTCGTCCAGACTGGCCGCCTGGGCAAAAACCATCAGCAATCGGTCAAGTCCCAGAGCGATTCCCGCGCAAGGAGGCAAGCCCGCTTTCATGCATTCGATGAATTGTGCGTCGATCGGATAAACAGGTTTTCCGAGAACTGCTCGTGCCTCTGCGGCTTTGTGAAAACGTGACTCCTGTTCGATTGGATCAATCAATTCCGAATAGGCGTTGGCGATTTCAAGTCCGCCCAGGTAAAGTTCCCACCGTTCGGCAAGATGTGGCGCTCCGGGTTTACTGCGTGCGAAGGCGCCGGCTTCGATGGGGTAATCCTTTAAAATGGTCGGCTGATGCAGGGGCAAAGCCGGTTCAACTTTTTCCACAAGATCCCGGTTGAAGCGATCTTCGTCAAAATTTTCGGCGGGATCCCATCCCGCAAATGTCTTGAACGCTTCCGAAACAGTTATGACTTTCCATTCCCGGGCCAAATCTACGTTCCTGCCTTGAATGGTGATTCGGCTGGTTCCGCCGGTGGCGCGACGCGCAAGCTCGGCGACAAGCCCATGTGTATCTTTCAAGATGTCCATATAGTCAGAATCGATACGGTACCATTCCAGCATCGTGTACTCGGGATGATGGCGCTCGCCGCGCTCGCCTTTGCGAAAGCAGGGTCCGATTTGATAAATGCGTTCATACCCGGCGGCCAATAACCGCTTCATGTGCAATTCCGGTGACGTACGCAAGTAGTATTCACCCGACGGTTCGGCATCAATGTGCGTTTCCAGCGCCGGGAATTTGAGCCGGGTCGGTGTCTCCACCTCGATAAAATCGCGAGACTGGAAAAACAACCGGACGCCCAGCAATGCCTTGCTTCGCATTTTCAGGGCCGGGCGCAAAGCGGCCAACCGGGTGGAATCCCCGGCAAGGGATTCGATTTGAGGTGTCATGGATTACTTGCGTCCGGCGCTACTGACCCGATCGGCGTATTTGCCGGTTCTGGTGTCGACGCGTACAATATCGCCCTGATTGATGAAGATCGGCACTTGAATTTCGTAGCCATTGTCCAGAGTCGCCGGCTTGGTCACGTTGTTGGCGGTATCGCCGCGGAAACCGGGTTCGGTTTCGATAATTTCTTTTTCGATAAATACCGGCAAATCAAAATCAATGGGTTTGCCGTTATAAAACAGGATGTTGACATGCATTTCCTCAATCAGGAACCATTTGCGGTCACCGATGGCGTCTTCGGCAATTTCAACTTCCTCGTACGTGTCAGGATCGCTGAACACGTAATTGTCACCGCTCTTATATGTATATACAAGTTCGCGGGAATAAATATCAGGCTTCCCGATTTTTTCCACTTCGCGGAAAGTGCGGTCCTGGGTGCCGCCGGTGATCATGTTGCGAATGCGACATTTGTACATGGCCATTCCCTTGCCGGGTTTCACGAACTGAAATTCCGTGATTTCGAAGGGGACGCCATCCAATTCAATTTTCAAGCCTTTGCGTAAATCCGATGCGCTATAATCTGCCATGATCCTGTTTCCTCTCTAAAAAAGGCCGCGTTTATAGCGATTTGCCCGGGGTTCGCCAAGACAAAAGCGTGCCCCGGCTATAATTCGATCCGCTTATCCTCGATTCGAACAAAACGTTCGCCATGGCCTTCGCCTTGATAGATATATAAAGGAAGGGTGCGGGGAAGGGTAAGTTCCAGCGATACTGGAAATCCCCAGCGGTTGGACTTCAACACGTTTATGTAGGGGCGCCAGGGTTCTCCCCGTTCCTTGAACAGGTCGAAATAATCCAGGGTAGCCGACGGAAGTTTCAGTTCCAAGATGCCGGGGCTTGTCTGATTCCATGTGACCTCATGCGCAAAACAGGAATAGGCCGCGGGTGTGGGCAGGGCGATGGACTTTGTCGTTCCGTGGTAACGTTCAAGCGCCAGCTCCAAATGATGGGAAAATGTAATCATGGGAACTCCACGGTACTGTCGAGGCATGCCTATCGCCATAAATTCATTTTCAGGTTTTTGTGCGAGTTCAGCCAGCAAGGCCTTTTCCATATTTCCTGCCCGCACAAAATTCAGCGAGTTATAAACGCCGGTAATGCCAAACCATGAAACAAGTACGCAGGAGATGATCATTGTCCCGCGGCGGGGCAGGGCGTGAAGTATGTGCGCGGCAATAAATCCGATGCCGATCATCGGCATGTACAAGTACCAGTTGGCAAATACATTGATCACGGGCAGGAGGGGTAGCGCAATCATGCCCGCGGAAACCAGGAGTGGCATGCCTCCGCGTATTATGCCCTTGCGCGCCAGCAGAATAATGATTCCAACGGGAGCCAGCAAACCAAACCCGGCGAGCCACGCATGAGCATACGTCCAATGCCAGGGAAAAGGAATGAGCAGAGCATAAGCATATTTGGCGAGCGATAATAACGTGTGCAGTCCAGGTGTGAAATAGTGCCCGGTTCTGGGGCCGGCGGCGAAATTTTCAAGCAAGTGACTGCGGATGACCAGAATCAATAATCCGAATACGAAAAACGCAAGCCATGATCGCCATTCACGGAACAGCTCGTTTCGTTTCCAGGCAAACAACATTAACAGGGCGGGAAGCACAAATCCTGTTTCCTTTGACAAAGCCGCTCCGGCATAACACAACAGCAGGGTGGAAATACGCAGTAATCCGCGGGGCTTTTCAAGGTAGATGCTGATGGCAAGTATGCAGAAAAATGTGGTCAGCACATCGCCAAGGGCGCTTACCCACAAGACCGTCGGTTGAGCGCCGGGATGCAGTGCAAATATCAACGCACCACCCGCCGCGGGCAAGCGATCTATTCCATCGGCCTGCAAAACGCGGAACAGCAGGCACGTCGTAAGCATGTGCAGTGCCAGCACAAACAAACGCAAATAAATTGCGGAATCGCCGGTGTTCAACAGGTAAAACGCCGTGTAGGCAATGGGCCGATAATTATGGTCCGGGGCGTTTCCCGTCAGTGAACCTTTCCAGATGTTGGACATGACACCGTCGCGCTCCTGCGACAAAAGTGCGACGTGGACAAAATCATCGCCATGAAACCAGGCCGTGAGGGATGAACCAAAGCAGAAAGCGATGAGCAGTGTCATGCCGAACATCACGATGGCGTTGCTTTTGGATTGTCCCGGAGGTGTCATGTTTATCTTATGGATTGCCGTAAGGCATCATATCGTACAATGTCTGGGCATGAAGTAAAAATATCCTTGCATGGAATGTGTGGATTTTATGGGATTGTTTAAGGAAAAATTGTTAAGCGCCTGGTTGGCATCTCGAAATCGCAATTCGCTGAATCGATTCGTCAAAGGCGCGGATGCGGAACAAAACGCCATCGATTTATTCAAGGGTGAGTGGGTGGCTTCGTTTCCTCCACAGGTGAAGGTATCCGCCGGAAACAAGGCGCTCTGGGATGACCCGCGTATTCGCTGGCTGGGTGAACATTTTGAGGTGCAAGGCAAGTCGGTTCTCGAGTTGGGGCCCATGGAGGGCAGTCACACCCGGCAGGTTATACAGATGGGGGCGTCATCCGTAATTTCCATTGAATCCAACGGTCAATCCTTCATGAAATGCCTGATTGCCAAAGAACTGCTTGAATTGAACCGCGCCCGATTTTTATGCGCGGATTTCGTCGAGTATCTTGACCGGCATACCGATCGCCACGATTTATGTCTGGCCAGCGGTGTGCTGTACCATATGGCTGATCCGGTAAAACTGATCGGGTTGGCTTGCACCCGCGCGGATGCCGTTTATTTTTGGACGCACTATTATGACGATGCATTGATCAAAAGCAATTCTGCGCACCGTCATCGCTTTGGTGCGGAGAAAGAAATGGCGTGGGGTGGCTTTCAGGCCCGTGTCGTGCATCGATCGTATGGCGCTTCCGTATGGAATCCATTACACCTCGGCGGAGACACGCCTTACAGTCGCTGGATGAGGCGGGAAGATATCCTGGCCGCCCTGCGACATTTTGGTAAAACTGAAATTCATGTCGGCTGTGAAGATGTGGCGCATCCCGCGGGTCCATCCTTTTGCGTGTTTGCCCGGAGTGCCTCTAAATGATTGCGAATCCACCTTTCTTCCGGTAAACGCATAAACATGCAGAAACCTCTGATATCCATCGTGATGCCCGCCTACAACCATGAACGGTTTGTCGGCCCCGCCATCGAAGGTGTGTTGAACCAGACACTCAAGGATTTTGAACTGGTCATTGTGGACGACGGTTCCACCGATGGCACGGCGGCGGTTATCAAGGGATATGATGATTCCCGTATTCATTATCACTTTCAGGAAAATCAGGATGCCTACAATGCCCTGAACAAAGGCATGTCCCTGGCGCGCGGAGATTATATTTCAATTCTTAATTCCGATGATGTTTATCATCCGGAAAGGCTGGCCCGTTGTCTTGCGGCGGCGAAAGAAGGCGCCGAAGCGGTTTTCACCGCGGTTGAGCCAATTGATGATGCCGGCAACCTGATTCCCGAGGGAACGCACTATTGGCATGTCTGGAATGCCCGAAACGTAAATCATTTTCTGAAAACGGGCGATTTATACGCAGGTTTTCTGCGTGGCAATCTGATGATAACCACCTCCAATCTTTTTATGACCGCTCATGCCGCCCAAACCACTGGTGATTTTGCGTCGTTGCGGTATTTGCATGATTACGACTATATCTTCCGCTTGCTGTTGGCTTTCCCGGGCAAATGCAACTTCCTCCACGGGGAGAAGCTTCTTAAGTATCGCATTCACGGCGCAAACACTTTGAAGCAGGGCGCAATCAAGGCGCGCGAAGAGGATTTGCTGGTCATTCGCAAATACATGCTGGCCGGTTTGCCACCGTCGGCCGCCGCGCGCGCGCAAACCGGTCTTGACCGTATCTTGGAACTGCAACGCGAATTGGTGGATGTCAGGCGGCGTTTGCGGTGGGGACGCTGGCTTCCACTGGTTGAAAAATTCATCCGCTTTTTTGGTCGGAGCCGTGCATGAGCACATTGACGACTTATCATAAGATCGATCAATTGGTCGCGAAAATCCGTGAAATGGCGGGTGATTTCGATGTGGTGTCGTTCGATGTTTTTGACACATTGCTGATTCGGCGAATCCACAATCCGGACCTGCTTAAAATGGCGACCGCCCGCTACATCTCAAATCTTGCCCGTGCTTCAGGTGAAAATTGGCGTCCGGAGAAAGTCCAACGTTTGCGTGACAAGGTGGAAGCCATGCATCGCCGTCGCGCCGGTCGCAAATTTCCTGATCATGAGGCCAGTTATCCCTTGTTCATGGCCGATGTATTGGGCCTGATTTTTGGACAGGAGAAAAAGGACCGCATGCTTGAGGATGTAACGAACTTCGAGCTTTCCATCGAATCCGATTTCCTTCTGGCCCGTGTTGCCTTTAAGGATTTGCTGATATGGCTGAAGTCTCAAGGCAAGCGTGTACTGGCCATCAGCGATATGTATCTTCCCGCCACGCATATCAAGGCACTGTTGGATAAGGCGGGATTGGAAGGCTTGATTGATGAAGTGTTTTCTTCGGCGGACTCGATGGCGGCCAAAGCTTCGGGTGCGGCCTGGCCGCTTATTCGCAAGAAGCTTGATTTGAATACCGCCCGCTGGCTTCATGTCGGCGACAATCCAATTTCCGACGGAAGTCGCCCATGTGAAGCAGGCATTTCCGCTTTGGTATTGCAGGATGTGGGAGAAATGCACCGCAAATTGCTGGCCAAGTCCTATCATGAAATCGCAGTCAAACGTCCCTATTGGCGCGGTCGATTGGTTCAGCAGTACATGCTTCCGATGGAAAGTGAAAATATTCCGCGTTCCGACTTGTATCGTCATGGGTTCGTATATTTCGGACCTTTGTTGTGCGCATTTGTACATCATGTTGCTGAACGAGCGATGGCTGAAGGTGTCGAGCGGGTATATTTCCTTTCCCGCGAAGGTGAAATCCTGCGCGAAATATGGAAAACCATTGCTCCGGTAATTTTTGCCGGAAAGAAATTGCCGGAGGATCATTACCTCTATGTCAGCCGGATGGCTCTTGCCGGTGCGGCCTGCGCGCACGAGGGCCTGTCTCATGAAAATGCACGTATCACATTTCTTCCTGCCACCAACCGCGATTTTCGCGATGTATGCCGTGTTTTCAATCTGACGCCGGGACCTTTCCTGCCGATTCTCAAACGCCATGGCCTGGATGTCGATACACCGCTAAGTCACTGGCATGATGGATGGAATCCTCGCAACGGCTTGAGCTTTCAGCGCATGGTGGAGCATGATGCGGACTTTCAGGCGGAAATAAAAAAGCAGTCTCTTCCAGCCAATTCAGCATTGCAGAGTTATCTTGAATCCGAGGGTTTTTTCTCGTCCGGCAAAGTCGCGGTTGTGGATATTGGCTGGTTGGGTAACATCCAGCGATTTCTATACCAGGCCACCCGTCATCGTGCTGATCATCCGGTCATTCACGGGCATCTGTTGGTTTGCGCCGCCGGATATCCATTCCCGTATGCTCCGGATAATCAACTTGAAGGTTTTTATCACGATCATAAAAAATTTGGATTTACTGGTAGCCTGCTGTTGTATGCCCAGGATTTGTTTGAGGAAACAACGCGGGCCAACCATCCGGGGTTGATGGCTTATTCGCCAAATGATGCGGGAGGCTTCGAATTGGTTTTCCGCCCCGATAACGATGCCTGCGCTCTAAATGAAAAAACGCAGAGCGATTATTTCGCTCCCGTGCAGGAAGGGATTCGCGCCGCCGCACGCCGGTATGGTCCCGCCATGTCCGTAATGGGGTATGATGCCCGGGAGATGAAGCCCTGGCTGAATGTCCTTACCGTAAATCACATTGCGTATCCGCGTACGCGCGACGTGGAAATATTGACCCGTATCCATCACCTTGATGATTTTGCGGCAAGTCGCCCGCCGTCATCCATGGCCAAAAAAGCGTTGCGTCGTTTGTGGAATCGCCCGGTCTGGCAATTGCGTTTTCTGCCCGGGCTTCGCGCTTATCATTATCTGAAACACGCGGTTTACTGGTTGCGATCATGAACAACGAATGCGGGAAAAAAATAACCACGGCCGATCACGATATTCGCGGTCATTCCATCTGGCGGATACTTCGCCAGGATATGATATTCAGGGTGTTGCCGTTCGGATTGTTTGGCGGTGGACCAAATTTAAAGTTTGTGGCTAAAATGCTTTTTCTGCATGTATTTGGAAAAGCGGGCATTTGGTTGTACATGCGATCGGGTTTGTTCCGGCATATAGTCCGGAAATTCCATGCAAACAAACCCCGCTGATTTTATCATGAAACTCGCAACATACATTCTGGATTCAGATGTCTTCACACACCGGTAATATATTTGTCGTGGGGATGCATCGGTCCGGCACTTCGGCTTTGTCCGGTTTACTTGTCAAGATGGGCGCATATTTCGGTCCGGAGGACAAGCAACTACCCGCCGAGAAGGCTAATCCTAAAGGTTACTGGGAGCGATGGGATGTAATTACAGGAAATGACCTGCTTTTGGCGGATTATAAGTTGGAATGGCATCGGGTTTCAGAATACAGACCGTTGCAGTTTGAAAATACTCCATTGGAACGTGTGCGCGAAGTGTTGGGGTCCATGGTGGAAGATTATAATCTGAATCAACCATGGTTCGTAAAGGATCCTCGCATCTGTCTTACCCTGCCATGCTGGCGCAAACTGGTCGAGAATCCGGTCTGTGTCCTGGTGGTGCGTGATCCGCTTCAGGTTGCCCATTCATTGGAAAGCCGTGGCGATTGCTCAATTCATACCGGACTCGGCTTGTGGGAATGTTACACCGGCGCCGCCTTTTGGAACACCCGGGATTGTCCCAGAATTATTCTTCACTATGAAAATGTTCTGCGGGAGCCGGAAGCCGAATTGACACGCATGCTGGAGTTTTTCAATCGTAACGGAGTAAGTGGCTTGTGTGTGCCGGATAAGTCCACCATTCAATCATGGATCGACTCCAATCTTCAGCGAGAGCAAGTGCGGGTGGATAGTACCATCGATGTCCTGAATAGCCGGCAGAAGGAGTTGCATCTTGCCATTTTGGATGGGACAGCACTGACTTGGAAGACCCCGTGGAAAATCTCAAACGGCGGACTGATGGCATTGAAGTCCTTTGAAAAACAATACCTGACTTTACTTAATGAAAAAAACAATCTGGTTATCCGGAATGCGCATTTGGAGTCCGAAATCGAATTTGTACGGGTTTTTAAGAGGGACATCCTTGCCTGGAACCGTGATCTGGAGCACTGCGCCAACGTGCTGGCAGATTCCGCAACATACAAATGGAGCCGTCGGTTGCTGAAAACCTGGTGCAAAATTACCGGGCGCGCGGAACCAAGCAGTCCTTACGACCGGTTAAGAGATATTATTACCGCCCAAAAAAACATTGAAGGCCTCGAAGCGCCTGGCGAGAACTCCGATCAAAAATAAAAAGATTTACTTGCCGGTCTTCGCAAATACTCAAAAACGGGGTATCTTTGTAGTATGGCTGGCAAAGGTACTTATTTCGCAATGGGTTGTGTCGTTTTGTCTCTGGGATTCACTCTTCCGGAAATAACGCAGGCGTCCAAATTTCCTGAACTGGGCGAGGCAAGGAAACCTGCGCAAGCCATGCGGACGTCCAAACATCAGGCGTCATCCGGCAAAGTTTCCCGGCAGGATTCAATCCGTGTTGCGGACTGGATTTATCTTCCTGCACCGGATTGGCGTGAAATCAAGCATAAGAATCAGGAAAAGGGTGGGTTTCAAATTGGTGTGCGAAGACCATTGCCTGCACCGATACGACTGTCCGGATACCCTGAAAGTCAGTGGCAAATCTCTGCCGACGGTAATCGAGTGTTCACCATTGCACTGCAATCGGGTGGCGCCGAAGCCTTGCGTATACAGGTGGTGTCTGCAACATTGCCGTCAGGCGTTTATCTCCAGGCGGTAAATGCTTTGAATCCCGGCGAGGTGGTCGGACCTTATTTCGCACGGGATTTGGATAAAAATTCCATGCTCTGGACTGAATCGTTGTTCTCTGAAGTGGTGTATCTGCAATGCGTGGTTCCCTCCGGCGTGCCCCTCGATACCGTGCAATTTTCCCTGGGAGATATTGGTCATGTTTATGAACCTGTGGAAACCTGGGCCGTTGCCAAGCTCGGTCCGTGTCACAACGATGTCAACTGCGCTGATTCCGCGTGGCGTTCTACCGCGGCTGGCGTAGCAGGCATTGGATCCATTACGGCATCAAGTCTCATTTGGTGTACGGGAATTTTGATGAACAACAATCTTAATAACTTTGTTGATTACTTTCTCACGGCTCAACATTGTATTTCCAGTCAAACGCAAGCCGATGCCACGGAGTTTTATTGGTTCTATACAACCACCGCATGCGGCGGGTCTGTGCCGAATTTAGCCAGCGTACCTCGAACCGGTGGTGGTGCGGTGTTGTTGGCGGCGCGCAGTCGTTCCGCCGGCTCGGATTTTGCATTGTTGAGACTGCGCCAGAACAGTCCCGGCGGAGTAACGTATGCCGGATGGAATTCATCGCCTCCCGGTATCGGGAATCCGGTTCGCTCAATTCACCATCCCGACAACAGCTTCAAGCGAATAAGCTATGGGGCCATCAATTCCCTGGCGGGAAGTTTCTGGCGGGTGATATGGAATTCCGGCAGTACCGAAGCCGGTGGTAGTGGCGCACCTTTGTTGAATGCATCGCGCCAAGTGATCGGGCAACTCTGGGGTGGCACCGCGTCTTGCAATAATATGAATGGATACGATGAGTTCGGGCGCTTTGATCTTTCATTTCCATTGGTTCAGCGATGGATTGCCCCTTCCGCGCCGATTGTGAATGATCATTTTGCCAATGCAACACCTATCAACGGCACATTTGGTCAGGCGCTGGGTCGTAATGACATTGCCACCCGTGAGCCGGCTGAACCGAATCACGATGATCAAACCGGTTTCAATTCCGTTTGGTGGAGATGGACGGCTCCTTCAAACGGACTTGTCACTTTCACCACATTCGGCAGCACGTTCGACACCTTGTTGGCGGTTTATACCGGAGTATCTTTAACCCAGTTAACTCGAATTGTATCGGGCGACGATGATATCCCGAACAAACAAAGCCGTGTGGCATTCTTTGCCCAGTCGGGCGTCGAGTACATGATTGCCGTGGATGGTTATCAAGGCGCTTGGGGAAACATTGCGCTGAACTGGATGATGCATGATCCAGGTCAATCAGTAACAAAATCGGTTTATAATGATTACAGCGGAAATGGACGTAGCGATCTGGTCGCTTATGACAACCAATTAGGACGTTGGTACACCCGAAGCATAAACGGGCCGATCATAAGCTGGGCGGAGCAATGGGGGTATTCCGTCACCGTTCCGGTGCCCGGCGATTATAACGGCGATGGACGTTGGGATCTATCTGTATTCG
This sequence comes from Kiritimatiellia bacterium, assembly GCA_035327305.1. Lineage (GTDB taxonomy): Bacteria > Verrucomicrobiota > Kiritimatiellia > CAIVKH01 > CAIVKH01 > CALMUP01. Next base: position 36,280 of record DAOLDL010000007.1, on the reverse strand, counting down.
AAATTCCGACAGGAAACTGGTATATGAAAAATGTTCATGGAAATGCGATATCCGTGAACAATCAGTGGGGGTGGAGTACCGCCAGGCTGGTTCCCGGTGACTACAATGGCGATGGGCGCTGGGATCAGGCCGTATTCGATGCGGTGGGAGCATACTGGTACATCAAGAATGTTTCGGGTCCGGTTATCACATGGAAAAATCAATGGGGTTGGAGCGGGGCAAAACCTGTTCCGGGTGATTACAACGGCAACGGCTCCCATGATCTGGCCGTATTCGATACTATCGGAGGTTTCTGGTACGCGAAAACCGTTCAAAATCAAGTTATCCTTTGGCGTCGGCAATGGGGATGGTCGGGTGCCATCACTGTCCCCGGCGATTACAATGGCGATGGTCGTTCGGATCTCGCCGTATTTAATGCAACTGATGGAACGTGGTACATCTTGGGCGCAAGCGGAAACCTGATCGGCTGGAAAATTCAATGGGGTTGGAATGGAGCTTTGCCGGTCGCCGGTGATTACAATGGCGATGGACGCGCCGATCTCGCCGTGCTTGATCGCCAAACCGCCCGATGGTATGTGCGCACCGTGAATGGGCAAGTCATTGCGTGGGCACAACAATGGGGTTGGAACGGTGCGACAACCCCACGCATCGGCGACTAAGTGCCGACTTTGCCGTAAAGCTGATCGTAAGCGGTTAGCATGGCGGAAGCATCAAAGTGCGTTGCGGCCATTGTTTGAAGGCGAGAACCGTTCATACTATCATAATCCCTCATCAATTCGCGAATGCCCAAAATAACATCGCGAGGGTCCAATGAATTTACGACGGCGCCGGCTCGATTCTTCTCCACAAATTCAGCCATGGGAATGACGCGGCTCAACAGCGCTGGTTTGCCCGCCGCCAATGATTCAATCGCGGAATGCGGCCAGGCTTTGACGAGGCGGTTATGTTCGGCCAATACGGTTGCGGCATGACAGCCGGCCAGCACTTCATTTACATTTTTCCATTCGTTGAAAATTTCAACCCGCGACTCCAGTCCAAGGCTTTTAACTTTGTTGACTATTTCGTCATACCACCACTTCCGCCACAGCAATACCAGATTCAGTTCCGGAATTTCCTGCACCGCCGACAACAAAGCGTCAATGCCCTTGGTTTTGAATTGCGCTTTTGTCCAAGGAGCGGAACCGACCATAAGTTTAAATGGATTTATTTCAACCGGCGTGTAGGTAAGGTGGGACAACGCCATCCCCGGTAGAATCATGGCGACTTGATTAACCCCTTTATTTCTTAAACGTTCCGCATCATGAGCATTATTTACAACCACAGTGACCCGGTGGCGGTTAAACCATGAGCTTGTGATATGTTCTCCCGTGGAGGCCGTCACGGTGTATATGATCGGTCCCTTGAAGTTGCGAATGCATGGAAGCGGTTTGAGCGTTGCGCTGAACACGTGAATCAATGATGCATGCTTCATTGCTGATTTGAGCGCCGAAGCGTTGTGCAAGCCCATCAACCAATGCGGAACAAAACGGGAAGGCGTGCGCAAAGGGTATATGCTCATGAGCAAGCCGCCAAACCGGTCGATTAATAGCTGGATGTCCTGAAACATGGCGTCGGTTCCATCCAGGGCAGGCGGCGGGGCTGTGCTTAAAAACAGAATTCGATTCACGGGGTCGCTTTCCTGATTATACGATTGATAATAGCCTTGAACAAGCCGGGTTGACACATTTTCGGTAGTAACAATGCGTCAATTTCATCCGATGAAATTTTGGATGAAGCGCGGATAACTCGTCGTTGCCGTAGAACTTGGGGCATGGCCATTATAAAGTCCAGATACCCCGACAAGGTCGCGATGGGGCGACGTTGGCACACCAGAAAGTACCATTGACCGTAAAGGATCGAGTGAAATCGCCTCAAAATCAGATGTCCGGGAGTATTTTTAAACAACAGTCGTAATCGGTTGGCTGTAGTCAATCGAACGTACCACGCAGATGGCATACCACTGCCGTGTCCCTGATGCAAAACGATCGCCGAAGGTTCATATTTGTATCGGTAGCCCATTAACCGGCCGCGCAAGCCGAGATCGATGTCCTCCAGGTAGGCAAAAAAGTTGCGGTCAAAACCAGAGGTCTTATCCAAAAAGGATTTCCGGTACAACGCGGCTCCGGCACAGCAGGAAAAAACTTCCTCTGCCTGATTGTATAAGTGAGCGGGTTGGTTGTATCCACGCTTTTCCGCGGCAAATTGCCATGACAAGGTGTCGCCCGCGTTTTCGATTCGGTCGGGCCGACTTTTCATCAGCATTTTACCGCATACCGCACCAACGGACTCGTCGGAATCTCGCAATGCGCGATAAAGATTATCCAGCCATGCCGGATCAGCCTCGGTGTCGGTGTTAAGCAGGGCAACATACGGCGAATCGGCTGATTGAATGCCAATATTTACGGCATGGGCAAATCCCGTGTTTTCACCAAGTTCCATTAACCGAATGCCGGGATGATGTTGTTTGACCCATTCCACAGAGCCATCCACAGAGCCATTGTCGATAATCACAGTTCTGAAATTGCGGAAGGTTTGGCGTTGCAGTGCATCCAGGCAATCCGGAAGCCATTTATGTCCATTCCAGTTTGGGATGACGATGGTTATTTCAACGTGTGAAGAGTTCATTGCGATTGCCAAATTTATTTCGCCACCCGTCGGTTAATGCCAGCATAACGGCGCGAATTCCCGACAAATTCCCACCCAGCAGTTGACGAGCCGCCATGCCCAACCCCAGCACGGACCATTTTATGAACAACCACTTGTGATTTGCCGCATGTTTGCGAATGTACAAAAATCGGTTGCGAAGCGAATAATATAAATAAAGTGTGCCACGATGTCCGTGTTCGTCATGGGCATGATGAGCCACTTCCACGCCTGTGCAAACCAGGCAAATCTGACCGGCTTTTCTGGCTCGTAACGCATAGTCGGCAATTTCACCGCTGAAAAAGAAATCCTCGTCCAGCAATCCGATAAGGTCGAGTAGCGATTTCCTGAAAAGCAAGATTGTACCGGGTACATAATCGACCGGAATGCAACCGTCTTCTGGGATGAACGAGGGGGGCTTGCTGATGCGGGTATAAATGTGATCGCCAATGTTGCGTCCTCCCCAGGATTTTCCGGGATTTTCGGATGATCCTTCCAAAAGAACGGGTCCGATCATGCCGGCATCCGGATGTTGGGCGAGGCAATCCTGCAATACCGTCAACGTTTCCTCAACAATCTGGATGTCGTTATTCAAGAGAAGAATGAGGTCGTTCGGTTCGGCGACTTCTTTGATGGCAGTCAGCGCTGTGTTGATACCTCCAGCGTATCCCAGATTAAATTCATTGCGAAAATGATTAACTTGCGGAAAATCCGAAGGTAATAATCGACTCGCTTGATCGGTGGAGGCATTATCCACAATCCATGGCTGTAACGGCAGAGATGTCCACGAAAGCAGGCGTTGTACCAGGGTTCGAACAGGTTCGCCCTGATTCCAGTTGAGTAATACGACGTGAATTGTCATAGTTTCGTAATGTGTACCGATTTATGAATGCTATTTTGCAGAATGGGTTGCGGTTGGTTGGGTGTCAAGTACACAGCCTGATGCGCAAGTTTAGAAAACAGCCATCTCAATTGATTAGGCTAAACCATCCGCTCACCCCGGAACTTTGGGATCGCCAAAAAGGGGTGAGGGGATGGGTTGCCTCTATCCGACCGGTCAAGTCGGTGATTATACGGGATGCTGTCGGTAGCGAGTTTCAAGCAGAATTGGAACCTCGCCCGGATGTGGAATACTTCCTTCGTTTTCAGTTCCCATGCCACCAAGGGTTCGTTTGCACACGCATGATCGGTGAATGGCTTGGGAAAAACTCTTCCGCTGAACTGACCGCGGTTGTGACTTTTGCTGATGGTGATACCACGCAGGAAGCCATTCGGGTAATCGATCGGGAGGCGGACCGGGCGGCCAAGTTCCTGCTTTATCGTGATTTGCTTCGCTGTCCCGAGTCCGGCGAACCGCTGATCGTTGACGGTGATGTTCTGCAGGCGACGAGTTCCGGTCGCACATATCCAATAGAAAATGGGATGGTTGACTTCCTCGCCGAGGATTTCAAGACCACCTTTTCCATCGATCACACTGACAATATTTCAAGTTGGGACTATGATCAGCGGATCATCGACATTATCACTGCCCATCCGGACCAGCTTTTCCTCGATTGCGGCGCTGGATTGCGAAAAGTCTGTTATCCCAATGTGATCAATTACGAGATCGTCAAATATTCGTCGACGGATGTGCTTGGCGTGGCGGAAAAGCTTCCGTTCGCGGACAACTCCCTCGATGGCGTGATCAGTGTGGCGGTGCTGGAACATGTGAAGGATCCATTTCTAAGCGCGGCGGAAATGAGTCGTGTATTAAAACCGGGCGGCGTAATGTTCTGTTCCGTGCCATTCATGCAACCATTACATGGATATCCGCACCACTATTATAATATGACGGCGGAGGGAATGAAGAATCTTTTCCCCATGCTGGACATCGACGAAGTTTACGTACCGCTTTCCCTGCATCCTATTCAATCCATTCGATGGATGCTGTTTTCTTATATCAAAGGACTGCCTGAAGTCGAACGCCGCACCTTTGAAAACCTTAAAGTGAAGGATATTTTTCAATTACCGCAATTCGAGACCTTCTACCAAAAGGAAATTCCCTTCATCCACCGGTTGTCCGCCGAAGCCATGACCGAAGTGGCGGCCGGTCACTGTCTGATAGCCCGCAAACCGATGTGACCTCACCTTGAATGTAAAGTCACGTATAGCGGCGATTTTTTCCAGAAAGTGGATAGGTGCTTTGCTGGTTGTACTGGCCGGAGTGGTTTACTTCGAGTCATATCTCGAATTGATGGATCGCTGGTGGTATGAAGATGATCCTGCTCTGTATCTGAAAGCGATTGAACCGGCCAATCCCCTGCATCTTTTTACTAATCCACGTTATGTCCTTTCGTTTGGACGGGGGAACAATGTAGTACCTGTTCAGATGCTTTCCTATTGGATCGATGGTCGCATCCCTCATTTTTCGTGGTGGACAGCTAACGCGCACAATTTAGTCTCCATGTTGTTGGTGATGCTGACCTTGCATCATCTTGTGTTCCGGTATGCACGAGACCCGGCTCTGGCAATATTGATCCCTATAGTATGGATGATGATGCCTTCGACGTCGGTAGTCATTCAATATCCAACCACCCGCCACTATGTGGAGGGGTTCCTTTTGGCGTTATGGGCATTGATTGCTTTCCTGAAATTTTCGCGTGTGAAAGGTGTAAGCGCCGTCGCCTGGTATGTGCTTTTTATCGTTTTGACAATACTTTCCGCATTGGCCAAGGAGTTTTATGCGTTGACCCTTCCCATAATGTTTGGCGGCTTGTTTCTTGTCCGTCGTGATTGGCGTGGCGTTGTCATCTGCGGCTCATTGATCGTGGGTTACGCCTTGTACCGGTATTGGATGGTAGGAACCGATGTGACCGTTAAGCAGTCCTATTTGACGTTCCTGGAATATTTGCATTTTTTGAAAGTATTTCCTTATCAGTTCGGGTCGAATTATCTGGGATACTTTTTTTATGCGATGGCAGGCGGAATAGGTTTGCTGGCGATTCGCAAGGGCGGTCGCCCCGGAATACTGGCATCCAGTTTTTTAGTCGCGGTTATCCTGCTGAATTTGGCCGCTATATTCCCGGTATCGCGGGCGATTTTAATGACCGTTAATGAGCCGGGAACTTGGTACCGAGCCGTTTTTTTCCTGCATACACTCGTGTTGCTCGGCGTAATGTATCTGGCATGGAGATTTGTTGGGCTGGGCGCCTGTCGGCTTCTGCTTCTCGTCGCATTTATCGCGATTTTACCTGGAGTCTCCAAAACCAAAGCTTTGTGGAAAGAACGAACACAAATTGCCGAGCGGGAAGGTATGTACTATCTGCAACACACGCAAAGATTACTTTATAGCGAGGAGGCGGCGCATTGGTTTATTCGAGGTTTGAGCCGTCTGTATGATGTGCCTCTCCCGAATTACATCAACCGGTATCGTATAGACCCTGCGCATGATCAAGCCATGCTCAATCGGTTTGATACGATCTGGCGTTTTCAGGATGGAGAATATAAACCCGATCCGGCACTATATGTGAAGCTGATTGAAAGAACGCGGGAACATGGCGAACAAATGGGAACCGCAAATGAGTAAACCAAATCCATTTCTTGCCCTTGGCGCGGGGCGGGGCGGCACGTCTCTGCTGGGCGCCTGCCTGTCCGGAAATTCCCGCATCGCCATGGCCATGGAACTGTTCGGATGCAGTCATCTTCTCGGCTATGCCATGGCGCATCAGGGATCGGATATTTTCTCCGATCGCACCAAGGCCTTTCGCGATGGATGCCTGAACGAAATTCAAAAAAACCGCGGCAGGATTTGGGGCAATAAACTGACCACCGAGCAGTTGTTTGGACTTGAAGATCACAATGCCTTGAACACGCCTTACACAGATGTGTTGAACAGATTTTTGTGTGAAACCGTGCCCGAATTCAATGTCGTGTTTATCATGCGCGATGGACGAGCGTGCGTGGAGTCCAAAGTCCGTCGCACCGGCCAAACCTGGGAGCAGGCGGCATACCGCTGGCATTATTCGGTACGCGTATTAAAAGCGGTTCAAGCAATGGGCCGTCCCGCCTGCATCATTAAATTTGAGAACCTGGTCGCCAATCCACGCGCGACTCTTGACCCTGTTTGTGATTATCTCGGCGTGGACTTTGAACCGGCAATGTTGCGACAAACCGAAAGTGAAATCATTCTGCCGGAATACCGGGCCGGGAATTTCAACACCGCTAAACTCAAAGTTCCGGAAATTCCAGATCATGCATTCGCTTTTATCAAATCCGACCTTGAATACTGCGGATACATCTAAACTGCGCTCCGGATTGATGCGCTGGGCCGTCGTGCTTGTACTTTCGGGAATTATGTTCCGGGTGGTGGGGGCCTTGTGGTTTTCCGGAAATTACAGCATGGATCACGCTGTGCCATGCCTGATGACCAAACACATCGCCGAAGGCAGATCCTGGCCGGTATTTTATTACGGTCAGCCCTACATGGGCAGTCTGGAATCCATTGTCGGGGCAAAATTGTTTTATCGATTACCCGTCGATAAAAATTTTGCCTGCAACCTGGGCACGGCTGTTTTCGGAATGTTGATCCTGCCCGTGTTGTTTTATTGGGGGAGGGGTACACGAACGCCGACCTCCGGTTTGGCCGCAATGGCTTTGCTCGTCATCGGACCTCCCGTTTACATGCAATTCATGAATTGGTCATATGGCGGATACGCGGCCATCACTTTTTTTCAGGCCGCTGTAATGGCGGTCGCCATTTCCATTGTCTTGAAGGAGCGGCAAAATCCAGGTACTTCCACATTCTGGCAATGGTGTCTTCTGGGGCTTGTCGCCGGGCTGGGGTGGTGGACCAGTCCGATGATTATTCCCGGGATTCTCGCCGCAGGACTATTTCTACTTATTATGGTCGGACGAAATTGCTTCCGCCGTCATGTCCTGGCCGCCGGTGCGGTTTTCTTTGCCGGAAGTTTTCCCCTCTGGTGGTGGAACTACCAGAACAGCTGGGAAACCATTGTTTTTCTGGGACGTCGCTCCGGCGGTGGTTTTTTGGAGGGATTATCCAGGTTTTTTCCCGGATTGCTTTCCGCATTGTTGGGGGATCACGCTTTCTGGACGCTTCCGCTTGGCCTTCTCGTTGCGGTATGTGTGCTTTATTCCGCATTTATCATATTCCGCGATCGGAAAAACCATGATCTGGCCGTTCATCATCTTGCCGCATGGGTGTTTTTTCTGGTCGCGGTTTGGTTTTTCGCCAGTCGGCCGGAACGGATCGGTCCCAGTCGTTACTTTTTACCCCTGGCGCCGGCCATGGCTGTCCTGATCGCCCATGCAATCCATGTATTGAATGTCAAAGTTCACCGGACTGCTGGTTGGGTCTTGTTGACGCTTTTGATGGTTGATCAGGCACGCATTCTTCCGGTCTATGCCGGTTGGTATCAATCACGACACACCATGTTCGCTGAATTTGAGGAAATGCGTCATTGTTTCGAACGTTTGGATACAGATGTCATTTATGGAACCTATACGCATAGGACCCGCGGTTATGGATTGAATTTTTACTACGACGAACAATTCCGGTTTGTTGATTTTCCGTTTCATGAACGTCAGCCGGAGTATTCCCGGGCCGTCGAGTTGGTGGAATCACCGGTCATATTTAATCATCTCGGTCACATTCTCGAATTTCTCAAGGCAACCGGAGGCTCTGCGGAATATATGACCTGCGCGACGGATTGCCATTTGACGCATCGCTTAAAACCTGCGTCCGATAAAATGATTCCACTTGTTGAAGGATTCTCGATTCACGATCCATCGTCCGGTGAAAACATTTCCGAAATTGTTGGCGATAATAACCTTGGCACTTACTGGGTTAATAATCGCTATCGCAATAACCGGGCTGTGGAAATTTCCTTTGAACAACCGGGCGTCATTCACGGAATCCGATTCACCACCGAAGATCAGAGCCGACCTTCAAGGGTCCGGATATTGGTAAAGGCATCCGGCGATACGCGATGGAGAGCTTTAGCCGACTATCCTTTTACGGTTTGGTTTTGGTCCGGTCCGCGACCTTATCCGCGTGGAACACATTATCGTCAGGAGTTCCGAATCGATACCGGTCCCATCGTTGCCATGCGATTGGAATTTGGCGAAGAAGAATCAGATCGGCAAATGCGGATTCACGAGATTCAACTGTTTGAAAAACAAAAAAGCCCCGATGAGGTGAATCACGGCAATATAGCCCAACTGGCTGATTTCCTATCCGCTTATGACATTGAAAGTGTTTATTCTGACCGCTGGGAAGCCAATCGATTGTATGTTGAAGGTCTGGCACAACTCAAGTTGGTATTGGATGAGCTGGCGTTCCGACGTGAACCGCGACGGATATCCAGCCGCCTGCTGTTTAACGGAAACGTCGCGTTGGTGTTGCGTCAGGAAGAATCAATGGCATCGCAGGAATTGCTTTCACGAATGAACATCCCATTTGAGGCGCATACCGTGGACGTATGGGTCGTGTTTGTTGTGAAAGAGCCGGTTGCGCTCATGTCCTCCCGGTCGCCTTTGCGTTGGCTGGGTTATTCCGTCATGATTGATCCCGACTTCGCATGGGTGGAATCGGTTGCCGAGAATGCCGAACAGGCAATTCGAGATGGGCACGCGGATGAGGCGGAGTTATTATTAAAGTACGCGGGGATGGTATGGCCTTCTTCGCTGGCGGTGATGCGCGCTGAACGCGATTTGGCGGTTTTGAGGCGGAATCAGGAACAGGTTTCACTGTTGGATACTAAAATAAGGAAAGCGACTTCTCCGGAAATTGTTTTGAATGCCTTGTTTGAATCGGGAATACGGTTGATCGGATTGGATGTGACCGACACCACGGTGCGGCGCGGCGGTTCATTTGATTACGAAACGTTGTGGCATATTCCGGATCATGTGGATGCCGGTCGCCTGGCCATTTTTGTCCATGTCCGGGACGGGGAAGGCGTAGTAAGATTTCAAGGGGATCGGGCGTTTATTGATGATCGCCGGTACGAGTATGTGGATCGTCATCATGTCCGTGAACATCGTTCTTTTCCTGTTCCTGCTGATGCGGAAGCGGGCCGGTATTCCATGCAAATGGGATTATACGAAGCGAATCCACCACATGCCAAATTGCGCATTCGCCGAGCAGATGTTCCGTTCAAGCGCGGGCATGTGGAATTACCGGCGGCTCTGATGGTCGAGTAGTGTCCGGCGTAATATCCGGGCTAAATTGGCAAAGGTATAATGTCCTGTTTGCCTCGCCGCTGATTGCGATGTGGTTCAGCCAGTGCGGGATTGTACGTCCGAATGCGAATGGCGGTCGTTCCTTGCGGCGGCGCAAGATCGCGGCGTATGTTTATCTGGTGCGTTTGCGACCAGCGATCGCGGTTATCTTTTGATTCCTGTATCCAGTCGTTGCGATAATCATTTAAGTCGAAGTCGCCCTGGCCGATAACATTGCCTTTCTCATCCAGGTAATGAATGCCCATGGCCAGCGCGCCATGCAATTTCCGGTAGAAATAATCGTATTCGAGCATAAAGGTCCCATCACCGCCCGATGTAATCTGGGCGTTTCGGATTATACCAACACGGCTCGGTATATCTGTCGCCTCCAATGGTGGAACAGCGCGGTTTGTGATTGGAAGTCCGGCGAGAATAAGAAACAACAGCGCCGGAATGTATAATCGAGTTTCGGACTTCAGCTTATTTGCCACGCGCAAATTGCGGACGAGCATGATGGCGGTCCATGCACCTGCCGCAACAATCATAAAGCCGCGATAGTTTTCCTCAAACCGACCTGGATACATGGGGGGAAATCGCACTGAAAAAGCATCCCATCCCACCCATGCCGCAACCTTGGCAGAAGGAAGCACGCTGGTGTACCACAGTTCAGGATGCAACAAGGCATCAATGCCCAATGCGACAGACAAGACCCAAAGTGCAATGGCAATATGGCGACTGTTGCCATGCGCGTAAACGGTGGCGACCATGGCCAGAACACAAATAACGGGATATAACGTCAACATGAAACGATTGGGAGGCGCGAAACCTCCCCACCAGCACCACCATGTGCCGAATATGAAGACTCCGGCAGTCAATGTTAACAGGCATGCAATCAATGTTGCGCGCGAGGAGTCTGATTGTGTGTCACTTTTCCACCAGACGGAAAATCCTGCCAGCGCGAGCAGGCCGATCGGCGCAAGCATCAACAAGCCGAACCCCCAGTCAAACCAGATACCCGGCAAACCGGTTAGTATCGCCTCCCTGAATGAGAGAAATCTTCCCAACGTGTTTTTCGGCATGATTTGTCCAAACAACAAAAGGTTGAAGTTCATCATCAGCAAGGCCGATGCCGCCACGGGAAGCATGGGTAATACGAGGGTTTTCCACCGGGGCCAGAGATAATAAACCCGCACTGCGGTAAAAGGGAGAACCCACAAAACATACTTGTCTTGAAGCCAGGGCGCCAAGGCGAGCCAAAGTCCCATTTCCAGGTTTTCCGACCAGGTCAGATTGTTTTCGGTGGTCAGGCGAATCAGTCGGGCTACGATAAAAAACATGAAGGTTTCAGGAAAAATGGCGGTCGACATTACGGCAACCGGAATGGAAACCGTTACCCCCAGGCACATCCAAAAGCATGGCCAGATTCTTTTTGTAATGAACACTGCGGCCAGGAACAATTCGCGTATGGAAAGAGCAGTGACGACGATCAGCAGAATACACACGAATGCGCGGTGGTAGTCGCCCATCATTGTTCCGACAAAATACAGCGGTGCAATGAGTAGCGAGGTTCCCGGCCGATGAGTGGAATAAGATGCTTCGCCGAAAGCTTCGGCGCGCGATTGATATGCCGGTGTTCCTGATATCAAGTCGCGGTTGTGACGTTCCACGCCGCCGGCGTGACGTCCATCTTCCCGATGGTACACATGAGCAGGCAAGTTGTTGTTGGAGACATCCAAATCGCGGTCATGCACAAGACTGTCCGCCATGTATAAATAGGCAGGTTGATCTCCGGTGAGAAGGTAATCACGGCTGTTGTCGATGATGCGGGTGGTGACATTCCACCATGGAATAAAATGAACAGCCAATGCCAGGCCAACGATCAGCCAGCCGACCTGCCGTGATGAACAGTTTGGAAAACGTAATGCAGGGCATGATTCAGTGAACAAACCGATTATTCGCACAAAGCAAAGAAATGCCGTAACGGGGAGCAGGATGCCGGCAACAGCATCAAGCGCCGCCACCGGAAAGTTCAGGCTGATGAGAGCGATGATGCCACCCCCGGCAAGTGGCTGAAATACCCGTTGAATGTCATTCCATTCATTGGGGCGTTTCAAGATGTAACGGATAATCAATCCCAGGAGTATTTGCAGAAGAAGCATGAAAATGCATGCTTTCCATGCGAGCTTGAACAGGTGAGTATCAACGAATTGTGAATAGGAAAATCCGGACGTGATGGCCGTATGCCGGATCCACCATGTCTCATTGGCAAGAAACACGAATCCGGCACACAATGCATAAGCGATACTTGTTATCAATCTTCGGAAAATGTTCATCGGTGGCGTGTGAGTTAATCTGTTTGGCTGGAACCTAGTCAATCATTTACTGAAGTTTGGCCGGCATATCCAATTACAATGGCATTTCGCAGGGTAGGCGTGGACGATTTCACGGAAATACGTTTGCCAGTAAGTCGATGATATAATCCGATATGGATTGCAATGGAGTCTTTGTCGATGCTTTCCGGAATGTTCACTTTTCGTATCGCCGGTAGAGTGCCGTTCCCCGGCGGCGAATCGATAAACGATCGTGGCATATCCGCCAGCCACACATGATCGTCTTGAAACAGAACCGTGCCGTCCGCGACAAAGTGCACAAAAACCGCCCAGTCGTTTGGGTTGATTCCGGCGGGGATATTCCACCAGTAAAACATCTTGATGTCGCGGGAATCACTTGTGCCGGAATCGATCACGAATACTTGCTCGAGCAAGGCTCGATTCTTGAACCGCGCCGCTGTCGGCAGGCATGCGATAGCATGTTCGGGCGGCGAAATGTCCGGTGGTGGCAGGCGTAGTCCTTCAAAGACTCCGTATTCCGTCCAATACAGTATGCGTTTCCCGGCAGTTGAATCCATTTCCCTGCGCAACAGTTCCATTACAACGCGAGAACCCGACGAATCACGGTGAATGATCCACCCATGGTCCGATAGTATGTTATATGTTCGTTCTGCGCCGGTACGATCAACAATTACGCGATCGCCCGGCTCGGCGTCGAAAGGAATGACGTTCCGTTCATGTCGATCGAAACCGTCGTATTGATCATAGTAATTCGGCGGAAGGATCGCGGCCTTGCCGGGCGCGGTTCGATGAATTAATTCCGAAAGACGTCGCGACGCAAAAATACGGCCATTGGCGCTCCGGGCATGATGCAGTGCAACAACGTTCAAATCTTCCGGGAGCATGTGTGCATCATCGGGCGTCATCAACCAAATCTCCGAGATCAGCGATTCACCATCGTCAGCAACCGGGACGGTGAGGGTGATTTCACGTGTGACCAACGGCGCGAATAAAACTTCGTAATGTGCCAGTGCGCCCTGCAAATGGGGGCGATTTTCAGACCAGAACCAGCCTTGCCCCGCGTTGGTCTTATGCATCGTAATCGACAGACCATTATTATCGCGGACATCAATGCGGGAAACATCACCCCATGTTCCGGACGGCCCCCAGGAATGAATGCCGATAATAGTGGTGGAGTTACGAAGTGTAATGGTTAATTGGCGGGTTTTTCCGGATATCCGACCGACATGCGCCAGATCGCCTGGTGTAGGGGAGTCCAGATTTGAATCCATCACATCCGGTTCGGGAATTTGATTTTCCCACAGGATTGACGCTACTTCCGCTGGTTCAAGGTATCGGTAGGCACGTTCGGCGCGATGCATATTGTAAGTGATACTATAATGCGCCACCGGATTCTGGCTGGCCCGGCCATTGGTCCGTCGCAAAAATCCCTGCACATCGAAATGGTTGTTAAGGACGGCAAGGTTGGTGGCGACCGCCATGGCGGCGCGATAGGGTCGATAGCGGTCAAACTGCGGATAACTGGAAATGATCGCTGATTCCTTTGTGTGAAAATTGAGCCAGCTTTCAAACCATGAACTAGAGAATGCATCGACAACGTGTTGCTTTTGAAAGTCGAGCAATGCAGATAGTTTTTCAGCGTACAGCTGTCGATCAGCTTGATGTTTTCGGGACCAGTAATTCGGCAACATCGACACCTGCCACCCTATAATAACGGCGGGAAGTGCATATCCCCATCGCCGTAAACATGTCGCATAAATGATCCATGCGCAACCGGCGCCTGCGAGCATAAAGATCGCCGGCACGACCGGAAGTAGATACCTGTGCGCAGGCACGTGGGCAAAACGGGATGAAATCAGGCAAAGCAGTAGATTGACGCCGAGAATCATCCATGGCAATGACCAGAGCATACGGTTGTTTTGGTCCGCGACAATTCGTTCGGGTTCATGCTTTTTTAGCGTCAGCAAGCTCATGACGCAACATCCCAACAGCAACGCAAAGAACACGGCATGAAGGATGGGCTGTTGATACCCGGCGACATCAAAAAGTCGCAGAATCTGATGCATTGCCGCTTTAAGGTTTCTCATGATCACGACGCCCGGCGATGCGGATACTTGTGAAACAAACGCCAACGAATCCTGAACTCGAAGGGTATAAATAATCCAAGGTGAAGCGCCCGCTATAAAACCAATCGTGCCGGGGATTCCGGCCTTGAGTAATTCGGCTGGTCGCACATTGATTAATAACAGTATCAAGCAGGGAAGAAAGAAGCTCACCGACAGTGAGTTGATCCACCAACCCAGGCCGGTGGCAAATCCTAGGCCAACCCAGACCGTTGTCCATTTTGCTCTGGAAAGGGATTGTTCCTGACAAAGTAATACCGTGAGCCAACATGCACTGACGCCGGTTAAAATCATGCCGGGGTAGCCGAGGAAAATATTGTAATAAACCATTCCGCTGGGCCCGACCACCATCAAAGCGGTGGCAATGCCAGCGGCTACATTTCCATGCAGGCGAAAAGTCAGTAGGTAAAAAGGGATCAATGCGAGAAGTGAAAAAAGTGCGGGACCCAGAAGTGTGGGCAACAAAGAATGAGGCATAACGCGATAGAAAATTGCTCCGACATAAGCTTCCAGTGTGCCCATATAGGCCTGACCATAAAAGAAAACCGGAAAGTGTCTGAATTCAGCTATGTGCTTGCTCATCAACGCGTTGACCGCTATGTCGGGGTGTTCGGTGATCGAGAAAAAGACCGCCGCGTACCATCGGATCAGCAAAGCCACCACAATAATAAGCCCGAAGATCATCGAATTATGCGGCCATTTGATAGAGGTGGAATTCACGAATAGATACGATACCGGGAGATTTTTGCGATAGAAGGTAAAAATACAGACAGGGTAAAGACGCGAAAACGCGCTGATAATTGCGGCTAAATTGGTTGACTCGCAACCTTGGTTTTAGTATTACCGCCCGTTCGCATTAAAAAATACATGGCAACGAAGGTCGCTTGTAACTTCAGGAAGTGGTTATGGCAGTAAAAAAATCGAAACAATCGAAAAAGGCCCATCAAAAAGCAAAGAAACCGGCCATAAAAGCCAAGGTAAAACCGGTAAAAAAAGCGGCTAAATCGGCCAAGCCAGCCAAAAAATCCCTGCCGAAGCCCAAATCCAAAGCAAAACCCGTCAGTAAGGCAAAGGTGAAAGCCGCCTCACCCGCCAAATCAACGGCGAAAAAAACCAATAGCAATAAGCCAATTATTCGCACAGGCCCTTCCATTGCGCCCCGTAATTTCGGAAAATTGCCGTTAGCGATATTGGCGCGCGGGCCGGTGAAAAAATTGAAGCCCGAAAAGGCGAAACCTCTTACCAAGAAGGATTTGGAATTTCATCGCGACTTGCTGTTGAAGTTGCGCGACCGGGTTATCGACGAAATTTCTTTCCTGGCAAACGACAACCTGAACCGTTCGGCCAAGGAATCTTCCGGCGATCTGTCCAGTTACAGTTTTCACATGGCGGATCAGGGGACCGATAACTTTGATCGTGAATTTGCCGCCAGCTTGTTGAACAACGAACATGACGTGCTGTACGAAATCGAGGAAGCTCTTCGCCGTATAGATCAGGGAACGTATGGCGTTTGCGAAATGAGTGGAAAGCCCATTGAACGCGAGCGTTTGAAAGTTCTTCCTTTCGCCCGCTATTGCGTCAGCGTGCAGTCGGAGATGGAACGTGGCAAGCCTCGCTTCCGTCCGTTTCGCCGCACCAGCATCCAAAGCACCGAATCGGCCGTATAAAATTGGAGGCCCCAGGGCGTTGCCATGCTACCGCTGATCGTGGCCATTGTCATAACGGTATCGGATCAATGGACAAAACATGTCGTGCGCTCGGGTTTTTATCTCGGCGAGTCGCGGCCTGTCATTGATGGTTTCTTTAATCTGACCTACGTCCGCAACTCCGGCGCGGCGTGGGGAATGCTCGGAGACTACACGACGTTTCTCACTGTAATATCGATCATCATGCTGATCCTGATGATCGTTTATCGCCGGTCATTTTTGAATGACACATTTTCCCATCGATTTGCCCTGGGGTTGATGGTCGGCGGAATCATTGGAAATCTCATGGACCGGGTGAGGCAGGGTTGGGTAACTGACTTTTTTGATTTTTACATCAACAACTGGCATTGGCCGGTTTTCAATATCGCCGATGCGGCCATCTGCGTCGGTGTTGGTATTTACATTATCACCGGATTTGTGCAACAGCGTCAGATTAATGAAGCCACGCGTAACCCATCCTGATTCGACCAAGGAAGGGGCTGTCGCTACGACGGCATAATTGGCATGCACTCACCACGACTCGCCGCAATTTCTCCCATCCTTGTTGGTCCTACCGCTGTCGGTAAAACCGATGTCATGCACTGTCTTGCGAATAAAACACGTCGTGCCATTATTTCCGCCGATGCCATGATGGTGTATCGCGGCATGAATATCGGCACGGCCAAACCAACGGCGATGGAGTTGGAACGTTATAGTTATCATGGCATAGACTTGGCCGATCCGGATCAATACTTCAGTGTGCATGATTATCTAAGGATGTTGGATGAAGCGGTATCGCATGATACGTCCGGTCCGGGCTGGATGATTTGTGGAGGCACCGGCTTGTATATCAGGGCGTTGCTGGTCGGCTTGGATAGTTCGTCCGGTGCGGATTCGGAATTGCGAAAGGAAGGTGAGGCTATACTTTCCGCACGAGGATTTGATCAATTGAAGGAGTGGTGTGAGGAAAAACGGCCGGGCATCGCAAGTTGGCTTCCCCGGGGTGATATGGAAAATCCGCGCCGGTGGATTCGGGCCGTGGAGCGTGGCCAATTAAATCACGAGCAGGAAATACATGCACCAGTGGGAGTCAGCGCCAGGATTGTGGGGTTGCGGCGCACCCGCGAGAATTTGGAGGCACGAATCGCAAAACGTGTCGAACAAATGTATATCGGGGGATTGCTTGATGAAGTTAAATCTTTGCGCGATCACTACCGCGATTTGTCCCCGACGGCGGAGAAGGCGATAGGGTATCATGAGGCCTTTGCAGTTCTTGATGGCGCCATGTCGGTGGCGGAGGCCCGGGAAAGAACCGTGATCCGAACCCGGCAATATGCGAAAAGGCAAATGACATGGTTCCGCCATCAATTGCCTACACAATGGATTGATGTCGGCGAAAATGATGCTGTGGAAGTTATCGCGGAAAAGGTATGTTCACTTTGGAATATCCATGAGTAAAATGCTTGAAACAAGTTCGAATGAAGTGGAAACCGTTCTGCTGGTGGGCGTCTCGTTAAGCAGATTTGCCGAACCCACGGCCCAGGAGTCGCTGGATGAATTGGCCCAGCTTTGCCAGACCGCCGGCGCGCGGGTTGTCAATTCCATTGTGGTTCGCATTCAATCCCGCAATTCGGGAACATACATCGGTACGGGAAAGGCCGATGAAATCGCCGGCATGGTCGCGGAAAGAAAAATTTCCACGGTGGTATTCGATGAGGAATTAAGTCCTACCCAGGGACGTAATCTGGAGAAAATATTCAAAACAAAGGTGGTCGATCGCACCCAGGTGATTTTGGATATCTTCGCCCAGCATGCGCGAACTTCAGAAGGTCGATTGCAGATCGAGCTGGCTCAACTTGAATATCTGTTGCCGCGGTTGCGGCAGATGTGGACGCATTTGGAGCGGCAAAAAGGCGGGATAGGCATGCACGGTCCGGGAGAAAAGCAGTTGGAAATGGACCGTCGCCGCATTGTGGAAAGCATTCAGCGCCACCGGCGTCGAATTCAAGAGGTGAGGAGTCGGCGGTCGGAACAACGCCGGGGACGGCGTCGGCATGGATGGGCGCTCATCTCGCTAGTCGGTTATACCAATGCCGGAAAGTCCACACTTATTAACGCCCTGACCAATGCCGGCGTACTGGCCTATGACAAGTTGTTTGCCACGCTGGATCCGACAACACGGCAATTGAAGCTACCCAACAATCAGCTTGCCCTGATGACGGACACCGTGGGATTTATACGAAAACTTCCGCATCATCTGGTTGATTCATTCAAGGCCACGCTTGAGGAAGTTGTTGAAGCCGATGTGCTGGTACATGTGATTGATGCATCGCATCCGCAGGTGTTTCATCAAATTGATGCGGTTGAAGATGTATTGGCGGAAATCGGCGTACACGACAAAGTGGTGCTTCCGGTTTTTAACAAACTCGACAATCCGGCGTCTGAAAGCAACCTGGTCGCCTTGCGAAGCCGTTGCGCCGGAGCGGTTGGGATTTCCGCCTTGAAAGGCGAGGGGTTGGATGATTTGCGAACGCATCTGGCCGACCTGCTTCAAAATCGCAGTGAACGTCAGCGCCTGATGGTTCCTGTTCAAGAAGGAAAACTCCTTGCTCTTCTGAAAACCAATGCCACGATTTATTCACAGGAGTATGAAGATGACATGGTCTTGATCGAGGCGGCCGTTCCGCTGACCATGACGGGTATTACGCATCCTTTTCTCGCCGATAAACCTCATGAGGAAACGGCGGTGGAGATTTCAAATGATTGAAGCGGATGTATTGGAAAACAAAATTACCGCGTATCCGATAAGCCCCCGGCGCATCAAAGACATCCCGGAGGCGGAACGACCGCGCGAATTGTTTGAACGCGACGGGCCGGAGCAGGTCAATGACCGGGTTCTCCTGGCGATCCTTTTGCGAAGCGGTGTCAGAGGTATAAGCGCGGTTGACCTGGCCGATGAGTTGCTTAATCGCTTCGGATCGCTACCCGCTCTTGCGCGCGAGCCGGTGGAGGAAATTGCGCGAATCCCGGGTATGGGAAAAGTGCGGGCGCAAGTAGTCAAATCTGCCATGGAGCTAAGTCGTCGCATGCAACGCGCTCCAGCGCCCGAGCGCGCCGAAGTCAGGACACCGGCGGATGCCGCCCGCCTTATCGCCGCTGATTCCAGCTCTCTGGAGATCGAACAATTCTGGGTTATCCTGCTCGATACCAAATACCGACTGCGAAGGCCCCCGATTGCGATTTCAAAAGGAATTCTCGATGCCTGCCTTGTTCATCCACGCGAAGTATTCAAGGAGGCGATACGCGCCTGCGCCGCCGCAGTGGTCCTTGTACACAATCATCCATCCGGCGATCCTTCACCATCCCGGGAAGACATCAAATTGACACGGCAACTCATCGAAGTTGGCCGGATCATGGACATCGAAGTGCTGGACCATGTTGTCGTCGGGGAAAAGTCGTCGCGATTTCCCTCCGGATTTTCTTCATTGCGTGAATCGGGTCTGGTATCCTTTACCTCATAACATTTATGAATATAGATTCGAAAGCAGTCATTGATTCACGTGCGGAAATCGGGCGTGATGTTCAGGTCGGAGCCGGTGCGGTTGTTGGTTCCGATGTGAAAATCGGCGATAGATGCGTAGTCGGACCCAATGCCGTAATCATGCCTTACACGACGCTGGGTGAAGATTGCCGGGTTCATGCCGGAGCCGTGATTGGTGATACGCCGCAGGATTTGTCGTTCAAGCATCTCGTCAGTCACGTTCGCATTGGTGCGCGATGCACATTCAGAGAGGGCGTAACCATTCACCGCGGAACAAAAGAAGGCACGGAAACCGTGGTCGGCGACGATTGTTATTTAATGGCCAACAGTCATTTGGCTCACAATGTGATCCTTGGCAATCGCGTCATTCTCGCCAACGGCGCATTGCTGGGCGGATATGTCGAGATTGGTGATGGCGCTTTTATCAGCGGCAACGCCGTGATTCATCAGTTCTGCCGTGTCGGACGACTGGTTATGGTGGGTGGATTAAGCGGAATCAGTAAAGATGTTCCGCCTTTTTGTATGACTCGAAGTGGAGCCGTGAACACGATAGTCGGCTTTAACATCGTGGGATTGCGCCGAAATGGTTTTTCGCCGGAACAGCGCAATTTAGTGAAAACATGTTATGATATCATTTATAGACAGGGTCGTAATGTGTCACAGGCAATTGAAAAATTGCAGGCCGAACCTGAAAGTCCGGTTATTCATGAAATCGTATCGTTTATCCAAAAATCGAAACGCGGCATCTGCAAGTTTTCTTCCCGGGGGGAAGAGGAAGAATAGCCGTCTGCTTTTCGATCATACGATTATCCCAAAAGTTTGTTTTGCGTTACTGCTTTTGCTCATACCCGTTTCCGGGGCAAATTCTGAAACGATCCGTTTTGGCTGGAGCGAAGACAGCGTGGCGGTGGAAGTGCAGGATCAGCCGGCCAACAAAGTGCTCGAGATGATCAGCGCGGCAACAGGTATTCCCATCATGCTTGATCCGGCAAATGATTCCCGATTGAACGGTTTATACCGGAAACGATCGTTGGAGGAACTGTTGCTTGATCTGGCTCCAGGCATGGTCATCCAATACCGATTCGATGAACGGTTGAACACACACATCATCGACCGCGTTTACAGCTCGGCCATGGTTGATGCTGAAACCAAAAATGAACAATTGCGCCAGTTGGTAATCAGTCGTGAAGGCATGGAGCAGGGGATTATTCCTCCGATTAACCGTCCGGTACGTTATTCAGGAATCGGCGCGGCGGTTCAACCTTCAGCCGACAACAAAGCCATTCTTGTGCAACCCCTTTCGCCGGCGTCACCCGCCGCGCGCGCGGGATTGAAGCTTGGTGACCGACTGATCGCCATTGACGGAAAGCCGGTCACGTTGTTCACGAATTTGATGGAAGTCACACAAGCTATTCGTGGTCCGGAAAATACCAGTGTGTTGCTAACTGTTCAATTGCCGGACGGAAACGTGGTAACCCGCGATATCCGCCGGGAAGTATTTACCTGGCAACCGGAATGATTAATGGATAATTGAATTTACCACATGAAGAAACCCCCGCTTCCAGCGCCGGGATTTTATTCAGAAAGAAATGCCGGCTCTTATTCCGGTCAGCCGCATTTCCGAGGCAGGCTGGTAGAATACGCCGGATTTATCAGGCGGTGATTGCCCGAAGTCCAGGGCCTCATGAAATAGCGCGGCGGTAAATCGGCCATGCCGGATGCCACTTTCGAGTCGATAGCCGGTCCGCTTTCTTGGCTTCAGTTCGATCTGGTCGTCGGGTGCAAAAGGTACATTCAAAACCCATTCGTAATTATACACCGGAAGGATCAGTGCACCGGAGGCGTACCAAGTGGTGTCCGGACCGGGTTGAAAGGAAATAATCAAACCGGCGCGCGCATAAATAGTCAGCCAGTATTCATCGTATCCGTATATTCCGCCGTCATCCAGTTGCCGAAGCCAGAAACGGCTTCCCGCGCCGACGAAGGGGCGTGCCTGCATGTCGTCAGCATCGAGCATGTTCCATGATACATCGAATTCACCCAGCAAGCCACCATACGATGTTTCGGATTTATAGGGGGTCATGTTTCCGGACAAATCGATGATATAACCATCGTAGTCAATGGTCCCTCCGTAAACCATGCCCAGGTAGTGAAACGCGCGAGTGCTTAGGAGGGAAGTATGTCCACTGGCCGCCAACCCAATCAGTATTCCCGACTCTTCCAGATTTTTGCCGTTATTAAGATCTTCTTTCCAGTTCTTATCCTGAACAACCAAGGTCAAATCGAATACGCCTTTTGAGTGGTTGGTTTCGGAAAAGGTTGGAACGGCCAGAAATACCGAGGCCAGAATCGTAACAATACCTGTTCGCATGGAGGGTGTTATAATTGAGCGGTGGCACAAATGCACGATTTTTTAACCTGATATGTGTATTTGACGCGACTTGCCGCTCTACGTACACTGGACACTTTTATAATGGAAGCAACGATATGGAATTAGGAATACACGAGGAAGAATTTCGCCGCCAGCGACTGGCCAACCTGGAGGCGCTGAAAGAACGGGGCATCGCACCCTACGGAGCGGCCTATCCGCGCGACGGCCGCATCGCCGAAATCAAGGAAGGTTTTGCCGAGGGCAAGACGATTAAAATTGCCGGACGCCTGATGACCATCCGGGAGATGGGTAAAAGTGTATTTGCCGATCTCAATGACGGGTCCGCCCGCTTTCAAATTTATGTCCGGAAAAATGATCTCGGCGAAGACGCTTTTGCCGCATTCCGTTTGCTGGATATCGGCGACATCATTGGCATCGAAGGAGAGTTGTTCATCACCAAGATGGGGGAACAGACCGCCAAGGTGACTCAATGGACGCTCCTTTCCAAGGCGCTCCTGCCGCTTCCGGAAAAATGGCATGGTTTGCAGGATGTTGATACCCGCTACCGCAAGCGCTACCTTGATCTGATCTCAAATCCGGATGTGCGCAAGGTTTTTGATCAACGCGTGTCCATCATTCGCGAAATTCGCGCCGCATTGCATGAGCGCGGATACCAGGAGGTGGAAACGCCGATGATGCAACCAATGGCGGGCGGCGCCGCGGCCAACCCCTTCAAGACGTATTATGACGCCTTGAACTGCAATATGTTTCTGCGTATCGCGCCGGAATTGTATCTGAAGCGACTTCTGGTTGGAGGCTTTGATCGCGTTTTTGAACTCAACCGCAATTTCCGCAACGAAGGATTGAGCCGGTTTCACAATCCTGAATTTACCATGATCGAGGTTTACCAGGCATACGGCGACGTCCGCACCATGATGGAAGTCGTGCAGGAGATGATCACCCGGGCCGCTCAAAATGTAATAGGCTCCTTGAAGGTTGGCACGGCCGAACAGCCCGTTGATTTATCCCTGCCATGGCGAGAAGTCGCGTACCACGATCTCGTGCGAGAAGCAATCGGCGCCGATTGGTTTGAGCTTGATCCCGATGCCGCGAAAGCGCGGGCACGTGAACATCATCTGCATGTTGATCCGGCGTGGACCATGGTGGACCTCACACAGGAGGTATTTGAAAAAATGGTGGAGAAGACGTTGATCAATCCGACCTTTGTCACGCGATTGCCCGCGGCGTTGGTGCCTTTGGCGAAGCCGTGCGCGGATGATGCATCGCTGGTGGATGTTTTTGAACTGGTAATCGGCGGGCGGGAAATTGCTCCCGGATACAGTGAATTGAACGATCCTTTGATTCAGCGCGCCCGCTTTGACGATCAGGCCGGCGGGGATGATACCAAAATCGATCACGACTTTCTGGCCGCATTGGAACACGGGATGCCACCCGCTGGCGGTATGGGCGTGGGCATCGACCGACTGGTCATGGTTCTGACCGGCGCGGAATCCATACGCGACGTGATTCTATTCCCGCAACTCAAACCTCGCGGATAAATCAAACCGTGCGATTGCCATTTTCCATCTATCTTGCGCTGAAATACATGCGGCCCAAGCGGACGTTTATTTCCGTGGTAACCGTGATATCGGTTATCGGCGTGATGCTGGGCGTGGCGGTTTTGGTAATTGTGCTTTCCGTGATGAGCGGATTTGACGACATGTGGCGCGAAAAAATATTAAGTTTCAACGCGCATATCACCGTGCAAGACCTTGACGTTATTGACGATCCGGAACCCCTGTTGGAAATAATAAACGAAGTACCTGGCGTGACCGGGGCGGCCCCGTTTATACAGGGTCTGGTGTTTATTGTTCGCAATGATCGGGTGTTTACACCTTTGATGAGGGGGTTGGATCCCCAGCACGAGGATAGTGTAAGCCGCGTACGGGAACACATAATTCGCGGGGAATACAGCGTGGACGATGACGGCGTACTCGTCGGGGTGGACCTCGCCCGGCAGATGGGCGCCCGTGTTGGCGATCGCCTGCTCGTTTATTCACCGCAAAGTTTCAATACCGCCGACGAAGTTTATCTGCCCGAGGAATTGACGATCACCGGCATTTACGATCTGGGCATGTGGGAATTTGACGCGAGTTTTATTCTTACTTCACTGGAGACGGCACGTTCCCTTTACCGGATTGAATCAGGTGTGCATGCCATTCAGGTCATGACCGCGAATGCATTGCGGGCCGGCGATACTGCTGAATTATTGCGAACGGAACTCGGGCCGGGATTTCATATCACGACCTGGATGCAACAGAATCGCCAGTTGTTTGCCGCGTTGCGGGTAGAAAAAAACATGATGTTCATCTTGTTGATCATCATCACGATTGTCGCGGCATTCGGTATCTGCAACACCCTGATCACCGTGACGGTTCAGAAAACCCGGGAAATCGGATTGCTCAAAGCGCTGGGTTTTTCATCCGGACAGGTGATGGGTGTTTTCATCTGGCAAGGTTGCATACAGGGGCTGATCGGTAATGTCGCCGGCATTCTGCTCGGTTTGACATTCCTGCAATACCGCAACAATGTGCTTCGGTTTTTCTCCGATCAATTCAACATGGAATTGCTTCCCAAAGATCTTTACCATTTAAGCGAGATTCCTGCGTCTACGTCATCCCACGATGTGTTGCTGGTCGCTATATCCGTGCAGATCATATGCACGCTGGCCGGGGTGTTGCCGGCGTACCGGGCCGCTCGACTTGATCCGGTGAGGGCATTGCGTTATGAATAACGTCGCGTCCGGCAGTATTACAGCAACGAATGTCACGAAAGTGTACCATCTCGAGCATGTGCGGATCGATGTCTTGCGCAACGTAAATATTCAAGTTCAACTTGGAAGGTCCGTATCCATCATGGGCGCCAGCGGCGCGGGTAAAAGCACACTGTTGCATACCTTGGGCGGATTGGACAAACCGACCGGCGGGCAGGTTTGCTTGAACGGTGAGGATATCTATTGCGTGGCTTCGCGCAGGCGCAATCAACTGCGTGCATTGGAATTTGGTTTCGTTTTCCAGTCCTTTCATTTGTTGCCAGAATTGGATGTGCTCGACAACGTGATATTGCCGGCCTTGAGCCAACGGGGAGCCTTGGCGAGGCGCGAGGAAATCCGGGTACGCGGACGGGAATTGCTGGAGCAGGTGGGACTGGGTGCGCGCATGCATCATCGACCGCTTGAAATGTCAGGCGGCGAACAGCAACGCGCATCGATTGCCCGCGCCTTGATGAACCATCCCAAATATATCTTTGCCGACGAGCCGACCGGGAACCTTGATTCCAACACCGGTGGTCATGTGCTGGAAACGTTGTTTGAGATGGTGGCGCGCGAAGGAAGCGCCTTGATTATGGTGACGCATAATCAGGAAGTCGCGGCGCGTTGCCAGACCCGTTTCATACTACGGGATGGAAATCTGGAAGACCTTGTTTTATAGTATCACATGAGCGTAGAGAGGAAATAGATGAAGATTTATCTGAATGGGAAGTTGGTGCCGGAATCGGAAGCCGTCGTATCGGTGTTTGATCACGGATTGTTATATGGTGACGGCGTGTTTGAAGGCATTCGCGCGTATCATGGAAAAGTGTTCCGCCTGGATGAACACGTTGAACGTTTGTACCGTTCGGCATCTGCCATTGCGCTTAACATCCCGATTTCGCGGGCGGATATGGCCAAGGCGGTGGTTGAAACCTGCAAGGCCAACAATATCAGCGATGGTTACGTGCGTCTGATTGTCACTCGCGGTGTGGGTAGCCTCGGGCTGAACCCTTATTTGTGCAAAGAGCCGCAGATCATCATCATTGCCGGCGCGATTCAGCTTTATCCCAAGGAGTTGTACGAGACGGGAATGAACGTGGTCACGGTTGGAACGATCCGCAATCATGTGGAAGCAATCAATCCGCGCATCAAGAGTTTGAATTATCTCAACAATGTGCTGGCAAAAATCGAAGCCATCAACGCAGGCGTTTTGGAATGCATCATGCTGAATCCGCAGGGTTTTGTGGCCGAGGCATCTGGTGACAACATCTTTGTTGTGCGCGGAAACACCCTGGTTACGCCTCCGGTCTGGTGCGGCGCTTTGGAAGGCATCACACGAGAAGTCGTGATGCAACTCGCGCCAGCTTGCGGCATGACGGTCAAGGAGGACGTTTTGACGCGGTACGATCTGTATACGGCGGATGAATTGTTCCTGACCGGCACAGCGGCGGAAATCATCAGCGTGGTCAATGTGGATCGCCGGGTAATAGGCTCCGGAAAACCCGGGCCTAAAACCCTGGAATTGCTCAAGGCCTTTGCCGTTGAAACAAAAAACACGGGAACGCCGATCGCGTAAGTGCAGTAGTAACCATGTTGTGTGAAATCTGCAAAGTTGAAGAAGCAACCGTGCATCTGACGCAGGTGGTGGATGGGTCTATCAAAAAGCTCCACCTTTGTGAGCAGTGTGCCCAGAAGAATGGCTTTGATTTGCAGGGACCAATATCGATCACGGACATACTGCTTGGCATGGGCGGTAAACGCGATGATGTAATGCCGGCGGTAATACCGGAAAAATCTTGTCCGCGTTGCCACATGCGCCGGACCGACTTCAAGAAAACCGGTCGATTTGGTTGCGCGGCATGTTACGAAACGTTCTCGGAAGATCTACCTTCGCTGTTGAGGGCCATGCACCGGAAGGATCGCCATGTCGGAAAAATGCCGGTTAATGAAGCGGCACGCGTCAACGCCATGCAGGAAATGACCAATTTGCAGGAAGCGCTGGAGCGGGCGATCTCCGACGAAAACTACGAAACCGCGGCAGACTTGCGCGACAAGATTACGATGTGTCGTCGCAAACTGGAAAAGAACTAGTCATTTATATGGATATTGATTCACTGCTGGGAAATTCGAATGCGTGGATGGCGTCTGGTGATAAAGAGCAGATCGTCATCAGTAGCCGGATTCGTCTGGCCCGCAATCTGAAAGATCGTGCATTTCCCGGATGGGGCGGGGAAGAAGAATGTGCGCGCATCTGGGCGCAACTCCGACCTCGTTTGTCGACCATCAAGGAATTGAATCCCGAAATTGACGCCGGGATGGATGAATTGGATGAACTGGACAAGCAGATATTGCTGGAGCGGCATCTGATCAGTCGTGAGCAGGCGGAAAAAGGCAAGGGTAGCGGACTGATTACCCGCGCCGATGAAATGCTGTCGGTAATGGTCAACGAGGAAGACCACCTGCGAATTCAATCGATGACCGCCGGATTGGATCTTCATGGCGCATGGTCGGCCATTGACCGGTTGGATACAAAAATAGAACGTGAAACCGAGTACGCTTTTTCACCACGCCTGGGTTATCTCACTTCGTGTCCGACAAATGTCGGAACCGGGATGCGGGCAAGTGTCATGATGCATTTGCCGGGGTTGGCCCTCATGGAGGAAATTAATCCCATTATAAAGGGGCTGGGCAAGATAGGCTTGGTTGTGCGCGGTCTTTGGGGTGAAGGTACCGAAGCTGTCGGCAACATGTTTCAGATATCCAACCAGATGACGCTTGGCGAAAAAGAGTCGGATATTGTGAAAAATATTGAGCAAATCGCCATGGAAATCATCGAACATGAAAAGAATGCGCGCCTCCGGTTGATCGAAAAGAAGGAATTATTCCTTCGTGATCATATTGGTCGGGCATTCGGTGTTTTGACCAATGCTCACTTGTTGAATACCAAGGAAGCGCTGGATCTCTTATCGGATTTGCGTTTAGGGGTTGATTTGGGTATATTAAAGCATGTGGACAGAAAAACCGTGGATGAGCTCATGATGTTGACTCAACCGGGGCATTTGCAGAAGATGGAGGGTAGGATACTAAAACCGAAAGACCGGGATCGCGTAAGGGCTAAAAGGGTGCGAGAAAGGTTGTCACGGGGAGAACCTAAACAACGAAAGCAGAGCAGGATACATGAATAATTTTACACCCCGCGCTCAGCAAGTGCTACAATTGGCCCGCAAGGAAGCTGATCGCTTTAATCATAGTTATGTCGGCACCGAGCATCTTTTGCTCGGCATTATTGCGCTTGGACAAGGCGTCGCAGTCAACGTCCTTCAGCGCATGAATGTGAATCTCGAGGCGGTACGAATCGAGGTTGAAAAAGCTGTCGGCGTTGGTCCGGAAACCAAACAAGTGGGCAATCTTCCCTTTACGCCTCGCGTGAAGAAGGTACTGGCTTTGGCCGGAAGTGAGGCCCGGTCCTTGAATCACGCTTATGTCGGCACGGAACATATCTTGTTGGGTCTGCTTCGCGAAGGGGAAGGTGTAGCCGCCCGGGTCATGCGCAACCTTAACGTGGATTTGGAAAAAACCCGTGTTGAGATCATGAAAGAACTCGATCCGAATTACGAACCCGATCCTGAAAACGCTTCTTCCTCATCTTCAGCCGGCACAGGCGGAACAGGCGAGACGCAGACTCAAAATGCGGCGCGCGACAGTAAAACTCCGGCCTTGAGCACGTTCGGACGCGATTTGACGGAGCTGGCCGGAAAAGGCGATCTCGATCCGGTAATCGGACGCGCTTCGGAAATCGAACGTGTAATACAGATTCTCTGCCGCCGCAGTAAAAACAATCCCGTATTGCTGGGTGAAGCAGGGGTCGGCAAAACCGCCATTGTGGAAGGGCTGGCCCAGGCAATTTCCAAAGGCGATGTTCCTGAACTATTGCGCGATAAGAGGGTCGTGACGTTGGATTTGGCTCTGATGGTGGCTGGAACCAAATACCGGGGTCAGTTTGAGGAACGCATCAAGGCCGTAATGGATGAAATCAAGCGGGCCAAAAATGTCATATTATTTATTGATGAGTTGCATACCATCGTCGGCGCCGGGTCGGCGGAAGGCGCGATGGATGCTTCCAACATCATCAAACCGGCATTGTCGCGCGGCGAAATGCAATGTATCGGCGCAACCACGCTTACCGAGTACCGGAAATTCATTGAAAAGGATTCGGCGCTGGAGCGCCGTTTTCAATCGGTCATGGTTCGTGAACCCACCATTGAGGAAACCATTGAAATACTGAAGGGCTTGCGCCAGCGTTATGAAGATCATCACCACGCCCGGATCCTGGACGAGTCGCTGACTGCCTCGGCTGAATTGTCGGCCCGTTACCTGAACGATCGCTTTCTGCCCGACAAGGCTATTGATGTCATGGACGAAGCCGGCGCCCGCGCCCGAATATCGTCCATGACGCGTCCACCTGACATCAAGGAAAAGGAACAGCAGATCGAGGATATCCGCAAAAAGAAGGAAGACGCGATCCACGCTCAACAGTTTGAAGAAGCCGCCGCCTTCCGCGATCAGGAGCGCATTGCTTCCGAGGAAATGAACAAAGTGATGACTGCCTGGCGCAAAACACGCGATGAAGCAGTAGTTACCGTTTCGGCGGAAGATATCATGACCATCATTTCCAAGTGGACGGGCATACCGTTGCACAAGATGGAAGAGCAGGATATGTCCCGCTTGTTGAAAATGGAGCAGGAAATTGAAAAAACCGTGATCGGCCAGACCGAAGCCGTGGTGTCGATTTCCAAGGCTTTGCGCCGCTCACGCGCGGATTTGCGCGACCCGAAACGGCCCATCGGTTCGTTCATTTTCCTCGGCCCGACCGGCGTGGGAAAAACCCTGTTGGCCAAGGCGCTGGCCGAATTCATGTTCAATGATGCCGATGCCCTGATTCAAATTGACATGTCAGAGTACATGGAGAAATTTGCCGTGTCGCGCCTGGTCGGCTCGCCTCCCGGATATGTCGGGTACGATGAAGGCGGTCAGTTGACGGAGAAAGTACGTCGTCGTCCTTATTCCGTGGTGCTGTTTGATGAGATTGAAAAGGCACATCCGGATGTCATGCACATTCTTCTCCAGATTCTGGAGGAGGGCAAGTTGACTGATAGTCTCGGGCGTTCCGTCGATTTCCGTAATACGATCATCATCATGACTTCCAATATCGGCGCTGATTTGGTTCGCAAGGGTTCCGGTCTCGGCTTTAGCGAAGAAACGGATGCGGCCGATTATGACCGCATGAAGAAAATGATGCTCGAGGAGTCAAAGCGGGCATTCAAACCGGAATTGCTCAACCGTATCGAAGATATCATCGTATTCCATCCCATGACCAAGGAAGCTGTTATGGCGATTCTGGATTTGGAAGTTGCCAAGGTAAAGGCAAGGCTCGCCGCGAAGAATATCGAGTTGCATTTGTCTGAGCCGGCTCGCAACTTCCTGATCGGAAAGGGATTTGATCCAACCTACGGCGCCCGACCGATGCGTCGCGCGGTGGAACGTTACTTGGAAGATCCCCTGGCCGAGGAAATTCTGCGTGGAAACATCCACAAGGATGAGGCCATTGAAGTGAATTCCGATGGCGAAAAGCTGACGTTTGGCCAACTTGCCGGCGCGAGTTGATGAATTGACGGGTGAAAATCCGCGATAGACATCAACGCTGGAAGTCTGGCGCAACCGCATCAGGTACTCACTACTCGGGGAAGCGTTAACCTTGGTTCTTTTGATCAAATTCATAGCTTGGTTTTATGCCGCTGTGCCACTGCCGGTGTCGTTGTGGTTCGGTCGTATGATCGGCCGCATGTTGTGGGTGATTCTTCCCCGGAAACGCAAGCTCGCCATATCTTCTCTGGCCTCCGGTTTTCCGGATTGGACGGAAGAAAAATGTCTGGCCATGACCAGACAGGTTTTCCTCAATCAGGGTATTTTTATCGCCGAAATGTTCAGGTTTTTTGGCCACGCGAAAGAAAATCCGTTGGATTCCATCCAGTTCGATCCGGATGATCTTGTCGAGGCGCGTCGACTTCATGCCGAAGGCCGCGGATTGCTGGTTCTTACCGGGCATCTGAATAATTACGAGTTTCTCGCTCGTTGGGCGGCCCGTCATTTTCCCATGACAATCATCACGAAAAACATTTCTCCACCATCGTTGAATGACTACTTGAATGATAATCGACGCTCGATGGGGGTTGATGTATTGCCCCCGCGCAATTCCTACCGGGCCGCATTACGCGCCTTGAAGGAAAATCGTTGTGTCGGTTTCATTCTCGATCAGAACATGAAACACCGGGACGGGGTATTCGTATCTTTTTTCAGCCGCCCGGCCTGCACCACAGCCGGACTTGCCATGTTGTCCGCCATGTCCGGGGCGCCGGTGTTGCCGGTATTTCTGTTAAGGGAGGGAAATGGATTCAAGGTCCGCATCCTTCCCGCGATTCCGCCACCGGCCAGCCGGGAAACCGGGGCGCTTCAGGATGTAACACAACTCTATTCCAATGCCATGGAGACGGTTATTCGGGAGCAACCTGAATCGTGGATATGGATCCATAATCGCTGGAAAACAAATCCCAAACCCGGAGATCGCATTACGTTGCCGGATGGTTCGGTGCGGCATGCCTGATTCGTTGCTGGAAATTGAAAGCCTGCGCGTGGTCTTCAAGAGCGGTCGTGACGGCGTGGAGGCGGTCAGCAATGTTTCATTATCCGTAAAATCTGGCGAAGCAGTTGCATTGGTGGGCGAAAGCGGCTCGGGCAAAAGCGTTACAGCTTTATCCATTGCCCGGTTACTGCCTTTGGATTCCATTAAAACACTGGATGGATCAATTCGGTTTGAGGGACAGGAACTGCTATCTCAACCGGATGTTTGTTTGCGTAAAATTCGCGGAAGTCGAATTGCATATGTTTTTCAGGAACCCGGTGCGGCTTTGAATCCGGTTTTTACGATCGGATATCAGATAACCGAAGCATTGAAACTTCATGATCGGGGAGCGGGAAATCGCCGGCAAAAGGTTTCGGAGCTTCTGGTATCCGTTGGAATCGCGGATACCGCGCGTGTTTCTGCCGCATATCCGCATCAGTTAAGCGGTGGCCAGCAACAGAGGGTCATGCTGGCAATCGCCCTTGCATGTGAACCCGCTTTATTGATTGCCGACGAGCCGACGACCGCGCTCGATGTAACCGTGCAGTCCCAGATACTTTCCTTGCTGAAGAAAATTCAAAAGGAGCGGGGAATGTCGGTGATATTGATCACGCACAACCTGGCGATTGCTTCCGGGTTCGCTCGTCGCATGGCCGTCATGTATGCCGGTCAAATAGTGGAAACCGGTACATCTGAAGATTTGATCAAGACACCCCGTCATCCTTACACCCGTGCATTACTGCACGCAGTCCCGCGCTTGAAAGGAGGCGCCAGGTTGGAGGGTATTCCCGGTCAGGTTCCTTCAAGTGGTCAATGGGCGGCAGGTTGCAGATTTCATGATCGCTGTGCGATGGCTCGTGATAATTGCCGTGTGCAAACTCCGGAGTTGGTCCGTGTGGATGGCACTGAAGGAACTTCCTTTTCTCGATGTTTATTTTGGCGGGAGGTTTCCGGGTCATGAGCGACAACTTGCTTTGTGCGGAGAATATCGTGCTGAATTATCCCGGCTTGAGCCGTCCCGCGATTGATGGGGTCAGCATGGCAGTCACACCGGGGCGCACCTTGGGTATTGTGGGGGAAAGCGGCAGTGGAAAATCTTCGCTGGCACGATGCCTCCTCGGATTGGAGTCATTGTCCTCTGGCCGGGTGTTGTTTGAAGGAAACGATATTCGACATTTTAACGCCGCCGCGATGTTGCAATACCGGAAAAAGGTTCAAATGGTTTTTCAGGACCCTTACAACAGCTTGAATCCTCGCATGACCGTAGGCGAGATTCTAGGTGAAATGCTTCGTTATCACCGGATGGCCGACACCGGCAACGTTAAGCCAGAAGTTGAGGCATTACTGATTTCCGTGGGACTTTCCGGTAATCTTTTTGACCGTTATCCTCATGAACTAAGCGGGGGGCAGCGCCAGCGGGTAGGCATTGCCCGTGCGCTTTCCCTGAAACCGCTTGTGGTAATCGCCGACGAGCCGGTGTCCGCGCTCGATGTTTCCATACAAGCGCAACTGCTTAATCTGCTCAAGAAAATGGTAACCGAAACCGGCATAACACTGATTATGATTGCGCATGACCTGGCGGTGGTGCGGTATGTATGTGTTGATGTCATGGTTATGAAAGATGGTGTTGTAGTCGAGTCGGGAACGGTGGAAAATGTGATTGATCAACCCCGGCATGCATACACCAAATCCCTGCTTGCCGCTGTGCCGGATATCGAAAATCCCGAGGCGTTTCTGGCTGGAAAACAGTAGGCGCGGATTTGAATCCATTTTTCAACTTGTCATACGAATTTATATTTGCAAAGTTCGACCATGCTTCGCTTTCGTGTTGTTACACTTATTCTGTTCGTTGCGGTCTTGGTAACGAATAATATGCATCTGCCGCTATTTCAGGTTGCGGCCTGGTCCGGCATGTTGGTTTCTTACAGCAAGGCTTATAGTATTTCCGAGGCAATCGAAATGACTTTTGACGGGGAAAATCCCTGCTCCATGTGCAAATCCATCAGGCAGGCGCAGGAAGCAACTTCGGAAAACACGACTCCCGATGGTCTGCAAGGTTCAACCACGCGTGATATTTGCGGACTG
This sequence comes from Kiritimatiellia bacterium, assembly GCA_035327305.1. GTDB lineage: Bacteria > Verrucomicrobiota > Kiritimatiellia > CAIVKH01 > CAIVKH01 > CALMUP01. The sequence continues at coordinate 2,733 of DAOLDL010000007.1, read as the reverse complement.
CCAGCCGTTGCTCGGAGTGTGTTTCATCCCTCAAGTTCTTTTCGATCTTTCCTTGCTTCCCTTGAGCAAGATCCTCAAGAATTGAATTATCCTCCACCAAGTCCTCCTCCCATTCGCGCATAACCGCGCACCGAGTCGGCAACGTATTGTAATCCATTCACCCGCAAATCTGCGGTGTGTTTGGCGTGTAATCACATATTTATTCCCACATTCAGGAGGTACTATGAAACCTGTTATTTTATTGGCCGCAGTTGCGGTGTTATGCGTAAAACAAGATATCTTCGCGCACGTCAGTTATTCCGGACGGGATTTCGGCTCGCTGGCGATCAACGGTCCGGCAATTACCAATAACAGTCAAAACACGAGTGGAGCATTCGGATGGGCTGATGCTACCGATGAGAACTGGGGAGATAGCCATCGCAACCGTTTTTTCCGGTTTACGCTTACAAATTCGGCTTCCGTTTATATAGCTGTGCATCGGAATGGTACGGGCACCGGCTCCCCATCAAATTTCTTTCCGGCAGTATCGTTGTACTATGGATTGGCTCACCGGTCCTACAACGAAGGGGTTTGGCAGGACACGGGAACCGGGCTGATTTACCGTGTTGAAGCGCTGGCACATGACAGTTCGCCACTGTCCGTGGCATCACGCCCCTTGGAGACGGAGGGCAGTTTCAGGGCAACTGCCGGCTGGTCAATCGGCAACGATGATACGTATGTCATCGCCGGCAATCCAACCAGCGGGGTTTTGATCGCATCACGACTTGTGCATTTCACTTATATCGGTCATCTCGCTGATGGCACGCCGGACAACTACGGTCCTGCTGTCGGGATTCAAGGCGATGGCAATGCAGACGGTTATGTTTATGCGACATTTAATCATCTTCCGGCGGGGGATTACTCGCTTGTAATCGGAGGCGCAAATCACGGCATAAAAGCGGTGGAGGCCGGGCCAACATATCCGACCTATGGAATAAATGTCAGTATTCGCGCCAGTTCGATTAGTGTTTATGATGCCGGCATTTCCGAAGTGACATCAAATCCTGAAGCTTTTGACCTGTATCCACTATCATCAATTTTGGATATGAACCTTGGAGGTCTGGTCATTCAGGGCGGCGAGGGGAACGCCGCGGTTCGCATTCAAATGCAAACGACCGATGATCTCGAACAACCTTTTGAAGATTACGGCGTTCCGATAGACATTCCCATTATCCTCGATCAGGAAAAGTTGTTTATCAGGATCAATGCCAGTTCATTGCCATAGATTGAAGATGCGAAATGGTACTCACATCTGTAACCCGTTGAAGCCCGGAGGGCATTCTCCCGGGTATTCGATGCGCGGTTTCACATTGGTGGAACTACTGGTTGTGATGGCAATTTTGGGAATCCTTGCCGGATTGGTTTTTACTGGCGCACGAGCGTCGTTGCGTAAAGCTATCATGATCGATTGCATGTCGGATATGCGGCAAATGGGTATGGCCGTCCAGATGTTTGTTGATGATAATCGCGGAGTTCTCCCTGGAACTTCACATGCGGTGTCATGGACGAATTCCTTATCCAGCTACTTGGGACGAAGCTTTATTGGGCGTTGTCCGGCGGTTCCGGGGCATCGTTCACGCATAACGTATGGCTGGAATGATTGTCTGGCGCCCAACGGTGTGGGAATTCCCATCGATGCGTGTCACACCCCGTCGTTGACCATGATGGTCGCGGAACTTGCCAGCAATCAGTCCGGCGAACATTTTCATTTTTCCGGTGTGCGCGGCGGCGCCGCGCGCTTAACGCCCAATCAGTTCATGTCCGCCGTGAATGTTGAAGCGCATGGATCAAGCGCTAATTACCTTTTTGTCGATGGACACGCCGAAAATATGTCGTGGGCCGAAGTCCAGAACCGACTTACGCAACCCAACTCAACCTTTGTAGTACCATGAAAAAACAAATCATTCTTTTTTTGACGTTCGCAACTTTAACCATGGCCCATGATCACATCGAAGTGGGTGAGGACATGTATGATCCCACACGATTGGGAATGGATGGGCCGGGATATCAGCTGGCGTTATATGTGCCTCCCGGAGAACCGTTCAGCGGATATATTCCGAACTTTCCAGGCGGATGGTTTGCCAATGAATTGACTTTTACAACCGAAGCCAGTTCATTGGCGCCGGCAATCGGCGCGGAACCGCATTTGGCATTTATTTCCATAAGTGGACCGTCGGGGGGAGCGTTTTATTTTTGGGAGGTTGGAGCGATCGAACCGACGTGGGGCAGAGCGGCGGGATGGACCAATTCTCCGGATGATTCACCATCGATACCCGTCGTTTATGGTGGAGATCATCATGTCCATGGTCGTGCCTTCACCATGAATAAACCCGGAGAATATAGCGTGTCTTTTCGTGCCGTCGATGCGTCGGGTCATTATTCATCAAGCACGGTGAAAACCATGACGTTTGTAGCCCAACCTCCGCCACCCATGACGATGAAAATAACAAACGGAATGATTACGTTATCATTTACGAGTCGAATAAACCTGGACTACGACGTGCAGTCCTGCGCCAATTTAATGGGTGGGGGGTGGCAGAGTGAGGCGGTCATATTTGGTGATGGAGCCGGCAAAAATCATTCCCAGTCCATTTCTGGAAATTCCCTGATGTTTTTCCGGTTGATTGAGTATTAACCCGGATATTTCATGAGTGAGCGCCGGAAAATGGAACCCGGGCTTCATCTGCGCTTTGT
>DAOLDL010000006.1:20566-68043 GCA_035327305.1 Kiritimatiellia bacterium | reverse complement strand
GCTTGCTTGGGGTGCAAGAGGTCGCGAGTTCAAATCTCGCCGCTCCGACCATTTTTTATTCCTGATACGTATCGCGCACGGGGTTTTGTTCGGTAAACCATGAGGTGTTATGAATTGTTTCCGATGCAAATCGACAATGAGGAAAGTTCCCCGGGATAATATCCTGGTGGATAGGTGTCCGGATTGCGGGGGTATCTGGCTGGATGCCGGCGAATTGGATATGCTGGAAAAAGGCGCTGGCCATGATAATGCCGTTTTGCTTCATCAGGCGCGTAAAGAAATCATGGAGGAGGCTCATCGACTGGTTACGGTTGTCGGGATGTGTCCCAAATGCGAGCGCGAACGACTCCAGCAAATACAACGCAGAGGTATCGAACTCGATGTGTGCGGCCATTGCGACGGTATCTTCTTTGACGAGCGCGAACTGGATCAAATGCTGGAAAACAAAACCGGATCCTTTTTCTCCGCACTGCTCAATCTGGTGCGAAAATAGAACCTCAATCCCTATCTATTGCGCCTTGTGAGAAGAATAGGGAAACCACGGATTTCACGGATGGGGGATGATAGATTCTATGCAGTTTGGTTGAATTCCAGTGTTCGCCTGCTTGTCTTTTGACGGGTGACGGGTAGCCGTTCAGGAAGCAATGGCTAATGTTTTCTTTCCATACCGGCGAATTTACTTTATGTCATCCCCATGATTGAAGATTCACTTGATCGTTTTAATGTTTATCCCATGGGGCCGGCTTGGATAATGGCATTCGAATTTCTTTCAAAACTTTCGCCCGATGTCGCGACCGGAAAGCAAATTATATCCGGGAACGAATTCTTTGCGGGCATTGATACCTACCAGACGAAAAATCGTGATGAAGCCAAGCTGGAAACACATCGCAAGTATATGGATATTCAAGTGCTGTTGAGTGGCGTTGAAGCCATCGAAATTTTTCCCCGGCACACACTAACCATCAGCGAGCCGTACAATCCGGAGCGGGATGCGGAATTCTACATGCCGCCCGCTGTAGCGCCGATCAGCGTCACCTTGACTCCGGGCCGCTTTGTCGCGTTGTTTCCCGAAGACGCACACATGCCGAGCCTGCGGGTTGATCAAACGCCGGTTATGGTCAAGAAAGTAGTGGTGAAAGTGCCAGTTTCCCATTATTCCGGCTTGAATGGCTGATCCGGCGCCCCATGCACGGGAGAATGGACAATCCGGGAAAAGTGGGCATACTTGCGCCTCACGGAATTGGAAGTACATTATCATCATGGAAAAAGTAATCATATTGGGTACGGGAGCCGCCGGTCTGACCGCGGCCATCTATGCGGCACGGGCCAATTTAAGTCCTGTTGTGTTCGAGGGACTTCAGCCTGGTGGACAACTTACCACAACCACGGAAGTGGAAAACTTTCCCGGGTTTGCCGAAGGTATTGATGGCACGGAATTGATGGACCGCATGCGCAAGCAGGCCGAACGGTTCGGAACGCGATTCCAGTATGCGTTGATTGATAAAGTCGATTTTTCATCTCAACCCCTGAAGGTCATTACTGACGATGGAACTGTTTATGAAAGTCGGACCGTCATCATCGCAACTGGAGCCAGCGCCAAGTACATTGGTCTGCCATCGGAACAGAAGCTGATCGGGCGAGGCGTTACATCGTGCGCAACATGCGATGGCGCTTTTTACCGGAATGTTCCGGTCACCGTGGTGGGCGGCGGCGATACCGCGATGGAGGAAGCTTTGTTCCTGACCCGGTTCGCATCCACGGTGCATTTGATTCACCGGCGCGATGAGTTCCGCGCATCCAAAATCATGGCCGACCGCGTTTTGAAGCACGAAAAAATCGACGTTATCTGGAATACCGTGGTCGAGGATGTTTTGGGCGTGGACAAGAACGAAGTGTCCGGTTTGAAAATCAAAAACGTCAAGACGGGGGACGTCAGCACGTTGGATGTGAAGGCGTTATTTGTTGCGATAGGTCATCAGCCCAATACAAAGCCGTTTGTAGGGCAGTTGGAAATGAATGAGACCGGTTACCTGATCACTTCGCACACCAAGACCAGCATTCCCGGTGTATATGCCGCAGGGGATGTGCAAGATCCGCATTATCGCCAGGCGATCACGGCCGCGGGAACGGGGTGCATGGCCGCCATCGAGGCGGAGCGTTTTCTGGAATCGCTCGAGACCTAGCGTTTGGTTTCGTAGTCTTGAGACGTATTGGTCTTGGGGACGAATTTCAATTCCAGGATAACGCGGCCGCCACTGGGGAAATTATACTCGGCCTGCAGGGGAACAACATGGCTTTTTTCCGCATTGGTGATTCTCACCTGATGTGTTCCGTGGGGAACCGACCATGTTTTGGTGCTTGTCGCGGCCACGCCGCCAATGAACATGTTGTCAAAAAATATGTTGGCTTCGTTTTCCGAGTTATTTTGAATTTCCAATGCGGAATTTCCGGAAATCGCCGCAGGTGCCATGCTGGAGGTTTCTCCCCCCGATGAGCTGTCACAGCCGGTAGATAACATCGCGACCGCAACAAGCGGTAGAACGTAGGCAATCCAAATAAACTTTAATTTCATGGCATTCACTTCCCATGAATCTTAAAGCATCTTACGTGCCACTAATTGACATGTGCCGGAATGCCCCGACGACCTTCGGCGCGAAGCTGATAATTACCTTGGAAAAAACGTTTTAATTCGGATGGTGGAGTCATCGGCCCGGTATTTTTATTGAAGAAATAGAGCGGAAATCTTCTCATTGGCGGGACAAGCCAGGTTATAATTCTCAAATTTGACCAAACTGGAAGTAAGGTCAGCCCATTGCTTCTTCGCGCTGGACGGCGCGTTTACGCATGGTGGCATTCAGTATCTTTTTGCGAAGGCGAAGATTTTTCGGTGTTACTTCTATGTATTCATCGCCGGCCACGTATTCGATCGCGTGTTCGAGCGACATCTTGATGGGGGGTTCCAGCGCGATGGCTTTATCTTTTCCGGATGCCCGCATATTCGTCAATTGCTTGGCTTTGGTCGGGTTTACCGGGAGATCTTCGGCTCGCGGGTTTTCTCCGACAATCATGCCTTCGTATACTTCTTCGCCGGGGCCGATAAACAAGCGGCCTCTTTCCTGCAACATGTCAAGGGAGTATCCGGTGGCGGCGCCTTGCTCCATCGAAACCAGGGTGCCGGTTATGCGGCCGGCAACCGCGCCGCAATGAGGCGCGTACTCTTTGAACATATGGCTCATGACAGCACGACCACTCGACATGTTTACCATGTCCGTTTCAAGGCCGATTAATCCGCGCGTCGGTATGACGGCTTCTATTTGCACCCGGTCGCCGTGATGCGACATGTTGATGACCTGTGCTTTTCTTGAAGAGATGTTTTGCAGTGTGTCACCCAACACATCCCCGGGCAGATCGATCCACAAGGTTTCAAATGGTTCAAGCGTTGTGGTTCCTTCTTTGCGCATGATGACCTGCGGACGGGATAACAGCATTTCAAAACCTTCGCGCCGCATTTGCTCGACGAGAATGGCAATCTGCAATTCGCCGCGCGCGCTGACCAGCAGGCAGTTGGCCGAGTCGGTGTCCTCGACCTTCAGTGAAATGTTGGTGCGCGTTTCCTTGATCAAGCGATCGCGAAGGTGACGGGCGGTGACAAACTTGCCTTCACGCCCGCAGAACGGGCTGTCATTCACGCACATCTGCATCTGCAGGGTTGGGGGGTCAATATCCGTAAAGGGGATAGGCTCGCGGTCTTCGCGGTCGCACAGGGTATCGCCAATGTCGAGATCCTTAAATCCGGAAATGCCGACGATATTGCCGGCCTCGGCGGCGATCGACTCGGCGGATTTCATGCCGCTGAATTCGAATATTTTGGTGATGACGGCGCGTTCGCGGCCTCCGCTACGGCGGAGCGCGTAGACGGTATCGCCGATTTTTGCACTGCCACCCAGCACTTTGCCTATGGCGATACGACCGACATAGTCGCTCCAGTCCAGATTGCTGACCAGCATGCTGAAATGAGAGTCCGCCAGCACGCGTGGTGGCGGGATGTGCTGGATGATGGCCTCGAACAACGGCGTCATGTTTTTGCGTTCGTCTTTCATGTCGTGCATGGCAAAGCCGTCGCGGGCGCTGGCGTAGACAAAAGGCGCATTGAATTGTTCCTCGCTGGCGTGCAGGTCCAGCAAAAGTTCGAGAACCTGATCATGCACCCGGTGTGGCGCCGCATTTTCGCGGTCGATTTTATTGATGACCACGATGACTTTGAGGCCGTGGTGCAGGGCTTTTTTGAGCACGAAACGGGTTTGGGCTTGCGGACCGTCCAGCGCGTCGACCAGAAGCAATACGCCGTCCACCATGCCCATGATACGTTCCACCTCGCCGCCGAAATCCGCATGACCCGGTGTGTCGACGATGTTGATGGTGTAGTCGTTCCAGTGAACCGAGGCGTTTTTGGCCTTGATGGTAATTCCCTTTTCGCGCTCGAGATCCATCGAATCCATGGCGCGTTCCTCCACAGCCTCGTTGGCGCGGTAGGCGCCTCCTTCGCGAAGCAATTGATCGACCAGCGTGGTTTTGCCGTGGTCGACGTGGGCGATAATGGCGATATTTCTAAATTGTGTACTGCTCATGAATTCCTGTGTGTGATTAGGGCGCGGGAGTGTAGGGGAAGACATTTCAAACTTCAACCATCAAGATTGCGGTCGTTTTCGGGGCCGGGCCTTGATTTTATTCACAGCTTAAGTCGTGGCGGAGGTGCGCGTCTCCATGGTTGGCTGAATTCCGCTATCGCCATTACGCCCTGATTGTGGCATACAACGTTGCCTTGATTGATAAATGACACCCTATGGAACCCAAGAATGACTGAAGATATCCCGTTTACTTTTGATAAATTTGGCTTTAATGAAACCTTGATTCGCGCGATTCGCGAGGCAGGCTTCCGGCAACCCAGTCCGATTCAGGACAAGGTGATACCATTGATCCTTGAAGGGCGCGACTTGGTCGGGCAGGCGCATACCGGAACCGGTAAAACCGCCGCGTTCTGCCTGCCCGCCTTTGCCAAGATGAAATTCAACCGCGGTGTCGAACTTCTGGTTGTGACACCCACCCGCGAGTTGGCCGCCCAGGTCAGCGATGAAATGTACCGCCTCGGCCATCATGCCGGCGTTCGATCCGTGGCGATCACCGGAGGGCAATCGTATACGCGCCAACTCAAGCTTGTCAACGGCGGCTGTCAGGCCGTGGCCGCCACACCCGGACGCATTCTCGATCTTCTCAAGACCGGGCAGATCAAAAATTTCCAACCTTCGATTGTCGTGCTGGATGAAGCCGATGAAATGCTCGACATGGGATTCCTGGATGACATGAAGGCGATTTTTGACTTCATACCCAAAGAGCGCCAGACCCTGTTGTTTTCCGCAACCATGCCGGAGCCGATCCGGAAACTTGCCCAGACCATTTTGCAGAACCCCGCGCACATCAAGACCAACGCGGCAAATGATTCCGCCAACAAGGACATCGAACAACGTTACTTCGTGGTGGCTGAACACGAACGCAAGGAAGCGGCAGTTCGTTTGATCGAAGATCTGGATCCCGAAAAAGCCATTCTGTTTTGCCGGACCCGCATGGAGGTCGACGAGCTTTGCATGTTTCTCGGTACGCGAGGATTTCTTGTGCAAGCCCTGCATGGTGACATGGAGCAGGCAACCCGCAACAAAGTCATGAGTGGTTTTCGCCGGGGGGATTTCGATCTGCTGGTCGCGACCGATGTCGCGGCGCGCGGCCTCGATGTCGCCGACGTCTCACATGTCTTCAATTATCACATTCCATTCGACAGCAAGAGCTACATTCACCGCATCGGACGCACCGGGCGGGCCGGAAGAAAAGGCATTGCCTTGACTTTGGTCACACCGCACGAGTACCGCCAGATCGAGCACATACAAAATGACACCGGTTCGACCATCGAGGCGGGCAATATTCCGTCCCGGCGCGCGTTGCGTATCAATCGCCTGAATCGATTGCGGGAGGAACTGGCGCGCGTGAATGTACTCCCAGAAGCCTCGGAAGTAACGGCGCGTTTTCAGGAGGATTACGCGCCGGAAGAATTGGCCGCGCGTTTTCTTTCCATGATGTTGAAGCAGGAAAATGAAACCGGACCGGACCAGATCGGACTCAAATCCGACGAGTTGCAACGATTGAAAATGAAGCCGCGCGGCAAAGTGCGAAAGTCCGGGCGTTTTCGCGGTCCGCCGGGTCGATTCAAGCCCTGGCGCAACAAAAATAAAGGCCGATGACGGATGTTTCGGAACAAGTAAACCAACGGTCGCCGGAAAGGACCGATTCCTCGCGTGACGCCGCATTGTCACGCACCGATCGCCGTGTGCGCGCGGCGTTGGATGTGCTTCGAACCACGATTCGAGATATTCACGGCGAACATTTTCACGGTGCGCCTCCGGAAGGCGTGTTGGATCTGAAGTTGTCGTTACGTGTAACGCCATCCGAAAACTGGAAAATGGACTTCAAGCCTCCGTTGCCGGAGCAACTGCAGGCCCAACTGGCCGAACGTCAAGCCATGCGCAATGCCATGGTGATGGGGCGTGTGCATTGTTTCCGATGTGATGTCAGCACATGCGAGCATGCCGAACCGCCATCTCCGCTTCATGTGTTTCGAGGCTACGATGCGACCGGGCGTCCGGAGTGGCAGGAGTTTGCCCAGCAATTAATCGATGACAAAGACGATCGCGTTGACCAGTTGTTTCTTAAACCGCCCCGTATTGTGGCAAAATTTCAATTTGGGCGGGAATTGAAGGGTCGCCAGTTGGCGGCGTTCGGAAAAGCATCGCTTTCGTATTCGGTGCTGGCGCAGGTGACGGCGGGTTATTTTCTGCGCGGTGGCGGGCGCATGGCGGTTTCGCTTCAAGTGGTCGAGGGCCGAACCCGGGAGGGGGATTTGACGCTTCGACTCAATCCGGTGGGGCATGCATTGAACGACGCTTTGTTGCTGGAATGGTTGACGGCAGACAAAAGCGCCATGTTGTTTCGCGCCATGCAGATCGCAGAGCAGGAGCTTTTGAATATAGAATCGACGGTAATAAACGCCCGCCGCAACGGCGACCAGGATATCGCCAATCGATATATGGGACGCATTCCCGGCGTTGCCCGCCGGCTTGCCGAAGCGCTGGAGCGAGGCGGCCGCCAGAGTGAACGGCGGACCCGGCATGTTGAACAACGACGTATGGAACGTCGGCCTGTTCACAAGGCCCTCGAAGACGCCAGGGGAGTATCGCCGGAAAATTGTTATTACGACGAGAAAGCCAAAACATTTGTTGTGGTGGGAGATCGCGGGCGTGTGCACGCCTTCAATGCCGATGGCCGGCATGTCACCAGCTTCATGATGAAGGCCGCTTCCATTCAGTTTCGTGTTCGCACCGGGCGCTGGCGTGCGGCGGTAAAGGAAGAGTGGGGTGAGGTCCGGAGAAATCTGCATGCCCGCAGTCCCGAAAAAGAAACCTCGGAGAACACATGAGATGAGCAAATCCGGAAAAGTCGCGGACCGTCCGTATTTTTTTGACGCAGGGTTGCAGTTTGAATGTACGGGTTGCGGCATGTGTTGCACCGGTGATTCGGGTACGATTTTCGTCAATGACCGGGAAGCGGATGAAATCGCCGCTCACCTTGGTTTGACCAGGGAAGCTTTTCTGAATGAATACGCATACCCGGTTAAAAAAGGCCACAGCATCAAGGAGAAGGAAAACGGGGACTGCATTTTTCTGCGTGGAAAGTTATGCGGTATTTACGAGGTGCGACCGACCCAGTGCCGGACATTTCCGTTCTGGCCGGAAGTTTTGCGTTCCGAAAAGCGGTGGAATGAAACAGCGAAATCATGCGAAGGCATTGGGCGGGGAAAGTTACACTCACGCGAGGAAATCATGGCGGTGTTAAACAAAGTCATGAACGAATGCCACGATGCGGAGTGGTGATGGCAGGTGCCGTCGCCTCCTTGCAGTACATCATTGCTGGAGTACGAAGTTGAAACATCAACCCTTGTGAATGGATGGTCGTCGGCATTGGTTGTCAACAATGTGACAAACGCCGCCATGCGATGTCTCATGCCAATTCCCGGCACGGCATTCCCGGCTACATCTTCGCTATCCGGTCATTTACCCCGGACGTCCTGGTTATTGGCGATTGATTGCGTTAACTTCTCAAAGTGACGTTGTTGGCCAGCTGGCCGATGCCATCGATTTCGCATGATATGGTGTCGCCAGGGTTCAGGAAAACCGGCGGGTTGCGTGCAAAACCCACACCGGCCGGCGTACCCGTGGCGATGACATCACCCGGTTCAAGCGTTATGGACCGGCTGATGAAGGATATGAGATAAGGCACCGTAAAAATCATGTCCCGCGTATGCCCATCCTGCAGCGTTTCGCCATTTTTTCGCGAGCGCAATGCGGTGCCCCGGTCAATTTCCAATTCGTCCGCTGTGACAAGAAATGGTCCCATGGGGCAAAACGTGTCGAAACTTTTTCCCCGGAACCATTGCATACCTTCTTTTTGCGCGCGACGATCGGTGACGTCGTTTAATACGGTGAACCCGGCGACATAGTGCATGGCCTCGGATTCGGAAACACGAACGGCTTCGCGGCCGATGACCACGGCCAACTCCACTTCAGCATCGGTTGACGTGTCGCCATCATTAACGACGATCGAATCGTGCGGGCCGATCAAGGTGGTGGTTGCCTTGCTGAAAAGAACCGGAGACGTGGGCACAACCGAATCAAATTCGCGGGCATGGTCGGCATAATTTTTCCCGACGCAAATGATTTTTCCCGGACGGGCAATGGGCGGTCCAAGGCGAACCCGGGAGGCTTCAATCAGTTTTCGGTTGGGCTCTCGTGACAAGGCGGCCACGCGTTCAATGCCGTGGTGCGTAAAAAAATGGCGGTTGTAATCCTCGATGTCGAATGCCATGCCGCGCACGTCAAGAATGTGCGGGGAGCCATTGACATCAAGCAACAACCCCGGACGCTCGCGCCCGGGCGGTCCAAAGCGCACTAATTTCATGATGAAGATTTTCTCCTGACAAAGGGTGTCGGATTTGGCGCCGGCAATTCCGGAACTTCATCGCGATGATGCCCGGCCTTTTTCAGCACTTCGTCAGCCGTTCGGAAATGGCCCTTGCAGATTTCCATTAATATTTGCGGACCATGTCTGGAAACGAGATCAACGGCCACTTGTTGGGTATTGGCTGAAGCGCCCTTGGGAATGGTGACGCCATATTTTTGACTCATTTGGCGGATCGCGCGAAGAAATCCGGCCCGGGCCAGGATCGATGCCGCGGCAACGGCAGGATCGGATTCCGCCTTGGGGCGTTGTTCCAGTTTGATTTTTTTACCTTTTTCCATCAAAGCCCGTTCAATGCGATGGGCGGGGCCGAACTGATCGGATAAAGCGCGCGGACAATCCGGAACAAATTCAAGGAGGTTCTCGATGGCGCGTGCATGTCCCCATGCCAACAGCGTGTTTACATTTTTCATTTTGCTGTACATGCGGTTATAGGCGGCGGGGCCGATGGTGACGATGGCAAAGCGCCGGCCAAGGACATCACTGATTTTTTGGGCAAGGTCTTCCGCAACCTTGTCGCTCGTGATGGCTTTGCTGTCACGGACATTCAGTGATTGAAAAACATCGGCGATTTTCTCATCCACGTAAGCGGCGGCGATTACCAGGGGACCAAAAAAGTCGCCTTTTCCGCTTTCATCAATACCCATGTGGGGTTGAGCCGCCGCGGGATCGTGAACATGTTCATAACCAATCCTGGCCTCACCCAGAATGTGTGGTTCGAGTACAAAGGTGATCCAATCCTGCGCGCCTTTGCCTTGAACAACCAATTTTCCGCTATTGTATAAATTGATGGACACCTTATCGCCTTGAACGGCAATTTTTGTGTGGGGTACGCTGAAGGGCAGGTAGTTGCCCAGCTTAAGGGTTTGTTCAAGCCGCTCCTGTTGAGGGAGGGAAAGGGGGATCGTAAACGATTTTTTTTCAGGCATGGCGGCACTATAACGCAGATTCGCCTCCCGGTGCAATCAGAGGATGCCCCAGATTGCTACGTGTTTATACTTAATGGGTTGTGTTGAGGGGTTGATTATGGAAAGGGTGGCTACCAAAAATTGGCGGTTGCACCTATTTGCATACCAACATGATATTTAGTAATTTACAGTTGACCGTAAATACGTTTGGGGGCTATAAAAATGTGCGAAACCCGGGTATTTATATCTGCGGATTTCACAAACAGTGCTTTATCGATACTGAAACTGGAGGAAAACATGAAATATCGCGTGGGTTTGATAGCGTTGACGGCAATTTCCATGGTGGTTTCACCATTTGCGGTCGGCATAAATGGAACCGCTTATGCCGAGGAGGCTGGCGCTGATGAATTAATGACTGAAGGGCAGTTGGCCGAGCTTTTGGTTAATGTGTTGGGATTGGCTAACATGCTCCCGCCAAACCCGCAAATGGCCGACCAATTGGCGATTTTGTTACAAAACAGTATTTCCCCCAAAGACGGTTGGAACCCTGAAAATCTTGTCACACTCGGCAATCTTGCCCGCATCATGGTTCAAGCAATGGGTGATGCATCCAAGGTTGAAAACCCGGAAAGCGACAAGTCGTGGGTTGATTACCTGAAGAGTGTAGGGGTTGAATTCGGAACAATCGAAGAAGCTATCGATCAAATGGATCCCATGTCGCAAGCCGTGGCACTGCAAGCGGTGGAAGTTTCAACCGATCCTTTGCGCAAGGTTCCGTTTATACGCCCGGCCGATGAACAACAACTTGGCGCTGACCTTCAATTCTTTAACCGTTTGATTTCCGTTGCGGAAGTCAAAGCCAAATTCGTCACACCGCCAACCCCTATTCCGCCCCGTCCTCCACCGGTAACTCCATTCCGCTAACCAGGACGTTAAACTACACTTCATTTAGGAGCATATACGATGAACAAAAGATTCTTATGCGTGATGGCGGCAAGCGCCATGATTACTCAATTCGCGCTTATTGCCGCGGAAACCGGATCCTCCCGCAATTGGTTGAGCGTCGGTAACCGTTTACGTGTTGAATACGACGACAACGTTTACGAAACGGAAAAAAACAAAACCGACAGCTTCAAGATCAGCAATGAAATTGAGTTGGGCATCACGCTGAATTTAAACCCGACATTTATCTCCTTGCGTTATCGCCCCTCCTTCACCTGGTGGAGCGATCGCGAGCCGGATGATACCGATTTGCATCATGATTTTGATGTTGTGATCAATCACCGGTTCTCCCCGAAAGTATCCGTGGGCGTTAAAAACACATTGCGGTTGGCGGAAATTCCGGAAGCGATTGATCGCGGCGTGAAAATTCGTGAGAACGATGATTATCTGTATAACGTAACGGATGCAAACATCGACTACATGCTCCTGCCGCGCACCCATGTGGTAATCGGCGGTCGCTACACGATTCTGCGTTATGATCGCGATGAAGTCGCCGTGACCGAGGATTATGATATTTGGGCGGCTGGCGTGACAATACGTCAACGGCTTACCGAGTTGACCCAGTTGTTACTCGACTATCGTCGTGAAGCCGTCGAGTACGATGCCGGCGACCGCGATTCCACATCGGATTATGTCGGCGCGGGAATTGAGCATGCGATCGGCGCCAGTTTTGTCGGAAGCCTCCGCGGTGGTTACCAGCGGAAAGACTTCGACAATAGTTCGGTCGATTCCGAATCGAGTCCCTATGTTGATGCCACCATCACATACATTCATTCTCCACGGACCCGTTTGTCCTTGGGCGGCGGCTACTCCATGTTTGAAGCCGACGTGTTCCCGTTTGCCAGTCAGGACCGTACGCTTGCCTTCGCAAGCTTGGCTCATGACCTTACGGCAAAAATTTCGTTGTATTTGTCGGGAAGTTATCAACGTAGCGAATACTCCGGCGAATCGGCAATTCCTACTGCGGTTGCCATCTCGAAGGACTTCTCCGGTAAAGAGCATGTCAGTCAGGCTGGTGTACGGGTTGCCTATCGGGTTAATGCCCGCAACTCGCTTGAGTTGAACTACCAATACATTACTTTGGATTCTGATCTCCGCGATGACTTCGATCGCAACCGTGTATCACTTGGTTGGCGCTTGGACATCTAAATCCGGTTCCGGCCACGGTTGATCACGTGGCCTGCGTTCGGGCATTTCACCATCCAGAGCTTCGGCTCTGGATGTTTGTTAAATACTTATGACTACAGAAGACACACAAGAAGGCGGGTTGCATTTTCTCGATTACTGGCGGGTAATCAGGTCGCGAAAAGAAATTATTCTCGCCGTCGTGATATTGGTGACGTTGTCCGGCACCTGTTACACGTTGATGTTGCCCAAGATTTTCATGGCCAGCACGACGATCCGGGTGCGTGAAGACGCCATGGATATTGAAGTGTTTGACCGCCAGATGAACACGGGCTTCAATCCCTTCTTTCTGAAGACCGAGTACGAGGTTATTCAGTCCCGCACGATATTGTCTTCCGTACTGGATCGCCTGAATCTTCAACAGCGCTGGAGCGCTCGAGATGAAAATAGCACGGGGCTTATTCCGCGCAATATCTGCATGGCTATTCTGGAGCGCAGTGTAAGGGTGAACCAGTACCGCGATACCAGCATGATAGAAATTCAGGTGTACCGCGACGATCCTGATGAAGCCATGCAGATTGCCAATGAAATCGCCGATGTATACCGCGATTATCGCCAGTCATCCAAACGCGGGGAAATACGCTCAAGTATTCAGGCGCTTGAGAATGAACTTCTGAAGCAACAGCAGAAAGTCAACGATGCCGAAGAGGAGCTTGAGAGAATCCGCGCGGAGCAGGGGGTTCTGGTGTTGACCAGGGGTATTCGCGCCGACAATGTCCGCCTTCAGCAGATGGAGGGCGACCGTATGGCCGCACGTGTGGATATGTTGACCCGCAGATCGCGGCTGGAACAATTGGAGGCGCTCGACGGGCAGGAGTTGATGAATGCATCGGCTTACATGGTAAACGATCCGGCTCTGCTGGCATTACGACGCCAATTGGTGGATGCTGAAGTGCAATTGAAGTTGATGATGGAGAATCTCGGTGAAAATCATCCGGAAGTCCGTCGTATCATTGCCGGGGTTGAGGAACTCAATAAAAAACTCGGCGAGGCCCTTGAAGGGCTAAAAGCCGGTGTTCGCGCCGACTTTGAAGTGGCGAAAGCCCGGCTTGATGCACTCGAGCAGGAGCTTACGGAAGTAAAACAAGCCGACATGCAGTCACAACGGGACAAGTACCTTCCGTTCGAACGCGCGGAACGCAATTTAATGATTCAGCAGGAAATCCTGAATGCCCTGCGTGCCCGCGTTACGCAAAAAGGCGTTGAGTTGGAACTTCCCCGGACCATGGTTCAAATCATCGACCGCGCGGAGAAACCGGACCGTCCGGTCAGGCCGCGCGTCATGCTCAATATCATCTTGAGCGTGATCGTGGGTTTCGGCGCCGGCATAGGTCTGGCTTACTTCATTGAATACCTGGATACATCCGTCAAGACCGTCGACGATGTGGAAAAATATCTCGGCCTGCCGGTAATCGGAATCATCCCGCAAAAAGTCAGGTCACTGGCGGAAGAAGGAACCGAAAGTCCTCATGCGGAATCTTATCGGGTATTGCGCACGAACATGTCTTTTGCCGTTGAAGGCAAGCGCGGTGGTGTTTATGCCGTGGTAAGCGGTGGTGTCGGAGAGGGAAAATCTACAACACTGTTTAACCTCGCTTATATATGCGCCCAGCTGGGGGATCGCGTACTTATTGTGGATTCGGATTTGAGGCGTCCGGTTCAGCATACGTTTGTCAACATGTCGAACCGTTTCGGTCTTACCAATGTGTTGATGCAGGAAGCCACCATTGAGGATGCCATCAAGGCTACTTCTATTCCGAATCTTCATTTCCTTCCCAGCGGTAAAATGCCCAGGACATCCGTGGGTATTCTCGATTCCCAACGTATCGGCGGGATACTGAAACAACTTCGGGATCGTTACGATTATATCTTCTTCGATTCTCCGCCGATCGTGGGTGTCAGCGATGCATCCATTATTTCCAGCGAAGTGGATGGCGTGTTGCTGGTCGTTCAATACCGCAAATACCCCCGGAATATGTCGACACGCGCCCGACGCATGCTGGAAAATGTCGGCGCCCGAATCCTTGGTGTCGTTCTCAATAACATCAATATTCTCCGCGACGATTACTATTACTATTATCATTCTTACCAATCCTCGGATGATCATGCATATCCCGAGGATAACCCCGCCGCCACAACCTCGGCCAAGCCGGGGAAGAGTTCGAGGGAGGATGTGTTGTGACGTTGCGTTTGATGGGTTTGATCGCCGCCATCATGGCCGTGGGTTTTTCGCTCGGATGTGCTTCCCGGCAGGCCGCTTCCGCAAGTGATGCGCCAAATCTTCCCGCGCCGGGACTTTCGTTGTCCATGACCCGT
This sequence comes from Kiritimatiellia bacterium, assembly GCA_035327305.1. Taxonomy (GTDB): domain Bacteria; phylum Verrucomicrobiota; class Kiritimatiellia; order CAIVKH01; family CAIVKH01; genus CALMUP01. Next base: position 53,512 of record DAOLDL010000006.1, on the reverse strand, counting down.
ACAGTTCCGACCCAGGATGTGCAGGTGGTTGTCGCCGTTGTTCCGGATGATCCGCTGGAATTGCCCACGGTCTCCGCTGAAACCGGAGTTACATTTTACCGTTTGAAAGTCGGCGATCCGGTTGTCGTCAACTTGCGTGGGATTTATCCGCGCGACGAGGCGGTTGAAGACATTGTTGATGAGGACGGAAATGTCACATTGCCGCTCCTGGGGGATGTACTGGCTTCGGGAAAATCGACATCTCAATTGGAATCCGATATTCGGAGGTTGTACATTGACGGCGGTTACTATCGAACCATTACCGTCAGCGTGGTCATGCCGTCACGCACATATTTTATTCGCGGCGAAGTCCGTAATCCAGGTCGATTTCCGATTATGGGGTCTGTTACTCTCATGCAGGCTATTGCCGCCGCGGGTGGATATAATGAATTTGCCAATCCTCGCAATGTAAAACTCATTCGCGCCGGCACCACCACCACCATCAACATGAGAACCGTTGAGCGTAACCCGGATCGGGATATCCGGCTGGAAAGCGGCGACGTCATTGTTGTGGAACGCTCCATCCTTTAATCCCCGGTATTTTTGTGATTTCCGGCACCGTAACGCAGGGCAGGAGACGAAGAACGCGGGGTTCCTATGTGCCCTTTTCCGTGCGGTGGCTCGATTGGATGATTTTGCTCCTGATATCAGCAATCCCGATCGCTGGAATCTGGTTGTTTGGTGGTGTGCATGTGTGGTCCATCGGCCCCATGCTGGTGGCCGTTTTTCTTGCTGGTATCTTGTTTGTCTACCGGTACTTCATCTCGCCGTACCGTGATACGTTGCTTGCCCCTCCCGGAGGCGTGTTTTTTCTCCTGATACTTTTATACTTCGGTTGCCTATATATCGTATCCGATTTGAGGTATGACGCGCGCATGGAAACATTGAGGTTGGTCGCGTATGCGGCGGCGCTTTGGATGTGGATGAATGTTGCGCGCATTAATCAGCGTTGGTTGTTCATCCTGGTGTTGCTTATGCTTTCGGTAAGCGTCATGGCATGGTACGCCATGATTCAAGAGGTGCATAATTCGAATATGGTGCTCAATCGCATTCGCCCGGAGCAATATGGAATGCGGGCTAGTGGCGCCTATATCTGCCCCAATCACTTTGCCAATTTGCTGGAGATGATATTTCCCATCTGTCTTGGCTTCGTTATCTGCCGGGATATTGGTCTTCCTGCCCGCCTGATCGCGGGATACACAGCACTGGTGAGTTTGCCGCCTCTGTATCTCTCGGAATCGAGAAGCGGTTGGTTGGGATTTCTGGTTGGTTTCGTGGTTTTTGCATTGGCGCTTGCCCTTAAAAAAGGCGTTAAGCGATTTGTCATTATGTTGATTCTCGCGCCCCTGATCGCCGGTGCGGTCGGTTACACCGCCTGGAAGTTATCCCCCAGGGTGCAGGAAAGGGTGGAGGCCGCCATCAAGGGCGACATACGCACGGTGCTTTGGAAGGACACTGTGGATGTGATTAAACGCAGTCCGATCATTGGATCCGGTCTGGGCAGTTATAAGTGGGTTTTTGCGATTTCACGCAATCATTTTACCAAGGATGCCGATCCGGAATATGCGCACAATGACTATCTTCACATGTGGGCTGAAGCTGGGATTGTCGGCCTGGCGCTCATGGGGGTTTTTGTGCTGTTGGTTGTCATCCGGTCCACGCGCATCCTGCTTGTCAGCGCCAACCAAAAAGATGTTGTTCTGATGGGCGGCTTGCTGGGAGCCATGGCGGGGGCTTTGGTACATGCCGTATTTGACTTCAATTTTCACATCGTGGCCAATACGCATGTGTTTTTTATGCTGATTGGCGCGCTGGCCGGCGCCACCTTCAATGCCGGGGGCGTTGACCGTTCGTTTAATATGATGTCACGCTTTGCCCCGGCCATCGGCATTGCGCTGATCATTGGTATGGCCTTCCTTTGTCTGGTGGTAGCCAGGGATGTTGTTTCCCATCATTATGTGGAACAAGGTCAAACCAATGTGGGCAAAATGGCTTGGGATCGTGCGGAAGTGGAATTTCAGAATGCCATAAGCTGGTCCCCCGACAACTGGCGCGCACATATCGGCATGGCTCATTTATTGCGAACGCGAAGCTTTTGGATGCGTGATCCGGTCGTTAAGGCGGCGTGGATCGAGACATCGCGAAAACATTATGAAGAAGCATTGCGGCTCAATCCGTGGGAAGCCGATGTGTATTTTGGCTTGGGCGGTTTGGCGCGTCTCGAGGGCGATCAGGAAACAGCTTTGTATTATAGGCGACTTGCCGTTGAGAAGGTTCCGCGTCATACTTTTTACTTAAACGAGCTTGGTTTGCAACTGCGCCACATGGGCAGGTATCAGGAAGCTCTGGAGGTGTTTATTGAATCCAGATCCGTATCCAGGACGAATCTGGCTGATAACAACATTGAATGGCTTGGACGACGCCTGGGCGGGGCGCCTTAAGCCCTCGGGCTTTGCTTGACCTCTGTATGTGAATCCTTAATTAGTTACATAATGTTTGAATCAAACAACATATCGGGCGGCCCGGAGACTCCGGGTTCAAAACCCGGCGTTACCAAGTCCACCATTCCCGGTCTGCGCCCCGATGATTCTGATGATGTGCGTATAACCGTACAGTCGCTGGAAGATGAAATTAAGAAGCAATCTCACGTTCCGGCATACAGCAATTCCCGCTCCCGTCGCAATCGCCGTAAAGAAGAAAGCAGTGGAAAATATCTTTGGATTTCAGTTTTTGGCGTAGCGATTTTGTACCTGGGAGCGTTGGGATTCCAGATCACCCGACAGCGTTCTGCTTCGCACGAAGTCACTCCGCCGCCATCAATTCCGGTGTTGGCTACAGCAATTCAAAGTGATGGCGGTGTTTCCGAATCAGTCTTGCCGGTGGAATCCGGATTGGAACTACCGAACGATGTTCCAGCGTCTACGGTGCGGATTGCCGATGTGATTGCGGATCTGAAAAAATCCCGGCAATTGTTGGATGACGGACGTCGTCTCGCGCGTGAGCGAAAGGCTGGAATGGCTGAAGATAAACTACAGGAAGCGGTCAAGCTCGCGCCATACCAGGGTTTGATTCTAATTGAATTGGGCCGTGTGCTAATGGAGGAAAAACGGTGGGCGGACGCGCGGGATGTTTTGATTCGTGCGATCATGGCCGATCCGGATTCAGCGTCAGCACGGATGATGCTGGCCAAGGTCTTCGTTAATTTGCGACAATTGGATGAGGCTTTGGCGATGGCGCGTTGGATTCTTGAGTCAGAGCCATACTCGGAGGATGCCCATCAAATTGCCGCCGATGCATATACGCAGTTGGAAGAGCATGACAATGCCATTCAGCATTGGCAACGGCTGGTGGCGCTGAACAGCAACAATCATGTTGCGGAAAACAATTTGGGCGCGGCCTATTTAAAGAGCGGTAAATTGAATCAGGCTATTCGGACCTTTGAAAATGTAATTCGTAATGAACCGGGCAATTCGCAGGCTTATTATTATCTGGCGCTTGCCTTTATCGCAAAAAATGAGCCTGAATTGGCCGCAGGGGTGCTGGTAAGGGCGTCGGATCGTTTTGGACTGCCGTTTGTTTTCTCGTGGAGTCATGGGGCGGAATTCGACTCGGTTCGGGGAGTCGCTTTGTTTCAGCGGCATTTCAATGAATTAATCATGCCGCGCACGGAATAGACGGAGCGAATCAGGTTGAGGGCGAACCATCAGGTTTGTCGGGATTAATATCATCCGACTCGCCCTCTTTGCGTCCTTTTTTGAATTCACTCAAGCTTTTGCCGAGAGATCGCGCCAGCTCGGGTATACGCCTGGCGCCAAACAATAAAATCAAGGCCAGTAGAATAAGAACAATTTCTGTTATACTTAAATTTCTAATCATTTGATCTGATAACCTGCCATTAATCCCCAAGTTTTTCCAGCATAAACCAATCACCGGACATAATCGTTCCATTGATGATGTCGGCGGCCACCCAATTGCCCGAGCGGTAATCAGCAATTTTTACCCGGCCCACGGCTCTTTGATCGCGGTATAACATGATTTCCCGCCCGGAATCCGGCAATACATTGCATTCAAGTATTACATACCGGTCTTGTGGATTAATTCGCACTACGCGGCCATACGATGCCGCTATGCGAGGTTCCAAGGCCGGGGGAGCCTTATTTACACCGGATCGGGTGGCGCAACCGCCGGTAATAAGGGCAAAAGAAACGATTATCAATATCCAGCGCACCTGAAAATCCTGCCATGATCATCGGCATGATAAAAGCAGGAATGTTTGCTCTTTCACCATTTTCGATCGCGGTGTATTATGTAGCCAAAGGATTTGAATTATGAGCCATAACATCTGGTTGCGTCGCGGATTTACCCTGATTGAACTTCTGGTGGTCATAGCCATCATAGCAATTTTAAGCGGGTTGCTTTTACCTGCTGTTTCCAAGGCCCGTGATCGTGCCCGTCAGGCGCAGTGCCTGAATAATGTAAGGCAGATTGCCGCAGGTCTTCTTCAGTATGCCCAAGACCCCTCGAACCGGCTCCGTTTGCCCAATGAAAACAATTCGTACCTGCGGGTTGGCGGCGCTAATCCCGGAACAAGCACGGCGGATCCCAATCGCCCCTTGTTTGCCTATATCCGGGATATCAAGATATTTGAATGTCCCAGCGATCGTATGAACCGTTATCGGACGGAAGGCAACAGTTATATTTACCCGGCGACTCCTCCATCCACCGGGGCCGTAAATGATGAAAATTCGCCGGCTCGCATCATGTCCGTAGGCGGCAAAACGCTGATGCATGCAGATTTTAATTACCCATCCAAAAAAGCCGTCATTTTTGAACCACCGTTGCGAGTGACACGATCTGCCATGGGTCCTGAACACCGTTGGCACAATAGCTTCCCGGCCAGTTCAATGGGCTTTCTCGACGGTCACGCGGAAATGGTGACGACAAACAACTTCGCGACCTTCGATCCGGCCGTAAATCCATACTATTAAATCGGAATCCGAACGGGCATGGTCCGCTGTTCCTGTTACATCATGCGGGATTAATCGGCGGTGACGGATAACCGGCGCACCGTGGTGAGTTGAACATCTCTAACGCCACCATATATGGAGGCGATACTATTCAGATGGTCTGAATCCACTAGCAGTCCCTTTTGACTCTCCGAGAAATAAGGTCGCATGGCGGATGGCGGAGCCACCAGGATATTATCAAATTGCACCGGAGTTGAAGCAAGGCCGCCGACACGCCCGGCGCCGAAGCTGACATCGGCGATGGCCATCAGATTTTCGTTGGCGAATAGCGCCATTTTTTTGGAATCAAGCGCCAGTATCATCACATCATGCCGACGATTCATTTCGATGGGCGCGCCTCTGGTCAATACCATTTCATTTTTCCCATCCCGTACTCGAATCAGTGTCCATGCGCTGAAATATCCGCTGGCTCCCCAGAACATGTAATTGTTGGCGTCCTGATAGTTGAAAACAATACCCGCCTGCATAAGGTGAGGCGTCGGAGTGAAAAGTGGTGTCATGCTCATCCGGATTTCACGTATCAGGTTCGGTTGATCCGGCTGATAGGTCGTACAAATCACACCGGACGTAGCCGCAATTAAAACCGAGATGTCGCTGACTTTGTGCTCCGCCAGGAGATCCATGGGAGCAATTAAAAGATCGTTATTGTTGCCTTTGAGGATGTCGTTATACCACAGCGCCTCCAGGTTGGTGTCATCGGGGTCGGATACCGCCATGGTGAAAGTGACATCACCTGTTTCATTGGTCGAGGCATGAAACGCATGAATTTCCGGGGCTTGATTCAGGCTCCGTATATCAAGTAGCAGTGGAACACTTCTGACCGCTTCATTGTCGGGATAAACAACTACAGCTTGGAAACGCACGGGTCCTGGCCCCACGTGGACCAGGTTAACGGATATCGACATGTTGGAGGAGTAAGCCTCCCGTGCAAGGACCCGCTCCTGGGCGATAATGGCCGCTTCGCGAGGGGATCCTTCCGCTTGAATCTGAAAGCGGACCGGACGGTAGTAATCAACCTCCTGGCGATTGGTGTAGCCGCCGATTGAAACGCCGCGATTGCGGTTTCGGCTGATGAAGCCCTTGGTGTCAAAGCCTTGATGCCGAATGGATTCGTTGGCATATGCCACCGCGCGTAAATCATGGTAGCCATCATTGAGCCGCTCGGTATCAATGGAAAATTGTTGCTGTGCACCCGGTTGGTTTACCGGGCGGCCATCCAGGAAAAATATGGTGGTCGGGGGGACCTGTCCAAATCCGCTCCATGAGCTTGCCACGAATTCAGCTTTGCCTTTCAGTGGCGCTTTTTCGTCATCGGCCATATTTAGCAACGTTAATCCAGGTGGTTTCATCCACGGACTGCATAACGGGTCGCCCACTGGCAGGATTTGCAGTGGACTGCGGATGGATTGATAGAGGCTCTCGATCAATGAGCAACCGCCGGCATAATGAGCGAAAAGCCTTGCCGAAGGAAATTTGGCCCAATTGGCATAAGGTTCATGGATTGTACCGGAAGACCCTGCCGCCTGATGTTTTAACCAGGCTGTTAATTTGGTCTGGTCAGGCTCATGAAAATATGCGGCCAGGCTGGTTAGATGATCGGCATAGGCTCCGGGGCGAAGCACGGCGGCGAATTGAGAGGGGTCAACATGTGACCGGCCGGCTAAAATGCCCATGAGGTCGGGTCGATTCACCGGGGGATTGGTGGCGATAATCGCCGTGATGCCCATTCCCGCAAGTTCTTTTGCGATTGGTTCGAACTGCCATTGCCGGGCGCGACTGCGCGGATCGTTATTCAATTCAAAAAAAACCGAAGCGGGAGGGTGGGCGCCGTCGCTGGATGCCGATGCCCGCAACTGTTGCCTGATTTGCTCCACAGTCATGCCACGTGACCCGGTCCATCCCAGCATCATGCTGGGGGTGGGCATTTCCGTGCCCAGGTGCAAGGTGAATTCCTCGAACGTTACCGAAGGCGCGGAGGGTCCATCCGCACGATGGGGTCCCCTGAACATGGGGGAAGCCCATGTTCCTTTTTCGATCTCATCAAACGTGGGCGTTACACCTCGCGTAAACGTCATGCCGGTCAAGGATATGGGAGGTTCAGTGCTTATTGTTGTCGGAAATCCGGAAGAATATATCCAAACCAACACATGACCAATGATGTTGCGATCCCGCAATACTTTCCGGGCAGGCTCCAGAATATATTCATTAAATTCCGATGGTGTGAAAACGGGACGTGCTTCCAACGCTTTCGGCGGCAAATCAAGATGGATGATGTTTCCCGCGGGAATATTTCGCAGTTCTGCATAAAAATTCGCCAACTCCACGGATTCCATGGACCGGCGATTGACAAGTATAACACACTCATGGGGTCCGAGTGCCAGAGCCTCTCCGATTGTAAAAAAAAGAACCGCAACCGCGGTCCTCAACAAAAAAGTTTTCATACCGGACCTTTCGTTAATATGCGCCTTTGGCGGAGATTACCGCGCGTATGGTGCGAATAAAGATAACAATATCAAGCCAAGCCGACCAGTTACGAACATAATATGTGTCCCATTTGGGCATCCCTGCGTGTCCGGCCTCGCTTCGACCCGATACCTGCCACAAACCCGTCATGCCCGGTCTTGCGCGTTCGCGCAGTTCGCGGGCACGGGCCGGCAATTCTTCATGATGGTATGCTGGGAGGGGGCGGGGACCGACCAAGGACATTTCCCCCCGCAGAATATTAATGAATTGAGGTAATTCATCCAGCGAGGTGCGCCGCAAAAAACGTCCAATTCGCGTGATTCTCGGATCCGACTTCAATTTAAAATTGGCTTCCCATTCCGCGCGCATCTCGGGGTTTTCCTTCAATTTGGTCTGAAGCAGTATCTCGGCGTCGGGGTGCATGGTGCGGAATTTCCAGGTCTTGAACGCCCGCCCTTTGATGCCAATTCTCTCCTGTAGAAACATGGGGTTGGCCCGATCTTCAACCCAGATTAGAACCGTCAATATAAACCCAATCGGAAGCCATAACGGCAACGTCAGAAGCACAAAGGCAAGGTCAAAGGTTCGTTTGATGAATCTGGCAATTGGGTCAATGAGATTGCTGGGAATTTCAAGCCCGAGCATGCCGACCATGTCGCGCGGTTTGACCCAGAGTGACGGCATATCCGCAATGTCGGGAATAATCACGACACGGCGATACTTGGAAAGACAGGCTTCCACCAGATCCGCGGTTTCGTGGCTTGATAAATTGGGCAGTGCAATGATGGCGGCGTGCGCAATGGTTTCACTTACTGCGGAGTCTATTACCGTAAGCCCGGCAATCTGGGCGCCGGATGGATAACCGGGGTCATTCATGATGACGCCAATGGGAATATAACCAAGACCAGGTTCCTGAACCAATGCATTGATTACTTGAGGCCCGACATGCCGGTCGGTGAATACGATGGTCGGCGCACCCCACATGCCCATGGAAATCAAGAAACGCTTAACTTGCAGTCGCATCAAAGGAACGGCGATCACACTGAAGACAAAACCAAAGGTCAGCGTGAAACGGCTGGTTTCATGTGCGGCTTTTCCCCAGAAAAGCATGGCGGTGGTGCCGACAAAGACACCCAGCATCAGCAATACCGTTCTGCGCAGTTCCTCCACCGGTCCCAGTCCCCAGCCGGGCAACATTTTCATGGTGAACGAACCGAAAATCCAAGCGACGACCAGGTACAGCATCCACGATGCAATCATCGGGTCGCCTTTCCATATGAAGCGGATAAATCCGCCGAGAAAGAGTGAAACCGTAATGACCAAGGCCTCACCCAGCCCCATGATCAAGCCATTGATGGTGTATCGGTAGGCATAAGCCATGGAGGACTGTTGCCTGGCTAACTGGCTGAACTCGTGGTCACGAACGATTTGCGAATCCTGATGTCTGGTTGTTTCCGTCATTGCGCTCCAAAATGTAACAAAAAGAAAATATATTCAATACTCAAGCGGCATCATGGCCGGATCAAAGCCGGGTAGGCCAGGCGAATGAATTCATCGATTTCACGAAGATATGCCTCCCTTTGCGATGTTCGAATGCCCGCGATGGAAATATAGGCCCATCGGTAGCTTTCGTTGCGGAACAGGCGGTCTGACGCCATCCAGAACATACGTTGCAGGTGTGATGGCGTTTCCCGGCCGATTCCGGCAAACCAATAGGTATAGTAGGATCTTCCGGAATACATTTCACCGTCGGGACCTTTAAACTGAATGATCATTTCCAGAACTTTGACGCGGAGCTTGCGGCCATTGGCCAGCTCAACTTCATGAATAAAGGACTCGGCAATACGGCTGTTCGGACCAACCAGACAGACTTCCGGGCGGTGAATACTGGAACGATGCTTGCCGCTTAAGACAATGGCCAGGTAAACCCGGCGTCCCAAGGGTGATTCATATTGCTTCTTTCTGACCAGGGTATCGGGTGGAAGTAACAATCGTTCCACGGGACTCATTTCAAAGAGCGGTTCCCCGCAATTCGGGCAAGGGTCACCCGCAATCAGTTCAGTGGTAATGACTTCACGTATGTCTTCGGGGTTGTGGCAATATAGTGTTTCTTCGCCTCGCCAGGCGCCCAACATGTCCGGCCAGTCCAAATTCACTCCGGTTTGCTCGCTATGATGCACATCCAGGTTGGCGGGTATCCATTTGGATGCCGCGGCAATCACGGAAAGCGTTATGATCAGTGGCCATATGGCCGGAATTGTTTTGCTCTTGCCGTTCGATAAATCGCGAATGGGAGCATATGGTTTCTTTTCATGAAAACTGATGGCCAGTCCGGTCAAGCCGCCAAAGATCAACAGCACAACCAGAGGCCCCGACAGTAGCTCGTTTATTCTTGCGCCCAATGCCGGGGATGTCGCGCCTACCACCATGATGATCAAGGCGCGCAGAACTATTGAAGTCATGAAGAGGGGAATACAAATGGCGGGAATCAACAGACGTTTCCAAAGTCTGGTTCTGGCGAGGTAGGCACATAACAACGAGCAGGCGCCCGCCGCAGTCGCGGCAAATATACTGCTTCGTGTGTCGGCGAGATCCATGCGGAATCCACTTTGACGCACCACAATAACCGGACCGGCCTGCACAACATCTATACCGATACCATTCAGCAATGCGGTGGCTGTCGATACGGACGCGATTCGAATAGGGTGAACCAGCGCATCAAAAAAGTTCAGGGGCAGGCTGAATATGAGAAATCCGCAGGGAAATATTAATCGCCGGGCGGTCGGCCACCCGCAGATAAACAGCGGTATACTCCAGGTCAACATGATCAGGCTGGCGACGGAGATGCGGGTTTGTTCTGTTTTCACACCCGCCCAATGAATGACAAACGCGAAAATAATGAGAACCAGTCCGAACCAGTTTATCCTGCGGGGAAGTGTAGCTAAAGCCCGCCGGTCCAGCCATACCAACAGTAAGCTGATCAAAGGGACGAGATGGCTGTGAGCAAATAACGTATCGCGAATATCGTTGTACCAGCGGTTGTACAACCAATCGAAAACCGACCGCGTGGGTCGTGTGAATTCATATCCGACATCGGTTACACCGTGAAAGTGAAATACATAAAATACACCGCCAACCACCAGCGCGGTCATTAACAGTGTCAATACATCAAGCAAGGTTGGCGCGATGCGCGACTGCCGCGGAAGTGAAGTTCCCGGCGGGTGATCAATTTTTGTTCGATGAATCATGGAGCAATTCGTATCGGGAATGAACGGGAAAGATTGCCATGAAAGACATCAAAGGTCCAGAAAAGAGACTGGATATATCCTTTGTTTACGCGGATTTCGGGGGGCGGGTTGAGAAGGCGGATTTGAGAATTCTTGCTATAAAAAGCGGATTTCCGATCAGGTATCTGCGCCACATGCGCCTGGGTTCCATTAACAGTCGGTGCAACCATTGCAATCCGCATTTGCGCATCCACAAAGGCGCCTCGACCAACGTGCCCGCAAAAAATAGTATGGTGCCGCCGCCAATATGCCAGACGATGGATTCCGGCCATACGTCGCGAGCGAGATGTGAAATTATTTCGGATTTGGGTGATCCCATGCCCAGCAATACGAAATCTGTTGCTGGCAACGCCTTCAGCGCAACCACATATTCCGCGGGTTCCATATATCCCGATAGGGCATGTGTGACGCGAAGCCGGGGACAATCGCGTTGCATGGTTTCGGCCGCGCGTGCCGCCTCTTCTTTACTGCAACCGATCAGCACTGCGGTAGCATGAGGCATGGTTGCATCGGCAAGATATGCCCGAAATGAATCGGTCATATTGCAACGTTCGGGTATTGCGGCTCCGAACAGTCTGGATGCCCACACAATGGCCATGCCGTCAGCGGCGATAATATCGGACCGGTTAACCAACTCGCGAAAATCCCGATTTGTCCAGGACAGGTTGTAAAGGTGGGCATTCAACAGATTGATGGAAAAACCCTTGCGCGACGGAGACGTCAGCGTTTCGCGAATCATTCCGAGCAAGTCGCGGATACGCACCATGGAACACGAAACCGGTCCCATGGCGACGCGGCCGCTTGGGTTGAACTTCACTTCAGCCATGCGCTTATCTGCTCTGCGGCCATGGCATGACCTGCCGCATTCCAATGTGCATCCGTTTCAAAATAGAAATCTCTGGGGCGTCCAGTTGCTTCGAAGGCCGGTGTCAAATCAAGCACGCGCAGGCCTCGCTCCTTTAGCAAATCAATGAATTCCGTCTGGATTCTGGCTTCAGACTCGCGGTGGTCGCCAATCCAGAGGGCAAGGGATGGAATTATGACAAACCATGCCTGGTTCGGGTTGACCAATTCCGCCAGTTGACGGCACATGTCGGCGGAGCTGATGAGCACATCCTGATCGTATATGTTTTGCAGAGTCAACTCATTGATATCGCGCGCAATTCCCGCCTTTTCAAACATTCGCCGTAGCGCGGGAATTTGTTGCAGTTCATAACTGCAAGCCAGGTATACGGCGCTTCGCGATTGCAATTCCGCCCGCAATCGTGCTTTCCACCGGCTTCGGTCCCCGTAAATCATGGGTTGGAACTTGTCGGGGGTGTTGTAATTTTTCAGGTCATTGTTCATGCAAACCCCCACCAGCATGTTGCTGATAACGGCGCCGCGATCACGGGCATAATGCACCAGGCCGATATACTGTAAAAAGTCTCCGGGAATGCCGATATTAAAAATTCTTAAGTCGGTGTTTTCCGCCACCAGGTTGCTGAATCGCTCGTTTTCCTGTACGCCCCAACCCATGGTAAACGAATCGCCAACCGCGAAAAAGTCGGTGGCGGTTGATTCCGTGAGATCTTGATTATCGCGAAACCCGTGGCGATTAAATGGAATCAACAAATCATAATCTCCTTTCGGGGTTCTTTGCCGGATCGTTTCTCCGGCGGGACCGATAGCCGCGCCATTGTAGTCGTCGAGTATGTGGAAAACGATTTGGCGGCGTGGATCGTAATGCGGGAAACGTTTGCGTATGACGATTTCGAGGATGGTATAGCAAATGACGACGGAAAGCGTCAGCATGATGACTTTTTTAATCGCGGATTTCATGTCTTCACCATGGAATTTTCATATAGTTGCGCAAGTTTTTCATAATACTGATCAAACGTGAATTCGTTTAGATAACGTTCCCTGCCCAGTTGCCCCATACGGGCGGCCTCCTCGGGATGTTCGAGTAAATATGCCAAAGCATTTGCCATGGCCTCTGCATCGCCTGGCGGTATCAACAAGCCGGTTTTCCGGTCCTGCACAAGCTCCGGCGTTCCCCCAAGATTTGTTCCCACGACCGGTTTTCCCAGGGCCATCGACTCAATGGTGACATTTCCTAGCGGTTCCGGCGTGGAGGAGGCCATTATTGATATATCGCATGCGGCCAGGGCAACCAGCGGTTGATCGAGGTGTCCGGTCAGCACGATTCGGTCTTCAAGCCCCGGCTCCCGGATCATGGATTTCAGGTTATCCAAATGATCTTCATTGCCGGGGAACGGACTGCCAACCATGGCGTAGGTGGCATCGGGAAATTTATGTTTCAAGATGGCGGCCGCGTTGACCAGTACATCCTGGCCTTTGCGTTTGAGTTTGATGCGGCCCACCAAGGCGATCAGCGGACGTTTAAGTTTGTATTTTTCAATAAAGGACTCCACGGCTGGCGGTGAAATATTTATAAAGTCCTGCTCGGGCAATCCGTCATAAATCGTTACGACTTTGGCTTGTTGTTGTCGGGCCGAAAATGTTCCCGCAATAAAGCCGGAGATGGCGATAATTTTATCGGCATAAAATACCAGGACCATCCGGTAGATTTTCCACAACAAGCCAAAATCCAAAAATGACTCGCGGACATGAAGGATGTGTGGGATGCCGGCCGCGTGGGCGATGGACCCTGCCACGGGGAGGAGCGTGGCGCTGTTGGTGTGAACAAGGTCGGGTTTGAATTCCGCAAAAATTTGTTTTATCCGGCGGCGGGAAAGCATGACATCACGAAGCATGCCAAACCAGGCCGTGGGCCTGGCCAGTCGTGAGCGATGTAGCGCGGGAATTTCACGGACAAGAAAAACTTTTGTCCCGGCTTTTTCGAGTTCATTTCGCAACGGACCATCTTCTTGAAGCGTGGCCGCAACGCAATGGCCGTCTCGGGCCAGCTTGTCCGCCATCCTCAAAAGACAGCGGCTGGAGCCATACATATCCGGAACATGATGAATAAAAAGGATATTCATTGCGCCGGGTTGTGCGGGGGGATGTTCACGATGGACGGGTTTTCAATCAACCAATCGGCAACTATGCGGGCAAGCAATTGATAGCCTTCGGGTCTCATGTGGTTTCCATCCGGAAGATAAATGGCGTCCCGACGGCGGGGCTTCAACGATTCGATCAGCTCAAGGTGGGGGATGTTTTCCTCGCGTAAAAAATCAACGAGGTCGCGATGGGCGCGATTCTGGCTGTCCGACCGGAATAGAAATTGCTGGTTCGGATGCACGATGACGGCAAAAGGCGTCGAAATTTCAAGGGCATGGTTCTTCATTTCAGCAATGTTGGCCTTCATCTTCTGCCATGAAGGGTATTCAATCTTCTGGTCCACATAGACCGGTGCATATCCCCGGATCCGATAAACCAATCGGTTGTAGTTGTCGCGGATCAATAAAACCACCCGGAATCTTTTCAGCCAATCCAACAACCCGGAGCGTCCGATTTCTTGAAGTTGATCCGGTGGAATGGCCGGTTGCCCGTGGAAGTATTGGTTGGGTTCCCAGTAATCGTTGAAATTAAAGAGGTACAGAATGGCGTCAGGTCGAAAAGGGGGAATTACATGCTTCATGAAAATCAAAATCTGCTCGGCGTTGTATCCGCCAACACCGCCATTCCAGACTTCCAAATTAATGTCAGGCCATGCGGATTGAAGTTTTTTCTCCAGTCGATTGGGAAAAGCTTCATGCGTAGCCGAAATGCCCACGCCTTGGGTGACCGAGTCGCCGATCACAAAAAGGCGGATTAATCCGTCGGCTTTTTCCAGCGGCCGATCCGGCATGTTGAATCCATGTCGGTTGAAAACTATGTCGTTGTGACGGTATCCCGGACGCAGTGTATAATTGAGTCCGGGGATGTCGGATGGGGTTACACCGGCGGATTCTCCGGCGTCTCTAATCCCCTGAATAAAGGCACGTTCCCGAATTCTCAATGCGACTTCACACAAGGCTGAAACGACCAACAGTGTTGTCGCTCCCAACAGGAAGGCAAACACCAGTTTCTGTTTTCGATTCGGTATCATAAAACCGGAAATTGTATTTGGAATTGCGGTTTTCGTCGAGAAAACAGAAGGCAAGTAACTCGATATTGATTCAATTTATTCTTGCCTGGACCGCCGGATTGCATTTTGCTCGGTTCATGAACCAAAAGATTAAAACAAAAATCAGCCACGCTCTGGTAAAAATAGCGCGGGCGATCGGCCCGTCATTGAAAGATCCCCATACTGGTGAAGTGATCGGGCGAGGTCTGGTAGTCGGTTTGGGAAGCAAGGTCTGGGTTATAGGCGTACAGGAAAATGTGGTGCCGGTTTTTCGTCCGCAATCGCGCCTGACCTACTGGCGTCAGGAAGTGTGTTTTTCCCGTCATCCCCCCGTGGATTATCCCCGTGAGTAAAATTCTTCATGTGGTTTTATCCCATCTTGGCGAATCGAAGGTGCGTCCCTGGTTGCGATGGCGCGAGACCGTCTGCCCCGGGCAGGATTATCTTCTGGCTTTTTCCGGTGGCGATTCCGAATTCGAAGAGCTAAATCATGAACCTAAAATTCAAGTGCCCAATGACCGCTTGAGCACCCGTCATCACCAGCGCGAGCGTCAGGCTTATATCGATGTATGGAGAAAAATCGCCGATTGGCTATCCACGCAGGATCACACGCATGTTTTGTTCATGGAGTATGACCACTTGCCGATGCGTGCGGATTTCGCGTCTATATGGATGGATTATCACCTGAAAAGAGACGCCGATATAACGGGCTTTGCCGTAACCCGCGTGGATGGCACCAACAATCCGCACTATCTCTACCACGATGTCGACCATGCACTGACACGTTTTCTGCAAACGTTCACCAGGCGGGCGGATCCTCGCGTGGCCATCAGTATGCTGGGCACCGGATCACTTTGGAATCGAGAGGCATTTCTGGCGGTTGCAAACTTTCCGGAGACGATGCCGGTCTATCTGGAATTGTGGATGCCGACGGTTGCGCATCACCTTGGATTCCGTGTGTTGGATGTTCCGGAGGAACAGAAGGTCTGGGTGCGAAGCCGGGGGGAATTTTCCGACCGCATCGATGCCGCCCGTCAGGCCGGCGCATGGTCCATCCACCCGATCAAGCATCCGCCGGGTTTGCCGTTATTTGCAGGGTCCAGGTAATTCGGACCGGCAATGTACGGTTCATTTGCGCGATCAACACGTGGGATGGAATGAGTTGACCGTAAGCGGGAGAAATGGTTGAGGATTTTATCAAGCATGTAACCGGGATATTGGCCGTTAACATATAGTGGCGATTTTGATCGTCGGTAATTTTCCACCCACATTCGGTTGTCGTCGCGTTCAGTCCCTTGGCAAGATGAAAAAACCATTGCACATCATGAGTGTCGCGACCGCGCAGTTCGTCTTGAATGATGACGTTGCCCGGGGAAATGGAAACACTGCGTTGAGCAAAGACTTCCTCGCCTTGAGCCGCGAGAACTGATTCGATAATCACCATGTTATCCGAGGCGTGCTTCACGTTTGCGGCATTATCGCTACCCGGCAGAAGAAAGGCCGTTTCTTTCTTGAGCGGAGGGAAAATGCGTTGTTCGCACTGGTCAATCATGATGGTGTTGTGGGAGCTTGTGCTGCGAAACGACCGACGACCCTCGAGGTTTGAGGTATAAAGCCAGGTTCCCCGATCCACGAGTACGGGTTGTCCTTCATGATCAACACAAATGGCAAGCAAGTCATTGTGGGCATGTCCACCCCAGCCATGAAATCCCGCGCCGCCAAACGTTGCCAGCACATCGAAGTCTCCGGAATCACTGCGCCACCAACCGCTATCCGGGAACAAACGGGATTTCGGGGTGGGGTGTATGTCGAGTGTTTTCGCCAGGGCAAGGAGGACCTCCGCACGTTTTTCACGGGTTACTTCATCCATTGCGATAACACGCCCGCTATCGTCATCTCCGACCGGCCACATTCCGCCATCACTTCTTTTCAAAGCCGCAATGACATTGGCCATGCGTGCAATCATCGCACGCAGTTCCACGGTTTTGGATTCCGGCATTGCGACAAGGGAAAGAAGCGCCAGCTCCACGTATAACTCATGATAAGGAAGAGAAGCCTCGTATGCTCCGCCGTCGGGTCGGGTTTGCGTGCGAAGGGCGCGAGGCCATTCAAGGATGGAAAAATCCAACCATTTCCGTCCCCTCGGGGTGTCTTGAAACACCGATCCTATCCAGGCAAGACCCAGTAAATTGGCCAGATAATGGTTGGAGCATATTGATTGTGCCTCCAGCCGGTTCCAGATGGATTGACCGTGGTTCCACAATTGATCGGCCCAGTGTTGCCAGCCGATTCGCGCCGAAATATTTCCGCCCAGCAACGCATCCGCGGCCAGCCAATTTACAGCACGAATGGCAACTTCCATGGCGCAGGTCCAGGTTACACTTTGATCCGGGGGATTGTTTTCAATCCATGTTGAAATCCATCCGGCAAGTTCAGCGGCTTTTTCGTCCTCGGTCTTTTCCGAAAATGCCGCATGAAGTGGCAGGAAATTGGCGCGACTATATTCCCAGACCAGCTTTATATCCCCTTCAAGTCCATTGACGTCGGGCATGCCGTGACGGCAACAATGTAGAAGAAGTTGCCTGTCCCGGTTTTGTCCGAATACCTTTTCCGGGGACGGGGGCGGATTGGCGATATGAAGCTTTTCCACCCAGCTCGACCACACGGGTACAAATGATGAAAGTATGCGGGGGAGTGCCGGGGCGGCCCGTGGTTTTGCGGCGGATTTGAAGCCGAGTCGGGCCGCGATTTTCCTCCCCAACAGAAATGGATGGCGGGAAACCGGCGAGGAAAGAAAATATTTCAAGTTACCGGGCATGATGCGTCTATGGCTTTGTTGAACATGGTTGCCAGGTTGCCAACGGCAACATCGGCGCTGAATTTGTCGCGTTCCGCTTCTATGTATTTCCAGTTTGCGCCTGCTTGCGCATGTTCGCGAACGCGGTCCAAAGCTTCCGCAATGGAGATTTCGTCGTGGCCGCAAATCCATCCGGCCCGGGTGCGACCGATGATTTCCGTAACTTCGCAGGGATCGCTCATGGCAAGCACGGGAACACGCGCCCCCATTGCTTCGAAGAGTTTGCCGGGAATGTGTACGCTGTCGCCGGGAGCTTGTATGATCAGCGATGCGTCGCTTTCCTGCAATACGCGGAGCGCATCGGCGTGAGTCTTTTGCCCTTCAAAATCGATAAACTCCCTTAGTTGGAGGCGTTCAATCATCGCTTCGACCTCGGGCACGCCAACAACGGAACCAACCCAGCGGAAGCGAAAATATTCGGGACTGATACCGCGCGTATCAATCCAGCGACGCATGCCTTCAAAAAACACATACGGATTACGCGTGGCATACATTGCTCCGACATAGGAAACGACCATTCGCTCGCCTGGTTTAAACGTACGAACGGGCAGTGATTGATATTCCTCGGGATCAAAAAAGTTGTAGTTAAGCGCGATAGGTTCTTTGATGTCGCGCCCGTACTTGCCTTCAAGATAGTGCGCAAGCCCGCGACAGACTACACTTACGCGTGTTGCGTCGCGTATAACCGAACGTTCGAGGCGGGCATGTATCCATCGATGAAGTCTGGTGGCCTGATCGAGGTGGTGATAAGGACTCCCCGTCCATAAGTCGCGGAATTCCTGAATGCAGGGAAGATTAAAATCGCCTGATAGCTGGCGGGCGACAAGTAGATTTGTCCGTGGTGCGAGCGATGCGAATATAATATCAACGGGATGGTTTTGGAGGTATGTGCGAGCCAGTTTCAGCGCGGCTCTACGCCAGACTATCTGTTTGTCCGGGATCATGAACCAACGATTGATGGCGCTGGTAATGCCCATGGTCTGATTTATGGCCTTTCCTCTGTTTGAATTGCCGGATGTGTTGCGTCGAAACAGGCGACGATACATTTCAGCCAGATCAACGGATTCGGCGCGCAGGATTTCGACGTTTTCCGGAACAACGCCAAGGGATCGACTGGTTGCCGGTGATGTCAGCACCACGGGTTCATAGCCGTGGCGCGCTAGATTTCGGACTATGCGGCGCAAGCGGATGGGACCCATTTCCCATCCGTCGAAGGAGTGAAATACAACAAGAACGCGTTTCATGCCGGAGAATGGGTCAGTTGACGTGAAGGACTTTGTGATCGCCCAGGCTTTGTTGGGCCAGCAGGGTTACGCGGCTGGATGTGAGAACCTCCTGCTTGGTCATGGGAAATTCCCCCTTGCCACGCAGGCTGTCGATAAATGCACGCAACATGGCCTGCTGGCCTTTGTCCTGATGCTTCAACTTGAATGACTCTTCGCCGTTGCCGCGATAAATGTTGAGCGTTCGATAGTCTTCCAGGATTGCGGCAAGACCGCCGGAAAAAACTTCCATCCGTTCTTTGGAAAGCGACGATGCGCCTTCAGAAGCGTATACGACTTGTCCGACAGAGCCATTGCGAAACGTTATGGAAACCACGAAGTTGGATTCAGCGGGCAGATCAATTCTTTCGCTTTTAATTCCGGTTGCATAAACCATGATCGGCTCGGATCCCGCGAGGTGACAGATCAAATCAATGAAATGACATCCTTCGCCAATCAGTCGCCCTCCACCCGTGTCCCGGTTTTGCGTCCAGTGATCAGGAGGCAAGCGCCCGGCATTGACGCGATAGTTAATCATGACGGGGCTTCCCGCCGGCAATTTGGATTTAAGTTTTTGAATGAGCGGGCTGAAGCGGCGGTTAAAACCAACGACCAGGCGCCCGGAAGATTGCTCCATTGCTTGCGACACCTGTTCCAATTCCTCCAGGGTCAATGCCAAGGGTTTTTCCACCCACACCTGCTTGTTGGCCGCAAGTGCGGAGATGGCGTATTTCGCATGTGTATCATGGTGGGTGGCGATGAAAACAGCTTGCGTGCCATTGTCGGCAATTGCTTTTTCGGCATCCGTAGCTGAATAGGCAAAGCTGAACCTCGAGACCACCGATTCCGCGTGTGCGGATTGCCGCGTCGCCACGCATCGAAGCGAAATGCCATCAATTGCCCGTAATCCAGGCAATAGAACATTTTCCGAATAATTGCCGGCTCCTATGAAACTCACTCCAATTTTGTCGATAGGTGTGGGTTGTACAGATCGTGACAATTTTGCAGGCGAAGTGGGTTTTGGATATTCCAGAAGAATGCCCACTCGGTCCGTGTTGCGGTCAGAGAGCAGTTCGTAGGCCCCGGATGCATAATCCAAAGCGAAACGATGCGTGGTGATATCCTTGATTGATATTGCGCCCGTTGCGGCGAGGTCAAGAAAGGCCTGCATGTTGCGCTGTTCAGTGAAGCGGACAAAGTCTACAGGGTAATCAACGCCCTCCTCTTCGTATGTTGTATCGTATCTTCCCGGGCCGTAGGATCGCGATAATGTAAAACTCAACTCCTTGCGGAAGTATTGTTCGCGGGGAATTTCCATGCCGGTTGCGCCAACCATCACCACGCGACCGCGCGACCGGGAAAGTTCGCCGGCAAGCGCAACCGGATCGTTTGATGTTGTGGACGCGCATATCAGTATCGCATCGGCGCCGATTCCGCGTGTCGCTTGCAAGACGGTTTCGTGGGCGGAGGCCGGATCCACCGCATTCCGACAACCACACCCTAAACCACGGTTTCGCGCGGAGGGCGACGTGTCCACCCCGGTGACGGTACAACCGGCGGCACGTAACAGTTGAACGGTTAGCAAGCCGACCAGGCCAAGCCCGATGACCACCACGTGCTCGCCCAGCGACACGCATGCCTGGCGCACACCTTGCATGGCGATTGCTCCGATGGTGGTGTAGGCGGCGGTTTCATCGTCTACATTTTCCGGTACGATTGCACAAAGACGATGGGGAACAGAAATCACTTCAGCATGATTGGCATACCCAATGCCGCCGCAAGCAACGCGGGTTCCGGCGATTATGCCTGATGCGTCGGTGGTTGTTTCCATTACCACCCCCGCGCAACTGTATCCCAACGCTTCGTATCCGGCATATTTACCTTCAATTTGATTGCGAAGGCCGCTGATCCCCCGTGACTTGACGGTTTCGATTCCTTTAAGAATCAAATCGGGTTTGTCGGCAATGCGCTGTAGCAATGAGCGTCCGGTTGCGGCCACCATCGCGCTTTCCGTGCCCGCACTGATTACGGATGCGTGGACGCGAACCAGAAGCTGGCCTTCGCCGCGTTGCGGTTCGGGAACTTCCACCACGTTGACACGACCCGACTTGCGATCCTGCAATACCTGCTTCATGGCAATTTCTCCAGTATCTCCATAATTCGTCCGGCGGTTTGCCCGTCCCACATCGGTATTTGTTTTGGCGCCCGGGGATTCCGGATGGCATCCAGTGATAACTCCGCCAACGATTCCGAGGTCGGGTTTACCAACCGGTTTGTACCTTGCGAAAGTGTGACGGGTCGTTCAGTGTTTTGTCTTAACGTAAGACAGGGTATTCCCAGGTAACTGGTTTCCTCCTGAATGCCGCCGGAGTCTGTAATCACGAGTGCGGCGGCAGACTCAAGGCGCAGGAAGTCGGTATAACCGAGCGGGTCGATGAATATTAATTTGGTGTTCGTCCATTGATTTGGATGGGCGTCCAGTATTTTGCGAGTTCGCGGGTGGATGGGGAACACAACCGGGAAATGTTTCGCAACCGTTTCCAGTTCACGCAGGATGCGAAACAGTGTGTCCGGATCATCAACATTGGATGGTCGATGCAGGGTAACGGCCACATAACCTTTTTCCGGCAACGACAACTGTTTCAAGATTTCGCTTTCCTGCGCTTTCGGAAGCAACTGAATCAGGCTGTCGATCATGATGTTGCCGACCAGATGAATATTTTCCGGAGCAATTCCTTCACGGAGAAGATTCATGTTCGCGTCTTCGCTTGGAGTCAACAGCAGGTCGCTGATCGCGTCGGTGACCAGCCGGTTGATCTCCTCCGGCATGGAGCGATCGCCGCTACGAAGGCCAGCCTCCACATGGGCGACCGGGATACCCATTTTGACCGCCACCAATGCGCCGGCCGCGGTTGAATTAACGTCACCGACAACCACCAGTATGTCGGGCCGTTGTTTCATGAATAGTTCTTCGAGTGCGACCATGGCTTTCCCGGTTTGCACGCCATGTGTGCCGGAGCCGATGCCAAGGAAATGGTCCGGTTTCGGCATCCCCAGGTCGGAAAAGAAAATATCATTCATCAAGGGGTCGTAATGCTGGCCGGTATGTATGATCACGGGTTTAAAGCGATCGGCGTGCCGCTCGGTTATTTCCCGCCAGAGCGGATAAATTTTCATGTAATTCGGTCGGGCGCCGGCCAGCAAAGCAATTGTTTTCATGATCGTACTCGTTTCCAAATCACGGTTGTGTATTCAGTTCAATATGGCCAATCCATCCGGGGTGCGGAACAAACGGAGGAACAGGGCATTTCCATTCGGGAGAGAAAAACTCCGGGGACGGCACATGGTTGCCATCCAGCAAAATATCCAGACCTTGGAAATCCTGCACGCCGAAATTCCAGACATTGGAATTGCGAATTGCAAAGGATTTTATTTTGAGTGGATCAAATCCCATCAGGCGAGCGGTGGCGATGTCAACTGCCAATGGATTTTCGCCGGCTACCAGAATGCCGGCCGGTTTTGCGTCGGGGGCAAGCGGTCCTTCGTTTTCGCCGGCGATGATTCCGTCCACAATGCAGAATATTTTTCGTTGCATTGTTTTATGGAGGTTGCCGTGGCGATCCCCATAAAAAAGAATTGCGGCCAGATCGGATGTCATACGCCATGCCGAATCGTTGCCGTACCAATTTCCCGCATCGAGCAATCGGGACTCCGTCGAAATGGGGCGGAAAGGCTTTATCAATGCGCGGTACATTCCACGACAGGTTTTGTAAAGGATGTCCGACCACCAGGTCTGTCGTGAAAGGAGGATGTCGAACAATTTGCGTTGACTGCGGATCATGGCAGTGTCGGTTTTGTCGGCGCCATCCGGAAGTTGATCGCCTCCGGAACTGGGTGTTCCCAGGCGATAATGAATCAGGCAATTCTTGTTGGTGTTGATGCCGACCAATCCCTTCAAGTTCAGGGTGACTCCAACCTTCTTGTGTACCTTCATTTTGGGGACGCTGATTATGACGTCGGCCGACAGGATGGTTTTGGATATTTCGTATTGGTGGACGTCGTCGTGGTGGCGGGCGATGGTTTCCCGCCGGTTGTAGTCCGCTCCGTAGAAATTCTCTGATGGAATGCCGTGAAAAGCGCTTTGGGTACCGAGGTCAAACGTGACGCTACCTGAAGGATCTCCGGGTCTGGCACGCCTGTTTCCCGCATAGGCCGGCTGGCCGGCGTCAATAAGTTCAAAGGTGCGGAGATCCATGACTTCAAGGTTGAAGTTCAAATATTCACGGTAACAGCGTTGAACATCATCAAGTTGGAGCCGTGCTGAAAGCCGGTCCCAGGAGCAATCCATTTGCGGCGCGTCGGCAATGATGATGCGGCCCCGGCCTTTGAGCGCCAGATAGACGTAGTCTGCGATCGCCCGGAGAATTGACGGATGCGTGATTACGGCGAAAAGATCGCCGCCCGACCCGTTTTCATGCAGGACAAAATTCGGTTTAATAACCACGGTGTTTCCGGGCCGAATGACATGTCCGAGCGGATTCCATTCCGGCCGTCCGGCGTTGTGAGCGTCGTATTCAAGATCAATAAGCAATTTGCGAAACAGTTGGTAGGCTGGATTGGGTGTTCCGGAAGTCGCGGCCATGGGCGATTCCGGATAACGCGTATCCGGGTGATAGGGTGGCGCGTTGCAATAACGTGCCATGGTCGTGCCTATGGCTATTTTACTCACGTATCGCGGTCTCCATAGCTTATTTCCAGCCGTTGATCCAGAAAGCGGAATTTGCCGGATCGTGTACGCGGGATCTGGCTGACATGTTTCATGGTTAATTGAACATCGGTTCCAAGTTTTTGTTTGAGTTTTTCGCGAATACGCGCGGGGGCGTCGCGCGTCAGGTTGGGCGATGGCACATACTTGAATGTAACGTGTCCCGGGCTGTCCTGGTAAAATTGAAACTGCCGGATACCGTCAAACAACTCGTCGTGCATGTTGATCGCCGTCATCGAAATGTAACGTCCGGCGCTTGTGACAATGACCTCCTGGGCGCGTCCGATAATACGATCCAATACCATGAATTGACGTCCGCAGTCCGGGCAGGAGGCTCCGCCTCGCACTGCGCGGTCCATCGTCCGGTACCGGATAAATGGCGTATGCAGATTGTGAAAATTCGTGCCCACCAGTTCACCCTCCTCGCCGTCGGATACCGGATCGTTGTTATCGTTTAGCAGTTCCGTATAACTATAAAAGGGGCGGGCATGGTAGCGGGTGTTTTTTTCACACCAGGGCGCAAGGATGACCTGTTCGGATTGCCCGTACCAACCAAAAATCGTGGCGCGGGGAAACGTGGCGCGAAATTTTTCCATTTGCCAATCGTAGATGTTTTCCGAGCCTAGCAGAATGAGTTGCAAAGGTGGCGTTTCCGTGCCCGGATTCTGGCGAAGCAGGTCGCAGAATAAATTCAACGATGACGGGTAAGCCTGCAGTACCGCGATGCCCCGGCTTTTTATTGCCTCAACGTATTTGGGCAATGTGGCTGATGTGAGAAAGTATGACGATAGGCGCAATTCGCGGAGATAGGGATCGTATTGGGATATGGATTCCGGTGAGCCCACATAACCGCCCCGCAGTATGCCGGATTGCGTCCCGAGCTTCCAGCCGACCCATGACCAACAACTATGCATGAATGCGTTTTCTATCTGGCGGGCTTCATTGGAATGATAAAATCCAAAAGGTATGCCGGTTGATCCCCCGGTTGTTCCATAACGACGACGAGGGTGGCGACTGCTGAAACCTTCCAGATTGTCGCGTATCATTTCCTTGGTCACAAAAGGGACATGCCGGAAATCATCGGGACTACGAATGTCTTCGGGAGTTATACCGGCGGCCTTGTATAGCTGACGATAGCCGTCCGTTTCCCGGTAGGCGAAGTCCAGCATTTCGCGAAGCCTTCGGAATTGCCATTCCGTAATCTGGTCCTTGCTCCAGTGTTGTGACGCTTTAAGAAACTTCAGCCACCACCAGTATTTATTTCCCATACGTAATGAGAGGGGGACTACCGACGCCACTTTTCTCACAATCGGTTGCTGGGCAAGTTGACGAACGCCGCCTCTGCTTCGCATTTTCTGCAACGACTGACGTCGCAAAACTTCCCGATAGAAATCGACATGTTCCCGGGCGATGCGATCGGGATCGTTCAGCATCTTCACTTTTTCCCGTCCGTGTTGTCCGAGTTTTTCCCCCAGTCCGGGTTGATCCAGGATGTTGCGCATGCACACCGCCATGGCTTCGTCGTCATCCACCGCCACGAGGAAACCGTCACTGCCGTCCGTGATCATGTCCGGTATGCCACCCGTCCTGGTTCCGATGACGGGCAAGCCGGCGGCATGGGCTTCGGTTACGACATTCGGCGATGTGTCCATGCGCGATCCCAGCACCAGGCCGCGGCAGGTGGACATGATCGAAAGCAACTGATCGCGGCTTTGATGTCCGAGAAATATCACCTGATGTTCGATGTTGAGTTCGCGGGTCAGTGATTCCAGGTCGGTACGCAAGAATCCATCACCCGCCATCAGGAGGCGGGCGTCCGGTTGTTCAAGGCGTGCAAATGCCCGGATTACGGTGTCCGGCCCCTTTATCCGGTTCAACGAACCGACACAAAGCAGGTTGGGATCGGTGAACGTCGGTGTATTGGCAAGAAATGCCATGTCCATGGCATGCGGGATGATTTGGACGTGTGCCTTTGGATTGTGTCCACTGACCCAGTTGCGGGCAAAAGCGGTTTCCGCGATAAAACCATGACCACGGAACAGTACGCTTCGTTCGTTTCGGATATAAGATGCCAGTCGAAGTGGGGAAATATTTCGGAATTCGATGGTTTTTTCGATGATACCCTGAATGAACACGATGCTGGTGTACGGCAACAGCGTGGCAATGCTTCCACAACCGCCCTCAATCCCGAAGCCTTGTACGATGTCCGGTTTGAAGTCCGCCATCGCGCGCCGCATGCGACGTGCTCCGGGCAGATACCCATGAATCGGGTCCGTTCGAATAGGCTCTATTTTGGGTACAAATGTATAATCAACGCCATTGGAGATGACGCGATGCGTACGTGTAACGCCGCGATTGTCCGAGAAAACCCTTAACTCGACTTCGTCATGACGAATCAGCGCCTCGCTAAGTGTTCGAACCCAGGTTGCCGGATGCTCACCGGAACGATATTTCGGCTTTATTAATTCAGACGGCAATACGGCGGAGGGGGGGTACGGCGCTATGAATGCGATGCGGAGCATAAAGTAGACCTTGTTTCGTCGGTTAACGTAAATCGTGTTTGCTCTGCCGACATATGAAATTGCCTGGCGGCCATGCTTTATTCATTCAGGGTAATCAACCCCGTTTTGACGAATAAACGGAATTCACACGTACCCGTTCGGACATGCGTAACGGAACATGTTGCTCTTCGGTTGATGCGGAAGAATCCTTGCGGCTTCCCTGCAGAGCCGAATTATACAGAACATTCATGACCGCGAGATTTACAAATATAAACGGGAACGACTCCTTCACATCGCCAAATATTATGTAATACGAAGGCACCATGAATAGATGCGATGCCAAAAAGAATATGTAGGCGCGCCGGAGAATCGGGGGACCGACCACATGTTTCAGGCGCTTGAACATTTCCACGCATGTGGTGATCAAAAACAACGAGCCGAACAGGAATCCGAACAACCCGGTGTCAAGAAGCAGGGAAATCGGTCCGCTGTGATAGTTGTGACTGATAAAGGCGCTAAGCGCCCAATCCTGCCTCACGGTCAGCGCCATCACGTCCATTGGATTAACAATAAAACCTTTTCCGACCAGCAGGTATTGCGGAATTTCCTTCCAGGCCATCTCCCACACCAGAAAACGGGTCGTGGCGGAATAGTTTGCCTCATATTTGATGTCCCAGGGAATCGGGGCGAAGGGAAGCCATGAGAATGACCGTTGCATGGAGGCTGGTAGAAATGGAATCATCGGATACAACAGAAGTAGTCCTACAAGCCCCACACCCAACAGCATCATGGACCGGCGGGCATAATTTCCGGAACCCTGAAGGAAGGTAATCAGGATGAGTGTGCCGATAATGGTAATAATTTGCCCGCGAAATCCAGACAATGCCGCCAGCCCGATGGCTAAAATGATGGTCATGATCCGCAGGGTCCGGGTGACTATGTCCTTGTTGGGAATAAGAATCATGCCGATCATCATCACGATCATGGCTACGGAACCCAGCATGTGCAAACGGATCGTTCCTCCTCCCTCGGCGGCCTGAAGCGAACTGATCAATCCGCCGACATACGCTTCAATGAACATGTACTGGTGGTAAATTCTGCCTCCGCTGAATGTAAATACGATTTGCGACAAGGCCGGCAATGTGCTTAACACCAGCATCGCGTAAAGGGCCTTTTGAAATTGGCGATCGGTTATATGCAGGGATTTAACCATCAATAGAAATGAAGAGGTGATGAAAAGCTTGATGTAACTCATTCCTCCCCAGCCACCGCTTCCCAGCGCACGCAAACCGAATCCCCGGGTCATGGCGGTGATCAGAATTACCGCGATGAAAGCAATAAGGAAATAATCGGACAGATCGCGTTTTCCCCGTGATTTTTTTTCAATGATGTTCCGGGCGAAAAGCAACGCGGTAAGTCCAAACATTAAAACGTGCGCAACTTGAAGGCCTTGTGGCAGGCCGGGGAAAATCAACCCACTGCGGGATACGGCAAGAATCAGAATAAACCAGATGCTGGGCTGATTGACCAGAAACACGAAAATAGGCGCCACAAGCAGGCTAAGGTGGACAAAATATCCCTGGGTGGTGAAACCGTAAAAGGCAATGAACACCACAATGATAACGCCGATCAGCGGCAATATGAAATTAGGTAGCATGATTCAATTCTATTTCAGTTTTTGATATAGTGCCCGATATTGAGCGGCAACCGGAGGCCAGTCATATAGCGTCTCCGCCCTTTTTCTGGCTTTACCGCTCTTATCGCTAGCCTTTGTCTGATCATTCAGCAAGTCCAGAATCGCGGTCGCGGCGGCCTCCGGGCTGGCCGGCGGTATGTATAAAGCCGCATCTCCGGCATAATCGCGGGTAGCCGATAAATCAGTGACCACCATCGGCGCGCCCATGGCCAGCGCCTCCAGTAACGCGTCGTTGGCCATGGCGCTGGTGAGCGGAAGAAAGAAAACCGAAGCCTTTTCATATTCGAGTCGAAGCGCCTCATCGGATATGCCGCGCAGATAAGTTACACGGAAATCAATATTTCCCAATTCCTTTCGCGCCAGCGCGTGCGTGTCGGCGTTGGCCACCACAACCACCTCCAGATCGGGAAAGTCGCGGTGCAATATTTTAACGGTTTGCGCCCAGGTGGCGTAATCGCGAAGCCAGTTGCCCACGGTAAGTATGCGGGGACGGCGGGCCGGGCGGTAGGGTTGCGATCGTTTAAAAAATGTTGCATCCATACCCAGCGGGATCGTGGTGATTTCGGCGTTGGGAAGAAATTCACGATAAGGTTCAATGTGGCTTTCACATTGTACCACAATCATGTCGGCCGAGCGGATGCCGTTGATAAATCCGGCGGAGTCCGGGTCGTCTTTTCGCTCCCATAACCGTTCTATCGGTTGATGACAGGTCGCAATCAGGGCATGATGGCGTTTCAATTCCGCCGCCCTGCGCATGGTGTTTTCCGGAAAGAAATAATGAATCACACGGCGATCAGCTTCTCGATAGTATTGATGAAGTCGATTTTCGGACCAGCGCAACCATCGCCAATTCAGCCGCCATTCAATGGCATGCGGTGTCCACGAAGGCCATGGGGGGCTTGCATCCACGACAATCTGGTCCGAAAGCGCCTTGGCCAGTCCATGAAACGCCGTGTGAGGGCCATGATGACGGAAGGAAAAACCGAAAAATATGGCGCGGTTATCCATCGGTGGGGGCGGAATTGTTTTTCTTTTGCATAAACAGCCGTCCAAGTATGCGGCGGCTTTCTGTCGGTCCAAGGCACAACATCAAGCCTGCGGGTAGCAACGCAAACGCGGTCAAGCCGGCGATCATTGTTCGCCATATTGCACGATCCGGGATAATCGTCTGGCTGGCCAGATGAACAAGGGTGCTGACACCTGCGGCCAGCAAGATGGGCGTGAGGCAACGACGCAAGTAATGAATAAGTTGTGAAAGCTCCAGATAGCGCGCATAACTTATGGCAATCATGAAAACCCATGTGATCATGCCGTAAATAAACCAAGCCCATGCCGCGCCTTCACTACCGTAGTGCTGGATCAACCAGCGAATGATTGGCGGATACCAGACCAGCGCGACCGTGTTGTAAATAGCAGAGTAGTGAACAGATCCCAGTGCCATTTGAAGCATATAAAAAACAGAGGCATTGGAGAGCGCCAGACTGCCCAGTATGTACACCACCATGATGCGCCAGCCTTCTTCACTGATGACAGGTTGTCGTGTCCACACCAGAAGAATGTCCGAGGCAAAGAAACAAACCGGCAAAGCAAATGCGGCGGTCAGCATCGAAACCACTGTCGCATTGCGCGTGATATGGGTGGAAAGTCGATGTCTGTCTCCGGTTGCGGCGATCTGGCAGGTTTCGGGAAATGCCGCGGTCAGGAACGGCATATAAAGCATGCTGATGAGCCGTCCTCCGGCAATGCCCGCGTTGTACACGGCAAGTTGGGCCAACGTGACCAGTTTACTTAATAGGACGCGGTCGATTTGTGTGATAATGATTCCGATACCGGATGTCCACATGATGCCTGCGGACGGTTTGGCGATCGCGCGGACATCCTGGCTTGAGAAAATACCCGGATCCGCGTTTTCCGGTGCGGGAAGAATCCGGAAGGCGCGTTGACGTAGAACCATGATCAGGATCATTGATGTCGCAACCTCCGCGATATACAAGCCGAGGATCGAGCGCGTCAAAATAACCACCGCGAGGTTGATCATTGCGCCAATCAGTGTCACGGTAATCGTGATCGCATTGCTTTGCACCTGATGCTGGGTGCCGATAAACACAGACAGGTATACGCCCTGGGGAAATGATATGGCAATACGCAAGGCCAGCAGGTAAATGGCCATTTCAACGGTTCTGTAATCAAGTTGTTGGCTTTGCACCCATTCCCGGCTTATGTAGCCGGCGCCGGTGGCAATGATCAAGGCGGCCAGAAAGCCCAAAACGCCATAAATGCGTTCGAAGGTCAGTGCGAGTCGGCGCATGGAGGATTTCTGTCCTTCCAAATGATCGCGCCGGGCAAATTCCCGCTGGAGCGCGTGGGTGATTCCTTGTGAAAACACACCAAGCAAAAGCAACAATGCGGAAAAAAAGCCGATCAACCCGTAAGGTTCCATGCCGAGGTAGGCCAGGTAGATTGGCACCATGGCGAGCGAAATAACCGGTGCCATGAGCTGGCCGGCCAGATTGGCCACTGTGTTGTGAATCAATTTTTTCTGATGGGTCATGATGGTCGATGCGGGCAATTAATGCGTGACCCGGTTGCGAAGGCGTTGTCCTGTTACCTGCATGTTATGACGTGCAAGTCGGATGAAATCACGAAGGGTTTCGGAACGCGGTTGGCCGATGACTTCGTTCAGTCGCTTCAAGGTTTTCCTGTCCGCCAGGCAATCCGCCACTTTCAACTGATGCATCAACCATGCGGGCATCAATGCTTTAATTGATTGAACATCAGGGTCGGATGCGCCGCCGGTAAAATCACCCATTCGCGCATTGAGCCACTCCAGATACTGAAACAACGCCGCACGTTTTGCGGCGCGGGTGGACGGCCCGGCAAACGAAAGGTTGCGGCCGCTGTAACGCCAATCGACCCGCGGCCCGGGGACGGTTCGAATGCCTGTCTTTGCGCCGAAAGCCGCCCAGGATGCATCGTCACTGCACCAGGCGAGAGGGAAATCCACCATGCCGCCTTCGCGATCAAATGCGGCGCGGGAAAAGATGTATTCACATCCGAAACTTAATCGTGCACGCGACATGCGTTGATACACGAAGGACAAGCTGGATTCGTATTCGGGGTGTTGGGGGTTCCATCTTGTAACATTTCCTGTCCCGTCAATGGTTCGGGTTTGAAACCGGTAGACATCGTGCAGAGGATGATTCGACAAGGTGGCACGCCAAGCCGCCACACAGCCGGCATCCATAACGTCATCATCGGAGAATAACCAGACCCACGGTTCCTCGCTCAAGCGGATACACCGGTTCCATTGCTCCACCAGCGAACGCCGCCCCCTGTTTTCCTCGAAGCGATGGTAGCGGATATCCAGATGTCCGCTAAAGGAATCGATCATTGCGCGAAGATCTGAAGGACTGTGGTCGTCGCCGACATATACCGTGAAATCGCGATCGGTTTGATTGGAAATAGACGCCAACGCATCGCGCAGAAACTCCGGCTTGTAAGCAGGGAGCACGATGGCCAGCTTGTGCTCGGAAGATGTGGTCATGACTTGCGGGTCGCGGTTATGATGTAAAACACAAAGTCCACATGATTTGCGCGCGGGCGGGGCCGCACGATGTTCGGATTGAGTATCCGGCATTTGTCGGGAGTTTCGTTCAACACGGCAAGGGCCGGATCGTCGTAGTATTCATTCGGCACGGTGAAAAAATAGTTCCCCCATCGGGCGCGGGTCATGCGGCGCACGCGATTCATTCCCTTCATCACGGTCCAGGGCGCAAATCGCCACAGCCCGGGGTTCATAAGACCGGCTGGCCGCATTTCCGGGTACTGGCCATACACCCCGGTAATCTCAAAGTAGTTTCCCAACAATGATATGACTTCCGTTTCAGACATTTCCGAGCAGTGATACGGATTCAATCCATTGCGAAGTCGGTAAAGGTCGCGATTGGGCGATGACAGTATCATCATTCCGCCGGGCGCCAGCACGCGATGGCATTCCCTGACGAAATTTTCTGGATGCGGCACGTGCTCGATGGTTTCAAATGTGACGACGGTATCAATCGATGCAGTCGGGATGGGAAGCGATTCCGCCGAACCGGGGCGCGCATCAACCTGGTAACGTTCGCGGGCATGTCGGCACGCTTCCTCGGAAATATCGACACCGATTACGCTGGTTGCACCGCCTTTCAAAATCGAGGCGCACCCGTAACCTTCCCCGCACGCCACATCGAGAGCGCGCTTGCCCCGGCAATATGGAATCGCAAACTTGTAGCGATAGATGTGGTGCCAGAACGTGGCGGGATCGGCTCGTTCCGGAACCATACGTTCGCCGGTAAATTCCATCGATTCAGTCATGGTAAATTTGCGGGAGCAGAGTTACTGGGGGCGGCGGGTGACAAAGGTGCACAATGCGGGGTTTTCCGGATCACGTTCCACCGAGGTTTCGAATCCGGCCATTTCAAGCGTTCCGATGATGTCCGCGCCGAATTCCGTGAATACCATCATGTCGGCGGCCGCAGTGCCGGCAATTCCGTGATAAGAGGGCGGTCTGTGAAACAAAAGTTTTCCATCAGAATCCAGATTGGCGCATGTTCGAGATGTTGGACGTTCCCACACCACTGGCACGGTGAAAATATGCACACCGCCGGGTTTGAGTATCCGATATAATTCGGAAAGTGCGCGTGTTATGTTCGGCACATGCTCCAGTGTTTCTGAAGTTAAAACGATATCAAAGGTTTGATCGGCGTAGGATAGGGCAAGCAAATCCTCCGACCTGATGGGAGGGGTGGCTTTGTATTCGCTATAGGCAAGGCGGGGGTGGTGGGCCAGCCAGGGATGCAGGCAACCACATGAATTCAACTCGGCAACCGCCAAATTGTGAAATGCTGGCGAATCTGTTAATTCACGGAGGGATTTGAACGAAAGATTCATCCTCTCGTTCACATGGCGAATCAGTGATGCGGCCATGAATTGCGATCTGCGGCTGGATAGGCAAAGCGG
>DAOLDL010000006.1:17410-20466 GCA_035327305.1 Kiritimatiellia bacterium | reverse complement strand
GGCATCCAGCTCGAGATCCTTCAACGCCATGCGTACGGCGTGGTAGACGCCGTTTGGTTCGGTCGCCAGCGGCCCTTGATATTCAGGGTAAAACTGGCTTGGATGAAAGGGGGCGATCGATGGATAGCGCGGATCGGTTGTCGCAACCGCGACATCGGACGCCTGCAATATGGTTTCTTTGTTGATCATGCCAGCTTGAAACTACTTCAACAACAGACGAATCACCGGGCTGTTCCATAACCCCTGGGCGCGGCGCCGGAAGTTTCGCAGTTTTTTTACCTTCTCGGCCATGAATGCGATGTCGTCCGGTGTTGCGCCGTTTTTGTTGTTATGCTTTAACCACTTTTCCGATTCATTCAGCAGGTGGTCGGCGGACTCGGCGGTGCGGCCGACCATGTCCACCAGCGCCTTGCGTATGATTTTGCCAAATTCCTCGGTTGTTTGATAGTAGTCCTTGCGTTCGCCCTTGATCCAGACATGTTTAAGCGCGCCCCATTGCTCAAGTTGGCGGACAGACATGCTGGCGCTACCTTTGCTGATCCCGAGAGAATGGGTGAGGTTGTCCAGCGATTGAGGATCAGAACTGAAATAAATATGCGCATAGATCTGGCCGATATTGCGTCCGAACCCAAGTGTTTGGGTTAGATCACCCGCCGCGGCGATAAATTGTTCGCGGATGTCTTTTACATCATTCATGGTTACATCTCCCGAAAGGCGGACTTCGTCCCCGTCACGTCCCAAAGGGTACGCAACCGGGCGGTTATGCAAGCTGTTGAATACGCAACATCCATTGCGTTCAATACATATTGAACACAATGGATGAAGGCTTGTGAAGCTAAAATACGGAATAAAATTGGATTTATTCAACATCCACGTATGCTGTAACGTCGAACAAGACACCTATGGATCGCGAAATTTGGAATGAACAATGGCGGTTGGCCACGTTGCACAAGCAGGATTTTATCCGTGCCCTGTTGATTGCCCTGGTGATCGGCATGGTGTTTTTCCTGTTTCATTATCAAGGTAACACCTTGGATTCAAAGGTGTTCGGTAAGTCGGCGCTCACCTGGATGGTTGAGCGCTGGACGGATGATATCGAATACGGCGGCGATTATTCCCACGGCTGGTTGATTCCCGTAATGTCGATTTACGTTATATGGACCCGTCGCAAGGAATTGTCTGCCGCCTCGAAATCCATCAGTTACGCCGGTCTGGCCGTGGTCGTTGGGTGCCTGTTACTGCATTGGCTCGGCGCGAAGGCCCAGCAAACCCGGTTATCGCTTTTTGCCCTGGTGGGTTTGACGTGGGGTATCCCGTTTTATTTATGCGGCTGGCAGGTGGCCCGCCAACTTATCTTTCCCTGCGCATTTTTGATTTTCTGTATTCCGTTCAACTTTCTGGACAGCGTCACCCATCCGTTGCGAATTTTTGCAACCGAAGTATCGGCCATTCTTTTAAGCGGGGTGGGTATTCCGGTGGAAGCTTCGGGCGCCCGTTTGCATTCGCTTGCGCAGGGAGGTTTTGATCTCGACGTCGCGGATGCCTGCAGTGGAATCCGGTCGCTGATCGCCATCACCGCCTTGACCGCTATTTACGCCAATATTACCCAACGCACGGCCTGGAAGCAGTGGGCGATTTTCTTCATGTCCATCCCGCTGGCCATTGTGGGCAATATTGTGCGGATTTTTACTACCGGCATTGTCGCGGAAGCGTTTGGCACCGATCTTGCCATGCAACTCTATCACGATTTTTCCGGCTTCATCATTTTTATGGTCGTATTTATTTTGCTGATCAGCATCGGTTCCATGCTGGAACGTAATTGGTATGAGGAGAAAAAGAAATGGTGGCTCGGTCATCCACGCACTACCTGATTCTGGTGGGATTGCTGATTGCAACATCCATTGCCCTGGCGGTGACCGTCGATACTACGGCATCCGATGAATCAGGTATTCACGCCTATTTGCCCGACCAGGCCGGTGAATGGTCGGGTGACGACATATTGTTCTGCTGGAATCCCAAACATCAGAAGGTTTTCACGGCCAGCCAGGTGGAAGATCGCGAAGTCTGCCCGGAATGTGAAGGGCGCCTCGGTCCCATGACGCTGATCGAAAAAAGCATGTTGCCGGCCGACACCATCATCGTTAAAAAACGGTATACGCACACGGATGGACGCCAGATCATCGCCACGGTGGTGATGAGCGGACGGGAACGGGCCAGTATTCACCGTCCGGAACGTTGCCTGGTCGGTCAAGGCAGTGAAATCGTGGGAACCAAGGTAATCGATGTCCCGCTGGCGAACCGCGGACCACTGGATGTGCGAATTCTCGACATGCTTCGGCATGTCCGGGTGTCCGGCCAGCCGCGTGCGTTTGGAAGCTATTATGCCTACTGGTTTGTCGGTAAGGATCGTGAAACCGCCAGCCATCATTCACGACTTTTCTGGATGGCGGCGGATCGTATTCTTCACAATAAATCGCATCGATGGGCTTACATCGCGCTATCGGGAAACCGCTCTCTGGTTGACGAGAAAAACCAGTACCTCGATGAGGTCAGGGAATTCGTTTCCGTGGCTTATCCGCAGATGTGGAAAAGCGCCGTTCAGTAAATCGCGCCAATTTTAAGGGGACGTCGAACGCTGGGAGCTGGCCTTTTGAATTTCGCTGATCAACGTTTGATGATCTTTTAATTGCGGTTTGTTGTTTGGCCAGTCGAACACCTGGATACGCGTCGGGAATCCACCATCCGCTCTCACAATGTAAACCGCGGGCGTCTTGTTGAATTTGAACTTTTCGGCGAACATTTCCCGCTCTCTCGGTTTGAAAGGCATTTGAACCTTAACCTTGATGTAATCTTGGAGTAGCTTGCTGACGCGGCCATGTTGCAGGCCATGGCGTTCCCACCAGGTGCAGAGACCTTTTTCATCTTTAAGGTCGTAGCGGAAGAAATAGATGATGATGTCCGCGCCGGTTGATTTCTGTAATTCAAGGGCTTCCTGATACCCCCGATCGCTGGTGAACCATCGCCCTTTTGGAACCCGGCCCGGCGTATTGTCATCA
>DAOLDL010000006.1:0-17310 GCA_035327305.1 Kiritimatiellia bacterium | reverse complement strand
ACCACTACCGGAGGCAAAAGGGACAGCGCATTCATTTCCCGGGCCAGCAAACGAAGCATCGCCATATCATCCGCCTCGGCGGCTATCAGAAGAGGAAAGTCTCCATGCCTGGCCAGAAGGGCGTCAAACCGGCTTCGAATTCCGCTTTCCCGGGTCGGCAATACGATGGGAACGTTGCGGAGATCATCAGGAAACCGAAACGGACGTCGTCGGCGTTTAAATGATTTCGGGCCGATGAGGCTGACCGGTTGATCGGCCACGGCCCGACAGCGGAAACCGTTGGAAGCCGAGCCGGGCACCTGTTGGTTCGATACGACAATATCCAACTGGTGATCCCGCAATGCATGCAGTAATTCGGAAAGTCCGCCCGACCGGATCACCACCTCGATCGACCCTTCGGCAATCGCGGATCGCAAGAAGCCGATCACAAAGTTGCGGGACAAGGTCGCCACGCATCCGACCCAGAGGACTTTGGCATACCTTTCCTCCCGGCGCTTAAGCGTAGTCACAAGCTCCTCGCCCGTGCGGAAAATGGTTTCGGCAAAAGCATGAGCCATCCGGCCTTCTTCCGTAAGGGTAAGCCGCTTATGTTCCCGGCTGAACAGGTGGCAACCCAAACTGGACTCCAACGCCTTGAGTTGGATGCTCAACGCAGATTGCGCCACGCCCAGTTGCCGCGCCGCTGCGGTCAGGCCGCCGGCCTGCACAATCGCCAGAAAGTAATGAAGATGACGGTAATTCAATTCCTTCATGGAGGCAACGTAACATATATAATATAGAACGAAAGTATAATTATAATATATTAGACAGAATCAAGACGCATCCGCACAATCAGGCGTCATGAACACGGATACTCAATTACTTGAAGAGGTCGCTTTTTTCCGCGACCGGCTTAATGCCATTATTCGGGAGCAGTCAGGCAATCGTTGCGCCGACCGGGTGGAAGCACTCGGCCGCCTTTCCGAAAAGGTGCGGGACGGCCATCGCCCGGCTGATGTGCGCAAAAAACGGGCATTTGTCCGTCGCCTGCGCGCGCACGAGGCGTACCCTGTCGTGCACGCCTTCAGCCTGTATTTTCAATTGCTCAACCTGTGCGAGGAACGTGCGCGTATCCGGGCAATCAGAAGCCGGCCGGGACTCCGGCAATCCCTGGCGGTCACATTCCGCGACTTGAAGGCCAAAGGCGCCACCCGGAGCGAAGTTCAAGCCGCTCTTGCCAATCTATCAATCGAGCCCGTACTCACCGCGCATCCCACGGAAAGCAAACGCCGGACCGTGATGAACCACCTTGTGAAACTGGCCGCCCATCCGGATGAACCCGACATTCTGCTTGAGGCGCTTTGGCAGACGGAGGAGGTCCGGGTTCAGCGTGTGACGCCGCTGGATGAGGTTGACAATGCCCTGTTTCTCTTCGAGCACGCCATCTTTTCCGCTGTCGCGGATTTTTACCAGACGCTCGAAAAGGAGTTGGATCGCCACTTCCCGGGCGTGAATGCGCCGCCTGCGGCGCTGACTTTTGCTTCATGGATTGGTGGCGACCGCGATGGTCACCCGTACGTAACACCCGAGATCAGCCACCAAACGGTCACGGAAATGCGGCGCGTACTGATGCGACTTTATGATCATGAGTGTGCAAGGCTGGTCGAGGAAATTTCCCATTCCGATCGACTGGTAAGCCCGAATACGGAATCCGCTTCGCCGGATTCCTTTCATCCTGCGGAAACATTTCGCCGGGAAATCGAAGCCATGCGGCGGCGGCTGGCCAACGGGCGTTATCCCCGACCTGAAGTTTGGATCCGTGAATTGGAAGCGATCCGGGAGCGGCTTCTCGCCCAGCGTGCCCATCGCGCCGCCAACGGACGGTTAAGCCGCCTCATCCGCCAGGCCAAGGTATTCGGCTTTCATCTCGCCCACCTGGATTTTCGGGATCATTCGGGAAAACTTGTATCCGCTCCGCATGAGATCGACGAGGAACTGCAGACAATTCGGGAAATTCAGAAGCACCATGGCCCGGAAGCCTCCCACCGCTTCATCTTGAGCATGACCCATTCAGCCGATCAGGTGATGGAAATCGTCACGCGGGCTAAAAACCAGCGGCTGGTCGATCTGGATGTGGTGCCCCTGTTTGAAACCATTACCGATCTCGAACATGCCCGCGAACTCATTTCGGACTTGTGGTCACGCCCTGCTTACCGGCGACACCTATCCGCCCGCGGGAACCGACAGGAAATCATGTTGGGCTATTCGGATTCGAACAAGGACGGCGGATACCTGGCCGCAAACTGGTTTCTCTACCGCGCGCAGAAATCCCTTTGCCAAATTGCCGATGCCCACGGCATCCAGATACGCTTTTTTCACGGAAAAGGCGGAACCATTGATCGCGGCGGCGGATTAA
This sequence comes from Kiritimatiellia bacterium, assembly GCA_035327305.1. Classification (GTDB taxonomy): domain Bacteria; phylum Verrucomicrobiota; class Kiritimatiellia; order CAIVKH01; family CAIVKH01; genus CALMUP01. The sequence goes on along the minus strand of DAOLDL010000006.1, from coordinate 14,915 downwards.
GCTATCGCAGTTTGATCGCCCAGCCTCATGCTTCGCACGGCGGCGGACTGCGCATAACGGAACAGGGTGAAGTCATCCTGATGAAGTACGGTCAGCAGGATATCGCCCGGCGAAATCTGGAACAGTTGACTTCCGCGGTTCTTTATAATGCCGTACACCGCGTGGAGGAACAGAAGATACCTCCGGAATGGGAAGCCATGATGGATGAACTTGCACGGCGGTCGCTCAAACATTACCGCGCGCTTATCGAGTCCGATGGCTTTCTCGATTATTTCCGGCAAGCCACGCCGATCGATCTGATTGAACATACCCGGATTGGATCGCGGCCCAGCCGACGAACAAAAACCGGAAGCCTGACCGACCTCCGCGCCATTCCCTGGGTTTTTGCCTGGACCCAATCGCGGCACTTACTTCCTGCATGGTATGGCATCGGCAGTGCACTGCAATCCGTCATGGCCGAACGTCGCGATGAACTGCGAAACCTTTACCGGTCATGGCCGTTTTTCTCCATGCTTCTCGACAACGCGGAGATGTCTCTCGCGAAGGCGGATATGTACATCGCCGGGCGGTATGCATCGCTGGTGCCGCAAGCGGGATTGCGCCGACGATTTCTGGAACAAATCCGCGCGGAACATGCCGCTTCGGTGGACGCCATACTGGCGATTGCCGGCCACCCTCATCTTTTAGCCGGACAACCCCGGTTGGCCGAATCCATCCGTCTGCGAAATCCCTATGTCGATCCTCTGCATTACCTGCAGATTCATTTTCTTCGCCAATGGCGAAAGACGCCTCCGGAAAAGAGGACGGAAGAGGAGCGACGCCTGCTCGCATTAACCGTGAATGGCATAGCCTTCGGCATGAAAAGCACGGGATGATTACGTTTCGCGATATTTTTTCCAAGGCCCATCTAAAGGGGGATGTCCTCGGGGGGGTAACGACGGCAATCGTTTCACTCCCGCTGGCCTTGGCATTCGGGGTGTCTTCCGGGGCCGGCGCCCAGGCCGGACTTTACGGCGCTGTGCTGGTCGGTTTCTGGGCGGCTTGTTTCGGGGGAACCCGCACATTGATTTCGGAGCCTACCGGTCCGATGACCTTGATGATGACCGCGGTCATGATCAAAATTGCCGCCACCCATCCGGAACATGCGTTACCGCTCGGCTTCACCGTGGTGGTGCTCGCGGGTATTTTTCAGATACTCTTCGGCATTCTCAAATTGGGGCGTTACATCACGATCATGCCGTACAGCGTGATTTCCGGTTTCATGTCCGGCATCGGTGTGCTGTTGGTGATTCTGCAAATACCCGCGCTTCTCGGCCATCCATCCGTGCCGGGTGGCGCTCCGGGCGTATTGTCGGCTCTGCCGAGCCTGCTGAACGCGGTGTTGTGGCCGGAAATCATCCTCGGATCTCTGGCCCTTGGAGCTTTGTTTCTTCTGCCCGTTGCGTGGCGCAAGGTTGTACCGCCGCAACTGCTGGTTCTGATCGCCGGCACGCTGTGCGCCTGGTTGTTCTTCAACGAGCAAACCCTGCGGGTCATCGGGAACATTCCCATGGGGCTTCCCTCCTTTCAGTGGCCGGTCTGGAACGGTGATCTGATCGGAATGATTCTGGTGGATGCGCTTCTGCTCGCCCTGCTGGGTTGCATCGACACACTGCTGACCGCCATGATCGCCGACAGCTTGACCCGAACCCAGCACGACTCCAATCGCGAACTGATCGGTCAAGGTATCGCCAATACCTTGGCCGGATTATTCGGCGGCCTTCCCGGCGCGGGGGCCACCATGGGCACCGTGGTCAATATCCAGTCCGGCGCAGGATCGCCCCGGGCGGCCATGATCCGGGCAATGACCCTGCTCGGCGTGATCCTCGTCGCCGCGCCGATCTTGTCGAAAGTGCCCCTGGCCGTACTTGCCGCGGTCACGATGAAAGTCGGCGTTGATATTCTCGACTGGAGTTTTCTGCGTCGTGCCCACCGGGTGTCATGGTCAGCCACCCTGATCATGTACGGCGTCCTTTTTATCACGGTCATGGTTGATATCATGGTCGCGGTGGGCATTGGTGTTTTTATTGCCAATGTCATAACCATTGACCGACTGTCACGACTACAGGCCAGCCAGATTAAAACGGTGGATCCTGCATCGGACGATTCCCTGCGGTTGAGCGCTGATGAACGAGCATTATTGGAAAAAGGACGTGGACGCATCCTCATTTTTCATTTAAGCGGTCCGATGATCTTCGGGGTGGCCAAGGCTATTGCCCGCGAACAGTCAGCCTTGCGAAATGCCAAGGTGTTGATCGTCGATTTAAGCGATGTTCCCATGCTTGCGACCACGGTCGGGTTGGCCATTGAAAATGTGATTCGCGATGCCGAGGCGGCGGACTGCGTGGTGATCGTCGCCGGCGCCGGACCCAAAATTCGCGATCGGCTGACCGGTTTGGGTTTGATTGGCCCTGCGGCAAAAACCAGGGTGGCGGAAACCCGCAAGAATGCCTTGGCACTCGCCGTCAATGCCCTTGCCGATGTCGAGCGTTACTGATGCCAGGAGGAAACCGTGACAATACGAACCCATCACCCTTGACACCTCAACCAAGTTGCATGAGGGTACTATCATGAAGTTGCCGATTGTCATCTGTCTCATTGTGGTTGTGTCTGGATTGTACCCGGCATTTTCCGAACCGCGTGTAACCAATCAGGTTATTCTCCGCCAATTGGTGTCCGAACACGTTCGCTTTAATGTTGTTCAGGTGGTGGAAAATCTTGAACATCCGTGGGCGATCAAATTTCTGCCGGATGGTCGCGGCTTGATAACCGAACGATCGGGACGTTTATGGATCAAAGACGGAAATCGGTTATATCAGGTCACTGGATTGCCGGAAGTTCGCGCCGGAGGGCAGGGTGGCTTGCTGGATGTCATAGCCCATCCTGACTTTGAAAATAATCACTCAATCTATTTGAGCTATTCCGCTGAATACGGGGAAGGTGTCGGCACACGGGTTGCCCGTGCCGTCTTGAAGGAACGAGAACTTCACGATGTGTCCGTCATATTTGAAATGTCTCCACCCGGATCAGGGCCGGTTCACTTTGGAAGCCGTTTCGCATTTGATCGCGATGGTTATTTATATGTGACGTTTGGCGAGCGGGGAGATCGTCATCTTTCCCAAAGGCTCGATACGCATCACGGTAAAGTCATTCGCATCCGTGATGATGGTTCCGTTCCGGAAGACAACCCGTTTGCGGGACGCGACCAGGCACATCCCGAGATTTACACCTATGGTCACCGCAATCCGCAGGGTATCATTTACGATGCGAATACCGGATTAATATGGACGCATGAACACGGTCCACGGGGCGGCGATACCGTGAATATTCTGCGCGCAGGCCGTAATTACGGATGGCCTTTGGCAACGCATGGTCGCGAGTACCACGGACCTCGCATCGGCACAATCCCGGAAAATCTCGAACATGTTGAAAACCCGATTATTCACTGGACGCCATCCATCGCGCCGTGTGGTTTTGTGCTGGTTCGCAACAGCCAATTCCCGGAATGGGAGGGAAACATGCTGGCCGGCGCTTTGGTTCAGCAACATATACGCCGGCTGGTTGTTGAAGGAGAGCAAATCATCCACCAGGAAATACTGCTGAAGGATATGGTCGGACGCATTCGGGATATTAATGTAAGCCCCGACGGACACATCTGGTTTGTAACCGACGCCCGCGATGGCGGATTGTACCGGCTGGATCGAGCGGTTGCGCCTTAAGCCGGGGGTTGGAGCGGATCATCGTTTTGACGACCACGAAAATCGTCTTGTAATCGTACGATCCTGATTTTCCAGTTTTCAAACTTGATGTATACTATTCCGCGATTGTGACGGTTGGTCATTATGAAATCGATGTTTCCAATAAAAAACAGCACGGCAACCTCGCCATGGCGCGACTGGGTAGCCATGGGATTTTTTCTGCTGGTTTTGTGGGTCGTTCTGGTTGAAGGCCGCCTCCACGGTTTGTGGTTTGCCATCCCCGTGCTTGCCCTGGCCCTTGCGGTACGACGTGCCATGCCGATTCCTCTATCGTTGCGGAACATCAGTTTGGTCCAGTTTGTTAGATTCATTCCGTATTTCCTTTGGCAGTCTTTGGTCGGCGGTGTCGATGTGGGCTGGCGGGCAATGCACCCGAGCCTGCCGGTGCATCCGAATATTTACTCATACCCGTATCAAGTTCATTCCGAAGGTGCGCGGGTGTTTATGGCTCAAGTGATAAGCCTCATGCCGGGAACCCTGGCGTGCCGGGTTGGCGAGCATAGGATGATTGTGCATGTGTTGAGCGGGTCGCGTGAATCATTTGTTGCGGACACGGCAATTCTGGAAAAGTGGGCGGCCCGGATTTTCCGGGAAAAACTGGAGGGGGCGCGTCATGGATAATGCTTATGCCGCCGTCTCGGTGTTTCTGATGTTGAATCTGTTGGCGGGTCTTGTGCGGATTTATCGGGGACCCACGCCGGCCGACCGTTTGCTGGCCGCGCAATTGCTGGGCACCACGGGCACCGCGGTGCTGTTGGTGTTGTCGGCATGGCAGGGACTTGGTGCGCTGATCGATGCCGCGATCATCTTTGCGCTGTTGGCCGCCGTCACGCTGATTGCATTTGTCTGCCGGTTGTGGACGAGTCTGCCTGCGGAAAGTGAGGAGCATGACGATGTCGTGGATTGATGTCTCATCGATTATCCTGCTGGTCGCTGGCTCGGTCTTTTTCCTTGCCGGCACGGTGGGTATTCTACGTTTCCCTGATGTCTACACGCGGTTGCATGCGCTGACCAAAGCCGACAACCTTGGCCTTGGACTGCTGGCGCTGGCCCTGATCCTGCAATCCGCGTCGGCCTTTCAATCGATCAAATTGTTGCTTGTCTGGTTTTTGATCATGTTCAGCAGTTCGCTGTCCGCCTTCATGGTTGCCAATGCCGCCCATCGCAGTCGCACCAAGGTCTGGAGGAAACCATCATGAATATCATGGTGATTTTCGATGTATTACTGGTAATTGCGCTGATCGGCCTCGCCCTGGCCGCGATCTTGTCACGCGACCTTTTTCGATCGGTCATCCTGTTCATGGTCTTCGGCTTGCTGATGGCGCTGGCCTGGGCGCGATTGAGTGCGCCGGATATTGCTTTGACGGAAGCGGCGCTGGGCGCCGGCTTGACCGGTGCATTGTTGTTGCATGCCTTGCGTGTGTTCAAGGAGGAGCCGGGCAAGACGACGAAGCGGAACGGGGAGGGCGTCGAATGAGAAATTCGAGCGGGCATTTTCCCGGCCTGATTCGCCGGATTGTGGTGATCACAGCTTTGTCCGCGCTGACGATTGTGCTCGCGCGTGCCGTGCTGATGGTGCCGCCACACGGCGAAGGTTTGAGCGCAAATGTTGCGGAGAATCTTACATCCAGCGGTGTTTTGCACCCTCTGACGGCCGTGTTGTTGAATTTTCGCGGATACGACACGCTGTTGGAAATTGGCGTATTGCTTGTGGCCGTCATGGCGGTCTGGTCGTTGGATATCCAGCGGACACGGCAATTACGCTTGAAGCCTCCCGCGCATCAGAATGCGGTTTTGCGCGTGGGGTTGGGAATCATTCTTCCCGTGGTCGTGGTGGCCGCCGGTTACATGGTCTGGGTTGGTTCATACCGGCCCGGTGGTGCGTTTCAATCCGGCGCCTTGCTGGGTGCGGCGGCCGTGACCCTGATTTCCAGCGGAATGTTGATTACGCCATTTGCCCGCAGTCGGATGGTTCGGATATTGCTTGCGTCCGGATTCGCATTTTTTATGAGCGTCGCCTCGGCCACCGTGATTTTCAAGGGACGCCTGCTCTGGTATCCGATTGAGTGGGCGGGATCCATAATCCTGGTTATCGAAACCCTGCTTGCGTTATCCATCGGCGCCGCGCTGGCGGTTTTATTTGCCGGTGTGGCCGGACTCCGAAACACGGAGGATCGGTCATGAATATAACGCATCTGTATGGTTTGGCCGGCGTGTTGTTGCTGGCGATAGGCATGTACGGCGTCCTGATTCAACCGCATCTGCTTAAAAAACTTTTAAGCCTGAACATAGCATCCGGCGGAGTGTTTTTGCTGATGGTGGCCCTTGCGTTCCGCGGTGAAAGTCCTGACCCGGTGCCGCATGCGCTGGTTTTGACCGGCATCGTCATATCCGTAAGCGCCACGGCGTATGCGGTGGCGCTGGCCGCGCGCATCTATCGGGCAACCGGCCGGGCTAGTCTTGATCAAACCGGAGGGGATCGTTCATGACCTCATTGCTTCAGCAACCTGAAGTATGGTTGGTCGCAGTTCCTGTGCTGGCCGCATGCGTCTCGTTTGCAATGAATGGACGGGCGCGTCTGGCCGTGGTTATTCCCGTAATCGTGTTTGTTTCAATGGCCATGGCGTTGACGACATGGAAATTATCAGACAGCGGGGCATATATACATCAGATCGGAGGCTGGATTGCGCCACTAGGCATTTCGTGGCGGATTGACGGTTTGGCGGTGGTGATGCTTTTACTGACCACGCTGGTTGGCGCGGGAGTGAGCGTCTACAGCCTCGCTTATTTCGGTGACAGTCGCGAGGAGCGTCATCGAGAGCGTTACTTCTGGCCATTGTGGTTTTTTCTGTGGGGATCGTTGAACGCCATATTTCTATCCAACGATATTTTCAACTGGTATGTGTCGCTGGAATTATCCGGACTCGCCGCCGTGGCCTTGATTACACTTTCCAACAAACCTGAAGCGCTGACCGGTGGTATGCGGTATCTGATTCTGGCTTTGAGCGCCTCGCTGTTTTATCTGCTCGGCGTATCATTGCTGTATGGACAATACGGAACGCTCGACCTCGACGGTCTGGCGAATGTCATTGAGCGCCAGCACCTCACCATGACGGCCATGGCTGTCATGACGATCGGAATGGCGATCAAGGCCGCGTTGTTCCCCGTTCATTTCTGGTTGCCGCCCGCTCATGCCAACGCGCCGTCCCCGGTCAGCGCCGTGCTTTCCGCATTGGTCGTCAAAGGCGGATTTTATATTCAACTTCGATTGATGACCGAGTTGTGGCCGATTGACATGACAGTGGCCCTATCGAACGGGCTTGGATTGTTGGGCGGCGCCGCGATCATCTGGGGGTCGTATCACGCCATCCGGCAGTCGCACCTGAAGCCGCTGATTGCCTACTCAACCGTTGCGCAATTGGGATATTTGTTTCTCATGTTTCCGTTGATGACCATCGGATGGTGGGCGGATAATGACTGGTCAAGCCGCGCATGGGCCGGTGGAATCTACCAGGCGTTGTCCCACGGATTGGCCAAGGCATCGTTGTTTTTATCCGCCGGTGTCTTGATTCACGCGCGCGGAAGCGATAATCTGGAAGGTCTGCGCGGGTTGGGTGAGCGATTGCCCATGACCGCCACGGCCATGGCGTTGGCCGGTATCAGCTTGATGGGAATTCCCCCGGGCGCCGGTTTCATCGCGAAATGGTTGATGCTGACCGTTGCCATGTCATCAGGTCAATGGCTGTGGGCCGGCATCATGATTGTCGGCGGGCTGATGGCGGTTGGTTATCTGTTCAGAATATTCCGGCGACTCATGACGACGAGTGACGAGGGTGACTATCATCGGCCTTCGCGGATTATGGAATATGCCGCATTGTATCTGGCGATTTTATCCATCGCGTTCGGGCTGTCATCGCTTCCTGTATTTGAATTGCTCAAACACGGCGCCACGTCATTGCTCGGCACGTACCTGGGGGTGACGCCATGAGTTTCGATTTCATATTACCGCTGGCGGTACTGATGACATCGTTTGTCACCGGCATCATCATTCTTATGATCGATGAAGCCAGGGTGACGGCGCGCACCATACTCAATCTAACCGGAGCGGTGGTGAAAATGTTGTTGGTCGGCGTGATGTTGTGGGGCGTATTTCGTGGCCATAACTATGAAACCCGCATTCCATTTCTGCCGAATATGGACCTGGTATTGCGGGCTGATGGCATGACCATTCTGTTTTCAACATTATCTGCGGGGTTATGGCTGTTGACCACGATTTACGCGATCGGTTACCTCGAAGGTTCGCCAAACCGCAGGCGCTTTTTCGGATATTTCAGCTTCTGCGTAACCGCCACCATGGGCGTTTCACTCGCGGGAAATCTTGTCACATTTTTCCTTTTCTACGAAATGCTGACCCTGACTACATACCCGCTGGTGGTTCACCGGGGCACCGAGAAATCCATGCAGGCGGGAACGTCCTATCTTGCATACACGCTCGGTGGAAGCGCCTTGATCCTTGCGGGAATGGTCTGGCTGTATGGAATTGCCGGACCGTTTGACTTCATGGAAGCCGGAGCGCTTGGCTCCATGCACGAAAAATACCACGGACAACTGTCCGTGATTTTCCTTTTGCTTATGTTTGGTCTTGGCGTAAAGGCCGCGATATTCCCTTTGCATGCCTGGTTGCCGCAAGCCATGGTCGCGCCTGCGCCGGTCAGCGCCCTGCTTCATGCCGTTGCGGTGGTCAAGGCCGGCGCTTTTGGAATGGTGCGTGTCGTGTACGATGTCTACGGCATCGCGTTTTGCCATCAAATGAATTTGCTGTTTCTTTTCATGGTCATGGCTTCGATCACGATCCTGTACGGTTCATTGAGGGCCTTGGTGCAGGACGACTTCAAGCGACGCCTTGCTTTTTCCACCGTGAGCCAGGTTTCCTATATTCTTCTCGGCATAACCATGTTCGGTCCGATGGGAACCATCGGCGGGCTGGTGCATCTTGTGCATCAAGGTGTGATGAAAATCACAATGTTTTTCTGCGCCGGAAATATTGCGGAGACATTGCATCTTCACAAAATAAGCGAACTTAAAGGGGTGGGGCGACGCATGCCCTTGACGATGGGCGCATTTACGGTGGCCGCGCTGGGCATGATCGGGGTGCCGCCGCTGGCGGGCTTTATCAGCAAATGGCACCTTGGTCTGGGCGCGGTTGAATCCGGTCACACATGGGTGCTGATCGTGCTTGCATTGAGCAGTTTGTTGAACGCGGCCTACTTCCTGCCGATCCTTCGCACGGCATGGTTTGACAAACCCGACGGGCCTTGGAATGAGACGCACCCGCGTGGTCGATTCGAAACCGGTCTTTGGTTGCTTATTCCGCCGGTGACTACCGCCGCGCTGACGATTTTGATCGGGCTGTTTGCCGGCTCCATTTTCAGCCCCATTCGTTGGGCCTACCTGATTGTCGGGAGGGAGTACTGATGCCGACGCTATTTTCATTGGGCGGTATTGGCGAAATCCTTATCGCATTGGCGTTGGCTCTTCCGCTCGTTATGGGGCTGGTTGCACTTCGTCCTGTTCTCGCCATTCGCGTTTCATATCTTGTCCCGATCGCCGCAATTCCCGCCTTGATCCTTTCGCTGTCCGAGCCGGTGACTGTGACCTGGAACGGATTGCTTCTCGGCGCAACGTTTGCCTCGGGAGGTTCTGCCGCAGTGTGGCTGTTCTTCACTGCGACGCTGTGGCTTTGCGCTTCCTGGTTCGGCGCTTATTACATGGCGCATGATTCGAATTCTCCCCGATATACCTTTTTCTTCCTGTGGGCGATGGCCGGTAATTTCGGGCTGATTCTCGCCCGCGATCCGGTGGGCTTCTTCACATCGTTTGCCCTCATGAGTGTACTTTCCTACGGGCTGATTATTCACGATGGGAAACCCGCATCGCGGGTGGCCGGTCGCGTTTATCTGGGTATGGCGCTGTTGGGGGAAATCCTGCAGTTTGCCGCGATGTCCATGTTGTTTTTTCCAATCATTGGAAAAATCGGGGTGATAAATTTCCAGTCATTGGAAATGTTGCCACCGCCCGGCGCGCTGGTCGTGGGATTGTTGATTGCCGGGTTTGGTATCAAGGCCGGATTGCCGGGGCTTCACGTATGGTTGCCCATGGCGCATCCGGTTGCGCCAACCCCGGCAAGCGCAGTGTTAAGCGGTTCCATGATCAAGGCCGGACTGCTGGGATGGATGGCGTTCCTTCCGCTGGGGCGTATGGCGCTTCCCGATGCATCCATGATTCTTATTATTCTCGGCCTGACCGGCGCAGTCACGGCCGCGTTGATCGGCGTTCTGCAATCCAACCCCAAAGCCGTGCTGGCATATTCCAGTGTAAGCCAGATGGGATTGATCACAACCGGTATCGGAGTTGGATTGGGATACCCGGCGTCTTGGCCCATGCTGAAATGGGCGGTAGCCGCGTATGCCGCGCATCACGCATTTGCCAAATGCCTGCTCTTCCTTGCCGTTGGACTTAAAACCACCCGGCCACTTGCGGGCTGGGAGCGAACCGTTTTCTGGGGTGGTGTGCTTTTTGCGGCGCTTGCCTTGATCGGCGCTCCGTTAACCAGCGGGGCATACGTTAAAGTTCTTTTGAAAGACGGCATTGTGGCGAGTTCGTTTCCCGCCGCGGGAAGTGTCGTTACAATATTGACTTTTGCCGCGACCGGAACCGCATTGCTGATGATTCGTTATAGTGTGACGCTTCGGCGGCTTGCCTTTGATGAACATCACGAAATGGCGCGGGGCGCGTGGATTCCGTGGTTGATTCTACTGGCCATGGTCATGGCGTTCACTCCGATGTTTATTCGCGAGCTTTACGCACAACATATTTTGACCGCGCAACTTGTAATTTCCTGGCTGAAAAGCTTGTGGCCGCCGGCGCTCGGTGCGGTTTTGTATGCAAGTATCCATTTCCTGTGGATTCGTCTGCGTTGGCGGGTCATTCAAATTCCGCAGGGCGATCTGTACCATTTGCTGTGCTGGATTCCGACGCATGTGCATCATGTACGTGGAACCGCCGGCAATGCCGTGAGGCGGACCGGGAAAATGTATGCCGGGGCGACAATTTCCCTGATAAATCGCGCCGCGGAAAAAAGCCGGCAATTCCTGGAATTCATCGAATCCAGGCTGGCCGGGTGGAGCATAGGCGGTGTCGCGGCGGTTTTGGTTGGCGTCCTGATTTTCTGGCTGTCTCTCCAATAATGTTGTATAAACATTTCCTTCACAGCCGGACCTTTACATCGTAAAGTGCCGGCTCATAAATTCATATGTATAACTGACGCAGGAGAGAAGCATGAGCAAGCTTGTGGTGCCTAAAGACGGTGTGAAAATTGCAATGGGAGCCGATGGGAAATTGCTGGTTCCCGATAATCCCATCCTGACCTTTATCGAAGGCGATGGAACCGGTCCCGACATTACCAAAGCCTCCATGCTGGTATGGAATGCCGCGGTAGAAAAAGCTTATGGCGGCGCCCGCCGCGTCTCCTGGATGGAAGTTTATGCCGGCGAGAAGGCAAATGAAGTGTATGGCCAACCAGTCTGGTTGCCCGAAGAAACCCTTACCGCCATCCGCGAATTCCTGGTCGGCATCAAAGGCCCTCTCACTACGCCGGTTGGCGGGGGAATTCGCAGTCTGAATGTCGCCTTGAGACAGGAACTCGATCTGTACGTGTGTTTGCGACCGGTCCGCTGGTTTAAAGGTGTACCGTCTCCAGTGCGCCATCCGGAAAAAACCGATATGGTGATTTTCCGCGAAAACTCCGAGGATATTTATGCCGGTGTGGAATGGGCGGCTGGAACACCCGAAGTTGGAAAAGTAATTGATTTTCTGCAAAAGGAAATGAAGGTCAAAAAAATCCGCTTCCCCGCCTCGTCGGGCATCGGCATCAAACCAGTTTCCGAGGAGGGAACCACCCGCTTGGTCAAAGCCGCGATTCAATACACCATCGACAACGACCGCCGCAATATGACGCTTGTCCACAAAGGCAATATCATGAAGTTTACCGAAGGCGCTTTTCGCGATTGGGGATACAAGGTCGCGAAGGAGCAGTTCGGCGCTGAACTGCTGGATGGCGGTCCCTGGATGAAGCTCAAAAATCCCAATACCGGCAAAGACATCATCATCAAGGATGTAATCGCCGATGCTTTCCTTCAGCAAATTCTCACCCGTCCGGATGAATACGATGTCATCGCCACCATGAACCTGAATGGTGACTACATATCCGACGCGCTTGCCGCGTGTGTGGGCGGCATTGGAATTGCGCCCGGCGCCAACATCAACTACGACACCGGTCACGCGGTGTTCGAAGCGACGCATGGCACGGCGCCCAAGTATGCCAATCTGGACAAGGTCAATCCCGGCTCGCTGGTCCTTTCCGGTGAAATGATGTTCCGTTACATTGGCTGGACCGAAGCCGCCGACTTGATCATCAAGGGTGTGGAAGGCGCAATTTCCTCGAAAATTGTCACCTACGACTTTGCCCGATTGATGGAAGGCGCGAAAGAAGTGAAGTGCAGTGAGTTCGCCAGAGCTGTCGTCGATCACATGTAACGTCACCAGCCGTGTCGCGGTGAGAGTTTATGTGGCCGGGAAGTAAAGCCATGCCTCCCGGGGCTTTTCAGCCAATCGGTTGCCCTGTATGTAACTGATCGCTCGTTGGGAATGAATATAATTTGGTCACAATACCGGATTGCCGCGGATATTTTTCTCCGCGCCATGGGTGTGATTTATTTCCTGGCGATTTACTCGTTATGGTCCCAGATCCACGGGTTAATCGGCGAGCACGGAATTCTTCCCGTCGGCATGTATCTCCATCAGGCTGAAGCATACCTTGGCGGAAAATCCTTTCATGCCGTTCCTACCGTGCTTTGGTGGCTTCAAGGCGATGTCGCGCTGGAGGTCATGTGCTGGATCGGCATGTCGATCAGCGCCCTGTTGGTTTTTGGAATCACACCGCTGGCTTGCACCATCCTGCTTTGGATATTGTATCTTTCATTCACTGTCGGAGGCCAGGTATTCCTTGGATTTCAATGGGACAACCTGTTGCTTGAATCCGGACTCCTGGCGATTCTGCTGGCCCCGCCGGTTTGGCGTTCTTCACCCAAAACCAATCCGTTGCCATCCCGACTGGTGATATTTCTGCTCCACTGGCTTTTATTCCGGCTCATGTTTGCCGCCGGCTATGTCAAACTGGCCAGCCGTGACGAATCGTGGTGGGATTTGTCCGCCCTGACATTTCACTTCTGGACCCAACCGCTTCCCGTTTGGACCGCCTGGTATTTTCATCAGGCGCCCATGTGGTTCTTGAAATTCTCGACGGCGATGATGTTTTTCATCGAGTTGGTCGTTCCGTTCCTTATTTTTGCAGGACGCATTCCCAGATACATTGCATTCGGCTTTTTGATGCTGTTGCAATTTCTGATCGCGGGGACGGGCAATTACGGATTCTTTAATTTTCTGACGATGGCTCTTTGTCTCCCCCTGCTGGACGATCGTGTTTTCACGCATGGCAATCTGATTGAACCCATCGATATGCCGAAGTGGAAAAATACGGCATTGTCAGCATTCCGATGGCCCGTTGGCGTGGTGGTTCTCGTGATGTCGCTGGTGATGTTTTCCTCGCAAATTGTCCGGATATCGTGGCCTGCACCGGTCATTACCTTCGTCCAGCAGTTCGCGCCTTTCCGAAGCGTAAACAACTACGGATTGTTTGCCGCCATGACCAAGTCACGTCCGGAAATTGTTGTGGAAGGCAGTCGGGATGGCCAAAACTGGATCGCCTACGAGTTCAAATGGAAGCCGGGAGATGTTCATCGCACACCGATTTTCGTTGCCCCGCACATGCCCCGCCTGGATTGGCAAATGTGGTTTGCCGCTTTGGGCAACTATCAGCACAATCCCTGGTTTATGAACTTCCTGGTCAGATTGCTGGAGGGAGAACCGTCCGTTCTGAAGTTGCTTGAAACCAATCCATTTCCCGAAGAACCGCCGCGTATGATACGGGCAGTTCTTTATGATTACAGCTTCGCGACCCGCGAACAGAATAAAGACGAATATTTGTGGTGGAATCGCAACCTCAAGGGACTTTACTGTCCGACGCTGACCAGAAGATAATGACAAGCTGGTACTCGGACAATCAGGAAAGCGCCAGGGCATTTATCCACGCAACGTCGTCGTGGACAACGAAAGGCATTCCGGCGTGGGCAAGCGCCTTCTGTTCCGGTGCTCCGCTGTGGACGACACTGGCTGATCAAGATTCCGGCAACGATATATCCCGCTCGATCGTGCTGATCGACTATTCGGAACTCTCGCAATTCGACACCGTTTTAAGTTTGTTGAAAAACGGCGCTGATTTGCCCGATGCACTTGTGTGCCTCGCGCTTTCCGGATCAAAGTTTCGGGGCCAGCGTCATCGACCATGGTCGGCTCTGGCCGGGAACTTGCATCTTACCGCATACTACCGGCTCGGACTTCCCGCCCGGGATATTCAAACAGCATTGACGATGATCCCCGCCATTAGTTCTGCACAGGCGATAACTGAAGTGTCTGATGGTCAAATATTGCCCGGCATCAAGTGGGTGAATGACATCATGGTGGAGCGGTGCAAGGTGTCCGGTGTATTGACCGCCACACAACTTTCCGGCGAAATTGTCGATGGCGCGGTGTTTGGTATCGGCATGAATATCAAGGAAAAGCCGGAAATAGAACCGACACCTTTTGTCAAGGCCGCGGGGAATCTGGGCATGTTTTACCCGGTAATGTCGGATGCGCTTCCGGAAATGTTCCATGCCGTTGTGCGTTTTCTGGACAGCGCGGTAGAGGATTTGCGCAACGGTCGCCGGGATAAAATATTTGAGATGTACCGGAGATATTCGGCATTTGTTGGGCGAGAAGTTCAGATATGGCCCGAAGGAACCGAGGACTGGTTGAACACACCGCCGATCGCCCGAGGAAAGGTCAAGCGCCTCCACCCCGATTTATCATTGGAAATGGAAGGCACCGGACAGATCGTTAGATCCGGACGCATGGCGTTGATGGATTAAGCCCGAAAACCGAAGAAGATTAACCGCGGAT
>DAOLDL010000005.1:0-68515 GCA_035327305.1 Kiritimatiellia bacterium | reverse complement strand
CGCACGAAAGCACTGCGACTCTGCATCCACCTTCAACTTCGGTTTTCGGGTTTAAGCAGGCAACCCATCTTCAACTTGCGGCTTTTCTTCTCGAGTAAAACCGCTCATGAAACAAAGCGCCCACGCCACCAAGAATCAGCACGGCGCCAATCATCGTGTAGCTTGTAATTTGTTCGTCCAACAACCACCAACCCAGTAGCACCGCAATCACGGGATTTACATACGCATAGGTCATCACAATGGGTAATGGCAAATTGCGCAAGGCAGTCACGTATGCGGTAAAAGCCAGGACCGATCCGAATATCACCAGATATCCCCACGCAATCCAGGCTTCCGGCATGGGCGCCGGCCATGGCTCGCGCGTGACCAAAGCAAGCAGGACAAATACAACACCGCCGATTACCTGTTGATAAGCCGAGCTGACCAGAATCGGTTGGGAAATTTTTCTGCGTTGCTGATAAGCGGAGCCAATACTCCAGCAAATTGGCGCGCACAACAGCGCCACCGTGGAAATCCAATCCGCCCGTTCCCCGGCTTTGATCATAGGATAGGTGAGCACAGCCAATCCCGCGAATCCAATCATCAGGGATGTTATCGACAAGGCCGACGGGAGTTTACGCCGAAAAAATGCCTCGCAAATCACGCCCCAGAACGGTGTCGTTCCTATGACCAATGCGGCATAACCGGAATGTGCACGTTGTTCCGCCCACGTGACCAAACCATTTCCTCCATTCCACAACAAAATTGCAGTGACGATCGTCACGACCCATTCAGATTTTTTCAAGCGCAGGGACTGCTTGAACATCGCGGCGAGACCAAACAAAATCACCCCGCCTAAAAGCACACGACTGGCGGCCATCCAGAATGCCGGGAAACCACTGCCTTCACGCACGGCATATCGAATGGCCAAATAGGTGCTTCCCCATACCACGTAGACAACCAGAAGACTCAACATCCCGGTTAGTTCATTGCGGTTTTGATCTTCACTCGCACTCATTCGACCTCGGAGTGGCGGCGGAAGAAACTCCAGATCACATCGTTCGCAATAATCGTATTCGATGTGGGACCCACCAGCGCCTCGGGAAGCAGTCGATGACCTCCGGGCCAGGTATGTCCCAAGTCATCCACCACCCAAAACTCGACTTCATTATCATCACCGGGCGCCCCATACGTCAATCGTCGCAAGCCATTCTCCGGCGAGGTCCAAACTCCGGATTCAGGTTGATGCCCGCAAAGCACGGCCCATGCCGTCACGGAATCCACTGCGGGTGGCCGAATTTCCCGATTGCCCCAAGGCAAGTCCACGGGTCCGCCATCGATCGGACTTAATGGATCGAGTTTTCCAAACAATGAAATCATCGGCACAGGTTTATCCAAAACAGCATCGGCAACCCGGAAGTGCCCGGCCACCGGAGCAATGGCACGAAGCGTTTCCGGATAAGTCAGCGCGAAACGATATGTCATTGCGGCTCCGTTGGAAAAACCGGTCATGTAACAACGCAACGGATCAATCCGGGCCTGAATCGGTGCGTCATCCAAAACCGCGCGCAGAAACTTCAAGTCGTCAACCACCGGTCGTTCAACATCGCTACCTCCGGCGCCGGCATTCCACATTTGCGGATTGGTGAGAAAATGCAGAGGGCCATCCGGGTCAAGGCGGGTTGCCTCGGGATAGGCCATGATAAAACCTTCACGACTGGCTTTGTCGTTCCACAACGTACTGCGCATCGCAGTCCATGGCGTGCCGCCGCGGCCGTCCAGCATGAGAACCAGCGGAGCCTGCTCCCCACCTTCAATAACCGAATCGGGACGAAACAGCACATACCGGCGCTTTAGTCCGTCCACCTCCAGATAAAATACGTCTTGCTGTCCGCTCATGACACACGTTTGCGCTTGATGGCAACCAAGGCTTCCCGCCATTCAGGACAACGCAACAGGATCCCGAGACCGGCATAGACGCCGATTCCAAGAGCCACCACGCCCAACACCGACACCACCTGGGCCAGCTTATGAACGTGGATGACTTCGAGTGCGATTGAAAACGCCAAAGGAAGGGTGAGCCAGATGCACAATCCCATGACCAACGCGGCGATGAGCGCCTTCGCCGCAGAAATAAACATGGAGCGCCAACCCGGTGATCCCATGCGCCGATGCACCAACCACCCCAGCGCAACGCCGTTAAAAGCCTCGGCAATGACCGTGGAAGCCGCAAGTCCTGCGTGTTTCAGATGAAGGGGAAGCGTGATGATGAAAAAGATGTTCAATCCGAGATTCAACAACACACAGGCGATACCGACCTTGACCGGCGTCCGCGTATCCTGATGCGCGTAGAATGCCGGAACAAATACCTTTGACAAGCTGAAGACCAGCAAGCCGGGTGCGTAGCACTGGAGAGCCAGCGTGGTGAGATTGGTGGATTCGGCATCGAATTTTCCCCACTCAAACAGCATTTGAATAATGGGGCGCGACAGTACCAGCAAACCGATGGCGGCTGGAACCATGACAAACGTCAACATCCGAAGCGAATGATTCATGGTGTTGAGCATCAAGTCTTTTTGCTTCGATGCGGCATGACCGGCAAAAACGGGCAAAAGAACCGTGCTCATCGCGGTGGCCAGAATGCCTTGCGGCAGATAAAGCAATCGCTCGCTATAAAACAACGCGGCCGGCGCCCACGGACCAATCCATGCCGCCAGCAAGCTGTTCACCATCACATTGATTTGTGTGACGGCCAGGCCGAGCGTGGCCGGCCCCATCAACAAAAATACTTTCCACACGCGGGGATCGTTCCAAACGAGAGAAAATCGGTAGCTGAATCCGAATTTTTTCAGCGCGGGAATTTGAATGGCCAGTTGTATGAATCCTGAAATCAAAACGCCCCAGGCAAGCCCGAATATCTTTTCCTCCAGTGTTTCCCCCATCAGCGGGCAAATCACCAGCACCGAGACAATCCACGTGATATTCATCAAGCTGGGAGTCAACGCGGGAATTGTGAAATGATGATATGAATTCAAGATGGCCGCCGTTAGTGCGGCCAGACAAATAAATATCATGTATGGAAGCATGATGCGGGTCAGCGGAAGGATCAGAACTCTCTGTGTTCCCTCCTCGGCGGAACTCATCATGAATCCGGCCAACAGCACGCCAACGGCGGTAAGAACCAGCAAACCCAAACCGGCCAGCGTCAGTACCCGTGATGCAAGTTGCCAGGCCGACTCTTCGCCTTCGTTTTTGCGCGACTCCATGAAAACCGGCACAAACGCGGACGACAACGCGCCTTCGCCAAACAGCCGGCGAAACAAATTTGGAATTCGAAACGCCACGACAAACGCCGACATCGCCAGCGAGGTGCCGAACACACCGGCGGTCAACAGATCGCGCACCATGCCGAGCAGGCGGCTTAACGAGGTGAATGCGCCGACCAGCATGGCAGAGCGTATGACGTGGCGATTATCCATGATAAAACCAATCGTCAGCGCTAGCTTTCGACTGAATCGGCAAACTGCATATCGTACAGTTTCTTATAGAGGCCTTCCTGCCTCAACAATTCCTCATGCCGACCGGACTCCACCACCCGACCTTGATCCATGACGAGAATCAAGTCGCTGTTGATTACGGTGGAAAGGCGGTGGGCGATGGCAAATACGGTCCGTCCTTGCATCAGCTCATTCAGGGCGGCCTGCACCAGGCGTTCCGATTCCGTGTCGAGAGCGCTGGTAGCTTCATCGAGCAACATGATGGGCGGATTACGTAAAATTGCGCGGGCGATGGCCAGGCGCTGACGCTGGCCTCCGGACAATCGTGAGCCTAATTCACCGATCATGGTGTCGTATCCTTCCGGCATGGCGCTGATGAAATCATGAGCATTGGCTCGTCGCGCGGCCGCTTCGATTTCCTCGCGTGTAACGTTGCCGGAGCCATAACAAATATTGCTGGCTACCGTGTCGTTGAATAAAACCGTGTCCTGCGTAACCAGTCCGATCTGGCGACGAAGTGAAGCAAGGGTAAAGGCTCGGATATCCGTTCCATTTATTTTTACCAGTCCTTCAACCGGGTCATAAAATCTGGGTAAAAGACTGACCAATGTGGTCTTTCCCGCGCCGGACCCGCCGACGATGGCCACCCTCGTTCCTGCGGGTATTTCCAGCGTCACGCCATCCAGAACAGGTTTTTCGCCATAGTTAAATGCGACGCCATCAAATTGAATTCCGGTTATATGTTCGTCGAATTCGCGGGCATCCTCCTGATCCACCACGGTCACCGGAGCGTCAAGCACCTCAAAGATTCTTTCCGCCGATGCCGCGGCCTGTTCCACCTGCAAATGCACGCGGCTCAACTTTTTAACCGGGGTGTAAAGCATGACCATGGCCCCGGCAAACGTGATAAATTCGCCGGCGGTCATCTGCACCTTGTGCACATAAAACAACAACGCGCTTACGCCGAGGGTGGATATAAAAACAATAATGGGTTCTATCGCGGCCTTGGCCCGCGTCACTTTCATGATCCGGTTAAAGAAAAGGGAATTCTGGCGATGGAACCGGTCCTGCTCGTATTTCTCCATGCCAAACGCCTTGATAATTCGCACACAGGAAACGCCTTCCTGAATGATGGAAACAATATCGGCAATACGCTGTTGAGATTCACGGGCAAATCGCCTCACGCGTTTTCCAAACATGATGACCGGCAAGATACATACGGGAAACAGCACGATGCTGATCAATGCAAGCATGGGGTCAAGCGTCAGGATAAACACGATCATCGCAATGATGGTCGCCGGCTCCTTGGCGATATCTTCAACCACGTTGGACACCGAACTTTGGACGACAGTAGTATCGTTGGTGGTACGGGAAATGATGTCGCCGGTCCGGCTTTGAATAAAGTAGGCCAGCGACAAGCGGTTGATGTGCGCGAAAATCGCATCACGCAAATCCATCACAACGCGATGCCCCACCCACTGGATGAAGTACTTGCTCGCATATTCGGAGATGCCACGGATCAATCCCACCAAGGGGATGAGCAACATGACCAGCAGGATTTCCTTCATGCCTGCGTCGGTAATGCTGAACACGGTGTCAAATCCGCCCTTCAGCACCCACATGAATGCGCCATTGGCTCCGCCATACATCAATCCGCACAGCAAACCGAGCGCCAGCCGTCCGCGATAGCGAAAAGCAAATCCGAGAAGCCGGCGATACGTGATCCACGGATTGACTGATTTCGGTTGTTCGACCTTGTTATTCATTTCGGATTCATTTGTATTGAGCGGTTATATCAAACTTTGCGAAGAACGGATACAAATGGTCATGCATCAAAGCATGGCCTTGACCGCAAGGTACACTTCCTCGGGCTGAATGGAAGCCAGGCTTTTCTCCGCCTCCACGGAATTTCGCGCAATATCCCGGGAACGACGCCGGCTGTGTTGTATCACCGTGCATCGGTCGCCAATCGGGCCGGTGCGGCCTGGATCCGTCATTCCATACAATGCCACCACCGGTACGCCAAGCGCGGCGGCCAGATGCATTCCCCCGCTGTCATTGGCCACGATTAAATCACAGCTCTTCATCATGGCCGCCCACTCCAGCAACGAAGTCCTTCCGGCCAAACTGGTTGCCTGTGCGCCTATGCGTTTCACCAATTCATCGCATATAGGAGCATCGTCATGGCCGCCGAAAAGCACAATGTGATACTGGTCGCGGGCCATTTTGAGTGCCAGAGCCTCAAAATGGCCGGCCGGCCAACGCTTGGACGGGCCACGCGCCGCGCCGGGAATCATGCCGATGGCCGGCAGAGACCACGATTTCATTCGCGACTGAATTTCATGTATTTGCGACGTTTCCATCGCCAATTCCGGACGGGGAATTTGATCCAGCTTGTAATCCCGAGCCATCAGCTCAATGTATTCCCAACTTTGATGAAGGCGGTTTTGCGAGACTTTTCGTTCCGGCACGTCATTCAGCAGAGGTCTTCGCCAGCCGCCGGCCATCGCGGAACGACGAGCGATTCCGGAGCGAAATGCCATCCATGCCGAGCGAAAAGAATTGGGCAGAATCCATGCCTGATCAAAATAGCGGTTGCGCAGATCATCAAACAGCGGACTGAAAAATCCCGGGCGTTGATCATAGCGAATTACCTCATCCGGCGCGGCGTGCATGTTCCACAAATCAGCGATGACACCGCGGGCAAGCACGGCGATGTACCGATCGGGGTGAAGGCGGCGGTACAACTGAAGCGCGGGCATGGCCATGATGGCGTCACCGATCCAATTGACGCTGATGACCAGATCGCGCCGCACGGTGCGGGTTGAAGGATCAGCGGAAGCAGATGCGATTGATCCACTCATGAAACTTCTCTTCTCCGCTCAACATTTCAATTTCCACCCGCATGAAATAAATGGGGATATCCCGGCGTTCAATCAAGGGGAAGCGCACGGCATCCTTTTCCGTGGTGACGATAATGGTTGCCTGATGGTTCATGCTTTCGTTGATGCAATTGATGATTTCCTGCTGGGTATATCGATGGTGATCCGCATAGCGGCTGTGATAAACAACGTCGGCGCCCAGACGCTTCAGCTCATACTCGAAACCTTCCGGACGGGCGATTCCGGATATGGCGGCGATTTTCATACCTTTAAGAAACTCCAGCGGCTGGGTTTCTTCGCTGTAGACATTTTTCAAGTAGCGGGGGCAATGCCGGCACTCCACGATTTCCGCCTCGCTGTTGTATTTGCGAAGATCTTTTTTCAACTCTTCCGCGCCATCGCCGTTGGATTTTGTAATGAATATAAACCCCGCACGCTTGATATTGCGTACCGGCTCGCGAAGAATGCCGCGGGGCAGAAGTCGGCGGTTGCCAAACGGATTGGTGCGGTCAACCAACACGATATCCAGGCGGTGCTTTAAAGACATATATTGGAAACCATCGTCCAGAATCAGCGTATCGCAACCGAACTTATTGATGGCCCAGGCGCCGGCCCGTACACGGTTTTTATCCACAATAACCACCACATCCTTGAGGTTCCCGGCCAGCATGAAGGGTTCGTCACCGCTCATGGAGGAATCCAGCAATAAATGCTCGCCGTCGGATACGACACGCGGCGGCGTTATCAACGGCTTGAATGTGATCAATCGCAGAAATTTCTGGTAAAATGTCTCTTCTTCCTTCTTGTACCCGCGACTTAAAATGGCCACTTTGCGCCCGCTCTTTTGAAGCGTCCGGGCAAAAATTTCCACGATGGGCGTTTTCCCCGTTCCGCCGACCGTCAGGTTGCCGATGCTTATTACCTGGCAACCGATTGCGTGATGCCGCAACAAACCCACCTTATAGAGCCACAGACGGAATTGCACTAATCCAAGGAAAATACCGGATAAAAAGGTCAGGAATATACGCACCGGCAAGTGGCGTTTCCCTTTCTGCCGGTCCTCAATAATGCTAAGTATATATTCTTCAAAGCGTTCTAAACGCGTACTCATGATAACCACATCGCTAAAAATTGATGAAAACGGGCATGTTGCCATCAATTGGCACAACCCGTCAAGGCAAGCAAACCGTTGGAAGGGTGTCAACTCTCGCGATTCAGCGCACGAACCGCCGCGTCGTATCCCAATGATACCGCCTCGCTTACTCGATGAAATTCCATGTGCCCGATCGACGCCAACGACGGCTCAATCAACACATCCGGGGGATACTGCTTCAATGAAAACTCGATTAATCGCGCGGACACGATATCCACCGTGTTGCCCATGACCGCCAGCAAATTGGGTTCAGTCGACTGGGTCAACCAGCGTTGAAGGGATTCCTGGGCGGCGGCGCCCAGTTTGTCCCGCTGGCGCAGAAACCACTCCATTGTGGTTGCGCCCGAACTGTTTGCCGGCCAGTCGCCGACCTTTTTCGACTTCTTTTGCGGGATTGGAATGATCGGCCGATTCAGCGGTGGCGGTTCCCCGCCATGCAAATTCACCGCGATGACGCGTTTACATCCCATAGTGCGAAGACAACTGACGGGGAGCGGATTTACCAACCCCCCATCCACCAGAAACTGACTGCCGACCTTGACCGGAGTGAACACGCCGGGAATGGAAATGCTGGCGCGAATGGCAAGCACGGCATCGCCCCGGTCCATTACAATTTCATCGCCGGTGGCAAGGTCGGTAGCCACCGCGGCATAAGGAATCGGAAGTTCCTCAATATTGATCGCCCCGACGTGACGCCTGATCAACTCGACGATTTTACGACCATCAACCAATCCGGATCTGGGCAGGGTTTTCCCGGCAAACAAGTACAACACGCGTTTTAGGTCCAGACCGGAAAGCAACGCTTCCAATTCACGGATACGATCAGCGGCGGCAAAACCACCCACCAGCGCACCGATGCTGGCTCCGGCGATGGCATCGACCTGAATGCCTCGTTCATTGAGCGCCTTTAAAACCCCCAGGTGCGCCCACCCCCTTGCGCCTCCACTGCCCAGCGCCAGACCGGTTGTCGGATTTTTTTTCCCGCTGTTCATGAAACGACATTGTACCTTCATGATCAGGACGCACAAGGATTTGCTTGGTTCATGCCCATTGTTGTTTATAGTCACCGAACTTGAAACCATGGAAGAGCACAATCACCTATCGCGTATAAAGCAACCTGCGAAAATGCGGCCCATGCCGGAATCCGTTCGCTATATACCGGCGGACTGGTTGAATCCCGTGGATTTGCATGATGTTTTCGACGATGACCTGCCGGTTGAAATCGATCTTGGTTGCGGCAAGGGGCGCTTTCTGCTGGCCAGGGCGGCGGCACATCCGGAAATAAACTTTTTGGGCATTGATCGCATGCTCAAGCGGATCCGAAAGATCGACAACAAGGTCCGGAGGGCCGGCATGGAAAATGTACGACTGATGAGAATTGAAGGTTATTACGCCGTGAGTTATTTGATACCTGCTGATTCCATACAGACATATTACATTCTGTTTCCAGATCCATGGCCCAAAAAGCGGCATCACGATAACCGGATGTTCAATCCCCGCTTTGTCGATTCACTGCATCGCACGCTGAAACGCGGCGGAATCGTTCATCTGGCAACCGATCACTTGCCCTACTTTGAGGACATCGCCGCCATCATGCGGAAAGATCCGAGATTTACCGAAGTTGAACCGTTTGTTCCCAGCCCCGAAGAACAAACCGATTTTGAATTGTGGTATCTGGATAAAAAGCCGATCGGACGATGTTCATTTTCACGGAATCGGTGAGCCGCACGGTGCCTCCGTATATCACTAATAATCGCTTACCTTTAAAGCGCAACTATGGTATTAATCCGGGAACAGGGGTGACAGTCTGATGCCATACGTAAATGTACAAATCACCAAAGGCGCCAATCGCGCGCAGAAAGCGCTATTAATCAAGGACATTACCGATTCACTTGTCCGGGTCCTCGGCAAAAAACCGGAGCATACACATGTGGTGATTCAAGAAATCGACGACGAAAACTGGGGTTATGCCGGATTGCCTACCGATGAATGGAAAAAGACACAGCAACAGGAATCCAGGGGAAACTGAAAAAGAGAAAGGTATCTTCATGAAAACGCGAATGCTTCACATTGCATGTATCATGTTTGTCATGGCCATCCTCCATTCCGCCTATGGACAAACGAAAGATGGTTTGGGCGTCGGCTTGATGGTCGGAGAGCCGACGGGCATAAGTTTGAAGAAGTGGATCGATGCCGATCGCGCATTTGATGCCGGCATAGCATGGTCGTTTTCAGATAACGCATCCCTGCACTTCCATGGAGATTACCTGATTCATCGTAACGACGATTTTCCACCCCCGGAGTTAAAAGGAAAATCCAGATACTATTACGGCCTGGGTTTTCGCATAAAGCTCAAAGAGGATAACCGTGGTCGTGGAAAAAATGATGACGACGCCATGATCGGTATTCGCATTCCTTTGGGAATTACATACCTGTTTTCAGAAGCGCCCATTGATATATTTGCCGAAATCGTGCCGATTCTTGATGTCGCACCAGACACCGACGTCAGACTGAACGCCGCTATTGGCGTCAGGTACTACTTTGGAAAGTGACGGTCACGAGAGGAGCCTTGAACTCCTGATTTTGGACCGCGCCTCAGCTTATAACTTCGGTTTTCGGGCCTTTAAGGCTTCGGGTGATCCGAATGCGCCACGAAGGAGCTTGCTTGGATGGCACGGCATATTTTTGCGACACCCGGTAACCCGCCACCCATACTACCTCATCACAGCATTCCACTACAGGCACCAATGCGCGATGCTGGGCGGGAATCTTAGCGTTGATGAAAAGTTCCTTTAAGGAAACCGAACCGTTCATGCCGGTGGGGTCTATGCGATCTCCAGATCGACGCACCCGCATCCGTAATTCCGGCATCTTGCTATCGCGACGAATATAGGCTTCACAGGGAATACGCCCGACTTTGACTGGTATTGGCTTGAAACCCTTGCCTGAAACAACATCCACGCAAATACCCAACGGCTCGATTTCGGTATGCCCGGGAACGCAAAGCTTTGCAACACCGGACCAGGTAATTACCGCCGGCTTTATCGCTGTCGTGATGCGGAGTATTTTACCATCGACGCCAACCTTAAATCCGTGCGCAACCGTTATAGCGCCGCGCTGACCGGCAAGGTGCCTGATTTTTTCGATCGTGGCAAAATCCAACGTTCTTTCCCCCACCCCGCAATCCACCAGCCACAATCGGATCACCCGCCTTTGCTCCGCCAACTCCAATTTAGTCAATCGTACGCGATCAATGGAGTACCTGGACCGTCGGCTCCGACAGGCTTTTAGAAGCACTTGCGTTTGCCTGGATTGCAACTTGGCCTCGTCGCGCATGATGACGGCCAACCGGTTCAACGCGGGAACAACTCCGGGAAATCCGTTATCCACCAGAAAGGGAATAACCTTATGCCGGATTCTGTTTCGCCGGAATTTCCGGTCGCGGTTGGACGCATCATTGCGCCAAGACAAACGATGCTTGATCAAGAAATGTTCTATGTCACGGCGCGAGGTATCCAACATGGGTCGTATAACCGTCAGGCCCGGCTTGGGGCATGACTGATAATCCATACCGCCCAGCCCCACCATGCTCGAACCTTCCAGCAGTCGCATCAACACCGTTTCTGCTTGATCTTCCTGATGATGGGCCAGTGCGATGACATCCCCACGGCACGCTTTCAATACCCGTTGGAAAAAAGCGTGTCGTGCGTCACGTGCCGCCATCTCAATGGACTGACCGCTGTCCCCCCGCGATACAGCGACATCCGTTTTTTCGATTACACAGGGAATCCCCAGTTTTTCACAACACAGCCGAACGGATGTTTCGTCCTGATCAGCGGCGCGTCCGCGCAAACCGTGATTCAAATGAGCGGCGGTGAGTTGAAAAGACAAGCGTTTGCGAAGGAACCAAAGAGCATAGAGCATGGCGATGGAGTCCGCGCCTCCGGAAACCCCGGCGATGACATGCATACCGGGCCGGACCAACGAATGCTCGACCATGGTTTGATGAACACGCTTGAGCATGGTGTTTCCAGCGCTTTGTTCACGCGGCAACGATTACGCCACGGGAACCAGGCGCTCAAGGCCACCCATGTAAGGAACCAGTGCGGGCGGCACAATTACTGATCCATCTTCTTCCTGATAGTTTTCAAGAATGGCCACCACCAACCGGGCCAATGCGACACCGGATCCGTTCAAGGTATGCACAAACTGGTTTTTACCGTTGGCATCCCGGTAGCGGATGTTGGCGCGGCGAGCCTGAAAATCCTCGAAGTTACTGCAGGACGACACTTCAAGCCAACCATTGTGGCCGGGCGCCCACAGTTCAATGTCGTAGCATTTTGCGGCGGCGAAACTTAAATCGCCCGAACAAAGCTGAAGTACACGATACGGAAGTCCGAGCGACTGAAGAATGGTTTCGGCATTTTCGACAAGGGATTCGAGTTCACGATAAGAGTTCGCGGGTTCGACGAATTTCACCAGCTCGATTTTATCGAACTGGTGTACCCGGATCAGACCGCGTGTTTCACGCCCGGCGGCGCCTGCTTCACGCCGGAAGCAAGGGGTATACGCGGTAAGATACACAGGAAGCGCGTCCATAACTTCGTCACGATAAATGTTTGTAACCGGAACTTCGGCGGTTGGAGCGAGGTACAATTCATCGGCGCCGATGTAATACATGTCCTCCTTCATTTTGGGAAGCTGACCGGTTCCGGTCATGGATGCGGCATTCACCAGCACCGGCGGCGCGACCTCGCGATAACCGTGACGCGTCGTGTGAATATCCAACATAAAATTAATCAATGCGCGCTCCATGCGCGCCCCCACTCCGGTGAACAAGGGGAAACCTGCGCCGGAAATTTTCGCCCCGCGTTCAAAATCGAAAAATCCAAGCTGTTGTCCGACTTCCCAATGCGGTTTGGGAGTAAACGAAAATGTGCGGGGTTCGCCATGTCGACGCACTTCTACATTATCCGAGGAATCACGCCCCAGGGGGGTGCTGGCATGAGGAAGATTGGGTACGCGCAACAATGCGTCATGAAACTTTTCCTCTATTTCCCGGATAGTCTGATCAGCGGTGGAAATCTGATCGCCCAGCTGGCGCATTTCGGTTTGGATGGCGGCAATATCCTCGCCGGCTTTCTTTTTGGCGCCGATCTCCTTGGAAACAACATTGCGGCGGTTTTTCCATTGATCGACTTCCGTTTGAAGGCGGCGGCGCTCCTGATCAAGTTCAAGGATGGGATCCAACAGGGTTTCCACGCCCTTGGCGGCAAGCCGTTCGCGGACTTCGTCGGCGGCTTCGCGAATTCGTTTGATGTCGAGCATAGTGATTCCGGAAAAGCGGGTTTATTCCACTTCGTCGTATACGAAGGGATTGATCATGTTATTGGGATTGTGGCGATCGAGTTCAAATCCAAGCTCCAAGGCCCGCCGTTGCAAGCGGATCAACCATGGAGGATCGAGGTTGCGTCCGATCTGATCCAATTCATCACGCGATGAATAGGCAAACATGACACTCTGCGGTATGGGGCTTGGTTCCAACCCCATCAACAGGCTGACGCCGCGAATGGCTTGACGCTCGATTCGGCGACCGATGATTTCATCGTCAATGTTTTCACCCTGATACATGGGCTGAATATTGGCAATCACGACACGTTTTTCGGGAAAGTGCGCGCCGTGGTTCATGATATCGGACGAGGGCATCCACATAACCACAATGCCGACACGGTTGTCCTCCAACATTTCCGAGGCTGATTGCGCGGCTTCATCAAAAGTTCCGACTTCTATATCAGGACGCGAACCGAATCTGTCGATCTTAATGGCGAGATTGCTTTCCACCCAGGCGTGCGCGCGATCCATCATGGCCTCATCCACCTGACCAAAAGGGATGATGGCCACCGGCAGGGCGACCTCGTCCGGATTGCCCGGCGTCCATCCAAGCACCGGATTCATCTGGGCGCACACACTGCCAGCCACCAACAGCATCAGCAGACACAAAAAATTAAATTTATTCACCATATTCAAGGCCTTTTCAAATCAACCACTATTTGAAGCAGTATATCACACAAAATCATCGGCTTGCAACTTTTACGAAAAGAGAACCTGAATACGTGTTTACGTGAAATTCTCCCGCTGGCGACTGAATTGCCTCATCGTGTCCGTTTATGTTTTGATTCGTCCGGCCGTTGCGTTATCTGATCGTATAGTCTACTTCAACCAATGCAATTTATCCTGCAGTGCCAGGGTTTCGCCGGCGAGGTAAAGGGAGCCGGTAATCAGCACCATGCCATGTTCACGAACAGCCCATTCCCGGGCGGCGACAATTGCGGCATCAAGTTCCGCCATGCATACCGGACGCGACAAACGGGCAAGGCGTCGCACGGATTCTTCCGTCGGCATGGCGCGATCGCTTTGAATCGGCGATACCCAGATTGCATGCACACGATTTCCGAAACAGCGTATAAACGCCTCGGGGTCTTTGTCGGAAAGAAAGCCGACAATCATACCCAACGGCTTTTTGCCGGCCACCTTGCCCACCCACCTGGCAAGAACCCCGGCGGCTTCCACGTTGTGCGCTCCATCCAAAATAACCGGTGGATCTTTTTGCAGAAGCTGTCCGCGTGCCGGCCAATACGTTTTGCTGATTCCATCCTTAATCGCCTTTTCTGAAACCGGGATTCTGATTTCGTTGTTCAGGCATTCGGCGGCGGCAATCACCACCGCGGCATTTTGCGCCTGGTGGTATCCAGGCAGGGGCGACTTCACTTTTCCATACGCGGCATTCTGGCCGGTGATATCCAGGGTCTGCCCCTCAAGTGAAATGGATTTAATCGCAACACTGACAAGTTCGGATGCCACACGAAAAGGAGCCTTAAGCCTGTTCGCTCGTTCACCTATCACATAGGCGGCTGTTTCAGGTAGCGCTCCCATAATCACCGGGCGCCCGGACTTGATGATGCCGGCCTTTTCACCGGCAATCTCCTGAAGGGTTGTTCCCAGATAGGCTGTATGTTCGAACCCGATGGATGTGATGATCGACAACGCGGGCGTGATGATGTTGGTTGCATCCAGACGCCCGCCCATGCCGGTTTCAATCACGGCGATCTGGACACCGGAACGCATAAAATAAAGAAACGCCAACGCCGTGGTAAATTCGAAAAATGTTACATCACGCATGCCGCCGGAAACCAACGTTGCGGCGGCCTGTTCTATTTCATCAATCAATGCTTTAAGCGATTCATCATTGATCGAAACTCCGTCCACCTGGATGCGTTCATTAAAACGAACCAGGTGCGGCGATGTGTAAAGCGCCGTCCGGTAACCTTGCTCCCGGAGTATGGACGCCAGCATGGCGGAAACACTGCCCTTGCCGTTGGTTCCGGCGACATGCAGGCAAATGAACTGATCTTGAGGATTACCGAGCCGGGACATCAACGCCTGCATCGGCTCAAGATCAAGTTTTACGACGTGAAGGTTGCGATGAAACAGCCGTTCGAGTGCAGTCTCAAGATTCATGGCTTTTGCCGGGCGATTTGACGCCCCGGCCCGTGCGGATCAGGTCAGGCGGCCTTTTTCCGCATGAAACGTAACAAGTTGACCAGAGTTTCCTTCAGCTCACTGCGTTTGACCACAACGTCGAGAAGTCCGTGTTTGAGCAGGAATTCGGACCGCTGAAAACCATCCGGCAAATCCTGCTGGGTGGTTTCCTTGATGACGCGGGGTCCGGCAAAACCAATCAATGCCGCCGGTTCGGCCACAATTACATCGCCAAGTGTGGCAAAACTGGCCATGACGCCGGCAGTGGTCGGATGCGTCAGCACGGGAATATAGGCCAGGCCGGCTTCGGCATGCCGGGCCAGCGCACCGCTGGTTTTCGCCATTTGCATCAGACTGAACATACCTTCATACATGCGGGCGCCACCGGACGCGCAAACCACAACCACCGGCAATTCCCGTTCGGTGCATTTTTCAATGAGTCGGGTGACCTTCTCACCCACGACCGCGCCCATGCTGGCGCCCAAAAAAGAGAAGTCCATCACCCCGAGCCCGATTTCCAGGTCCGACATCATTCCCTTGCCGATTGTAATAGCGTCGTTGTATCCGGTTTTCTTTTTGTTTTCGGCCAGTTTGCTGGGGTAAGAAGCCGTTCCGGTAAAACCCAGCGTATCCACGCTGACCAAACCTTCATCCCACTCCTCGAAAGTACCGGATTCGATCAGGGAATCAATGCGGGCTTTTCGGCTCATTTGGAAGTGAAAGGTGCATTTAGGACAAACCTGTAGATTCGCCTCAAGCTCCTGCTTGAATACGATTTCGTTGCAACCGGGACATTTGAGCCAGAGGCCGTCCGGCATTTCCCGTTTGCGCACCTTGATCGTTGAGTAATTCTTTTTATTGAAAAATGGCATATTGTGTCCTTGGGTTATATTCCCCTGGCAACCGTGGCAACATCCACGTATTCAGCGCCGGCCTCCCGCAGTACTGTTGCGCAGGCGCTTGCCGTGGCCCCGGTTGTCATAACGTCATCGATCAGTAAAACTCGTTTTCCCATCCATGCCCTCGGGTCATTGACGTTGAACGCTCCCAACACGTTAGTGAGACGTTTGCCTGCTGTCAAACGCGTTTGCGAGGGGGTCGGCCTGGTTCGCTTGAGGCTGTCGGGCCGACAAATCGGTTTGTTCAGGAGTCCGGCCAGGGATTTTGCCAGCAACCAGGATTGATTATAGCCGCGTTCGCGACGTTTTACCGGATGCAACGGCACTGCGGTTATAACATCGTAATCATCGGGCCTTAAATGCGCTTGAACGCCTGCGGCAAGCAATTCGGCCAGCATGGTTTCCAGCCACAAGGCGTGGTTGTATTTGAACTGGGTGACTAGTCGCTTGCCTATGACATTGTAGTGAATGGCGGCCCGGGCGTGGCGGTACGCAGGCGGACGTTTCATGCAGGAATGGCATACATAGGCATGATCAATACGTCCGTGCACCGGTTCGCCGCAACAGGAGCAAAAGGGCGGTGAAATGATGGACAGGGTTTCACGGCAGTCCCAGCACACGTGCATGCCTTGTTCCAATAACGCCAGACCACATCCGGCGCAGGTGCGCGGAAACAACAGATCGGTGAGGTGCGACAATTTCCAAAACATGCGGGCATGGTATCAGGGATTTTCACCGGGACAATCCCCTAAATATCGTTCGTCGGCGAATGACTTCAAAAAGCTATGCCGGCCGCGGCGGAAACACTTACCCGGTCAAAATATTGCGCTTCGATCCGTATGGTATTGTTGCCGGGCATAAGCAGGGAAACGCCGGCCACGCCACCCAATACACGATCTTCCCGGGGATCATCGTTGCCGCCTATTCGAACGATGGACAACACCGGCCCGGCATAAGGCATCAACGTCAATTGCTGGTCCAATTTCAATTTGCAGGCCAGAAGCAGGCCGGCGTCCGCATCAATCAAATCGTCATACGAAACGCCGCCCATCCGGAAGCGCGGCGCATAATGCACCTGGGCATACGGACTCAAGCGCCAATATTCGCTGTCATAGGCAAGGAAGCGAAGTCCGATACCACCGTAAAATTCGTCGCTTCCTCCGGCCGGGCTGATCATGCCGATGTCGAAGTCCAAATTGGCATACTGACCAACATCGGTGTGAATCCTCAAGGCAAACACATCCGCCTTCAAACGCAAGTCATTATCAAGGTCCCGCTGGCGGTTTTCATAAAGCAATTCCGCGCGCGCCTTGTTGTTGAGATCTATCGGAAAAACCGGATCGCCGGCATCGGCCGCCTTCAGGGTTCCGGTGGTCATTGCCGCGGTAACACAGTAAACAGCCAACAATTTTTTTGTGCTCATAATGCTTCCTTTCACTGTATGCAGTATAAGACGCCGTCGGCGGCAAGCCTATTCATTATAAACGCTTTTTTATTGCATGACGCATTTGCTCCGTTATCTTCAAATCATGATCGGGCAAGATTTCGCGGGGTATACGATCACTCGCAAGCTCACCAATGGGGGCATGACGCAACTTTATGTTGCGGTTGATCGCAGTCAGCACCGGGTGGTTCTCCGGCGCTTGAAGCCCGATTATGTGCGCGACCGGCGGATACGCAACAGCTTCCTTCATGGCGCGGAGATCCTGAATAAAATCCACCACCCCAACGTGGTCCGATTGATCAAAGCCGGGCTTTTTCAAGATGAACCGTTCATGGCGCTTGAATATGTGGAGGCAAAAAACCTCCGGGATTTGATTCTGAACAAATCGCCGCTTTTGTATCAAAATGTCCTGACCATGTTCAGGCAAATGGCGGCGGCCATCAACTATGTGCACCAGATGGGTTTCTGGCATCTGGATTTCAAGCCGGAAAACCTGATTGTACGGGATGACGGCCTGATCATTCTGGTTGATTTCGACCTCGCTCTGGAACGCAAACCCAAACCGGTCAAACTTTCTCCATTGCCGGGCACCTTTGCCTACTTGCCCCCGGAATCCCTTACGAAAAGCCTGGTCGATGACCAAACGGATATCTTCAGCTTTGGTGTCACAAGTTATGAAATATTGACCGGACGCAAACCCTTTGAAGGGGTGACGCCGGATGACGCCAAACGAAACCAGGTTGATCCCAACATTCGACCCATGCGATTGAGTTTGCACAACGTCCGTGTTCCCATCCAGTTGGAAACCCTGATTTTCAAATGCCTTGCGAAGCGGCAGGAGGAACGCTATCCTTCCACCAGCCTTATCGTAAGGGACTTGGAAACCATGGTGTGAGTCATTGAGTTTATCTTTTCTTCCACCAGGGCAACGTTTTACGAATGAATATAACCAATTTTAATCTCGAAAGAACCAGAGCGCCTCGACGAAAAACTCCCATCTGGGTGTACGCTGGCGCCATCTTGCTGGCCGGTCTGTTGGTATGGGCCGTGGTCAACGTTTTGCCAGGTGAACGTGCGACTACAACGGATGTTGAGCCTGCCACGGCGCAACCGGCGACATCTGCGGATGTAGCTTCTCCTCCATCCGCACAATCGCCGGCAACACCCGGCCGGAGCGCAGTCCCTCCCCCCGCCACCAGCGCGTCTGCGGCATCAATCCCGACCACCGCGCAAAGTGCGGCACGGACACCTGCGTTGCGCGAAGCCGTGACGGCCAAAGAAGCCGGCGATTTTCTCAAAGCCCGGGAACTGGCCTTGGCCATTTGGAAGTCAAGCGGCGGCACGCCCACGCAACGCGAAGCGGAAGCCATTCTCAACGAAGTCAATATTGCCCTGGTGATGAGTCCGCGCCCCATGCCGGAAAAAGAGGAATATGTCGTGCAATCCGGCGATTCACTGGAACGCATCGCCAAACGCTTTGGAACAACCATCGAGTTGTTGCGCGCAGGAAACAATATTCGCGGATCGCTGATCAAAGCCGGGGATCGCTTGCGCGTATTTACCGGCAAATTCAGCTTGTCCGTAAGCAAATCCGACAACGATCTCGTATTGTTCATGAACGGCGACTTCTTCAAGCGTTACCGCGTAGGAACCGGCGAGTACAACAAAACACCGGTCGGTGACTTTATTATCAACGATCGCATCGCCCAACCCACCTGGTGGCGGCCCGATGGAAAATCCATTCCTTACGGCGATCCCGAAAACCTCCTGGGCACCCACTGGCTTTCCATCAATGTCAAAGGTTACGGCCTGCATGGAACGTGGGAACCGGACACCATTGGAAAACAATTAAGCGCTGGATGTGTCCGTTTATTAAATGAGGATATTGAGCAACTTTACACCTTATTGCCGTTGGGTACTCCGGTATCCATTCGAGATTGATTACAGGGAGTACCTATCATGCCTGTTTATACTTTGCCGTTTGAAAAACCGATTGTGGAACTGGAAAACAAACTGAAGGAATTGTCCGACTTCAGCAA
This sequence comes from Kiritimatiellia bacterium, assembly GCA_035327305.1. Lineage (GTDB taxonomy): Bacteria > Verrucomicrobiota > Kiritimatiellia > CAIVKH01 > CAIVKH01 > CALMUP01. Next base: position 49,083 of record DAOLDL010000005.1, on the reverse strand, counting down.
CACCCAGAAAATCGATGTTACATCCGAAATTGAGAAAATGAAGTTGCGGATCGAGGACACCCGGCGTGAAATCTACGCAAATCTCACGCCGTGGCAAAAAGTCCAGGTCGCGCGCCATCCTCTTCGCCCTTACACGCGGGATTACATCGAATTGATGACCACCAATTTTGAGGAACTGCATGGCGATCGCATTCATCGAGACGATCGCGCCATCATCGGCGGTTTTGCCGAACTGGACGGTCACCGCGTCATGGTGATCGGCACGCAGAAAGGCCGCGACACCAAAGGCAACCTCGAATGCAATTTTGGTTGTGCCTATCCCGAGGGTTACCGCAAAGCCTTACGCCTCATGAAGCTTGCCGCGAAATTTAAACTTCCGATCGTCACCTTGATCGACACACCGGGCGCGTTTCCGGGCATCGAATCCGAGGAGCGACACATCGCGGAAGCCATCGCCGTTAATCTCCGCGAAATGTTTACGTTTGAGGTCCCGATTGTCGCCACCATTATCGGCGAAGGCGGAAGCGGCGGCGCCTTGGGCATTGGCGTCGGCGATCATGTGATGGTACTGCAATATTCTTACTACTCCGTGATTTCCCCCGAAGGTTGCGCGGCAATTATCTGGAAGAACCGTTCATTTGCCGACAAGGCGGCGGAAGCGTTGAAACTCACATCGGCTGATTTGATCGCCGCCGGCCTGGCCGATGAAATAGTTCCGGAACCAGTGGGTGGAGCGCACAATGATCATGCGGCGATGGCCGAAACGCTGAAAAAACATATCGTGCAAAACATCGTTCGTTTATCGAAACTGTCGCCCGACAAATTGATCAACAAGCGCTATGACAAATTCCGCGCGATGGGACCATTCTCCGAACCAAAACCGCCGGCACAAACCGCGCAGGCATCCTGAAGTTTGATTGTAACGGGATATGCCGCACACGGTGCGGCCACTACACCACTTGAATTATGTCATAGTGTGGTGGCGCCTCCGCGAGGCGTATGGTTAAGCTTCAGGAGGAAGCGCCAGCTCCAAATGAACATCCTTTAGCTGACGTCCATCCACCGTCGAAGGCGCACCCATCATCAAGTCCATCGCTTTTTGCGTCTTGGGAAATGCAATCACATCCCGGATACTGTCAGCGCCGACCATCAACATAACCAGGCGGTCCACGCCCAACGCAATACCGCCATGCGGCGGAGTACCGTAGGACAACGCATTGATCAAATGGCCGAACCGCTCGTTGATTTCATCCTGGGGCAGACCGAGAATTTCAAACATCTTGGCCTGCAGGACAGGATCGTGAATTCGAATGCTTCCCCCGCCCAACTCAACTCCGTTCAAAACGATGTCGTAAGCTCGTGCGCGCACGGAAACAGGATCCGTATCCAGCAGAGAAACATCCTCGGGCTTCGGTGAAGTAAACGGGTGATGCATCGAGGCGAGATGCCCATCGGCGCCGCGCTCCAACAAAGGAAAATCCGTGACCCACGTGAACTTGAACACGTTGTCCGGAATGATGCCGGCAATTTCAGCGGCCAACAAGCGTAGACGCCCAAGCGCTACATTTGCTTTATCCAATTTGTCCGCCGCGAACAGAATCAGGTCGCCGATCTTGATATCCAGCCTGGCCGTCAGATCGGCTTTTTCCTGTTCACTGAAAAACTTCGTAATCGGTGATTTCCAATTGCCGTCTTCCTGCACGCGAATGAAGGCCAGCCCGCCCAAACCGGCCTCCTTGGCCAGATCGGTCCACTGATCGATCACACCCGCAGAGACTCCGGCAAGCCCCTTGGCATTGATAGCCTTGACCACGCCGCCGCCTTGAATCACCGAGGCAAACACCTTGAATTGTGTGGAAGCAAATACTCCGCTCAAATCGGTCAATTCCATGCCGAATCGCAGATCAGGCTTGTCGCTTCCGAAACGATTCATGGCTTCGCGGTACGTCATCCGGGCAATCGGAGTTTCAATTTCTCCATGCCCCGAGACGCGCATGATGTTGACCAACATGCCGTCGATGATGCGGTAAATATCCTCTTCATCGATGAACGACATCTCGACGTCAATCTGGGTGAACTCGGGTTGGCGATCAGCGCGCAAATCTTCATCGCGGAAACAACGGGCGATTTGCAGATAGCGATCCAGCCCGGACATCATCAAAAGCTGTTTGTACTGTTGCGGCGCCTGGGGCAACGCGAAAAAGGAACCGGGAACCACGCGGCTGGGCACCAGATAATCGCGGGCGCCTTCCGGCGTGCTTTTCGTGAGGATGGGCGTTTCAATTTCCACAAAATTTTCGCCGTCCATGTACTGACGGACCGCCTGCAGAATTTTGTGCCGGATTACGAGATTGCGTTGCATGGACGACCGGCGTAAGTCGAGATAACGATAGGTGAGACGGAGATCTTCGCTGACCTTGGCCGCTTTTTCATCTTCAAGCGGGAAAGGCGGAACCTTACTGCGGTTGAGAATTGCAACCGACTTCGCCATCACTTCGATCTCGCCGGTGGCCAGCGTCTTGTTGATCATATCCGCGGGGCGCAACGCCACAACGCCTTCGACCTGCAACACAAATTCCGATCGCGCCTCATGCGCAACCTTGCATGCATCGGGAGCGTCGTTGGGGTCACACACGACTTGCGTCGTTCCATACCGATCGCGCAAATCGATGAAGAGAATCCCGCCATGATCGCGAACGGTATCCACCCATCCGGCCAGCATGATGGACTGCCCCTTTTGTTCCGCCCTTAAATCACCACAAGTAAAAGTTCTATAAGCCATATACTACCTTTGTCCGCTGATTGCCGGCCATGAACCGGCCCTTTCATAAAAACAAACGGCGCAGTGTACCTGCTCACCCCCGTAAACGCAAATCCGATCATTGGAATTCTTAACCTCTTGGAATTCCAGAGGTTGGAAATGAATCAAAGAACGGCCACGACATTGCCTTTTTTGCGACCGGTATCAACATAACGGTGCGCATCAGGTATTTGCTCAAACGGCACGGTGCGGTCGATGACGGGATCAAACATACCGTCCACGGCTAAACGGGCGAGCGCTTCAACATCTCCGGCACGCTCTGTGATCGGTCCGGCAATCACGCGTACACCCAACCATCGCGATTGCACAGGCGCCATCAATAGCGCGGGCAAATCCGCTTGCACCAGCAATAAACGGCCGTCAGGCTTCAGGATGGAACGATAGTTCGAAACGGGCACATGCCCGACGGTATCAACCACAACATCAAATTTATCTTGCGAAGTTAAAATGTCTTCGCGCGTGTAGTCGATTACCCGCTCCGCACCAAGAGAGCGAACCAGATCGGCATTACAGCCACTGCAAACACCAACAACATGCGCGCCGGCATTTCTGGCCAATTGAACCATTGCACAGCCGACCGAACCGGATGCGCCATTGATCAATATCCGCTCGCCTTTTTTCAATTTCGCCCGGCGCAGGAATTCCATAGCTGTCGTTCCTCCGAAAGGAAGGGCGGCGGCCGCTTCATGCGACAACCCTTCGGGTTTTATCGCCAATGCAGATTTTTCGGACACGCAAACCATTTCGGCATATGCGCCCACCTGCATGCCGTTGATACCAAACACATCGTCTCCCACCTTGAACCTTTCGGTATCCGGACCTACAGCGTTCACGGTTCCGGAAAATGCCGCACCTAAAATGGGTTGACGTGGACCGGTTACACCAAAGATCAATCGACCCATAAGACCAAACCCTCTTGGGAGCTTCATTCCACGGATACGTGCATCGGCCGATGTCACGGCCACGGCACGAACATGAATCCTGATTACTCCTTTTCCATGATTCGGTTCAGGGATGTTTTCCACATGCAGAACTTCAGGTCCACCATAACGACTATAAACCATTGCTTTCATTCAATTCCTTTGAACTTTGCGGTTATCACAGCCACCATTTCCACCTCCATCCGAAATCGCTCTTGATAATTTTCATGGTCAGTTCGTTCATAGCGGGCATTATCGCCCCTCCCGTTCCCGCATTCATCATGATAGCAAGGGCGCGATCCCGTCCGGGAAAAATCATAGCCCGGCAAAAAAAGGTCCCCAGCGAACCATCCATTCCGGATAAGATCAATCCGCCCAAACTTCCGTTGGCGATTCCGTAAGAATACACATCGACTCCAAAATGCAATTTTTGAAATGAACCTGCGGTGAGATACGTTTCTTTTCCAATCAACCCTCGCAAATGAAACTGCACATAACGGGCGAAATCAACTGCGGGCATGCTCAAGTTTCCCGCGGGTGTCAAACACGGGGGCAAATGATAAGGATGAGCGGGAGGAAACAACACAAGCTTGCCCTTAACCAATTGATGTCCCCACGGCTGTTCGGGATTCAGGTGATTCGGCCATCCGATCCAGAAAGAAAGTCCAAGGGCATCCGTGAGTGTTTGAAGCGCCAAATCCCGGTAAGACAATCCGGAAATACGCTCGATCATGGCCGATGCCATAGTATAGCTGGCATTTGAATAACAGTGACGGAAACCTTTTCTTGTGCGCGGCACGACGGGATGGCGGGAGATCAAAAAACGGATGAAGGTCAAACGATCCTGATCATCACCATCAGATCCAAATTCGGGCATCTTATCGACATCCAAATCCGTGAAGGCGGCAATTCCGGCCTGACAGAGAAGCAAATCACTAAGTGTAATATCGAAATATTCCGTCCGGGCATTTTTCAACAGTTCAGGAAATATCTTGAAAAAGGACTCATCCCACTGAACTTTCCTCTCCTCTACAAGTTTTGCGGCAATGACTGACAATACGGATTTGGAACAGGAACCTATATGAAAGTAGTCGTGGATGGTCGCCAAACGATCATTTCCGGCAATACGATAGCCCACAACCGTGTTTTCAGGTTCGCGATCCGAAGAAATCATTGATACCGCAACAGCGGGGATAAGATGTTTTTCCCGAACCCTGTTTATTATTTCCACAAGCGACATAAGCCGAGTCTTGTGAATTTGCAATGAATCACAAGAACATTCACCTTTCGGGCAACAACTCTACACAAAGGCCTCTTACCGAATAACGCCAGTATCCAACCATTGGAAACCCTTGCTCCACAAATTTCCAGTGATTGGATGCGCGATATTTCCCGAATGGTGTATATTGGCGCATGGAAAATTACCGTAAACAAAAGCGAATCCTCGTTACCGGGGCCACCGGATATATTGGCGGGCGACTGTTTCCCCGCCTGGTTGACATCGGATATACCGTACGGTGCATGGCCCGTGAGCCGGCACACATTCGCCGCGGAGATCATCCTGTCGAAATCGTCAAAGGCGATGTGCTCGATCCGGATAGCGTCCGGCAGGCGCTTGATGGTATTGACGTCGCGTATTATCTGATTCACTCCATGGGTTCAAGCGGACATTTTGAGTCCGCTGACGCTGAAGCCGCCCGTATTTTCGGCGGAGCGGCGAAAGCGGCGGGTGTTCAACACATTATCTACCTTGGAGGGTTGGCCGACGAAAGCACGCCTTTGTCCGCACACCTGCATAGTCGGCATGAAGTCGGGCGAATCCTGCGCGAGTCCGGTGTCCCGACGTCAGAGTTCAGAGCATCCATTATTATCGGTTCCGGAAGTCTTTCTTTTGAAATGATCCGCGCCTTGGTTGAACGCCTTCCTTTCATGATTACGCCACGATGGGTGGAAACCCTGGCCCAACCCATCGCCATTCAGGATATTCTTGCTTTCCTGATCGCGGCGGCGGATACCACGCCGGATCATAGTGCGGTATATGAAATCGGCGGGTCTGACCGGGTTTCCTACCGCGACCTCATGATGGCGTATGCGGAAGAACGTGGATTGAAGAGGCGCATGATTGCCGTGCCTGTTCTATCGCCCAGACTTTCCAGCTTGTGGCTCGGCTTGGTCACGCCCTTGTATGCACGCGTCGGGAGAAAACTTGTCGACAGCCTTAAACATCCCACGGTTTGCCAAAACGACAAAGCCTTGACGGCGTTCACCATCAAACCCAAGGGATACCGTGAAGCCATTCGGGACGCATTGCGAAATGAAGACTCCGATTACCTGGAAACACGATGGACCGATGCGGTATCCTCCGCAGGCGCGCCGCGCACCTGGGCGGGGATTCGCCTTGGAAATCGCGTGCTTGATACGCGTCGGATTCAAGTTCCCCTGCCTCCCGAACAAGTTTTCAAGCCCATCCAGAAAATTGGCGGAAGCAACGGCTGGTACTATGCAAACTTTTTGTGGAAATTACGGGGCGCCATTGATTTGGCGGTCGGCGGTCCAGGCATGAAACGCGGACGGCGTGATCCTGAAAAGCTTTTCGCGGGCGATGTGTTGGACTGCTGGAGGGTTGAGGATATTCAACCGCCACACCGCCTGTTACTGCGCGCGGAGATGAAACTTCCGGGCCGGGCCTGGCTGGAATATCGGGTGGACGGTGACAACACGACAACCACCATTACCCAGACCGCGAGTTTTGATCCCCTCGGATTGTCGGGGATACTTTACTGGTACTCCATCTATCCCCTGCACGAACTGATTTTTGCCGGTATGTTAAAAGCACTGGCAAAAAAAGCTGTTGATGGGTCGATCAAGAGGACGCACGAGGATTGAAGGAGGAAATCCGACCGAATTCTTTCATCAATTCCACTTCTCGATCGGACATGTGGCGGGGAACATGAATCATGATCCGCACCACCAGATCCCCAGGCTCGTGACCACCACCGCGCGGCAGACCTTTGCCGCGCAGTTTTAATTGCGCGCCGCTTTGAGATCCGGGCGGCAACTTGAGCGCCGCACGCTTGCCATCCAACAGTGGAACTTCCACCTTGCCCCCCAAGGCCGCCTCCCACGGCGTTACCTTCAAATCCATTTCCAGATCGTGGCCTCGTACCGAATAAACCGGATGGGCGCGCACATGAACGCGAAGGTAGAGATCGCCGGCGCCTCCGCCGCCGCGCCCCGCGCCACCTTGCCCGGCCAGCCGAATACGGGCGCCATTGGTTGTGCCGGGAGGAATGGTGACGCTTAATTGCCTTGTCCCATGCAACACGCGGCCATGGTCATCCACAGTCGTCGTACGCAAACTGATTTCTTTTTTGACCCCGTGAAATGTTTCTTCTACCGATAAATCGATGTCAGCCTCATGATCGACACCTTGCTCGCGAAACATGTGACCTCGACCAGCGCCCCGCCCGCCCATGCCTGAACGCCCGAAAAATGCCTCGAAGAAATCGCTGAAATCACCGCCGGCAAACGGACCCTGGTCCCCCGACGTGGAATAGGTGGTGGATTGCCAACCCGGCGGCGGGCGGAAATCGTCTCCGGCTTTCCAATTCGACCCGAATTCATCGTAGCGTTTTCGCTTCGCCGGGTCACCGATTACTTCGTAAGCCTCGGTGACTTCCTTGAATTTTTCCTCGGCCTCCCGGCCTTTGTTTACATCGGGATGATATTTTCGGGCGAGCTTTCGGTACGCTTTCTTTATCTCTTCATCCGTAGCCGAACGGGACACTCCCAGAATGTTGTAGTAATCCTTGTATTTCATTTATGCGTAATATGACGCGTTGAAAAAACATTCGCGATGAATATGTGTGATATCCACTCCGCGCTTTTCCAACCACACGGTAATTTCATCGATCATGGCATCCAGGCCACACAAGTAATAATCCGTACCGTCCGCCCGAGGCAACTCGTCCAATAAATCCGTAATCCGTCCGTGGTGCAGTCCGGAAACGTTTTCCCTCGACACGGCGATACGCGCGGAGGCGGCTTTAATCAACCAATCGGCTTCTATCAGGTCCGCCCGATGCCGGACACCATAATAACACGCCACGGGTAGATGATCAGGGCGCGATCGCAAATAGGCCAGAAACGGGGCCACACCGGTTCCGGTGGCCAGAAAAACAAAGGGGCGCTTTCCGCCATGTTCGCCCGGCCGAAACCAGCCGAACGGCGGACTGACCCGAATGGAATCTCCCGGCGAGCGGCTTGCCAGAAACGTGCTGACCACACCTCCCGGCATTTTTCGTATGACGAATTTTATCGCGTCGTCGTAAATTCCCGAGGAAATGCTGTAGGGTCGGGAGACTCTACCATCCGCGGCAAACAGAGCGAGGCAATCGCCGGGTGTGAACTCCAATCCGCCGCGATCCAGCGACAGCTCGAACACATCGGATCCGAACCAGCGCATGTCGCGCACGGTCAATATTTCATTGGTTATGGACATGGACATTTCGAAAACACCTGTGGTTAAAAGTCCCCTATCATTTTGACTTCCCGTTCTAATGCAATTCCAAACTTCTGCAGTACGGCATCAGCCATCTTACGCGATAATGCGGCCACATCATCGGCCCGGCATCCCGGCTCGGCGATGATTATATTAGCGTGCTTCTCAAATGTTCGCGCACCGCCCACCCGCATATTCAAAGCGCCAGACTGTTCGAGAAACCACCCGGCGGCTTGCCGGCGTTCCGCCTTCGACGTCGGCTCGATATTTTTGAAAAAACTTCCTGCGGTGGGAATTGTTCCCCAGTCCGGATGCTTGATTTTACGCAATTCAAGAATTTCCGCGCGCCGGGTTAGCAATGGCGAAGGCGGCGCTTCATCCAATTGCAATAAAGCCGAAACCACCACATCACCCGAAGCGGGAATATTCGAGGCGCGATAAGCGAATCCCAGTTCGTTTGGTTTCCTGATCTGGAAGTGACCGCTCCTGTCGAGAACTTCGAGGTAAGCGACGCGGTCGCCGATCTGTTCGCCGAAAGCGCCGGCGTTACCTGCGATTGCCCCGCCCACCGTTCCGGGAATCCCCGAGCAGGAAACCAAACCATCCAGTCCCGACTCCGCAGTGATCCGGGCAAGATCGTCCAGCATAACTCCCGCCGAAACGCGAAACAAACCGTCTTCCCTGACCAATACCAGATCATCCTCAACATAACGAACCACGACATTCGATATGCCGGCGTCACTGACCAAAAGATTGGAACCACCTCCAATCAACAACGGTTGGTGACCGGATTTGATCAAGACCTCCCACGACAGCAGAAAACTTTTGGCGTCATGGCAATTCACCAATGCCGGACAAGGTCCGCCAATCCGAAAGGTCGTGAAATGCGATAGCGCCGCGCCAGGGATAATTTCCGTGCCGGCATCATTCAGGTATGCCTGCAATTCTTCAGAAAACAGGTTTTCGGTTTCCGTCATGGTTTCAGCACAGTGGCATCGCCTTCTTCGTAGCGGGCAAGAAGCCACAGAAAATCGGAAAGCCGGTTGAGCCAGATGATTAAATGCGAATTATCAATCAGACCCTCGCGGGCGAGACCGACGGCTTTGCGTTCGCATCGCCGCGCAATGGTGCGGGCGTGATCGATGATGGCGGCCACCGGTGTGCCGCCGGGAATGATAAACCCGTTGGGCATATTGATGTTTTTTTCAAGAGCATCGCGGCGTTGCTCAAGCTCGGAAACGCGTTTTTCATCGATTCGCTCCCGAACCAACATCAGGCTGGCGGTTTCCGTGGCGAGTTCCGTCGCTACAACAAACAGTTCTACCTGCAACCAGAACAAGGTCTCGATGATATCCGGCTTGGTGGATTGCGAACGGGCAACACCCAGAACGCTGACCAATTCGTCAATGTCGCCATAAGCGTCGGTGCGGGGCGAATCTTTGGGAACTTCCTCCCCCGAAAACAAAAATGTTGTTCCCCTGTCGCCGACTTTGGTTGTGATGCTGTTTGTCATGCTTTAACCCACCAACTAGACTCTATTAACCGCAGATTACGCTGATATCGCAGAAAAAATAAACAAGTACATTGACCGCGCCTTTCTGCGTATGCGGTGGTTTCAATTCCGGTTAGCAGGTTGAATGTACCATAGCAAGGTTTATTACGCCAATTTCAACTGCCGGGACAGGCCGCCATTCGGATGGGTATTCTCGATCAAAACAGCAAGCGCGCTATTTCCACGTCGCGCCGCAAACCCGACAGCAATAATTCTGCTTTAAGACCAGAAAAGGAATGCCAAGCAATAAAATGCCGATAAAAAACATCTGGCGTGACATTTTTTCATAAAATATGTCGCTTGAGCCACATTCCGGACAGACTAACTCGCTATCTTCAGCCGACTCGATTTTTTGTCCCAGAATTTCCACGGATTCTTCATAATCCTCGTCGCGAACTTGAATCCTGATGCCTCCCACGGCATTGCCCAGGATCGGATCGGCGGTGACCACAGATTCATCGGGAATAAAAACTTCGATTCCGTATGAGTTCAATCGCATGCGAAGCGCATCGGCTTCGTGTATCCAACTCACCCGGGCCACCGTTTTCACGAATGGACAATTCCTGCGGCTAACACTTTATCCAGATACAGACCCAGCGACCCGGCTTTTGTTTCCACAACACGACGGGCGCTTCCACCGATTGCTCTCCGCTTTTGTGGATCGCAAAGCAAATCATCGACCGCCCGACGCAAACCCTGCAAATCCTTCACCTGTAACACAGCATTTTCCTGGAGAAAATCATCCATGATGGCGACGAAGTTTTCCATATTCGGACCCACCACCACGGGCTTCCCGTACAAGGCTGGTTCGATGATGTTTTGTCCACCGTGCTGGGTCAGACTTTTGCCGACGAAAATCACATCGGCATTGGCATAGAAATGCTTAAGCTCTCCGGTCGTATCAATCAGCAAAACATCTGGCGGATAAGCAGGTGAGATTGCCGGTTTTTCCTTGATGTTCGAACGCCGCAATAATTTACCCACCCGTGGTTTCAGCTCTTCCACGATTTGATTTGCCCGTTCGACGTGACGCGGCGCAATCACCAACACCAAGTTGCGGTAGCGCGTTTTCAACCCGCGGTAGAGATCGACCATGGCATCTTCCTCGCCCGGCCAAGTGGAGCCGCCCAACAAAACAAGGTGTTGATCGGTGATTCCGGCAGACCTCATCACTTCCAGGGCTTTTCCGCCCTCCCCCAAAGGTGTAGCCAGCGCGACATCGTATTTGGCGCTTCCAAAATTAACGGTTCTGTCCGGTGGCGCCCCAAGCGCCACAAACCGGCGGAGATCTTCATCCGACTGTACGCCAATCAGGTCAAATTCGGCCAGAAGCGGCCTGGTCAGCATCGAAAGCTTCCGGTAACCCTTGAAAGACCGGTCGCTCATCCGGCCATTTACCAGCATGACAGGTATGCCGCGCTCGCGGGCAATCCGAATCAAGTTCGGCCATAATTCCACTTCCACCAAAAGAATGGCCTTGGGATCAATGGCCTCAAATGCTTTACGCATGATCGGCGGAAAATCGACGGGAAAATATAAAACGACATCAAGTTCACTTAGCTCACGCTTGGCAATGGCATACGCGGTGGATGTCGTGGTCGTTAAAGCAAAACGCGTTTCCGGCGCGCGTTCGCGCCATTCCTTGATCAAATGCAACGCAACGTACAATTCGCCCACACTGACGGCATGTATCCATATCCGTGGCTCTCCTCCAAGTTGCAGTACGGTTTCATCGCTGTAATAGCCCAGCCGTTGGGTAATATCCTTCGAATATCCGCCGCGCCGTTTCATGCGAAAGAGAAAATGCGGCAGAAGCAACGGGAATATCAGGACAAACAATATGTTGTAAATAATCCAGATCATGATCAGGCCTTCGGATGCGCTTTATCATATACTTCGCGCAAACGTTCAATCGTAATATGCGTGTAAATCTGAGTGGTCGATAAATTGGCATGACCCAACAGCTCCTGAACGCTTCGCAAATCGGCCCCGGCATCCAGCAGGTGCGTGGCAAAACTGTGCCGCAAGGCATGTGGCGAAAGGTCGGGATTCAATCCTACGGCAAGCAGGTATTTTTTCATCATCCGTTCAATGGAGCGCGGAGTGAGCCGTCCGCCCAATTTGTTCAGGAACAAGGCGGGGGGCCGACCCGGTTTTCCAAGAAGCGGCCAGATCGTGTCCCGGGCCTCCAAAGCGCGACGCAGTGCCTTGATCGCCGGACCACCCAACGGACACATTCGCTCCTTTTTCCCCTTGCCACGAACCGTCATAACGCCGGACAAAAGGTCCAGGTGGCGCTCTCCCAATGCGGCAAGCTCATTCAACCGGGCGCCGGTGCTGTACAACATTTCCAATATCGCGGCATCGCGGTCTCTCGCATACGTATCCCACGCTTTGTTGCGGGGAGATTCGTTGTTGAGCCGATGTAGAAAGGGCGCATTCAGCAACCGTTCGATTTCGGCAACACTCAAGACTTTGGGAAGCCGGCGTGATAGCTTGGGCAGGACGAGACCGCTGAAAGGATTGAGCGCCACCATGTCTTCCCGCAACATGAATTTGAAAAACGACCGGAGGCTGGACAATTTGCGGCGCGAGGTGGCCGGTTCTTTTTCGCTTTTCTGCTGATATACGAGGAAGCGTCGGGCGGCAAACCGGTCCACTTGCTTCCAGGCAAATGGCGGGGCGGCATTTTCGCCCCAATGCAGTTCAATAAACTGGCGAATATCCATCAGGTAATTGGCCAGCGTGTGTTCTGACGCATCACGCTCGGCGCGCAGGTAATCGGCGAACGCCTGCATGGCCGGATCGGGTGAAGCAGTACGCGGGCCTGACTTACTCTTCGTCATTTTTCTTGCCGCCCTTGCCGGCCTTCAGTTGCAGGCGTTCGGCGTGATCGGCAAAACCCGGAATGGCTGAAGAATATCGACCGGCCATTTTTCGCATGGCGGCGACCTGGCGTGGCGATAAACTTTTCTTCTGCTTGAATTGACGATCCAGCGAATGGAAGAATTCCTTGTCATCCCAAACGCGATTGCCCCGCTTGACCGGCTCTTTCCACTCGGTGATTTTTCCAAGCAACTCCAGAATTTCCCCGGCGTGCGGATCTGTTTCCACAACGGGTTCATCTTCCAGCATCAATTCGGGTTTACGGCTTTCGAAATCCGGAATCTGATGCGCGTATTTCAACAACAGGCGATTGAGATAACGCACCTGGTTTTCACTCAAACGTTTTCCGCCAGTGACCTGATTGTCCAGCGATGTCAAAAACTCCCGGTCGTCATACGTTTTCTTGCCAACTTTACGCGGCGGATCAAACTCCACCTTTTTGAGCATTTCCAGCTTGATCAACGTCTCGGGGCGCGGCGGTAAACTTTGCTCGTGGTGCTTGACCAACTCGTCGGATATATTCAACGACGCAAACACCGGTTCAATTTCCGGCAATTGATCCTTGTACCGGCACGACATTTTCACCAGAGCCTCCTGCTGGCGGTCGGTCAGGGGAGGATCGTTCTTTTCAAGTTGCTCCCGCACCGATTGGACAAATTTTTCGTCGCTGTAGGTTTTGCGCCCGCGTTTGGTTTCCGGCGCCCAATTTGTTACACCTTCGAGAAGCTTGAGCAGGTTCGTTACCACATTCACGTCGGCCGGCGGAGATTTGGCTTTTTCTATCCAGCCGAGGAAGGATTGATAAAACCGCTCCATCATGGAGGTCCAGACAAGAGAACCCTCCTCCACTTCGTCCAGTTCCTTTTCCATTTCAGCGGTGAAACCTATATCAAACAATTCCGGCAGGTATTGCGCCAGAAAATCGTTGACCATCATGCCTTTTGTGGTCGGTTTCAGCGTACGCTTATCCTTGTCGACATATTCTCGGTCCACAATTGTGGATACAGTCTGCGCATACGTGCTGGGACGCCCCACACCGTTATCTTCGAGCGCCTTGACCAGCGAGGACTCGGTGTAACGTGGAGGCGGATTGGTTTCTTTTCGCTCCTCAAGCCATTCAAGATGCTCAAGCATTTCACCTTCGGTCAGAGGCGGAAGTGCGATATCCTCGTCTTCGCCGGAAACTTCCTCGGAGTCGTTTTTACGTTCTTTCTCAATTCCGGTGACTTTCATATAACCGGGAAAAATCACTTCGGAAGCAGAAGCACGAAACAGGTAGGCGTGTTTATTGGAAGCGCCGTCAATCGCCTCGATTTCCGCGGACCGCTGGGCGATCACCGCCGAGGCCATTTGACTGGCGACAAACCTCTGCCAAATCATCTTGTACAACTTCAATGAATCGGGATCCAGCACACCAGCCAGCTTATCCGGCGTCAAATGAACATCCGTGGGGCGGATTGCTTCATGCGCTTCCTGGGCGTTGCCCTTGCTTTTATATACATGCGGCTTTTCAGGCAGGTATTCAGCGCCGAATTGCTGGTCAATAAAGGAGCGACAAGCCTCCTGGGCAACCGGTGAAATTGCCACGGAATCGGTACGCATGTAAGTGATCAAACCAACGACGCCACTGCCAGTGTCGACACCTTCATACAATTTCTGCGCGATCCTCATGGTTCGGGTCGGGGCAAACCCAAAAAAGCGGTTGCCGGCCTGTTGCAACGAACTGGTAATATAAGCAGGTTGCGGACGCTTGGAAATTTCCTTACTGCTGAGCGATGCCACGCGCATGCGCCGGCCTTCCAGGTCGAGGCGAATGGCTTCTGCCTGCTCGGCGGATTTGATTTCCGCCTTCTCATTATCAATGCGGGCAAGTTTAATGGCAAAGGGATCGACCGGAGGCGAATTTTTTCGCACACGAGCGCCGATCAGCCAATACGCCTCGGGCTTGAAGTTAAGAATTTCTTTTTCCCGGTCGCACACCAGCCGAAGCGCCACGGATTGCACACGCCCGGCGCTGGAAGCTCCTCGAATGCGCCGCCACAATAATGGACTGACCTTGTAGCCGACAATGCGATCAAGGACCCGGCGGGCCTGCTGGGCATCCACTTTGTTCTGGTTGATTTTTCTTGGATGCGAAAATGCCTCGCGAATAGCCGGCGCGGTAATTTCGTTATAGGTGACACGGTGAAAGTTCTCCGGAGGGACCGTTCCCTTTAAAGCGGCCATCAAATGCCAGGCAATGGCCTCCCCTTCCCGGTCAGGGTCGGGGGCAAGAATGATTTCCTCGGCATCTTTTGCGACCTGTTTAAGTTCCTTGATGACTTTTTCACGTGTTTTAATCGCCACGTATTTCGGCTTGAAGCCTTTTTCC
The DNA here is from genome assembly GCA_035327305.1 of Kiritimatiellia bacterium. GTDB lineage: Bacteria > Verrucomicrobiota > Kiritimatiellia > CAIVKH01 > CAIVKH01 > CALMUP01. The sequence continues at coordinate 34,032 of DAOLDL010000005.1, read as the reverse complement.
AAATCGACGCCGATTTCTTTTTCCGGAAGATCGCGGACATGCCCCATCGAAGCTTTTACCACGTAATCTTTGCCCAGAATTTTATTGATGGTTTTCGCCTTGGCCGGCGATTCCACAATGACAAGATGTTTAGCCATATATAACCGTCACGTTTATTCGTTAATCTTTACGCGCAACAGCCAGGCCATCACGCAACTCTACTTGGCGACCGGGCAGAACCTTGACCACCCGCTTCATTTCCAATCCCAACAGCAAGGAATTCAATCGTGCCGCATTCAAATTACAGGCTCTGCTCAATTCGTCAACCTGAAGTCCCCCGCCCCCCAATGCTTTCACCACCTCGGCTTCCTCGCCGGTAAGTTGCAAGTCGGGCATGGCGCGCATTGCTTCCGCTTTTTTCTCCACATGTTTGGGCAGAAGCATGTGCACATCATCCAATATATCATCGATGGTTTCGACCAGTTTCGCCCCTTGTTTGATCAAAGCATGACATCCACGAGCGGCGGGATTATCAATTCTTCCCGGAACAGCGAATACATTACGCCCCTGCTCGGAGGCCGTATTGGCGGTAATGACCGCGCCGCTTTTCTCCCCGGCCTCCACCACCACAATGCCGGTCATTGAAATACCCGCGACTATCCGGTTGCGGTACGGAAAAGTCTGGCGGTCCGGCGAACGCCCTAACGGATACTCGCTTATTACCGCGCCTTGGGCGGTGATGGCTTCGGCCAGTTCTTCGTTCTCCGGCGGATACATCTTGTCAATGGCGCCGCCAAGCACGGCCAAAGTACGCCCGCCGGCCTTTATGGCCGCACGATGCGCCACGGTATCAATTCCTCTGGCCAGTCCGCTGACAATGGTGAATCCCGCCTTGGACAAGCCATAGGTCAGTCGATCAGCAACCGATGCCCCGTAATGGGTGGCATGTCGCGTACCAACAATGGCAATCGCATGCTGATCGGCCGCAGTGATCCTTCCCTTGATATAGAGGACCAACGGCGGATCGTGAATTTCCTTCAAGGCGGCGGGATATTCCGGGTCTATAAATGTTACCAGCCGGATTCCGAGTTTCTCCGCTTTCTTTTCCTCGGCAATCGGATCGACAGCAACCCGACCAGTGCAAATGGTATTTACCAGTTCCCGGCCAAACCCGGGTATACGCGCAATCGTTTCCGGTGAAGCAGTAAAGACAGCTTCCGGAGAGCCAAGCGCGGCTATCAGTTTCCGGGCGCGAACCGGGCCGATCTGATCGAGCATGTTGAAGGCAATATAGACTTCTCTGCTGGTAAACGACTGAATCATGGCATCCTTGAAAAAGGCGACATTTGAAAGAAGCAGGGTGTTTTGTACAAGAAAAAAGGATAACAAATCCGAAAAACGCCCAAAACAAGTCGATTTTTTGCTGTTTTATTCTTGTTCGGAATCAGACGGCGATTTAACATGGAAACGAGTCATCAACGTATTCCAGGAGAATTTTCATGAGCGAAGATAAAGTCAATCCTGTACCTGAAGAGCCTACGGAAATTGTAAAAGCCCCAACGAACAAAGTGGAAGTTTCAGCAGATCTGCTGAACGAAGCGGTCACACAATTGCGCAAACTTACCGAACTGCGTCAACGCGAATCCGAACGCCAGGAACGGGCCATTGCCCAGATGCACAGTGCGATCAAACGCCAAGGTATATTGAGTCGGTACGTGATTTTCACCTCGCTTCTCGTCGTCATCATCGCCGCCGGCCTGGCCTATATGATGCGTAAATCCGTGCAAAACGAACAAGTTACCGTCGAGAAACTTTCCGTGGTTGACGAAAGATTGGCCGCCACAGCACAAACCATTGCCGAAGAAACACAACGGCAGGTTTCCACGCTCGACAGCGTACGCACCGAGGTTTTAAGCACCCGCGACGAACAGTCGAGAACCGCGAAGGCCATTGAGCAGGAATTGCAATCCACTCGCGCATCGCAGGCCGCCGTAGTCCAAAAGGTCGAGGAACAACTTGGCGCCGTTCGACAGGAACGCGATGAAGTGCGTGGCGAAGTCCGCAGTGTACTGGAGGAAAAAACGCGTCAGTTCACCGAACGCGAAATTCAATTGCGGGCCGAACGCGAAGCAATCGCCGAAGCAAAAAGGCGTTCGCGCGAAGAACAAAAGGAACTGATCCAGCAAACCATCGAGCGGTTATCCGCCATGACGGCGACTTTGGATGACCCAGCTGAAGCTGGCCCTACGGACGAAGAAATTGCCGAGGCAATCAAGTCTGCTGAAGCAATCGAAACCGGTATTCAAGAAGAAGCGGTTGCCGAGGAACCGCCGGCCGCGGAAACCCCCTAATCCTCAAATTTCGCGTTAATAAAACGTTGTCCTGAACACCGGCTGAAAGAGTTTGGTGTGGCGTCGACAGATGGATTGCACCGGACACTCGGCACACACCGGCTCGGACATTTCCGGGCATCGCGTCCGGTTCATAAAGAAAAAATAGTCCACTGCGGCCACGGATAGTCCCGATAAATCCACCAGGGATTGAATGGCTTCATAGACCATGTCGCGAATCGCTTTCTCTTCACTTTTTTCCATGCATTCGCGACGCTCAAGTTTTGCGCGCAAATTGTCATCGAGAATCTCTACCAGACCGGTTCTAAGCGCACTTCTCTGCAAGTGGTAATCAATAATCGGAACCGCCGATTGCGGATCGGAAACATGCAGGAAATGTTCGGGGCGATTTTCCATCATAATCGCCAGCAACATGGCTTTTTTCTGCAGGGGATCCTCCATGTAACCCGGCACATCCCGGAGTATTTTGAGAAATGTCTGCAACGGGTAAATCGCCGCGTTGGCGCGTTCCACCAAATCAGCCGGGCGGAATCCGTTACGCACAAACCACTCCGCATACTTCTTCATGATCGCCAGATGATCCGGCCACATGGGCATGGGATTTACACCATGGTCATCGTGAAAAAAGGCGTCACAGTCGTGATCCGTCATCAGAGCCAGCTTCGCGGGATCGAAAAAGGAGGCGTCCCCGTTCAAAGCCCGTTGGGTGCAATAAAACACAAAGTCCGATCCCTTTCGGTCCTTGCCGCCAACACATGCAACCATTGGCCGGGCATATCGATTGTTTTCCAGATGCCAAAAACCGAACTGGTGTGCGGCATTAAAGAACAGCGCCTCCAGCGCACCCGCCTGATTATTCTCGGGAAACACTACTCCGGCCCCCGGATTACAGAAATCAAACGGCTTGATGGAAGACACCTCCTTCATCCAACCGGCAAATCTCTCAATTTGCGGAATATTTACCCTGGCAACATGATGACTCAATCAGGCATTCCCCTATTTAAATAATGTTTATATTGCATTTATTACATGTTCAGCTTGATTTGATCAAAATCGATTCGCATAGTCACATGCTTTTTAGGAGAAGATGAAAATGGAATATATCGCCAAGGTAATGAATGAAGTGGAAAAACGGAACCCGGGTGAACTTGAATATCTTCAGGCTGTCCGTGAAGTGCTTGAATCACTGGCCCCCGTTCTCGCAAAAAATCCAAAATACCAGCAAATGGCGATCCTGGAGCGCATTGTTGAACCGGAGCGGGCGATTGTATTTCGGGTTCCCTGGCAGGATGATCAGGGACGCATTCAGGTCAACCGCGGCATTCGCGTTCAATACAACAGTGCGATTGGCCCCTATAAAGGCGGCATACGTTTTCATCCCAGCGTAAATATCAGCATTTTGAAATTTCTTGGTTTCGAGCAAATATTCAAAAACGCATTAACCACATTGCCCATGGGCGGAGGCAAAGGCGGTTCCGATTTCGATCCAAAAGGCAAATCCGATTCCGAAGTCATGCGGTTCTGCCAGAGTTTCATGACCGAACTTCAACGCCATGTCGGAGCGGACACCGATGTTCCGGCAGGCGACATCGGCGTGGGCGGTCGCGAAGTTGGTTATATGTTCGGACAGTATAAGCGACTTCGCAACGAGTTCACAGGTGTATTGACCGGCAAGGGATTGAAATGGGGTGGATCGCTGATTCGCCCCGAAGCCACCGGGTATGGCGCGGTATATTTTGCGCAGGAAATGTTGAAGACCGTCAATCAATCCCTCGAAGGTAAGACATGTGTCATTTCCGGCTCCGGGAATGTTGCTCAATTTACCGTGGAAAAACTAATCGATCTCGGAGCCAAACCCGTATCGTTGTCCGATTCCGGAGGTACCATTCATGATCCAAAGGGGATCGACCGCGAGAAACTGGCCTGGGTCATGGACCTGAAAAACAACAAACGAGGCCGCATAAGCGAGTACACCAACAAATTCGGCGGTGCGTTTATGGCGGGAACCAACCCGTGGTCCATCCCCTGTGACTGCGCTTTCCCCAGCGCCACTCAAAATGAAATAAGCGGTGATGACGCAAGAGCGCTTTTGCAGAACGGTTGCAAGTTGGTAAGCGAAGGCGCCAATATGCCGAGCACGCCCGAGGCCGTGGATGCATTCCTTACCGCAAAGATACACTATGGCCCCGGAAAAGCGGCCAATGCGGGAGGCGTTGCAACCTCCGGTCTGGAAATGAGCCAGAACGCGATGCGTATTTCCTGGCCGCGCGAGGAAGTTGACAGCCGCCTTCACCAAATCATGGTCGCCATTCACCGCACATGTAATGAAACCGCACGCGAATATGGCCAACCCGGAAATCTTGTACTCGGGGCAAATATCGCCGGTTTTGTCAAAGTTGCGGATGCCATGCTTGATCAAGGCGTGGTTTGATCTCATACTGTCCTTTATAAAGGGAGCAACCGATGGCCATGATGGATTGCACCACGGGCCTGCCCGGCTTGGATCGCGTATTGAAAGGCGTGATGCCGGGCGACAACGTGGTCTGGCAAATTGAGGAAGTCGATGACTACCGCGATCTCGTACTCCCCTACGCCCTCGCCGCCTGCCAAACCGGAAGGCGGCTTATTTATTTCCGATTCGCCCGCCACGAGCAATTGATACCCGAATCGAGCGGACCGGAAATTTACCATCCTGATCCGACGCTGGGTTTTGAACGCTTTGTCGATGCCGTTCATCAGGTCATCACGGATGTCGGAAGTGGAGCCATCTATGTTTTTGATTGTTTATCCGACCTCGCATCGGACTGGCAATCCGACGCCATGCTCGGAAATTTTTTCATGCTTACCTGTCCGCGCCTGCTGGATTATCAATCCCTGACCTATTTCGCCCTTTATCGCAATCATCACAGCCATTTCGCCTCGAAACCCATTGAGGAAACATGCCAGTTCATGCTCGATGTTTTTCGCCGCGACGGACGCATGCACATTCGTCCCCTTAAAGTCCAATACCGATCCACCAGCGTCATGAACACCATTCATGTCCGGGAAGGTGATGATTTTATACCCGTGAATTCCAGCGCGGAAATATCCGGGCTGTTATCAAGCCTGGCCTGGGCCGGCTTGAACGACCAGGGACCGCTGGATGTATGGCACCGCACATTCGGAGAGGCGCGGTCTTTGCCTTTAACCAATCCGACCGACGCAACCGGTCAACATAGCCGGTTGTTTCATCAAATCCTCGAATGGCTTATCAGTGGCGACGAGCGCATAATACGATTGGCGAACACCTACTTCACCCTTGACGATCTGATGGCCATCTACAACCGAATGATCGGCATCGGTTCCATCGGAGGAAAAGCCGTCGGCATGCTTCTGGCCCGGGCCATCGTCAATCATCACGACAAGGATTTGGCAAACCGGCTCGAGGCGCACGACTCTTTTTATCTCGGCACGGAGCTTTATTACACATTTCTTGTACGAAACCGGGTCTGGTGGATTCGCCAGCGACAACGCGAACCATCCACGTTTCTCGGGGAAATCCAGGAGGCCCGCGAGTTGATTTTCCATGGAACTTTCCCGGACCATGTAATTCAGCGCTTGCGCGAAATGCTCGAATACTTCGGCGAATCTCCATATATCGTCCGTTCCAGCTCGTTGCTGGAAGATGCTTATGGCAACGCTTTTGCCGGACAATACGAAAGTGTTTTTTGCGTAAATCAGGGGCCGCTCGACGCCCGTCTGCAGGATTTGCTGAACGCTATTCGCCGGGTGTATGCCAGCGCTTTGAGCGAAAATGCCTTGCGTTACCGGCAACGACGCGGACTTCTGAACCGGGATGAACAGATGGCTTTGCTTATCATGAGAGTATCCGGCTCATCGCATAAACGTTTTTTCTATCCGCATCTGGCGGGCGTCGGTCTTTCATACAACCCTTATGCATGGAATCCCGACATCGACCCCAACGCCGGCGTGATTCGCCTGGTCTTCGGCCTCGGAACGCGGGCCGTCGATCGTGCCGACGACGACAACACCCGGTTGGTGGCGCTTAACAAACCCTTGTTGCGACCCGAATCGACCGTCGATGAAATTCATCAGGCATCCCAGCGGAAAATGGATTGCCTCGACCTGGTTGAAAACAAATTGATTTCCGGCTGGGTGGACGATCTCGCGGCTGGAGACGCAGATATACCTTTTGACCGGATTGCTGACATTCACCCGGAAAACCGGCGTTGGCTTTTAACGTTTAATCCGTTATTGCGGGACACAGGCTTCACCGCGGATATCCGGCGAATACTGAAACTCTTGTCGAATGCATACGAGTGCCCCATCGACATCGAGTTTGCCGTTAATATCATCCGTGGCGATGACTACCGGATCAATTTACTTCAGTGCCGTCCGCTACAAATCCGAAGCGATAATTCCAACCCGGCCAAGGAGAACGCATCCGGAACTCGCGTGCTTTTACAGCAACAAGGCCCCGTAATCGGCGCCAGCCGCAGAATCGGAATAGATACCTGCATTGTGGTCGATCCCTCCGCTTATGCGCGACTGGGCGAGCAACAGCGCCATGCCGTCGCCCGTGCAATAGGACGCATCAACCAGTCCTGCGGCAAGGAACAGCGGGCAGTATTGCTGATCGGGCCGGGTCGATGGGGAACGCGCCAGCCATCACTTGGCATTCCGGTTAGATTTGGTGAAATCAATCACATGCTCGCCGTATGTGAATGGGTAACCATGCACGAAAAGCTCGTGCCAGACGCTTCGCTAGGCACTCACTTTTTGAGTGAGCTTATAGAATCGGATATGTTGTATTTTGTCCTTGATACAGCCAAGTCCGGCAATGTGCTGGACCTCGACGCTTTGGCCTCCCGCCCCAATCGGTTGGCCGAATTATCCCCCGATTGCAAGTCCATGGAATATGTAATCCGCGTGGTCGGTATTCCCGATTATAAACTTGAGGCGGATATGCTAAGGCAATGTGTCGTGTTATCCGGGGACTGACTTTTGTTTATTTCGCGCTCCACTTCCTTGATACGCTCCAAAAGGCGCACAGCCAGTACGCCGACATGCGGTTCCCGAATATGGGCGGAATGATATCCGGGGGTATCCTGGATGCGCAACCCGCCCGCCGCGAGCTTTTCCCAACCTAAATCCGGCTTTGGCTCGTAGAGGTCTGGACAGGGTTGAATTTCCGCCCGGAATAAATCAATAACACCGGGATACGGTTCGCTTCGGTACAACTTTCGTGCATTGATGCTGTAATACTGGTGACAGGTCGCCTTGAATTTCACCGACGAAAATGTTCCTGCCGGCCGCGGCGAATAACCCATCCTGATGCGAGCCAAATTGAACTTTTCCCGGCAACCAAGAATCAAATTCATGAATGATACTTCACTTTTGTGTCCAAGCGGCAACAACCAGCGGACGGCGGCCCGACACTTTTGATTCACAGACAAACCTTTTCTCAACGACGGATAATCAATTCCGTATGCATCCAGCAATGCCAACACAGCCACAACCTCGCCTTGCCGCGTCAATTCCTGTGCGGCGGCGAATGCAATCCAGCCGCCAAATGAACTGCCGCCGATAAAATACGGTCCGCGGGGTTGGACACGACGCATTCCGTGAATGAAACGCATGGCCATTTCCTCAACGGTTTTCTGAAAATCAGAGACCCCATCCAATCCGCTGTATTGAAGAGCGTAGAATGGATGCCGTCTCCCGACATGTCGGGCGAGGTGAATCAGTGAATATGCGTCTGATCCAGCGCCAGGCGCGCAAAAAAAAGGCGCATATCGATCCTCTCCGGGATCCAGCATCACCAGCGCGTCACCCATAACGTTGGCATTCCGACTACGAACAATTTCCGCCAGGCCTGCCGCCGTCGATGCATTTCCCAAGACCGCCATGGGCAGAGATATTCCAAGTCGACGTTCGATTTGCGCCAACATCCGCGCGGCGGAAAGTGAATCGCCACCCAAATCAAAAAAGTCATCATGAATGCCCAATCCCTTCGCACCCGTCGCCTTCTCCATGATGCGAAGCAATTGAAACTCCAACGAATCCCGATGCTCTGCGTGCATGCCGTCGCGAAGCGGCTCGCCGACTGACCCGCTCAACGCAACTCGGTCTATCTTGCCGGACGTCAACATCGGAAACGACGGAACGATATAATACAGAGCGGGCATCATGTATTTTGTAAGTTGCAAGGAAAGCGCGCACCGCAGGGATTCAAGACTCATCGACCTCCCTTCGCGCCACTTTATGTATGCAACCAGTCGGTTGGAGTCGCCCTTATTATCAATCAATACAGCGACATCCCGCACATCCGCCAATTCCGCGATGGCAGACTCGACCTCGGCAATCATTACACGATGACCGCGGATCTTTACCATGCCATCGTCCCTGCCGGCGTAAACCAGATCTCCCCGGTTATTTCGATAGGCATAATCACCGGTAAAATAACGAACCCGATTTGAGTCAGCTTCCCGGATAAATGATCGAGAAGTTAACTCATCAGATCGCCAGTATCCATCCGCTAGATATTCACTGACTACAACGACTTGGCCAATTTGACCATCCACGGCCTTGTTTCCCTCCTCATCCACCACGTGCAATTCCAGACCATCCACGGCGGTGCCGATCGGCAACATTTTTCCATCCGGTAGCGGCGTTGTCGCATCGAGCTGATAAAAGCATACATTGCCTGCGGCCTCGGTAATACCAAGCCCGTTGATCAGCCGACAGTCCTGATGAAACTTTCGCCGGAATAACTCTGCATCGTTTCGATGAGCAGGCTCGCCACCTATCTTGATCACGCGTAATTCAGGCGCATTCGCTCCGTCAGGAAATGCGGAGGCAATATTTTTAAATAACGAAACCGATGCCATCAATACGGTGATTTTTCGTGCTGTAAGCCATTCTGACATTGCCGCCAAACCATGCAATGCGACATCAAAACGACACAACACAGCGCCGGTCAGCAGTGCACCGAAAATCGGACCCGTTGATGCGCCAAATGCCGCAGATGATGTCCAAGCCACCCGGTCTAGCGATCCAATGCTTAATTGAACAACGTAATTTCGTGTGCTGTTCAAAAGCGATCGATGATTTATCACAATGCCTTTGGGGCGTCCGGTCGTTCCTGACGTATAATAAATAACCGCCGGGGCGAATTCCTTTTGATTAATCGGCACGGCATCAGCGGGGTGGCCGGATACAAGGCTTTCATAATCCCGCCAGCACTCACCGGTTCGAAGCTTGCTGTTTATTTCATCCATGTTGCTTTTACGTGCCACAATAATGGACGGTTGAACATCCTCGATAATATTGGCCACACGTTCAAGCGGCCAGTCAGGATCGATGGGTACAAAAACAAGGCCGGTTTTGAGCGAAGCAAGCATGGCCGTCACCATGGATATATCGGAGGGCAGAATCAGCGCCACGCGATCGCCAGGCGTTATTGTGCCGCTCATCAACCCGGAAGAAAAAGCATTGGATGCAACATCCAATTCCCGGTATGTCAGCTTGATGTCATCATGTTCAAACGCGGATTGATCGGGAAAATTCCGGACAATTGCCTGAAACCGTTCCGCGATGGATTGATTCCTATCCTCGCGGGTAAAATCCATGACATCACCTTTTTCGAATCAACAAAGGCCCTGGGCTTGATCAAGAAATCGAAGCTCGGAAAAACCTTCGGGAATGTGGTCGACATAATTCAACTTCTTCATCAACTTCAAAATAGCATCCATGCTTTCCGTGTTACGAATGGCATCGGCGTGGGGCATGTTGGACTTCAAGGCGCGTTGCACCATGCGGGCATGAACGCCGATGTAACCGGCGGCGATTTCACCCGTTTCATCAGGATTCTGATGCACAAAAGCAATCGCTTTGACGTAGGCATTCACGACCTTTTGAACCAATTCCGGATTGCGTTCGATCAACGTCGCGCTGGCACAAAGGGAACATCCCGGAGCGCCCTTCCAAACATCTCCAGTCCTGCGAACCACCTGACCAACCCCCAACTCCTCCATCATGGCGGCATAGGGTTCGACCATCGAGGCGGCATCAGCGCCCAGGCCAAAAAAGGAAATAATTGCGCCATCACCGGACGGGAACCGACGCTGATCGCAGTTTTGCCACCCCATGCTTTCCACGAGTCCCATCGCAGTGAGGTCCTTCATACCGCCCTCACGAGGAACGGCAACGGATTTAACTTCCGATTCCGCCATGCCTTTTCGCACCACAATCGCCGCTTCTTCAATTCCGGAACCGCACAATAATTTAAGCGGCGCCTCTCCCTTTTCCGCGGCGGCCACCCGTGTCCAGGGGATCACGGCAAAGTCCACCGACCCGCTTAGCAATTGTTCCGGGACCATCCACGCGGTTGGTGTAATACTGACGGATGACTCTAAATTTTCCTCGGCGAAGAAACCTCGTTCGTGTGCCACATAGGCCGGTGTCTGGCAAACTCCACGTAACAAGGCCATTCTGATTTTCTTCTCCGCCATCACCTACACTCCTTTTACTGTTTTAGCTGTCGTCCGCCGCTTTAACGATGTATCCGCCGGACTTTTCATCGTGTTCAATCTTCAAGAGTTCCTGCGCGGCCGCCTGCTCCAATAGTTGGCCAAAGGTTTTGAATCCGTAATAGGACTCATTAAATCCGGGTTGCCTTCGCTTGATTGCTTGCTTGATCATGGAACCCCAGACTTTTTCGCTCTCGCCTCGCTCCTGCAACAACGCCTCGAAAGTGGAAACAACCAAATCGAATGCTTCCTGTGTCTTGTCATTTCCGGGCGTAGTGATTTTATCGCTGGCGGCGCTTTTACGGGGTGCGCGCGGTTTCGGCTTCTCCTTCACCCGGACAAGATCATCGTAATAGATAAATTCATCACAGTTTGCGATGAGGAGATCGGATGTGGACTTTTTCACACCAACACCGATCACAATCTTGTTGTTTTCCCTCAACTTGCTGACCAGGGGGGAAAAATCAGAGTCTCCGCTGACGATCACAAACGTATCCACATGCGCTTTTGTGTAGCAGAGATCCAGCGCGTCCACAACCATCCGGATATCCGCCGAATTTTTCCCGGATTGCCGAACATGGGGAATTTCAATCAATTCAAACGATGCTTCGTGCATGGCGGCTTTGAACTCCTTGTAGCGACTCCAGTCGCAGTAGGCCTTCTTCACCACCACATTGCCCTTTAAAAGCAACCGTTCCAGCACCTTGCTGATGTCAAACTTGTCGGACTGCGCATCACGGACGCCGAGGGCGACGTTTTCGAAATCGCAAAATACAGCGAGATTCTTTGTTTCACCTTTAGAGGACATATCGATTAACCGGCTTTGAATTCATCATAAGCATGCAGGGCATCGGCAACATACATCAAGGCCGGACCTCCGCCCATGTAAACATTCACGCCAAGCGCTTCCACGATTTCTTCGCGGGTTGCTCCAAGCTCAATAAGTTTTTTCACGTGAAAACCAATGCATCCGTCACAACGCTGGGCGATTCCGATTGCCAAGGCAATCAATTCCTTGTGTTTGGCGCTTAACACCCCATCAGAAATGGCGGAACCGCTCATTTGCCGGAACCCTTGCATAACACCGGGATTTTCCTTGGCGAATGTTGCGGCATTCCTGGATATGCGTGCGGTAATTTCCTTATAGCTTTTACTCATGATCAAACCCTCAAAGGATTAAGCATACGCTTGAATCCGGATTCAACGCACGTTTTTTCGCACAATTATCCAGCCGCGCGACGGAACAACAACCGGACCGCGAGTTAACTCCCGCCCGCTCCACAAATCAATACCGGAAAAAGGCAGATTCACTTTTGCTGATTTTTTGCCAGCGTTTAACACCACCCGGATCACCACGCCTTTGTGTATGCGATCGTAAATCAACACGCGGGGATTCTCATGTTTTCGCCAGGTGATGTCGCCTCGGCGCAACACCTCATGCGATTGGCGAACGGCTATGGCATTTTGGTAGAAGGCAAAAAGCTTCCGGTCCGGCGCGCGTTTGTGCGGACGTGTTTTACCTTCCGGCGTATGTCGCTCCGGCTCATAGCGGATATCATCCCACAACATGGGCTGGCGGTCACATGGGTCGTTGGCGCCCCACATTCCGGCTTCCGTTCCGTAATAAATCATCGGCGCACCGGGATACGTCATCTGGAAAATCACGGCCTGTTTCAATGCTTGCACCGCATCGGGAGTCGGCTTGGTCGTCCGGAAATTCGCGCCATGCTTGACCCGTGACAAATGGAAGTAATGCTCGAAGTTTTCGATCGGCAACACCTCCGGATTGTTCAGCACGGAAAGCACACGCCCGACATCATGGGAGTCGAACAGATTCTGTTGCACATACATGACCTGGTCCGGGTAAGCCCTGCGCACGGTATTCAGGGACTTCTGCAACTCGGACGCCTTCATGGCTTTTTTGGCATTGCTGAAGAAACTTACGGATGGAAACAGCCACATGTAATTCATCACTGCGTCAAATTCATCGCCCTTGAGATAATCCTGCGCCAGGGTGACAATTTCCGCCGTCAGATAAGCCTCGGGATTGATCGACTTCACATGCTTGCGCCATTTTTTCCAGAAGCCATGGGGTACGCAAAACGCCACATCCAATCGCCAACCGTCAATGCCGTCCGACGGATCTCCATCGCCGTTTGGATCCATCCAGCGACTTGTGATATCAAAAACATATTTCCGAACCGGGGGAATCAGGTCATTTTCAGTCCGCGCAAGTTCAGGCAGGGCGGAATGCCCGAACCAACCTTCGTATTCGAACGTGCCATCGGTATTCCAATGCTTGATTTTGTACCAATTGCGATAGCGGGATTTTTTTCCTTTTTCCAACATGTCCTTAAAGGCAAAAAACTCCCGTCCGGTATGATTGAATACACCGTCCAGGATGATTTTCATGCCCCGGCGGTGAACTTCGCGAATGAGCTTCAATAAAAACTTGTCCGCCTCGGTCCAAATCCATGTAGCCGGATCCTCGGTTTCTTTTGCTTTGGCCATTCGCTTCAAATCGCCATCGCGATCCGGACCGAAGGAAGGATCGACATGGTGAAAGGATGAACCGTCGTATTTATGCAATGATTGCGCGTGAAAAACCGGGTTGAGGTAAATGGCGGTTACGCCGAGTTCCTGCAGGTAATCGAGCTTCTCGAATACACCGACCAAATCGCCGCCGTAACGACGCAAATAAACGGTGTCAAAAAAACCGCCGCGTTTTTTCTCCCAGGATTGCCGTCCATACCAGTCGGAACCCCAAGGCATGATTTTCCAGCCGGGAATCGAACGATTAGCAAAATCCTCCAGTTTGGGATTACTGCGGGAACATCCATTCCGGAAACGTTCCGGGAAAATTTGGTACCAAATGGCATCTTTTGCCCATTCGGGCACGAATTCTTTTACTGATTTTATCATAACGGAGTACCTTATTTAAGGCTCAACCGGCTCGGGAGGAGGTTGTGTTTCGGCCGGTGCCGCACGAACAGGAGTGCTCTTGGAGCTGGAGAATATCCGGGATATATCCCGGTATGTGAGCAACACAAAAAGTGATAGTAACAGAACCGCCGACACTTTCCATAAAAATGCGATCAACTTGGGCGGTGCGGGCTTGCGTGTCACCATTTCCCAGAATGAAAACAGAATGTGTCCGCCATCCAACACGGGTAGCGGGAGGAGGTTCATCACGGCCAGATTTACATTCAACAAACAGGCAAACCACAACGCCTGCATGAAACCCAACGCCGCGAATTTCATAAAGATATCGATGATGGCCACCGGGCCTCCGATCGCTTCGGCGGCGGCTTTTGATTCAGATGGCGTGACCAACGCCTTCAGGATACGGAAAATCAACGTGGCATGCGACTTTATCTGGTCCCACGGCCGCTTGACTTCATCGGTGCGGAATTTAATTCCGATCATGGCCCGATTGTATTCTTCACTGTAAATTGGCGTAACGGTCAACAACATCAACTGGCCATCGCGGCGAACTTCCAACTCAACCGGACGGCCTTGCGATGCATGAATCAAATCCACCATCTGTTCACGGCTGAACAAAGCCTGCCCGTCCAATGAAAGGATATGATCTCCGGGCAAAAGACCAGCCACCCGTGCCGGCGAATCGGCAAACGTATCCAGAACGATGCAATAGTTTTTGGGGTACATGCCGGGAATGATACGCCCGCCGGTGATTCGTGTAGTCGGCAGTGAAACCTGAATGATTTCACTTTCGCCGCGCCGTAGATCCAATATGACGTGATCGCGAAGTGCGGTGACAATGATGTATTGCTCCCAGGTGGAAATCGATTCCCCATTAACGGCGGTTATCACATCGCCCACCCGAATTCCGGCGGCATAAGCATCGCTATCAGCCTCTACGTAGCCAACCGCACTGCTTTCGTACTCCGGCGCGATGGCTTTGCTTTGCCAGAAAATCACATACGCCAGGAAAACAGCAAAAATCATGTTGAATGTTACGCCAGCGAAGCCGACGAGAATTTTGTGGATGGGCCTTACCGGCGGAAGGTTGCGACCGTCCTCTTCGGCGGTTTTCCCTGTTTCCTCACTCGGCCCCATTTGCGGCAGGGCCACATAGCCTCCGATGGGAAATGCACAAAGCTTATATTCCACGCCGTTGATTTTGCGTTTCCAAATGGCTGGTCCCATGCCGATGGCAAAGGCATCCACGGTCATTCCGCACCAGCGGGCGACCAGGAAATGCCCGAGTTCATGGACGAATATGGTAAACGAAAACAACAGCGCCACAATGGCGATAGATAAAATTGTCAACATGCGTCTATTCCTTATTTGCGGATACTATACGTCATTACCCGGTTTACGCGAAAAGACGCATATAAATATACAACACCGGGGCGGCGAACATTAAGCTATCCAATACATCCAGAACTCCGCCCATTCCCTTGATGATGGTTCCGGAGTCCTTCACACCTGATGCCCGTTTTATAAGCGATTCGATCAAATCACCGATGATCCCGGTGGCGGACAAAAGTACACCCAGAATCACCGCATCGAGCCAGCCGAACGCCAGATCAGGCAACATCGGGTGTATCAAATACCATCCCAACAGACTGAAAATCAATCCTGTTAGCAATCCCCCAATAACTCCCGACCAGGTTTTGGCCGGGGATATGCGGGGGAAGAATTTTTTTCCCCCGAGACGGCAACCCACAAAAAACGCCCCGACATCGGTCAATTTTACCACCAGTGCCAGATAAAAAATTAACAGACGACCTTCCTGAAAGCCAAAAACAAGCAGTAGTTTGTTAAGAAAGTTAAACATCCAAGCCACATAAATTACGCCAAGTAGCGTGGCCGCCATGGATTTAAGTGAATGTTCAAGGGTTGGCACAAACATCTGGCGAACAAAAATCGTCGCGGCAATTCCAAACAACACCACGGCTTCCACATCGCCTTTAAATCCGTGGCTATCGCCGGAATGATAAACCCACCACGTTGAAATCAGCAGAAGAACTCCGCCCGTGATTCCGATCCATGGGAAATGGGGAATGCCACCATTCCGGAGAAGGGCGTAGAACTCATGCAAGGCAACTCCGCATATCAAGATCAGGAGAAGAATAGCTCCCTCGGCGGGAAGGAAATACAACGCGGCGATCAATGCCGCGCCCATCAATACACCGCTACGTACCCGGTGCTTCAACATGTTATTTCACATCCCCAAAGCGACGGTGCCGTTGCATGTAGTTTTCCAAAGCCGCGTCGAATTCCGCCTCCCGGAAATCCGGCCACAGGACCGGAGTAACGTAAATTTCAGCATACGACAACTGCCAAAGTAGAAAGTTGCTGATCCTCATTTCACCGCTGGTGCGAATCAAAAGGTCGGGATCAGGAATATCCGGGGCATACAAATGCTGTTGAATGGTTTTTTCAGAAATGGCCGAAGGCTTGAGCGACCCATTATGAACTTTGCGGGCAATAGCTTTCACGGCATCGGTAATCTCTGTTCGACTACCATAACTCAAAGCAAGCGTCAGTGTGCCTTTTTTATAGTGTGCGGTTTCTTCAATGACCCGGTGTAGTTCCGACTGCACGGAGGAAGGTAAATCCTGGGCATGACCAATCACCCTTAATTTGACTTCGTTTTCGTGAAGCTCATGTGATTGGTCGCGGAGAAATTTCTTCAACAGCGCCATCAAGCCGGTTACTTCCGGCTTTGGGCGAATCCAATTTTCAGAGCTGAACGCATAAAGGGTAAGGAATTCAATATCATGCTTGCGGCAGGCCTTGAGAATGGCTCGCACAGACTCCGCGCCGGTCTGATGACCCTTGATTCGGGGCAAGCCTTGATTTTTGGCCCAACGGCCATTGCCATCCATGATGATGGCCACGTGCCGGGGCATGTTTCCTGTCGTTGCCTTGCTCATAATTGTATGACTGCCACAATCTTGTGGATCGTCCACCAAGCGCTTAGAACAAATTTGACCCCAGCATAATCGTACTGGCGCGTTGAGGTCCAACGGAAAGTATGCCGATCTTGACCTTGGTCAATTCTTCAAGTCGCCGCAAATATGCCTTGGCATTGGCCGGGAGATCATCCCAGCACGAGACTTCCTTGGTTGAACTCATCCATCCAGGCAAATCTTCGTAAATCGGGCGGCATTTTTCCAATATGCGAACATTGGACGGCACAACATCAAGGCGCTTCCCGTCGCATTCGTAAGCCACACAAATCCTTATGGTTTCAACATTATCAAGCACATCCAGTTTGGTTACCGCCCAAACATCAATGCCATTGACCATCACGGAATAGCGGGCAACCACCAGATCAAACCACCCGCATCGGCGCGGCCGTCCGGTAGTGGCGCCGAATTCATTGCCGGCTTTTCGCAATGCATCTCCAGCGGCATCGGTAAGCTCCGAGGGAAACGGGCCTTCCCCCACCCGTGTCGAATATGCCTTCACCACTCCCAATACGCGGTCTATCCTATGCGGCGGAACACCAGAGCCCGTGCAGGCGCCTCCTGCAGTGGCGCTTGATGAAGTTACAAAAGGATAAGTGCCGTAATCGATATCCAGCATGGTTCCCTGGGCGCCTTCGAATAATACGGATTGCCCACCGGATATTGCCTCGTGCAAAAGCGGAATCGTATCTTGAATAAACGGCGCCAGATAATCGGCGGCGGTCAGCGTTGCTTGAACGACATCGTCGGCATCCACTTCCGGAGCGCCGAGGGCGGCCAGAATGCGGTTGTTGGCGGCAATTTTTTCACGCAACAATGATTCACGATCCGGATCGAGCAAATCTCCCATTCGCAATCCGGTTCGCGCGGCCTTATCGCCATACGTGGGTCCAATCCCGCGTTTGGTCGTGCCGATCGATTTACCGGATGAAGGCTTTTTCTCGCGGTATTCATCAATCAGTTTGTGATAAGGAAGCACCACATGGGCGCGATCGCTGATGAAAAATCGACCGGAAGGATCAATGCCGCGATCCACGACCCCCTGAATTTCCTTTACCAATGCCACGGGATCGACAACCAGTCCATTGCCGATCACGCATTTTTTGCCTTCGTGCAGAATTCCGGAAGGCACGAGATGCAACACATATTTTTCCTTGCCGATTTCGACAGTATGACCGGCGTTGTTGCCGCCTTGATAGCGAACGACCCAACCGACCTTTTCCGTCAGTACGTCAATGATTTTTCCCTTACCCTCATCGCCCCATTGGGCACCAATCAAAACAGTATTCGGCATGTGAAATCCTTGCAGTCAGAATGTGATCCATGATCGGCCCGATGTTTGTCGGACCAAAGCTGGGAGTACGGTAGATAAAACCGCACGCAGGTTCAACTTCAAACAGGCAGGATTAGAACAAGGTGTAAATAAACGGCGCGACGCTGGAACCTGCGGTTATCAGAAAGCCCAACATCAGCAACATAAGCACAATGGGAATGATCCACCATGCCTTGTTATGCCAGGCAAATTCAAAAAATTCCTTAATCAAACGACCTAAATATTTAAACATTCGCATACGTAATTCCCTTGCAACTCCAACCTGGAATCAACCGATATCAATCGAGCACATAATCATTTCGCCAGTCCGAGGTCTCTTTCCATTCCGGCTGGGCATTTTTTTCCAGGATAAAAGAATCCAGCACCAAATAATCCATATCGGTACGCATAAAGCAACGATAAGCATCTTCGGGGGTGCAGATGATCGGTTCGCCGCGAACATTAAAGGAAGTGTTGATGATGACTCCGTACCCCGTCAATTGTTCGAACGCCTTGATAATATCGTAGTAACGGGAATTTTCTTCCTTGGATACGGTCTGTACGCGGGCGGAATAATCAACATGGGTGATGGCGGGCACATCCGATCGAATCTGGTTGATTCGTTCTTTCAAGGATAGCGTCTTGCTTTCCTCAACCCCCAGGCATCGATCCTGACGCACCTGCGCCACCAGCAACATATAAGGGGACCGCCGGTCCAGTTCAAAGTATTCGCTGACCTTTTCCTCAAGACACGTAGGTGCAAAAGGACGGAAAGACTCCCGGTACTTGATCTTCAGATTCATGACCGATTGCATTTTCGGAGAACGTGCGTCTCCGATGATCGACCTTCCGCCAAGCGCACGGGGACCGAATTCCATCCGGCCCTGGCACAAGCCGATCACTTTTTCGTCGGCGATCAAGCGGGCGATTTCCGGCGCCCATTCGGTCTCTGATACATGGCGATAAACATAACCGTGGGCATCGAGAAACGCCTTGGTTTCATCTTCGGGAAATGCCGGGCCAAGAAACGAACCGCTCATGCTGTCCCGCTTGCCATCGACTTGGCGGGGCTTGTCGTGCTCCATGTGCCAAACGGCAAGCGCCGCACCCAAAGCGCCTCCGGCATCACCAGCCGCCGGTTGAATCCAGATGTCGTCAAACGGACCCTCCCGGAGTAGCCGGCCATTGGCTACGCAATTCAACGCCACGCCGCCGGCCAGACATAAATACTTCTCGCCTGTGACCTTGTGGGCATGGCGAGCCATGCGCATGACAACTTCCTCCGTCACTTTCTGAATCGAAGCGGCGATGTCCATTTCCCGCTCGGAGATTTCCGACTCCTGCTTTCGTGGTGGTCCACCAAACAGGGAATCAAACTTCTCGTTGGTCATCCGCAAGCCATCGACATAACCGAAGTAGTCCATGTTCATGCGGAAGGAACCGTCTTCCTTCAGATCCATTAAATTATCAAGTATGACATCCACATATTTCGGGCGTCCATACGGCGCGAGGCCCATCAATTTGTATTCGCCGGAATTTACCTTGAATCCGACAAAATACGTGAAAGCCGAGTACAACAGTCCCAGCGAATGCGGAAAACGCATTTCCTTCAGCAGTTCGAGTTTATTGCCATTCCCCCGCCCCAGGGTGGTGGTGGCCCATTCCCCAACCCCGTCCAACGTGAGAATGGCGGCGCTTTCAAATGGTGACGGATAAAATGCGCTGGCGGCATGTGACTCGTGGTGTTCCGGAAAATACATATTTTCCGGCATATTCAAGCCGCACTTTTCCATGGCGATTTCAATTTCAACCGGAATCCATAACTTTTGTTTAACCCATACAGGGATCGACATCATGAACGACTCCAGCCCACGAGGCGCAACGCTCAAGTATGTTTCCAGAATGCGGCTGAATTTATTGATCGGCTTGTCGTAAAAAGCCACGGCATCCAGTTGGCCCGGACCTATTTTGCCTTCGGCCATGCAATAACGAACGGCATGGTAAGGAAATTCCGCATCGTGTTTTCTACGCGTGAAACGCTCTTCCTGGGCGGCGGCAATGATTTTACCGTCACGTATTAGCGCCGCGGCGGAGTCATGATAGAATGCGCTGATTCCGAGAATATTCATTAGTATTGCTTCTTAAAATGTTCAGGTTTGAGCGGGGCGCGGTCGGTCCAGTATGTATCATCATTCTTTTTGAACTTGAGATGCAGTGTATCCTTGCCCGACAGCCCGCGGAAAAAATGGCCGATGGAAAATACAATGAAGTAAAATGGGACAAGCAATATATACGACAAGGCAATGCCCACCCAGTGACCAAACTTCTGCATACCCCGCTCAATGGAGAGAAAAGCCTTGGGCGCAAACAAGCCGATCAAAAGAAACGTGACGGCAATTCCCCACAGAATGTAAGGGAAAATTCGCAAACCAAAAAAGAAATACAAGATCAAACCAATCACACTCGGAACCAACGCTTGAATTAGAATCTTCTTCGCCGTCGGCTGATTTTTAGGCGCCGGCGGATTCTGGCGCGCCCGCCAATTCCACGCCACCGAGGTTACATCAAGTAATGCATCGCTTGTTTTGGCTTCATTCATGGGCGTAAACAGTAATGAACTGCCCGTATAAGGGCGAGTAAAAAAGATGACACCGGCACACCCGACTTCAATACGCTATTTCCATCCCACAGGCTTGACGGAAGGCCAAAAAAGGCAATGATGTCAGCATTCATGACAAAAACCGGATCAAAAATCGGTCATCAAATCGGCATTGCCATCAGCATCCTGATCAGCCTTGCCATTGTCGTTTACCTGTTTGCCAAACTTGACTGGCACGAAGTCGGCCTGCACATCAAGGATGTAAAACCCGCCGCAATTCCCATTTTACTGCTGGTACTGCTCCCCATCATCTGGATGAGGGCCATGCGCTGGCGGCTGATATTGCCAAATCGCGAAAACCTGTCCACGGCTCGCCTCATGGACGCCACCATCATCGGTTTTTTTGCCAGCTTTGTCCTGCCCCTGCGAGCCGGCGAAATCATTCGACCCTGGATATTGAGCCGCTGGCAACCCGTCACATTTTCCGCGAGTCTGGCCAGTATTATGATTGAGCGCCTGGCTGATTCATTGTGCCTGTTGAGCTTGCTCCTGCTTTGCCTGACTCAACTGACGGAAGTCCCTGTGGTTATCTTGGCCGGCGCAAAAGCTTTGGGAATTCTCACCGGTGTCCTGATCATGATCATCGTGGCCTCGTATGCGCTTCCTGGTAAAATGGAGGCCATATTCCATTGGTTCAGCGACAACCTGATCGGACGCTTCGCCCCGGCTTTTTCCCAAAAATTAAACGGCATGATCAACGAGTACTTCTCCGGGTTACGGGTGATCAAATCCGGGTGGCAGCTTTTGGGTGTGATGCTGTGGTCGTATGCCATGTGGCTTTTTGTAGCCGCCTGGTATCAGGGGTTGATGTGGGCATTTGGCATTTATCCGAGCTTTTGGGTCGGCATGATGCTGAATGTCATGATTGCCCTCGCAGTCGCCGCGCCAAGCGCCCCCGGATTTGTCGGCACATTCCAAGTCGGTTGCATCCTCGCGTTAAGCACGGTCTACGGCTACAGCAAGGAATTTGCGGTGGCCTACTCGGTCATCGGCCACCTGTTGCAAATGGTGTTTAATATCGGCGCCGGAATTATCGTGCTTCAACTTCGCGGTTTGAAGTTCCGTCAACTTCGTTCGGTCGAATAAGCTGGCTGAAAGCTAAAACAGCGATCAACGGCACCAGCGGCAAATGATGGCGATCACCGCCTTCAAACACCACATACACCACGGCATTTGAAATAATAATCACACCGGCCAGTATTTCATACGAGGAAAGCCGGAACCGACCGCGCACCGCCCGCCACGCCGTGTATACCCATGCAAAAACCAGAAGCGACCAGCCAAACATAAACACGAAACTGAAACCCTGCTTGATCCACCAGCGCGATTCACCGTGCCAGTTCATCAAATCCGTAAAAGTTGCCTCGCCTCCCCAGGTATGAATAAATTTTATGCCGACCAACCGCAGGAACACATCCCTGTGTTCCACCATGAATGCTTTCGCCTGTTCAGAACACCATCGCGAATGTTCCAGCATTTCGCGGGGCGTATTGATGATCACCTGGTCCGGCAGTGCGCTATACAGGCCGTTTGATTCAGGATTGTTTGCACTGTACAAAACCAGGCCGCCAGATGTGCAAACCGGGACAATGTCTTGAAATACAAACCAATTTCTCAACATCCAGGGCGACAGCATCAACAACATGCCCGCCACAAAAACCATAATGCCGGCGCGCCAGGTTTTAATCACATCGCGGAACGATGTTGCACAAGCCAGAACAAAAACCCATGTAATGACCTGCAGAGGCGCAATCAGTTGAACCGCCTTGGTAAGGGCGCCCAAACCCGCCGCCACGCCGGCCAGAAACACATGATATTGAGACAAATGGTGTCGAAACGTCAACAAACCCCAAACCATCAGAACCGTCAACAACGTGTACAGATAATGATAATAAGGCGTGGTCAACACATACCCGATAAAGGACGGATACCAGGCCACCAACAGCGCCACGGCAGTTGCCGCATTGTAGGGCATGCACGTCCGGGCCAGGCGCCATGTGGACCAGGTTACCAGCAAACTTAAGGGAATTTGAGAAAGCTGGGCGATTAATACGGAAGAATTAAATACGGAAAACCAGAGGGCATACCACCACGTTTGCGCCGGTGGATAATACGTCAACGGATCCATCTCGCCGGTTTCCACCAGCTTAACCGCATGCTGGTAAACAAATAGCCCGTCAAACATCGGGGCGGAATTGAATATCACAACAAGAAGCAGTTGGATGAGAGCCGGTATTCCGTACAACCACAAAGCCAATACCGGAAAACTTCTGGTGCCGATGAAATGCAACAACGCATCTTTTTTCCGGACCAGGATTATCGTAGCGTGCAAGCCCAAAGAAACGGGTATATAGCCGAGTAAAATCCCCTTGTACGCTGGGAAATACAACAAACAGGCGACCACGAGAAGCGGGAACGCCCGTATTACAACTCCGGCGATACCGGCAATCGCAACGGCAATCATGTTATTCGCCCTCCCCGGCTGATGTTTTTCGATACATATTCTGATGTTCCCGGACACTTCGCTCCAACGTGAATTCGGAAAGCAATTTCTTGCGCCCGGCCTTGCCCATGGCTATCGCTTTTTCCCGATCATTTATCATCCCCAACATAGCGCCGGCCAGATATCGCGCATGATCCGGCGAAACCAGCACGCCGGTAATGCCATCGTCCACCAGATCCGGCATGCCACCCGCTTTTGTGGCAATCACCGGTTTCGACCACGCCATGGCTTCCATGATGCTGTAAGGAAGATTTTCGATTTTCGAGCAAATAATAAATGCATCAATGGATGACATGAAGGAAGACACTTCCTGGTATCCGCAAAACTCAACCACACCGGACAAACCCATTTCTTCGGCATACTTTTTCACATCTGCCTCCAACGGCCCCCGGCCGGCGATTCGAAACTTCGCTACAGGCTTTTTCCCTGCCACTTCACGCGCCGCAGTAAGAAACATGGGGTGATTTTTTTCTTCACTGAATCGACCCAACATACCAAAAATAAATTCACCCGGCGCTTCCCCCGCCCCCCGATCGGGGATGCCTTCCGGCGGTATGTCCCGTAAACCAGACGGAATTCGCGACAGGCGGCCCCGGTCAACCCCGGACTTCAAAAGCAAAGATTCATAGTAGGAGGAAAGGCAGACCACATGATCGCATCGCCGCAGGCACCACCGGTCTATTGCATCGTAAAATCGCTCCTTGATATCGTTGCGGAACAACCAACCATGAACCGTTGCAACCACGGGATGAATTCCCGACAACCAGGCGTGAAGGTTGGCTTTATACCCCACAACATGGAGGACATCACCCTGAACTTCTTTAAAAGCCTGCTTAAGGCGCACGGACAGCGACCGCGAAATCCGTCCCGACACTGCAAATCGTGTCACGGGAAGTTTTTGCCGTTCAATTTCCTCAAGAAACGAACTGCCGGCTCCCGCCATGCGGGATTCTTCCATCAAGAAAAAGCGGACATGTTCACCGGCATCCCTCAAACCGCACGCGAGGTCGATCGTCGCCTTCTCTGCGCCGAAAATCGCACCGGTATCCTGCATGAAAAACACAACGTTCATTCACCGGGCACTCTAGCAGAAGGCTTGAATGGAAATGAAGATAAATGAGGTCGGGCGCGGGGCATGCCGAAAAAAGCACTTCGTTATCCGCCCTATGTTTTGATAAAAGAATACATGCTCGTCTCTTTTATTGTCGTTGTATTCAATGAAGAAAAATCGCTACCGCTGGTCAAAGCGGCGTTCGACCGCCTTGTCCTGCCGGAAGGTGTAACGATGGAAACCATTGCGGTGGATGGAGGAAGCCGGGACGGCTCGGTGGAGGCGGCGCGAAATTGCGGTTTCTCCAAAGTTGTTGAACTTCCCGGCGCCAACATTCCGGTTTGCCGCAACGCCGGGATCAAGGAATCCAGCGGAGAGGTTATTGCATTTGTGGATGGCGATTGCATTCTCGATCCCGACTGGCTGGTTCATGCATTTCGTTTGCTGAACAAGCACCCCCGGCTGGTGCTTGGCTGGCCGGCATCTCCCCCCTCTCCCGGAACATGGGTCCAACGCGCATGGCATGCACATTGGATGAATAAAAATCCGGCCATGGAAAACGATGCCGGAGAAAGCGTGGTAAAAAAGGGTGGATTTCGACTGATCACAACCCGAAACATGATTTTACATCGCAGTGTGACTGAAACGATCGGCGGGTTTGACGAAGCGCTTTCCACCGGGGAGGACACGGACTTTGTATTTCGCGCCACCATGGCAGACATTCCCGCGTGGGGACTTCCCGCATTGAAATCCGTGCATCTGGGCGAACCGGACACCTTGAAGAGATTTTTTCGTCAGCAAGTCTGGCATGCCAACCGACTTGCCTACAAAACCATTGTTGAGAAAAGCGGCATGAAATCAGGCGGCAATGCGCCGCTATTCACAGGTTTGTTTCTCGCCGGATTGATCCTGGTCTTCATCTCAATTCCAGCCGGAATCTTTTTGCCGGCGCTTTGGCTGGGACTGTTTCCACTCCCCGCCCTGCTTTTTGCGCTGGCTGTGGTTACAGCAAAACGCGCCATGGATTTCTCACTTATCCCGCCGCTGATGGTACTCTACGGTGCTTATGGTTTGGCGCGATGCATCGACCTCTTGGGTTTCTCTCCCCGAAAGGCGAGCTGGAAACTGGCCAGAAAAAAATAATCACAACCGGCGGATAATCGATTCGGCGAATTCCTGCGTACCGAGGTTCCCGCCCAGATCCCGAGTCTTGTCGCCTTCCTCAAGCGCCTTGTCATAAGCCGTTTTGATACGAACCGCCACATCACGCGCCCCGGAATTGCCGCGTTTGTCGGCAAGGAAATTCAACATCATGACGGCCGACATCAGCAACGCCAGCGGATTGGCGAGATTTTTACCGGCGATATCAGGCGCCGAACCATGCACCGCCTCAAATACCGCCTGCTCATCACCTATGTTCGCCCCTGGTACAACGCCCAATCCGCCCACGAGACCCGCGCACAAATCGCTGACCACATCGCCATAAAGATTTTCCAATAGCAACATGTCAAATTGTGAAGGATCCTGAACCAACCGCATGCAACCGGCATCAATGATCATTTCGCGATAACCGACATTCGGGAATTCTGCATCGTGTATGGCCTTGGATTTGCGGATGAACAATCCATCGGTCAACTTCATGATGTTGGCTTTGTGCATGACCGTTACTTCCCGACGGTTGCGTTCCACCGCATAAGCAAACGCCCAGCGGGCGATGCGTTCGCAGGCCGCCGTGGTCGCCACCTTGAGACTGGTCACCACACCGGGAGTGACCTCGTTTTCGATACCACTGTACAAACCTTCGGTGTTTTCGCGGATGATCACCAAATCAACATTTTCAAACCGTGTTTTGACACCGGGCATGGATCGCACCGGTCGCACTGCGGCATAGAGATTGAGCTTTTTGCGCAACTGAACATTAACCGAGGAAAAACCTTTTCCAACCGGAGTGGTACATGGCCCTTTCAGCGCGACACCATGCTCCAGAATGGCGGAGATGGTATCCTCCGGCATTACATCAGGCCCCTTTTCCAATGCGGCGAGGCCGGCGTGATGGCGTTTCCATGAAATCGCGGCGCCAGCCGCATCCAATACCTTCACCACGGCATTCGACACTTCCGGGCCAATGCCATCACCCTCAATCAAAACTGCCGTTTGTTGCTTCATACATTATTCACCGATACTAAAGTGGCGATACTAGCCAATATTGATCCGTGATGGATGCAAAATAACATTAAAATTGCGTTAATAAAAAATGGGCGAAACCGATTTAAACGGAATCGCCCACTTCGCGAATCAAGATGATCATCGCTTCCGATTATTCGACGAGATCGATCAAACTCTTTACGGAGTCTTTTCCACCGGCGCCGCCATTGGATGGCGGAGCGGATTCAGCCGGCTTGGCCTGGCTTTCCGCCGGAGTAGTTCCACCCTGGTTGTTTTCATTTTGCGGACGACGGGGACCGCGATTCCGATTGCGGTTGCGGCGATTATGGTCGCGATCACGATCGCGGTCACGATTTCCACCACGATCACCCCGGTCACCACCTTCTCCACCCGCCAACTCCATTGACTTGCGAAGCGTGCTGACCCGCATGCTGGCAAATCCCTTGGCATTCATTTCCTGCTCCAAAACCTGGTCAGAAGTGACCAGCACCACATGAGAGCGACCAACCGAAGCCAATGTTTTACCAATGCGCTTTTGGACATCTGTGGCGTTTTCGGCATAAAATACCTGCACGCCATTATAGGTTGAACCGTCTTCTGCTTCACGCAGGGGACGACCACCAAACACCACCTTCATGTCCATACCTTCACGGGTGGCAAAGCGAGCTAATTTGCTCAACGCTTGAAAACGCTCACCCGGACCAACGCGGTCGCCACCGACCATACGATCACCATCAACCACGCAAACCCTTCGCGTGACTTCACCGCCACCAAACAGGGCGGCAATTTTCCCTAACAGACTCATAACTTCCTCTTTCTTTTTACTTACTCACCATCAACCAGTTACAACTGCATCCACATCCCTGGTTTTCCTTGGAAAACATGCGGGGGATTGAATCGCAGGAATCACAAGCTTCGAGCGGGAAGCTAAAACCGGTTGCTCATTAATCCCTATATGTACCCGAAATCGCATCTTAAATCAAGGATTTGAATACAAGCGGATACAGGGTAAGTGCTTGCCTCCGTCGGCGACTTAATTAAATAACCGTTGACCTGTGTATTTATTATTCGGTATCTGCTTTTATGCCCGATTTACTTAAAGCGTTCATTCTTGGCGTCGTGGAAGGCCTCACGGAGTTCCTTCCCGTTTCATCAACCGGGCATCTGATCATCGCCAACCACTTGCTGGATTATTCCGGAGTTGAGGCGGATACCTTTACAGTGTTTATTCAATTAGGCGCAATTCTGGCTGTTCTGATCTATTTTCGCTCACGTTTTTTGAACCTTTTGTCGCTCCGCCCGACATCTTCCGGATTTTCCGGTTGGCGCGGCCTGCTTCTTTTGTTTCTAACCACCCTGCCCGCATTGGTAATTGGTGCGTTCGCCCATGGCGCCATCAAGGAGTATCTGTTTTCCACCCAAACGGTCGCCATCGGGTTGGCACTCGGCGCGGTATGGATTCTTGTTGTCGAAAAATTCTACCGGCAGGACGACCCGGTCGATCTCGATCAATTAACCTGGATCACCGCTCTGGGCATTGGAGTTTTTCAATGTCTGGCCATGTGGCCGGGAATGTCGCGATCCGCTTGCACCATCCTCGGCGCCATGTTGCTCGGACTTCGCCGACGCGCCGCGACCGAATACTCTTTTTTCGCCGCCGTACCGGTCATGCTGGCCGCGGGTTTTTACGACCTGTACTCGAACTGGAATGAATTAAGCGTGGGATCGATTCCTTTTTTTGCCGTCGGATTTGTTACCGCGTTTTTCAGCGCTTTGCTGGCGGTTAAATTTTTTATTCAATTTGTATCCCGCCACACATTCATCCCCTTTGCCTGGTATCGCCTGGCCGTTGCCGCCGCACTGACTTTCTGGGTATTTTCCTGACGGTGATTTATCATGGCTCTTCTGGTGATGTTATACGATGTCGATCCGGAAAGACGGCATCGATGCATTGACGGAATAATAATCGACCCCCTGCCCAATCAGGATAAGCTTCTCACCCATGAATGGTCAGCCGGCAACTGGCATTTGCTCGCCCGTCACGCACCATCGACACCATGGAAACAATCCGAAACACCAGGACAATTCCATGTTATCATAGGCAAGCTACTGGACGACGCGCTTAATTCGATTACCCCTGGCACAAATCCCGCCATACCATTGAATGGATTTGGCGCGTCACTTTCGATCAATACTCAATCCCCGGGCTTAATTGCTCATACCGATTTCATGGGCACATTTCCGCTTTATTATGCGGAAGGGCGCGATTGGGCAATGATATCCTCCTCGCCATGGATGTTCCGACATCATCCGGACTTCTCACCGCAATGGGACACGGAAGGGTTGGTGTCCCTTTTATTGTCCATGCACCTGGTAACCGGTCAAACGGTTTGGAAAGGCGTGCGCCGCGTTCAAGCAGGCAGTCGCTTGAATTGGGACAAGCAATCGGGATTTCGCGAAACACAAACGTATGTTTTGACCAAATCGGAAAAAAACGATCGCGACGTGACCGATGCCATTGCCGACCGATTGATTCACATCATGGATGCCTGGCGCGATCCTGCTGTACCGGATGCAATACTGCTGTCCGGCGGACTTGATTCACGCTTGCTGGCAGGCCTACTTCGTTCGCGGACCAATCGTGAAGTAACAGCCTACACAAATGGATATGACACAGATCTGGATGTGCAATGCGCGCGCCGCGTTGCGGAACGCCTGAATTTTCGCCATCATGTTTGGGAGTACCCGGATCGCGACTATCTCGATACGTTCAAGACCGCCACTCGCCTCGAATTGGCGTCCAACGGCGTCAGTTCCGGAAACATGTTCATCGCGTACAAAACGATAACCCCGGGATCTCAAGTAACTGCCGGTTACTGCCTGGACTGCCTGATGCAAAGTACGCACTATTACGAGAGCCGTTTGAGTCGTCCTTATTCAGAGAAGGGTGTAATCGAACTTTATGGTCGCTGGGGTTTCTCATCTGAAATCGTGG
This sequence comes from Kiritimatiellia bacterium, assembly GCA_035327305.1. GTDB lineage: Bacteria > Verrucomicrobiota > Kiritimatiellia > CAIVKH01 > CAIVKH01 > CALMUP01. Next base: position 4,543 of record DAOLDL010000005.1, on the reverse strand, counting down.
AGCGACTTATCCCCGGCGCCACCACACGTGAGGCCATTCAAAAAGTCCGTGATCACCAGCACGCGTTTTTTGAGTTCAGACAGAGCACCGATCTGTTGGAGACAGCCTTGCTGTATGAATACTATTTCCGGCAACGACATCATATCGCCGGCATGCTTTGGCGATTGAGTTTCGGATCATGGCCGGTTGTACCAGCGCTGGATGCACCGCTCTCGGAAATGATTATGTCGGTTTCGAGTGAGAACCGTACCTTCCGTAAAATAGAAAAGGATATACTGTGCCGCCGCTTCCCCCATCTTGCCCGTGTGCCCCTTGATGGAAACGATGCATCACCAAAATCACTACTTCCCAACCATTGGTGGAATAAACTTGCGGATCGCGCGCGCGGCTGGGAACCAGCGGAAGTGCCGCCAGTTACCGGGCGACAACAACTACGTTATTACCGCACACTGGACATCAACAATCCGGCGTGGCGGAAGGTGCGCGGGGAAATTGAATCATTGCGTGTACATTTGCATGATATTTTCGATCCGGTAACGCTGTCTGAATTATGGCCCGGACCGGAAGCCAATGTCGCCATGCAACGGCCGATTCCGGAAAGCGCCATCCGCAAAACCCTGTTGGGACTTGCCGTCATCGGCGCGTCCATGAAAAAATAAGATCGCACGGACGTTCTTGCTTTGGACTACTCGCAAACGCAGGCAAGAATGCCCGCGTTACATCATGCATCGCGGAGGCGCTACTACATCAAATCCCAACCTTCTTTTGCTTCCGTCAAACCAAACGCGACAGAGTTGAAATTATCTGGCGAGACCCATGCGGGTAATCTCGGCAAGCTCATCAATGGTATTCGCCACCGGAACTCCGGCATGGGCAAACGCCTTGATCTTTGATCCCGCTGTTCCACTGCCGCCGGACACGATTGCTCCTGCATGCCCCATGCGCTTGCCTTCCGGCGCGGTGTGACCCACAATAAACGCAAATACCGGCTTCTTGATGTGGTTCCGAATGAATTCCGCCGTGCGCTCTTCTTCGTCGCCGCCGATTTCACCAATCAACACGATGCCGTCGGTGTCCGGATCTTTTTCAAACAATGGAAGCAAATCCATGGGTCCGGTTCCAACGATTGGATCGCCGCCAATACCCACGCACGTGGATTGGCCAAGACCAAGGTTGGTCAAGGCAAAGACAATTTCATAGGTCAACGTTCCACTGCGGGAGATTACGCCCACGCGACCCGGAAGATGAATCTGTCCGGGCATGATGCCGATTTTCGCTTTGCCGGGTGAAATCAATCCGGGGCAATTCGGACCGATCAACGTGATTCCGCGACGCCGCACCTCATGATAAACCTCCATCATGTCGAGCACCGGAATGCCTTCCGTGATGGCCACAATTAAACGAATTCCAGCATCAGCCGCATCCATAATCGCGGCCGGCGCGAATTTGGCCGGCACATAAATAACCGTGGCGTCGGCGCCCGTTTTGGACACGGCCTCTTTCATCGAATCAAAAACCGGAACGCCGTGAATGGTCTGGCCACCCTTGCCCGGAGTTACACCGCCGACAATTTGCGTGCCGTAATCGATCATCTGCTTGGCGTGAAAAGATCCGTCGCGCCCGGTGATCCCCTGAACCAATACCTTGGTGGATTTATCGAGTAAAATGCTCATGATTGATGCTCCTGTACGACCGTACCGCCGGATGCGACAATGACCTTTCGCACAGCCTCGGAAAATGTGGCGGCCGGAATCAGCGACGAACCTTCCAGCAGGCGTAATCCTTCTTCGGCATTGGTGCCAGTCAGACGCACAACGACAGGCACACCGATTTCAATTTGCTTGAAGGACTCCAGAATTCCGCGGGCGATGTCGTCGCAACGGGTGATACCTCCGAAAATGTTGATTAACACGGCTTTAATCTTGCCGGTGCTCAAGATGATCTTGAATGCATGGATGACTTTTTCCGGATTAGAACTGCCGCCGACATCAAGGAAGTTGGCGGGATTGCCACCGAACAATTTGATCATGTCCATGGTTGCCATGGCAAGACCGGCGCCATTGACCATGCAACCTATGTCACCATCGAGCTGAACGAAACTAAGGCCTTTCGACTTGGCGAGGATTTCGTTTGGATTTTCCTCGTTCATGTCGCGCAGGGCTTCAATTTCCGGATGACGGAACAACGCATTGTCATCGGCATTGAATTTGCCGTCGAGCGCGATGACGTTTCCGTCTTTGGTCAGGACGAGCGGGTTGATTTCAACCAGCGAGCAATCCTTTTCCACGAAGAGCTGGAAAAGTTTGCGCATGATATCCAGCACCGGTTCGGTTTTGGACGCATCGTCAAAAAGTTTTGCGGCGGCGGCACGGGCTTCAGCTTCGGGAAATGTTTTGGTTTTGGTGTCGAACTTGATGATTTTTTCGGGCGTTTTTTCCGCCACTTCCTCAATATCGATACCGCCGGCGGCACTGCATATGAACAGGATGCTACGTTGCGCACGATCAAGTGTAATGCCCAGATAAGCTTCGCGATCGATGTTCGATCCTTTTTCAATCCATAACTTATGGACAATACTTCCCTTGATATCCATGCCGAGAATTTTTTCCGCGGCGGCGCGGGCATCGGCCGGCGACTTCACCACCTTGATACCGCCGGCTTTCCCTCGACCACCGGCATGAACCTGGGACTTTACGGCGACTACGCCGCCGAGGGTTGCCGCGGCTTTTTCCGCTTCCTCGGGAGTCTCGGCCAGCAAGCCGACGGGCACCGGGATGCCGACCGACTTGAACAATTCCTTTGCTTGATACTCGTGGATTTTCATATGGAGCGGGATGGTAGGTCGGCTTCAACCATCGGGCAAGCGGAAAGTCACGATACTTCGGGAAACCAAGAATTGAGCAAGCGTAGAGCGACCATCATGTTACCCCTCCCCAGAACCAGCCGACAATCAATACATCGGACTGCGGATTCGCAAATGGTACACGATCATGCGAGTCAACAAAGCGCCGGTCATGGTTCCGATAACGGCAAAGGATATGTGGGCAGGGTGATAAACCAGCGAATTGGCATACCATGTAAGAAAGATCGACAATAGAAATCCCCATATCAAGGCAACCTCCGCATAGAAGGTGCCTTTAAGTCCTGGATTGTCGGCATCCGCCCGGATGACATCGCGGATGATGCCGCCTCCTGCGCCAGTCAATGCGGCCAGCAGAGGTCCCCACAACAACAAAGGTTGGCAACGGTTTTCCACCGCGACAATCACCCCGATCACCGTAAAGGCGGCCAGTCCCAGGGCATCAAAAAATGTTATGGCGGTGTTACTGCTGATGCGGACCGGGAAAGATGGTTCCAGCGCACGTTTGGCATCAACTCCATAAGGCCTGATGCGAAATATTATATATCCGACAAGTACCGTGATAAAAATCGCCAGAACATATATGGGCGAGGTCAGCACGGCGGGGGTTTCGCGATTGATCAAAACGTCGCGCATGATTCCTCCGCCCACTGCGGGAAGCGACGCCAGAACCAGGGCGCCGAATAAACTGTAATGCCCCTTCTTCGCCAGCAATACTCCGGAAACGGCAAACGCAATGGTGCCGATAATATCCACAACAAAAAACCACCGCTGACCCGCCGTGGCGCCCAGCAAGACCGGCAGGAGATATTCCCGCACAATTTTATTGTAGCGTCCATCTTTCCGAATCTGATCGAGACTTGCGTTGAATTGCTCCACTAATTCAGGCGAAGTGGTTTCTTTACTGAATATGACATGAATTGATTCGGAGAAGACCACCTGGGGAATTTCCACGACGCGCCTCTGCCAGCCGTGCCTCCAGGCCAGCGTGGCTCCGACCAGCCGATCGATCACGAATGCATCAATCTTGTCATCAAGCAGGTTCTCAAAGTTCGCCACATCATTGCCCACGCGTATGATGCGTGAAGCATTGGCCGGGTCATGAATATAATTCATGAGTTCGGGACCGTAATAGAAGCCGTCGATGATGCCGAGACGGACGGAGTGCCCGTCTAACAGGGAGATCAGCTCGGTCGTCGACGAGAACGAGAAACGTTTGGCGTCCGGTTTCCGCACATAAAGCACATCTGTTTCCGTTCGATAGGGTGTTGAATAATACGCGTACGAGGCCCGGTCTTCATTATAGAAAGCGCCGGCCGCAATATCGCGTCGGCCCTCTTTTATATCGAGCTGGTGCTGTTTCCAGGAAACCTCTTCGTATAGCACCTCGTATCCGGCATGCTCAAAAACCGATTTGACCAGTTGAACATCCAGTCCCGTCAAATGTTTGATGTCATGCATCAAGACGGTGTATTGGTAAGGATCCCAGAGATACCAACCGCAACGGAGGGTTTTCCTCCCGGCAGTCAGAGATTCCGCCGGAACGGCGGTGGACAGCATCATGAAGGCAGTCAAACACCACAACATCACCCTGGCAATTCCGGTTCCAGTGGTACTTCGATTCATAACTTCTGAAGATACGCATGCAGGGGCCGTGTTTTCAACACAATGATTTTTCATATA
>DAOLDL010000004.1:0-84763 GCA_035327305.1 Kiritimatiellia bacterium | reverse complement strand
AGCGCTGCCCTGTCACGGCAGAGGTTGCGGGTTCGAGCCCCGTCGCTCCCGCCACTTTGCGGGTCCACCTGCTTTCGACACAACAAGTTGCTCTCCCGCCCGGTAAAAGGCATAATAAAAACCACGTTTTACGGTAAATTTATTGACGGCATGGCCGTCAGATAATTTAAAGCGAGTTCGCTATGAAAAATTTTGCAGTTATCTTTATCTCGGGACTGTTTGCTTTTCAAGTTGCCGGTGCCGCCGACATCAATTTGTTTGAAGGCTTTGTGGTTTTGCGGTCGGCGGGGGTGGATAACACCTTTTATGATACGGACACGCAGACCATAAATCCAAATTTTACCAATACCGTGGCTTATGTCGGACAGGGTGAGTACCTGCTGATGGGCGGCGAGGTGAAAAGCACGCGTAGCATGATAGATAACCAGCAGGTACTCGGTAACAATGTGCCGCCGATCCGGCTTTACTTGAGCGGGTGGAACAACGGAGGCAATGGAGGTTTCGGGTTCACGAATTGGGTGTTTTTCTCCACCAATGGCATAGGCGGCGCCGCCGGGCATTTTCTTGCCACCGGACAGCGGGCGTGGGGATCATTTGCCAACGACAGCGGTAATCCGGGGGCGGGCGTTCAATCGGCCACGGCATCCCGTGGTTTGCTCGATTCCAATCTACTCAAAGGGTAGACCCTTGGATTCAGCCTAGAACATGGCGGTATTTCGCCGGTTAACGGAAGCGTACGGCGCCATCGCCGGCACACGTTATTATTACGGTCTGCTGAATTCCGCCCCGAGATCAATTCAATTGCGTATTTTTGACGTGGAGGAAAACGATGTGTTTTTCAACCGGCTTTATGTTCGCGGATCAATATCATCATTGGATGCAGACAATGATGGCATGCCGGACGACTGGGAGTTGGAAAATGGACTTAATCCGGAAGTAAACGACGCCTACGACGATGAAGACGAGGACGGGCTTTTCAATATTGAGGAATTTATCGCCGGAACCAACCCGCAAGACGAAAATTCCTTTTTCAGGGCAACGGATATTGCCGCCATGGCCGGTGATTTTGTCGGGGTGATTGTGCCGTCCGTGACCGGGCGTGCCTATGCTTTGGAGTATACGACCAATCTCTTGGACGGCTCATGGTTTATGGTTCCGGGCCAGTCGAATGTAACCGGAACGGGTTCTCTGCTTGCCTTGACCAACATGTTGAGCGATCAGTCGATTTTCCGGTTGCGTGTTTCATGCAACCGTGACAAGGCCGGGCAGGAATTATCTGAATTGTTGCAATTCCGGAAAGCGGTCGGCCAGCGAAGGTATAATCACGCGATCATCCAGCATGCGCTGGTCATAGACAAAATCCTCGTTCGGTTCGATGCGCCACGCGCCGCCGTGACGCTGGTTCAAGGCCTGTGCAATGGCATAAAAGTTCCATTGGTCGTTGGAGTTGATGAGGTAAACGCCCGGGATTGCCTTGTGAACAATGGTCCGCAATGCCTTCGCCGTATCCTCGACAAAAGATGTCGCAGGCAACCATTTCCGGCTTGCGTGTATCACGCCTTCATCGCGCATTTTGTTGTAGAAAAAGTCGATCATGTTGTTTCCCCCGGGACCATGTCCAATTTGCCAGCCGATGCGGGCAATGATGGCGTTGGGGTTGGCTTCTTGCGCGGCAAGTTCTCCCCGGCGTTTTTCTCCGCCATAACCTTCCGTTGCGTCGGGAACCATGTCGGGATAAAACGGACCCTTGGCGTTGTCGGTATAGACCATGACCGTGCTGACATACAAAAAGGGAATATTTCGGTCGCGTGCGGCGCGCGCCAACCTTTCCGTCCAGGTAATGTTGACCAGGCGGCCTTCGTCGTGCCGTCCTGTTCCTTGCGAGGGAATGGCGAGATGAACCAGGGCTTGTGGTTGAACGGTGTCTAAAATGTGTTGTCCGGCATCCGGGTTGTCCGGCGGAGCGGTATGCCGATTCCATGCAATCACTTCATCGCCCGAGTTTACCGCCACTGCAGTTAATGCCTTGCCTACGGTTCCGCTGGCTCCGGTTACCAGTATTTTCATTTAATTTCCTTTACCATGCGTTTCAAGGTTTTCGTCAACAGGTTTGCCAAGTCGGTGCGTGATTTCGCGGTTGCCAACAAGCGTTGATTTACCTCTATTTCAATTCCCGCATAATGAATGTCCGACCACCGCTTGCGCAAGTACGTAGTTAATCCATCCGCGACACCCCGGTAGGGCTGGTTCATGCGAATGCGTAAATTTACATGTTTTGTCTGGAGGATACTGCGTAGTTTCCGGCAAAACATTTTCTCTCCGGGCCTTCGAGGATCGTAAAGCAGTCCAATATCCACCAGCCGCTTTTGTCCGTTGAGCGCCGGGGTGAATGAGTGAAATCCGATGTGAATGATGCGGGTGTTTTTTGCGATTGCCGAGGCGATGTCATTTTCCACGTTCACTCGGTGCGGGTAATAGTAATCACGCAGAATCGCCTCTTTGATGTTTCTCGGCAAAGCTTTGGTGACTTCCGAGAAAAGCAATGGATGACGCGGCGAGCGGTTTACTTCAACCAGTAATCGTGTTGTGTGATGCGCGGTGACCGGGTATGCCAGTTGTTTGCTGACAGCTTTTGCTACCGGCCAGATTCCAATATCGATGCCCCGATGCGTCGACAGCAATTTGGTTTTACCGGCAAATAAATTGCGGTAGGCACGCGGCACGTTGTTGCCGGCGTGCTCGCACGAGAAATAAAATGCGGTCTTTTGCGGCATGAAATCAGATGAGCATGGCGCCGTCGGCCAGGCAGTCGGCAAGTTTGCGATACAGCGCTTGGAGTTGGGGGCGGGTTGGATTGTCGGGCAGGCGCGACAACATGCGCGAGGAAAGCGTTCCCCGGCCCAGGATGGTGGCCAGCGCGTTTTGCAGTTCCGGCTGGCCCGCATCGTGGTCCCGGAGAATATGCTTCCATAAATCCCCGGCGGTGCAGGTTTTTTCCGCATATCCCCACATGCTTAAGTATTCGGGATCCCGCACGATCGTGTTTTCCGCATCGCGAATATGATCGAGCAGAAGTCCGCGCAGGCGTGACGCGGTCCAAGCCGATTGGATATCCCAACCGGCATGTTTTTCTTCAACTTGTTTTTTGACGGCATGAATGACCGCGCCGGCGATGGCGATATCGGCCGCCGGACATTCCTGAACATCCAACAGCCGGATCTCAATGGCGCCGCGATCAAACCGGGCAATCGCGCCCCGGGCGTTGAGAAATTCATCCTGAAGGATACCTTCCGGGTCGTACGGTGCGATGGCTGAAAACATCGGTTTGAAAATTATTTCATAATATTCGTCGCGACTGTAGACCTGTTCGGGAATGATTTCTCCGGTGATGTGGGGAATCAGGCGGCTGTTATTGACGTACACATCGAGTCGGTTGTCGCGCATTCCGGTTATCCGGCCTTCCACCACCGGAGACGACGCGGCCAGGGCGGGAAGCAATGGTAGAACCAGCCGGACAGCGGCGTGAAGCCGCGCAAATTCCTCATCACCATGAAACGGAAGATTCAGATGCACCGATTGCAGGTTTGCCCATCCGTGTCGGCGGCAATTAAATACGGTGTGAAAGGTCTGGTAGACTTCGGCATATTCATGCGGCCAGAGTTCGGTTTCGCGACCCGGATCCATCCACGGATGAACAGCGGTGGGCATGAGTTGTGAATTCAGGAGGTCGGCATGACGGTTGATTTCCGCGATGCTATTCTGAAAAGTTTCGGTCAGGCCGCTGAACGTGGCGACCGGCTCCGAGACCTTGACTTCCATTACATGGCGAACCAGCTCGTTGGACCAGGTGATCGGACCGTTGACATGATCGGAAATATAAGCTCCGCCCGCCGCCTTGAATATTTCATCGACGACGGGGCTTACATCCAGCGTGTCGCGCCGGACCAGCATGTATTCCAGTTCAATGCCGAAAGCATCGAACAAATGAAGGGGCGAGGTCATGCCGATTTCCCGGACAACTGGCGCGCCTTGAGGCGGCGCAGAAAGCTTTTCATGATGATATCGTAAATGCGGTTCTTGATGACCGCGTCTTCAAATCCGGCGTCAATGTTCGGATTGTCGTTGATTTCAATCACATATACTTTTTTGCCGATTTCCTTGAGGTCGATTCCGTAAAGTCCATTGCCGATCAGTCGCGAGGCTTTTACCGCGACATCCACCACATGGTCGGGCACGTTGCGCAAAGGGATGGCCTGGACGCGGCCTTCGCGCACACTTTTGTCGTCGCGTTGAACAATTTGCCAGTGTTTTCCCGCCATATAGTATTTACAGGCATAAAAGGGTTTGCCGTCGATAACGCCGATGCGCCAGTCAAATTCCGTGGGCAGGAACTCCTGGGCGATCAACAATTCGGAGTCTTCCAGCATGGCTGGAACTTCGCGCTCCAGTTGTTCTCGGTTATCGATTTTGATCACACCCACGGAATAGGAAGAGTCCGGCCGCTTAAGAATCAGCGGGAAGCCTATTTCGTAGGGAAGCATGTCGAAGTTTTCCCGGTGCACGATGATGGAGCGCGGCGTGGGAAGCCGATGACGGGTGAGCAGTTCCTCGAGGTAAACCTTGTTGGTGCACTTCAAGATCGATTGCGAATCGTCAATGACCACCAGTCCCTCGGCCTCCGCCCGGCGGGCGAACCGGAAGGTGTGATTGGTGACGGATGTGGTTTCCCGGATAAACAAGGCGTCGTATTCGGGGATCCGCGAATAGGCGTCGCGGTCGATGATTTCCGCGTCGATCCCGAGCTTCTCGGCGGCGTCGATGAATTTTTCCAATGCACGTTCGTTTGATGGCGCGCCTTGATCCTTCGGGTTGGTAAGGATGGCCATGGAGTAGACAGGTTGGGCCTTGGGGCGAACCCGACGGTGGCGTCCGCGGAAAAAGTCGGATGCCACAATGACGATGAATCCGTGATGACTTTCCGGCACTTCGCTGACGGCGATGGGGCCGATGCTTTGCAATTTCCATTTGCCGTCCTCTTTTGCAAAGTGTGCGCGAAGAAGTGGGGCACGAAAGAGGTTGAACAACTCCATGCTCAACCGGTCGTACCGTTTGGCGAGGTTGCGCCCGAAATATATGCTCAACGTAAATTTGTCACCCTTGTGATCGGCAAGACACTTTTCGATTTCCTCCTCCACGTTTTCCGAGGCGAGGCGGACGATGGTGGGGAATTGAAGGTCGCGAATGGTGGATACATCGGGAATGGGCTTGTGCCCACGGGCCGCCGCCAGCAGGGAAACGTAATAACCGGTGCTTTGGTATTTGTACGATTTGCAAAGATTGAAAACCCTGGCGTCGCCAATCCGGGTGAATGCAGGTTCTGTGATGTATTTCCGGGCCGACACGACTTCCACATTTTCAATGTCCAGCGGCCAGTATTTGGGGTTGTCGACAACTACTAATATGTACATGGCAGTATGGGGTTAAGTATCCCTTTTGGGTTGAATGATGATCAGGTTGGCGTCGTCGGTGACAATGCCAAGTAAAATCGAACAAATGACCCGCTCAATACCTAATTCGTATTGATGATCGGACGAGTACGGATTGCTTTCCAGCGGGTCGGCGACAAAAATGGATTTACGTTTGCGATCATAGCCGCGAAGCACCACGAAGTGGCCGGCGGGTTGGCCGCGGATATCGTCGTCCACGTCGTGAGGGCCGTATTCACGCGGGGATTGATAAAGATACGTGGAGCTTAATCCCGTCAGCACCGGAATGCCCCGGTTGAGGTATTTGCGTAAAAGCCGGGGTGTGAGGTCCTGAACTTTGAGTTTTCCACCCAAGTCCAGAAATTCGATGTAGGCGTGCGTCGCTTTCTGCAATTTATCGCGCTTTTTTACACGGGCCTGGCGTCGAAGTCTTTTGCTGATTTCGCCGGATGACAATACAAACCACGTGGGATCGAACAAGCGGATGTTGTAGGAATAGATGGTCGCGTTATAGCCGCGTCGCAGTGCGTGATTGGCCAGCATGACACCCAGCGTGCCGCCGGATTTCAACGATGGCACTTCGCGCACCACATCGTGCAGGGGAACGCCATCCCCGAAATAACGATACACCGCATGCAGGCAGGTTGGGCCGCACGTGGTGTTGTCGGGCTGGGGAAGAATTTCGAGCTTGAGTTTGGTTTTCAAGGCGACAATGCGCGACATCGCGGCGCGCGGCAGATCAGCACATTTATAGTCAGCGTCATGTGATTAATAATTGAAAGTATCATGCCCGTATGTCCCGTCAAGAAATCTGCAGTTCAAGGCGGGTGTCAGGTTCAATGTGCACTCTTGGCTTTTGGCATGTGTCATGACATAGTGGATGCATGAAGCATGCAATTCTTGTGTGCGCGGTATTTCTGTGTGCGGGTTGCGCCACGGTTCCATACCGGCATGGCGTGACCTACATTGATCCGCGGCTTGACGCACAGGTTCCTCCGGACCCGCAGATTGTAAGGGGTAAACCGTACAAATGGCTGGATCGCTCCGATTGGATTTGGCCGGGCAGTTGGCTCGGAAAATTGGTTTTGTGGGACCGCCGCGTGGACAACCACCAGATCGGCGAGGAAACCGAGGAGATCATGCGCCGCTATCTGGAGGCCAACCAATTGACGCATGTTAAGGTCCGTCTCAACGCCTACCATGTCGGGGACGAGTGGCGGCGATTGGTCGCCAATAAATCAGTTGGCGCGGGGTGGCGCTACACGATAGGCGTATTGGGTTGGTTGCACTATACGATTTTGCCGGGAAGGTTTTTCGGCGGCGACCACTATAATCCATACTCCAACACGGTTAATCTTTACTCGGATATACCCGCCATCGCGCTTCATGAAGGTGGTCACGCCAAGGATTTTGCCGGTCGCAAATGGAAGGGGACGTACGCGTTTGTCTACATGATACCGTTTGTGAATCTGTATCACGAGGCGCAGGCGACCAGCGATGCGTTGGGTTACCTGCTTGCGGAGGAGTCAACAGAACTCCAGAAGGAGGGATATGTTATCATGTATCCCGCTTATGGCACGTATGTCGGTGGCGGTTTCGGGCAGATCGTGCCGGTCTGGAATTTCTGGCTGTACGGCGCGGCGGTTCTGGGCGGGCACGCCCTGGGACGAATCGAAGCGGGGAAAATCGCCGATGCTTCTGAAGCAGGTGTCGGCGACGAATAAACGTATTCACTATAAACGCTCACCTCGCTGGTGTAGTAGCCGCGCCGTCTGCGGCATTCGCCTGGACGATGTCGTGCCATGTGATGAGATACTGCGCCTCGCGGAGGCGCTGATACACCCCCTATAAATTTATTCGCGTGAACCGGGGGATTGTTGTACTTTTGCGCCCATGTCTGAATTAAACCTAAAAGAGCGTGCCGAGCAGGTCATGCCGGGCGGGGTCAACAGCCCGGTCCGGGCATTCAAGTCCGTCGGCGGAAATCCCATTTATGCCAGGCAGGCCGCAGGAGCGGAGCTGGAAACCACCGACGGACGGCAACTGATCGACTATTGCATGTCGTTCGGTCCGCTTATTCTCGGTCATGCCCACTCAAGTGTTGTCGAAGCTGTCCAGCAGGCCGTTGTGCGCGGCGCCAGTTACGCCGTAACCACCGAAGCGGAAATTGAAATGGCCGAGCTGATCCGGTCCGCGATTCCCTCCATGCAACGCGTGCGACTGGTCAGTTCCGGAACCGAAGCGTGCATGACCGCGATCCGCCTCGCCCGCGGATTCACCGGACGCGAGAAGGTCTTGAAGTTCAGCGGCTGTTACCACGGTCACGCCGACTGCATGTTGGTAAAGGCCGGAAGCGGAGTGGCGGGTATCGCTTCCGCCTCGTCCGCCGGCGTTCCCGCGGTCTGCGCGGCCAATACGTTGGTCGCCCGCTACAATCATCTCGAGGATGTCGATCATCTTCTTGATGCTCACGGGCATGAACTGGCGGCAATCATTGTGGAGCCGGTTGCCGCGAATGTCGGACTGATTCTGCCCGAGCCGGGTTTTCTTGAGGGACTTCGCGAACGCGCGACCCGCGTCGGCGCATTGTTGGTGTTTGACGAAGTCATCAATGGTTTCCGGTTCGGTTTCGGCGGATACCAGAATCTTTGCGGCATCAGTCCTGATATAACCTGCCTTGGCAAAATCATCGGCGGCGGAATGCCGGTTGGCGCGCTTGGCGGCCGGCACGATGTCATGGAGCGCCTTGCTCCGCTGGGCGATGTCTATCAGGCGGGCACGCTTAGCGGAAATCCAGTTTCCGTTGCCGCCGGACTGGCCACGTTGCGCTGGTTGAAAAACAATCAGCCGTATGCCGCGCTTGAGCAAAAAACGGCATTTCTTGTGGCGTCGCTTCGCAACGCCGCGTCACGTCGCGGCATCGAAGTCTCGATCCCGACACTCGGCAGTGTGTTTTCGGTGTTTTTCTGCGATCATGCCGTCCACGACTTCGACGACGTCATGCGCACGAACAAGGATCAATACGTCAAAGCATTCCATGCGTTGCTTCGACATGGCGTTTACATGCCGCCATCGCCATTTGAGGTAAGTTTCCTTTCCGTGGCCCACACGGATGAACACATCAGTAAAACCGTGGCGGCATGGTCCGCCGCTTTTGAGGAATTGTCATAATGAGTCTGCCTGTCGACGAAAAAACCGGTCTGCCGGACTTGAGTGAAAAAGGCCGTGACGTGCGTGGCAACATCATCCGCTCCGATCGACGCTTATTCATGCAACTCCAGGTGTTTGGCGAATGCTCGAACCTCGACGCGGTTGTTGAAGCCGTGCGCAAGGTCAAGGCGCCGGTCGCGGTTTATCGCGACATCAACGATCCGCTGGGCATCGGAATCATGACCGCAAGCGAATCGCCCGATTTTTTCCTGGGTCCCTGGCGTGATCTTTTTCATCAGGACGTTTTTGCCGATCTCATGCCGAAGCCGGAGTACACGATGCTCGGGCGGTCATACTCAATCGGCTACGAGGCGGACCTCGATCATGTACTCGTGAACCGCCCGATACAACGCCTGACCAACCCTGACTGGCCGTGGGCGGTTTGGTATCCGTTGCGTCGCGCCGGCGCTTTCGAGAAGCTTCCTGCGGAAGAGCAAAAGGAAATCCTCGGCGAGCACGGCAAACTCGGCGCATTGTTCAGCGCCGGTGACTTCGGCTACGACATCAGGCTGGATTGCCGGGGGCTGGACAAAAATGACAACGATTTCGTGATCGGCCTTATCGGCAAAGAACTTTTTCCGTTGTCAGCCATGGTGCAGGCGATGCGCAAGACGCGGCAAACATCGGAATTTCTGGAAAGCCTCGGGCCGTTCTTTATCGGCAAGGCGGCATGGCAACAGGTCGTGGCGTGAACGACCGGTTTCTCAAAGCATGTCGCCGGGAGCCGGTGGACCGTGTGCCGGTATGGTTGATGCGCCAGGCCGGACGCTACATGCCGGAATACCGCGCCATTCGTTCAAAGCACAACCTGCTCGATATGATTCGCGATCCCGCAATCGCCACGGAGGTGACACTGCAACCGGTGCGGGCCTTCGGGGTGGATGCCGCGATTATTTTCTCGGATATTCTGCCGATTCTCGAGGGTTTCGGATTGAAGTTAACGTTTGTCAGCGGCGTCGGACCGGTGATTGAAAATCCCGTGTGCGCGGCGGACATTGCGTCATGGTCTGAACAGGCCGATCCGGAGGCAACGGAGTTTACCATTGACGCGATCAAGCTCACGCGCCGCGAACTGGACGGGAAACTTCCGTTGATAGGGTTCTGCGGCGCGCCATTCACCTTGGCGTGTTATGCCATCGAGGGAAAATCATCGCGGGAATTTGATCGCGCCCGGCAGATGATGTACAGCGAACCCGGCGCCTGGCATGGGTTGATGGGGCGCCTGGCCCGTGCTTCGTCCGATTATCTGCTTCGGCAGATTGATGCCGGCGCGCAAGCCGTGCAGGTTTTTGATAGTTGGGCCGGCCTGCTGGGTCCCGACGACTATCGCGAATACGTCCTGCCATACTCTCGTTACATCTTCGATGTATTGCACGTGAAGCATCCCGATGTGCCGGCCATTCATTTTGCAACCGGAGCATCTGGATTGCTTGCTGAATTACGGGAAGCGGGCGGCAGTGTGATCGGCATCGATTGGCGCATCGACATTCTTGATGCATGGAACCGTCTCGGCGCCGGCATCGCCGTGCAGGGTAATCTTGACCCGGTAATACTGCTGGCCGGCAAGGATATGATTACCCGGCGAGCAAACGCCATTATGGAGCGGGTCGCAAATCGCCCAGGCTACATTTTCAATCTTGGTCATGGCGTGTTAAAGCAGACGGACCCGGCAAACGTGGCGCACCTTGTTGATCTGGTTCACAACTTTAAACTCAATCAATCCGCAGGAGCCGCCAGCTGATGGGTCGGCATGTAGCCATTGTCGGTGCAGGTATCGCGGGACTTGCCACTGCGTTTTACCTTCAAAAACGCGCGGCAGAACAAGGGGTCGATGTTCGTTACACGCTTATTGATTCGCGGAGTCAGGTCGGCGGAAAAATTGTCACGGATCATGAGCGCGAGTTTGTAATCGAAGGCGGACCCGATTCGTTTGTGACGGATAAGCCGTGGTGCCTCGCCTTGTGCCATGAACTTGGCCTGGCGGAGTTGTTGCTCCCGAACAACCAGCTTGAAAACAAAGTGTATGTGTTGAATCGCGGCAAACTCGTGCAATTGCCGTCCGGATTCCGGTTGAGTATTCCCACCAGGCTGAAGCCTTTTCTGATGACGCCGCTCATTTCGCCGCTTGGAAAATTGCGCATGGCGATGGAATACTTTCTGCCTCCGCGTCCGGCGGCGGACGACGAATCGTTGGGCGATTTTATTGGTCGACGTCTCGGACGTGAAGCTGTGGATAAATTTGCCGGTCCGTTGATGGCCGGAATTTTTGTCAGCGATCCGGACCGGTTGAGCATGCGCGGCGCGTTTCCGATGTTTCTGGAGATGGAAAAGAAATACGGAAGCCTGATTCGCGCGGCGCAAGCAATGAAAAAGAATCCACCCAGGCGGACGGGTTTGCCGGCGGCGGGAAATGCCATGTTTAACTCCTTGAAGGGTGGTATGCGCCAGCTTGTCGACGCGCTCATTGCGCGGTTGACCGGAACGATATGGACCGACACTTCCGTCACCGCCATCGAACGTTGCGATGGAAAATACACGCTTTCATTGTCCGGTAACGGCCCGGCAACACTGCCTTGCGATGATGTGGTGCTGGCCATTCCCGCGCATCGCGCCGCCGGATTGGTCGCGCCCCTGAACGAAGAATTGTCACGCATGATGGGTGCGATCCGGTTTGTCAGCACGGCGACATGTTCACTGGCCTATCTTTTGGATGACATTCCGGCGGATCGTCCGTTGGATGGTTTTGGCGTTTTGATTCCGGCCAGTGAAAAACGCCGTCTCATTGCCTGCACCTGGGCTTCAACCAAATTCAAACATCGCGCGCCGCCGGGATGCGTACTGTTGCGTGCGTTTGTTGGTGGATACCGCGACGAGGCGCTGGCCGAACAGGATGAAGACGCATTGATTGACATGGTGCGCGATGAATTCGCCGTATTGTTCGGGATTACCGCAAAGCCGATGCTTCACCGTGTTTACCAGTGGCATAAAGGCAATCCGCAATACGATGTCGGCCATCCATCCCGTGTGGAAAAGATGGATGCGCTGGCCGCGTCGGTCGGCGGTTTGCATCTTGCCGGAAGCTCTTACCACGGCATTGGCATGCCGGATTGCATCAAGAGCGCCTTGATGACCGTGGATCGCATTATCCCGATTGCGAAGTAAATCATTCAGCCGGTCTGCACGAAACGCGATGCCATACCGTCGTGTGATGGATCGGGATGGTTAGTGAGAACGCGGAGGACCAGGCGTTTGTTTCGCGATAAACGACGTCGGTGGGATTCCACTGTTCGCCGGTTTTTTCATCAAGTTGATAGTTGAAGTGTTGAAGCGTGTTGAATGTCATCATTCCGGGTGATGGCATGGCAGAAACATCCGGTGGCCATTCTTTTTGCGCGATCCGGTTTGGTTCGTCCCGGACATTCAGAATAAATCGATAAGCAAAGGGAAGTCGCGCCCGCCAGGCCGCTTCGTTGTGGCCATGGCCGTGGCCAACGCGCATCATCAAGTCATGGTTGGGCGCGAATCCATGAGAAAGGAAAATATCGTATCCCTGCCAGGGTGATTCCCAATAATCGCCACCCGGAGTAATGCCGACCTGTCCCTCGGCCGAGCCGGTGTCCATGTAAATGCGGATCGGGGTTTTTTCCCGACTCCACAATGCGGCCATGTAGTTGGTGGCGCGGGTGAAGGCGGGCGACATGGCGATGATGCCGCCGAATAAATTGGTGTCGTAGCCGGCATACACGCTGAAAATACCGCCCATCGACGAGCCGCCAACAAACGTGTTGCGGCGTTCGTTCAACGTCCGGAAGTTGAAATCGAGGGTGGGGCGCACATTGTCGGCGAGAAATTTGAGGTATTTGTCGGCGTGTCCGGGCGGCTCGGTGGGGTACGTACTGCCGGGGGGATTGTATTCGACGCGGCGATTCGGCATGTTGTCGATCGCGACGATGATTGTTTCCCTCATGCGTCCCTGGCTGATTTCACGCGTGGCGATCAGGTCGGCATCCCACGATCCGAAACTTCCGCCCGGCGAAAAAACGTTGGTTCCATCCTGCATGTACAGCACCGGATAACGGCGCTCCGGGTGGCTGTCATATCCGCGTGGCAGGTAAATACGAATCAAGCGTCCGGTAATTTCACCTTGGCTTGAATTCACAAAATTGGAAATCACCCGGGGCGCGGAGACGACATTGGATGGCCAGTAATTGTAGATGTTGCCATCCTGCAGAATAAACGCATCAAGTGGTGTGAAGTAATTGTTGTTGAAGTCGACGTATGGCGGATTGTCCCAGTAGTTCGTGTTGTTAAACCAGCCGTTGGGCACAAATTCCAACCATTCGCCGGCTTCGCCGACATTTTGCGCGCGATAAAGATATTCGCCCTCGCTTCGTCCGGGACCGATGCGGGTCATCGGATAAGCGGGGAAATTGGTTTCCGAAATCACCAGCAGGGTCGCGCTGGTCCAGGCCGAATAATAATAAACGGTTTTTCCAGGCGCAGGAGGATCATCCGCCGCCGGTACCGATCGCTGGCGGTTGGCTCCGGATTCCCAGACAATGTTGCTGATGTTTGTGTACGCCGAAGGCGAGCCATCCCGCGCAACATATTTATATTCAAGCTCCGTGCCTTTTTGAACGGCGACCTGGCCGGTCCAAATGTTACCTGCCGTCCAGCGAAGCTTCACGGCATTGGTGGATATCCAAGACCCGATATCCGGATGATTGCCCAATACATGAACGTTAAAGCCAAATCCGACATTGGTGGCTACGGAAAACCCGAGAATTTCCCGATCCGGGCTTCTTCCCAACGTCGGGAAAACGGTGATCAAAAAAGCAAATGAAACCAACAAAAAGCAGTACATGGCAGAAATCGATACCCCGCAATACCTTGAAAATCAAGGTCTGCCACAATCATGCTGTAAATAATGCTTTTTTCCAATGATTGGAAAAGTTAGTGTCCATTTTTTCCAATGATTGGAAAGTTTTGACGGAGACAGGTGAGATCATGTTAGAGGGTACATATACAGCTATTGTAACGCCGTTTGATCGAAGCGGTAAAGTCGATCTGGTCCGGTTCCGGGAATTGATTGATTTCCAGATCGAGGGCGGGGTTGTCGGCATCGTTCCGGTCGGCACGACAGGCGAGTCGCCTACATTAAATTATGACGAGCACAATCGTGTCATCGAGGCCGCGGTTAATATCTGCAAAAAGCGTATCAAGGTTATCGCCGGAACAGGGGCGAATTCCACGGACGAGGCGATCGAATTGACGCGGCATGCGAAGGCGGCCGGCGCCGACGCGACATTGCAAGTCACCCCTTATTATAACAAGCCCAGCCGCGAAGGGTTGATCCGGCATTTCAGCGCGGTGGCCGATCTCGGTCTTCCCGTGGTTCTGTATAATGTTCCGGGACGAGCCGGGCGCGATATTCCCGTCGATGTTGTGGCGGAATTATCGAAGCATCCGCATGTCGTCTCCATCAAGGAAGCGGGCGGAAGCGCTGACCGCGTCAGCCAGATTCGCAGTGTGTGCGATATTGAAATTTTGTCGGGCGATGACGCGCTCACGTTACCGATGATGGCGTTGGGCGGTGTCGGTGTGATCAGTGTGGCATCGAATATCATTCCGGCGGAAGTGTCCCGCCTGGTGTCGGCGGCGCTGGCCGGACGTTGGGATGAAGCCCGGCGGATTCATTACCAGTACTACAAGGTGTTCACGGATTTGTTCATCGAAACCAATCCGGTTCCGGTCAAGGCGGCGCTCGCAATGATGGGGCGCATCGAGGAAATTTATCGTCTGCCTTTGTGCGAGATGTCTGACGCACTCAAGGCGCGGCTGAAGCAAACGCTGACCGCCGCCGGAATTATCTGATTGAATAACGATTAATTGGAGTGAGGTGTACTTTGTCTTCTGATTCACAACATGCTGAAGCCGGTGTGGCTGTTCTCGGCGCAGGCGGAAGGATGGGCAAAACCATCATCCGATGTCTGATGGATGGCGCGGTGCCGGGGCTTCGTCTCGGCACGGCCATTGATCTGTGGGATCACCCTGACCGCAACAAGGAAGTGGCGCCGGGAATTTTGTTGAAGACCGATCTTGCCGAAGCCGCAACGTCGGTGGATGTCGTGATTGATTTCACATCGCATCAGGGAACGTCCGGTAACGCCGCGCGACTGGCGGAATGGAAAAAGGCCTGGGTGGTGGGAACCACCGGTTTGTCCGCCGAGCAACAAGCGGAAGTGGAAAAAGCGGCGCAAATGATTCCGGTGGTGATGGCGCCAAACATGAGTTTGGGCGTCAACCTGTTGTTCGTGTTGCTGGAGGAGGCGGCGCGGGCCTTGAAGGGAAAAGGGTACGACGTGGAAATCGTGGAGCGTCACCACCGGTTGAAAAAGGATTCGCCGAGTGGCACGGCCCTCGGACTCGGCAAGGCCGTCGCCAAAGGGCTGGATTGGAATCTCGACGAGGTTTCCGTGCATGGCCGTGAAGGCGTCAGCAAGGAAATTCGCCCTGAACGGGAAATCGGATTTCATGCGGTGCGCGGCGGCGATTTTGTCGGCGATCATACGGTCATCTTCGCCACCAATGGCGAAAGCATTGAATTTTCGCACCGGGCGACCAGTCGCGATACGTTTGCCATTGGAGCATTGCGGGCCGCCGCCTGGGTGGTTGGACGCAAGCCGGGACTTTATTCAATGAAGGATGTGCTCGGCCTGTGAGCGAAACACGCATATTGGAAATAGGTCTGGGTTTTGGCTCCAATCAGGGCGACCGGATTGCCAACCTGAAAGCCGCCAAGGCTTCGGTTCTGGCGTTGCCCGGCGTTGAGTTTCTCGAACAAAGCAGTTTGTATGAAACCGAACCGATTGGCGTCAAAGAAGAATACCGGCATCTGAAGTTCATCAATGCGGTGCTGGTGATACTTTGTCCGATCCCTTTGCTTTCCATGCAACAGGAAATGATGAAAATTGAAGCGGGAATCGGTCGCCGCCGCACCGAGGACCAGTACGCGCCGCGTCCTTTGGACATCGATATGTTATACGCCGGCTCGCTGATCATCGACTCTCCGACGCTCAAATTGCCTCATCCCCAGTGTCTCAAACGTCGATTCGTTCTCCAACCATTGGCCGAAGTGAGGCCTGAACTGGTGTTGGCGACCACCAATCTGACCATTGAAGATCTCCTGGCCGGCCTGCCCGCAGGCGAAGAAGTGGTCAAATTGCCTGACATCTGGTAACATCCATTACCGACAGGTTTTCTATGACAAATATCAAATGGACTGCGCCACGAATCAGGGCGCTGAAAGGCAAACAAAAAATCGCCATGCTGACCGCGGGTGATTTCACCTTTTCCCGGCTCTTGGACGAAGCGGGCATCCCCTGTATACTTGTCGGCGACTCCCTGGGCATGACCATGCTGGGTTACGACTCCACCCTGCCGGTCACCCTTGATCAAATTATACATCACACCGCCGCCGTTGTCCGCGGCGCGAAAAATGCGCTGGTAATAACCGATCTGCCGTTCATGACGTATCAGGCCTCGCTCGAACAAGCGTTGTTAAGCGCCGGACGTTGTTTGAAGGAGGCGGGCGCCGATGCGGTGAAGTTGGAGGGCGGCGTGGTGCGCGCCCCGACCATCGAGGCTTTGACATCCAACGGAATTCCCGTGCTCGGGCACATTGGTATTCTTCCGCAAAGCGTGAAATCCGCCGGTGGTTACCGGGTACAGGGCAAAACCGAACGTGATGCGCAACGACTGCTTGAAGATGCGCACGCAGTTGCCGAAGCTGGTGCATTTGCGGTTGTATTGGAAGGCATGCCGC
This sequence comes from Kiritimatiellia bacterium, assembly GCA_035327305.1. GTDB lineage: Bacteria > Verrucomicrobiota > Kiritimatiellia > CAIVKH01 > CAIVKH01 > CALMUP01. Next base: position 68,242 of record DAOLDL010000004.1, on the reverse strand, counting down.
CCGATGTCGCGGCGCAAATCACCGCCGCAATCGAAATCCCCACCATCGGCATCGGAGCCGGAGCGCAATGCGATGGCCAGGTACTGGTCATTCACGATGTACTTGGACTGACCAGTGGTCATGTCCCGAAATTTGCCAAGCAATATGCGCGTTTGGGTGAAGCCATCAACAAGGCTGTTTCAGAATATCGTGCCGAAGTGGAATCCGGGCAATTTCCATCGGATGAATATACATACCGCCCAAGTGACCGGTCATGAGACTGATTCCTCTGGGTATCAACGGCTATCTTCCGATCAACGGACGGCATACCTCCTGCTTTCTTGTGTTATTCGAAGATGCCGCATTTATGCTGGATGCCGGGACCGGCGCCGCTCGCCTGCATGAGCCGTCGATTCAGGCCTTGTTGGAACCTTATCGCGAACTTCATTTATTGCTTTCCCACTATCATGTCGACCACAGTGTAGGATTGTACTACGCCTTCACCGCGTGGCGGAAGGGAACGCTTCACATACATGCGCCGGTGTGCCCGTACATCCAGGCCGACCCGGTGGAGGCAATCAGGCGGTATTTTTCACCGCCGCTTAATTCCTATCTACTCGATAAAACCACCATCCAAATTCATTCGCTCAATCAGGCCAAGGTGAGGATCGGCGGACATGACGTCCAGGTATGGCCCCAAAAGCATCCGGGAGGATCCGTAGGGCTGAAGTTCGACGACGCGCTGGCCTACGTTACCGACACCGTGGTCATGCCGGAAAATGCGTCGCAGGTGCGTGGCGTAAAGGTTTTATTGCATGAGCTATGGTTAAACGACGCAGATGCCGCCGAACAGGAGTCGGAAAATCAACGGCACGCCTGCTTCGGACCGGTGGCGAAATTTGTAAAAGACACGCGTCCGGGTTTGATGATGCCGGTTCATTTGTATCCGCATTATTCGGATGAAGCGTTGAAACAAATGGCCAAGTCGCTTCAGGATGCCGCCGGCGTTGACGTTGAGTTGCCGGAAGAATGTCGTGAATATACGATTGATGTAACTTGAGGTTTTGTAAGGTTCAGGCATGACAACCATGAAGAAAAAGCGCCTACTTCCGCGACGTTACAAGTTGCTGATTTATGCGCTCCTGTTGATTGCCTCCAATGTGGTTCGTCATCAACAGGGTCATCATGCCCGACCGCAATTGCATCACCAGGTGGTAACGCTACCGGAATTTGCGGAGGGGAATTTTCAGGATGGGCGCGTGGAAATGGTGTATCACGACCTGCGTCCGCCGGGAAATTCGGATGCGCCGGTCGTCGTATTGATTCACGGAAGCCCGATGAGATCGTCCGACCTGCGATTTCTTGTGGAATCCATGGGCGGGCGCTACCGGGTTGTTGCGCCGGAACTTCCGGGGTTCGGGCGTTCAACGCGTACGATCCCCGATTATTCCTTTACCGCAATGGCCGCCTACCTGCATCGCCTGATGAATATTCTGGGGGTTTCCAATGCGCATGTCGTGGCATACAGCCAGGGCGGGGGCGTTGCGCTTGAATTGCAGAAACAGGCCCCGGATCAAATCGCATCGCTGACGCTGGTGTCCTCCATTGGTGTGCAGGAATTCGAGTTGTTGGGGATTTATGGATTGAACCGAGCCTTGCACGGGTTGCAACTTACCGCCATCGGCGCCGCGGCCATATTGATTCCGCATTTCGGCCTGCTCGATACCATGATGTTAAACACCGCGTATGCGCGGAACTTTTTCGATTCCGACCTGCGACCCCACCGTGATTACCTTAAAAGTTATCCCGGCCCCATGTTGTTGATCCACGGTCGTGACGATATTCTTGTGCCGCCGGGAACCGCGCAGGAATCAAGACGCCTGGTTCCGCAAAGCGAATTGGCCATGCTCCGGGGCGGACACAAGATCGCATTCAAAAAAACGGAGCAAGTGAACGGGTTGATTCATGATTTCATCGCGCTTGTGCAAGGCGGGCGTGCCGTGGTCCGGGAAAATGCCGATCCGTCGCGTGTGGAAAAATCCGTGCAACCGTTCAATCCGGCGGATGTCGACAAGGCGGTGGGGGTGGCCATGGTGGTCATGATTCTGCTGATTGCGCTTGCGACGCTGATCAGCGAGGACCTTGCCTGCATCAGCGCGGGTTTGTTGGCCACCCAGGGCGTGATTGACTACTGGACTGCGGCGGGCGGGGCATTTCTCGGAATATTTGTGGGCGACTTGTTGTTGTTCTGGGCCGGCCATCATTTCGGAAAGTCGGCGCTTCGAAAACCGCCTCTTAAGTGGATGATCAAGGAGGCGGCCATTCGTGAGAGTTCCAAGTGGTTTGCGCGAAAAGGACCGGTGGTGGTTTTGCTTAGCCGTTTTGTGCCCGGCAGTCGATTTCCCACATTTTTTACCGCCGGCATGCTTCACACAAAATTCTGGGTGTTTTTCATTTTCTTTTTATTCGCGGGTCTGATTTGGGCGCCTTTGCTCGTATGGCTGTCGATGAAAATCGGCCAGCAGATCATTGAGACCTTGTTTACTTATAAATTATATACGCTGGCGGCAATCACCGCCACGGCGTTGCTGTTGTGGCTGTTGTTCAAAATCGTCATTCCATTGTTCAGTTTCAAGGGCCGCCGTTTGCTGTTGTCGCGCTGGCGGCGCCTGACGCGCTGGGAATACTGGCCGCAATGGATCATTTATCCCCCGGTGCTTGGCTACATTCTTCTGCTGGGTCTTCGGTACCGAAGTGTCGCATTGTTTACTGCCGCCAATCCGGCCATTCGTCTCGGCGGGTTTATCGGCGAATCAAAAAAAGCAATGCTGGATGGGTTTAAAGAGCGTCGGGATTTGATCGCACGCACGGAGTTGATTGCGGCCGACTTGACGTCGCAACAAAAGGAACGCGCAGTTATTCATTTTTTTGACCGGAATCAATTATCATTTCCCGTAGTGTTAAAACCGGATGTCGGCCAACGGGGGGCAGGTGTTGCCGTCATCCGGAATGAAAATGCTTTGCGTGCATACTTTGAAACACCACGGCCGGATACCCTGGTTCAGGAATACGTGCCGGGCTTTGAATTCGGAATTTTCTATTATCGAATGCCCGGGCAACCACGCGGCCATATTTTTTCCATTACGGAGAAGAGATTCCCGATCGTGATCGGGAATGGAAAGCATGACCTCGAGCATCTTGTGCTGAAAGATCCCCGCGCGGTTGCCATGGCACCGTTTTATCTCCGGCAGATGGATGAGCGCCGGTATATGGTCCCGGTTGAGGATGAAATGATACAGTTGGTTGAATTGGGAACGCATTGCCGGGGTTCCTTGTTTCAGGACGGACGTTGGATCAAAACCATTGAGCTTGAGCGTGCGATGGATGAGCTTGCCCAGGGCTTCGATGGGTTTTACCTCGGACGGTTTGACATCCGCGCGGAATCCCTCGATGATTTGCGCGCCGGAAAAGGATTCAAGGCCATTGAACTTAACGGCGTTTCCTCTGAATCCACCAACATCTATGATCCCCGCAATGGATTGATGGATGCGTATGCTGTATTGTTTAAGCAATGGCTGATCGCGTTCAAGATCGGTCATCGCAATCGCCGGCTCGGAATCAAACCCGCTTCCGTGCAGGAAATGTTGAAAGCCGTGGCCGACTACGAATCGCCGCCCGAAGCATGACCTTTTTCCTCCGGATAGTTCGCGACAGACGTTAAATCTCCACCGCCCGATTTTCGTTTTTACAAATTGCGAATAAATGTCTGGGACGGAAAAAGTTTACCGGGGCATGCCGTCGGTTTTGTGTTGATCTGCTGATGGGTTTGCACCCGGCTTTTTGGAATATTGCAACGCCGGTTCAAATAGGAAACCAGCGCATACAGGCTTCGCATTTGTGCTTCGGTGGGGCGATCAACCTCGAAATTTCCAATGAGGCAAATGCCGATGGCAACTTCGTTCATGGCGTCGTTGGCCAGATGCCCGCCCTTGATCTGACGCTTCCACCGATTTCCGATTTCAATTTGGCCGTCCGGCATCCCGCGTCCGTTGCCGATGACGAAGTGATAGGCCAGCCCGTTTTCCATGCGCCGCTTCTGGCGGTGGTACATTTCCATTCCTTGCAGGGATCCGTTGGCGGTTGCGCTGTGATGGATCACGATGTAACGCCATTTGTTCGGAGTGACCGGAGTGGCGTCCAGCAGGCGCCGCATGGATTCGGGAAGTGGATGGCGCGCCACCACCGGAGATTTGCCCCCGGAGGGAATTACCAGGCTGTCGCCTACCCGGAGTCTGTCGGGGCGGGATATTTCATTTGCCTCAATCAATGCTTTGGTCGTGGTTCCATGAGCCACGGCGATCGACCCCAGCGTATCGCCGGGTTTAACTTCGTAACGAACCGGAGCGTTGGCGCCGTCGGGAATTTTCAACTCCATGCCGGTGCGAATCCGGTTCGGATTGTCAATTTCATTGGCCCGGGCGATGGCGGATGGGGAAACCCCGTATTGCTTGCCGATGGCATCAAGCGTTTCGCCGGTGCGGACCGTGTGGCTGGTCTGGGCGAGGGCAAGGGTCATCAGTCCCAACGTCAATATCAGGCCGGTCAGCCAATAGGATGGACTATTTAACCGCATTTATCTTGTTTACAACTCCCCGCGTCCGTTTCATGCTTAACCATTATGAGTTTCAACATACCAGTCAAAGATAATGCCAAGTTAAAACAATTGGTCGATGCGATTCAAGCCGATGTCGAATTAAACCAAATGTGGAAGTGTGCGAACATTAATGCCGTGGACCGTTGCGGTATCAGCGATCACGGCGAAGTTCACATTCGGATCGTCGCCAATTCCGCCTTGAGGATTTATCGTTTGCTGGTTGAAGGCGGCGTGGAACCAAGCATTGTGAAGAATTATGGCATGACTGCCGAAGACGGTGAGTTGGTGGTGGTTACCGCCGCGTGCATGCACGATCTGGGTATCAGCGTCCATCGAGATCAACACGAGCGCTACAGTCTTTGGTTGGCCTATCCGAAGGCGCGACAATTGCTTGGCAAAATTTATCAGGATCCTCAATTGACCATCATGGTGGCGGAAGTCTTGCATGCTATCATCGCCCACGATGCGGATGAACGTTGTCTGACCATAGAAGCCGGCGCACTCAAGGTTGCCGACGCGACCGACATGTCGGAAGGGCGTTCACGTATTCCCTTCAAGCAGGGCCAGGTCAATATCCACTCCGTATCGGCGTTGGCCATTGACAGTGTTAAAATCGACAAAGGAGAAAAACATCCGGTGCGCATCACGGTCAATATGGCCAATTCCGCCGGCGTATTCCAGGTCGACGACCTCCTGCGCCACAAGCTCAAGTCCAACACCATCCAGCCTTATGTGGAAGTAGTCGCCAAGATCATCGGCGAAGGTGGAACCGAAAAACGCCTGATCGACGAATACCGATTTTCATAACGTTTAGGTAAATCCCGGACGACTCTGTCAGGTAACGACCGGCTTCCGAAAGTCCATGATCATTGGTCCCCATTTGCCGTGCTTCCGCTGGGTAAGGGAGGTTCGGGAAACTTACCCTCGAGGGCGTTGCGGGCAATGGCGGTAACATCGGGTGGAAAACTGCTGGTGATCATCCAACGCAGGAAGCTGGGTTCATAACGAGCAATTTCTTTCAATAATTTGCCCTGTTTTTTGCCGAAATTGATGATCAACTCCCCGTTTACCCATTTAAACCGCCCTTTTCGGTCGGCCCAACTCGGGTCCCGTTGATCACAGAATTCCGAAAGGGAATCAATGTTGCGGGGAAGGTCCAGGTATCTGTGCATCTGACCGTCCAGAACCCGGATGGTCGCCTCGACGTCGCTTAAAGCCCCGTGTGCGCCGGTGTGCTGGTCATTGCAATAAAACGCCAGGGCCGCAGTCAGGTCGCGCGGCTCCTTTTTATGAAATATTTTCTGGGCATCAACAATTCGCCGGCCTTCTATGTCAAAGGGTAATGCAACGCGTTCGAATTCCGCCTGCAGTAGGGGGATGTCGTAATGAATGACATTGTAACCGCCCAGGTCGCAATCGTGAAGAATCGCGGCGATTTGAGGCGCGGTTTGGCTGAAGGTGGGGCAATCCTTCACATCTTCGTCGTTGATGCCGTGGACCGCGGATGCCTCGGCGGGAATGGGTCGCTCCGGGTTGAATAAAAACTCGTGGGTTTCCCTTGAGCCGTCGGGGTGGATTTTTACGATGGCCAGTTCGATGATGCGGTCGGTTCGGAAATTAATCCCGGTGGCCTCGATGTCGAAAAAAGCAATGGGTTTGTCGGTTTGAATTTGCAAAGTGGATGTATTAACGCATGCTGAATTGAATTGGGCAAGAACAAGCTTGCTCGTTCAAGCTTTTCTGCGCTTGCGAATGCATATTCTCTGATTTACTGTGCGATTATATTATGCAATTTCCGTCAAAAATATCGTTTGTTTTCTTTGCGGGGATGCTTTCCTTCGTTTTGCTGGCTTCCGCGTGTTCCAAACCGGCGGGCCAGAAGGAAATTGATGCCGGTTTGCGTGAATTACGGCGCGATAATTACGTTCGCGCGAAGTCGTTTTTCGAAAAGGCCATCGCCCGACGCCCCGGTCATGTGGACAATGCAATGGCGCACAACTATCTCGGCATCACGGCCTGGCGGCTGGGGCAGTTTCAGGAAGCCGTAACGGCATTTGAGGACAGCCGACGATTGAATCCAAACTTGATCGAGCCGGTATACAATCTGGGTGTGCTGGCCGGAGAACGCGACGATATGCGGAGCGCCTCCCGCTACCTGAACGAAGCCGCCGGCATGAACCGCGAAGATCCCCGGCCTCTTGAATACCTCGCGGACCTGTATTTCCAGCGCGATCAATTTATTCATGCGCGTAATTCTCTATACACCGCGCTGGATCGCGCGCCTCGCTCCGCGCGTATTTATCATTCGATCGGTCTGGTGCATGCGGCCATGGAGCAACCGGCCCAGGCCATCGAAGCGTTCATGTATGCGCTGGAAATTGATACCCGCCACGCGCCGTCACTTTTTAACCTCGCTGTCGTATATGATATGCAGGTTGGAGATGCTGATCAGGCGCGCGCTTTTTATAAACGTTTCATTTCGGCGGTGCCCCGTGATGAACGGGTGCCTATAGCTCGGTCGGCCCTGGCCAGGCTGGACCAGTCCGGCACAATAAAATCCCAAGCCGAATCCGGTGAAATATTCATACCGCCTTCGGAGGATCTGACGGCGGAAGTGACGCCGCCAGCCGCGCCAACTGCGGCTCCCGTCGCAACACCAACCGTGACACCGCGGGTTGAAACAACCGCTGTACGCGAGTCGCCCTATGATGCCATGTTGCGCCAGGCTGAAGAGCGCGCCCGGGCCGGGCAGTTGCAACCTGCCATCGATTTATATGTGCGGGCGGCGGAGCTGGCGGCAGGAGATCGACAGGTGGAGTTGCAGGAAAAAGCCTATCGCGAAGCTGTTCGCGTCGCGCTCGATCAACCCCGCGCCCATGTATTGCTCGGTCAGCATTTGTTTGAGCGCGGACGATTTGACCAAGCCGCCCGATCATTCAACCAGGCCGCGACGCTCAATGCCAATTACGCCCCCGCACAAGTCGGTTTGGCGCGTATTTCTTTGCAAAACAAGGATTTTGAGACCGCCATGGTGCGCTACCGGAATGCGCTGGCATCGGATCCCCGCAATGCCGATGCCGCATGGGAGTTGGCGGTATTGTATGACCGGAACCTTGAGTTGCCGGAAAGCGCCGCGCGGACGTACCGGGAATTTGCCGCCGCATTTCCCGGAGATTCACGTGCGTCGCGCGCTTTAACCCGCGCGGAAACGCTGGCGCCAACCCCTGGAGCAGGAAACCGGCCCGCACCGCTTCGCCCACGGGAAACATCGACGGTTCGCCAGCTTGACTATCGGCCTCCGACCACCCGAAACACCGATGCCGCCGTTCAATCCTTCCGCCGCGCCGACACGTACCGCGATCAAAAGGATTGGGATCGCGCGGTCTATTTTTACCTGCGTTCCCTTGAGAACGATGACCAAATCGCCGGCACATTTTACAATCTTGGCATTTGTTATGCGATGAAAGGCGAGAACGAACTTGCCCGCGCCGCTTATCACCATGCCCTGCGATTGAATGCCGATATGGTCGACGCCCAGTACAATCTGGCGCTGTTGTATCGCGAAGCCGGTGATGACGCCACGGCGGTGAGAATGCTGGAAGACGTGGTGGGAAAACGCCCCAATTATGCTGTCGGACATTATGCGCTGGGGGTGATTTTTTCTGGCAAGCCGGAGACCACGGCGAAGGCCAGACAACACTACGAACGGTTCCTGGCATTGGCGCCGAATGACCCCTCGGCGCCGGCGATTCGCGCCTGGATTTCCGGACGCTGAATCCTTTCAGTTTTATTCTAATCTTGCTTCTGCTAGTATTTTGACATGGATCAGGACCTCATATCCACGCCGGTTGACCGCATGGCATGTCCGAAATGCCGGAAGGAAATCGATGTCACGGGCCGCCCGGCCTTTTCACGCATTAATTGTCCGCATTGCGCGACGGAGATGACCATACCGGTTTTGTTGGGCCAATTTCTGCTGGTGGAACAAATGGGATCAGGCGGGATGGGCGCCGTTTATCGCGGGCTGGATACCGCGCTCAATCGATTTGTTGCCATCAAGGTTATGAAAGCCGCCCTGGGTGAAGATGCCAAGCTGGTGGAAAGTTTCATTCGCGAGGCGCAAGCCGCCGCCGCGTTGAATCACCGCAACATCGTCCAGATTTACTCCTGCGGTCAGCAAAACGGACAACCTTATATTGTCATGGAGTTGGTCACTGGCGGCAAAATGAACCATATGTTCACCAAGACCGAGCCGATGGACGAAGTGAAACTTCTCAAAATCGCGCTGGATGTCGCGGAAGGTTTGAAGGCCGCCAATGAGGTGGGTTTGGTTCACGGCGATATCAAGCCGGAAAATGTGCTGATCGACAACAACGGCACGGCGAAAATCGTGGACTTCGGATTGGCGCAATTTGTCAACGCCCAGAAGAACCGGGGGGAAATCTGGGGAACGCCATATTATATATCGCCGGAGCGCGCGCGCGGAAACCTGGCTGACCACCGGTCAGATATCTACAGTTTAGGCGCAACCATGTACCACGCTTTGGCCGGACAGCCTCCTTTTGAAGGCAAAACCGCGGCCGATGTCGTGCTGGCCCGCTTGAAACATCCTCCGCCGGATATACGTGGATTGCGCCAGAATCTTCAACCGCAAACCGTTGAGCTGATCAACCGCATGATGGCCGCCGATCCGTATCTGCGGTATCCCAATTCGGCATCGCTAAAAAGCGATATGAACGTCGCCCTGGAAGCGGCCCGGGAAGCGAAAAAAACGGCGAAAGGGAAATCTCAAAGCGCCGGCAAGGCATCGCGTATAATCGCCGCCGTCGCCATAATGGTCATTTTTGGCGTCGGGTTTGGAACATGGAAGTGGTACCAGGCGGAAAAAGCCAAACCACCTCCGCCGGTGACGACAACCACGGCGCGCCCGCCGGCCAAATCCGCGACTCCGGCCCAGCAAAGGCCGCCGGAGCCGGAAGAGCAGATTTATACCATTGAGGATGTGCGAGGACGCGATGGTCAGATCAGAAAGCGCATGGTGGTTCAGTTGTTTCAGCCGGATGAGGAAACCCGGCTTGTTGCGGCCATGTCGCTGGCCGTGTCCGACTATGCCGGTTCCGTGAGGCGTTTGCAGGAAGTCGGGCGCGATATTCCCCGAAACAACGCAAGGGCATTGTGGGTTCCATTGCTTCAAGCCGTGATTTACTGGTCGGGCGGCGATGACCGACGCGCCACATCCGCGCTTGATCAAATTGTCCGCGCCCGGATCAGCCAGTCCGAGGATCATCCCAACCACATGCCGCATGTCATCGCCCGGCATTTGCTGGGTCGCATGACCGATCAGGAAGTGGGTCGCATGCGCGAAAAATGGCCGGCATGGTTTGGCGATTTTCACGATCTGGCTTCTGGTATGCAGTCGCTTTCCAAGGGAGCGCTACCCGAAGGGCGCGCCAAATTGTTGGCGTACCAATCGCGTCGTGATTCCGGCGGCCCCGCCTGGGTTTATGGATTTTCCCCCGCCGTGGATCACTGGTTGCGATCGCTTGCCGAATTGGAGGATGTGCAACGCCAGGCTGATCGCATGATTGAAGCCGGCATGGCTGTTCCCGCGCGCTTGATATTGCAGGTTTATCAGAAGAATGCGCCGGCCTTGTTTGGCGGGCGCATTGCACCGCACATACAAAGGGCGGGTGAAGCGGCGCGACACCGGCAGGAAGCCGCGTCGGCCACCGAGGCGCGTGCGCACCGATTAAAGGTGCAGAAGGACTTCGACCGCATCGATTCAGCCGTGGCGGAAATGTCATCGCTCATCATGCGAAATCGGGATTATCGCCGCGCATCCCTGTCGATGTCCACATTGCCTTCGGAAATGACCACGGATGAAGGGCGCGAAGCCGCGCGGTTGATCCGGGAAGTCGTGGACCGCATGGATGCATTAAAAACATTTCTCATTCGCAGTTTCGATGTTCAACCTTTTACGCGGGCCGATGGAAGCGATCTCGGTGGGGACGTTATCAGCGGGACCACCATTGGTCTTCGGGTGTCGCTTGACGGTCGAACCATATCCACGCACGCATGGGAGGATGTCAGGGTTCCCACACTGATCAGGATGGGCGAGTTTTACGGAAACCTGGATCGAATACCGCAAAATGAACGGGCTGAAGCTTTGATATCGCTTGCGGTATTCTGTTTGTTCAACGGGGCTTTTGAGCCGGCCGTGAATAATGCCCGGAGAGCGGCAGTATTACAACCGGAGCGGCAGGCTTTGATCCGGCGGCTTATTCCAGGTGTTTCCCTTGATGGATAAATCATCACAACGAGGTGAACGATGAATGAAATGGAATCGAATCTTGTAAAAAAACAATGCAAACCCTGCGAAAGCGGAACAAAGCCTTTGTCGGATGAAAGCGTTTGCGAAATGTTAATGCGCATACCGGCCTGGGCCCGCGACGGCAAGCAGATCAGTCGCGTGTTTACGTTCAAGAACTACTATCAAACCGTATCGTTTGTAAATGCCGTCGCCTGGCTGGCACACCGGGAAGACCATCATCCCGACATCACATTTGGTTATAAAGTCTGTACGATTCGATACAGTACCCACTCCGTCGGCGGACTTACCGAAAACGATTTCATTTGCGCGGCAAAGATAGATGCTTTGCTGGAATAAACGGCAAACACCCGAATATTACGCCGGAAAACAAAGGATCAAGCGCCGGACAAAGATATTTGATTGATCACACCCGCCGCTGGTTTATCATCCTTGTGTTGCCGGTTGCGGGCGATGGGAATTTGTTGATGCGCTCCTTTGTTTTGCCGCCTGCAACCGGACCGGAGACCAAGCGTGCGTGATCTGATCAATGTCGTCATACGATGGAATAAAAAGACCCGCCGGTTCGGCTGGATCGGCCCGGTACTGCTGGCCATGTTTCTCACCATGGCGGCGGTCGCGGCGTTCGAGGTTCTGCACGACATGCTACGCATTCATCTTTCGTTTACGCAGGCGTATATAATCCCCCTTGCCGGTATTGGCATGATCGCCGGTGTCGCGGCTTTTATCGTCCTGCACATTTATCACAAAATGGCGCAGGAAACCGTGGAAGAGGTCAATGAGCGTTTACGTGTAAGCGGTGAGTTGACCAATGAACGCACGTTGATGCGCGCACTCATGGAAAACACCCCCGATCATATTTATTTCAAGGATCATCGGGGAAGGTTTTTACGGATCAATCACGCAATGGCTCATGCTCTGGGCCTCAAAGATCCGGCCGAGGCCGTCGGATTGTCGGAAATGGATTACTTCTCACCCGCCGTGGCCGAGGAAAAACTGCAGGAGGAGGCCCGGGTGCGTGAATCGGGGCAACCGATTTTGGCCAAGGAGGAACATATTATCTGGCCGGATGGCAAGGATACCTGGGTCTCTATCACCAAGCTTCCCCTTGTTGATAGGCAGGGCCGCATCAAGGGCACGTTTGGCATATCCCGTGATATCACGCATTCCAAGCTGGCCGAGTTGCAGATCCGGCAACTTTTTCAAGCGGTGGAGCAAAGCCCGAGCATTGTGCTGATCACTGATAAAAACGGCGACATTACCTACGTTAATCCGAAGTTTACCATTGTCACCGGTTATGCTCCCGATGAAGTCATCGGAAAAAATCCCCGCCTGTTGAAGGGCGGCGATGTTCCCGAGTCCGTATACCGGGATATGTGGGCCACCATTACGGTGGGCGGGGAGTGGAGCGGTGAAATACTCAACCGGAAGAAAAACGGCGAAACTTATTGGGGGCTGGCCTCCATTTCGCCGATTCGCAATACCACCGGGGTGATTACACATTACCTCGAAGTCATGGAGGATGTCACGCAACGCAAGCTGACCGAGCAGGCTTTGCACCGTCAATTCGCCTTCCAGCGGCAATTAATTGACGCCATGCCCATGCCGATTTTTCACAAGGATAAACTCGGCTACTACCAGGAATGCAACGAGGCGTTCGCGCAATTTCTCGGATATCCCCGCGAAGATATCATCGGTCATACGGTCTTCGATTTGGCGCCTCCTGATCTGGCCGAACGTTATCATCAACAGGACATGGCGCTGATCCGGTCCGCCGGATTACAGCAGTACGAAGGTGCCGTATTGCACTCCGACGGAACGCGTCATCAGGTCATGTTCAGCAAGGCGCTGGTTCATGATGACAAGGGCGATGTCACCGGCATTGTCGGAGCGATGGTTGATCTTACGGATTTGAAACAAGCCCAGGCGGCATTGCAAATCGAAAACCGACGGCGCGAGGAGCTGGAGAAAATCGTCAGCAAAAGTCCGGCCATGGTCTTTCTGTGGCGCGCCGAACCGGGGTGGCCGGTCGAATACGTGTCGGATAATGTCCGTCAACTAGGCTATTCCCCGGACGATTTCACCGCCGGCGGCATGCCGTTTTCGCAAATCGTACATCCTGATGACTTGCCCATGGTGGCCGCGCAGGTGACCGAATATTCACGATCCGGCGCAAACGAATTTGAGCAACAGTATCGTGTGTTTTCCAAACGAGGGGAGTTGCGTTGGATCGATGATCGCACGTGGGTGCGGCGAGGCGTCGGTGGGGAAATCACCCATTATCAAGGCGTGGTAATGGACATTACCGACCGGAAAATCGCGGAACAACGCCAGGAAGCAACCATGACCGGCTTGCGTTCTGTCCTGGAAATGGCGGACTCCCTGTTGGCCGCGGCGAATCTGGAGGATCTGTACCGGCGAGCGGTGGAGCTGTCGCGCGAAAAGCTGAACCTGGAGCGGTCGGCAATCATGATTGTTCGGGATGACTCCATCGTCGGCACCTTTGGCACCAACCTCAAGGGACAAACCGCGCGAGAGACGGATCATGTCATTCACATCGATGATAAATGGCGGGAAAGATTGAATCCCCGCAAGCCGGGTGAAAAGCCATGGATGATTGTCAGCGAGCCATACTTTGAGTGGGATGGTCAAACCATGGTCGGCTTTGGTCGCGGGTGGGTGGCGCTTACTCCGATCATGTCGCATCAACATGGCGCCATCGGGCTGTTCTGCAACGATTGCGCGATCAGCGGCGCGCCGGTGGATGAGGTAAAGCAGGAAATTCTCGCGGTCTTTTGCGCATTGTTGGGCAATATTATCGCCCGCAAAAAAGCCGAGGAGGAACAACACCTGATTCAGGCGCAACATCGCGATTTCATGGAGCGGACGGACCGGTTGAATTCCCTGGGCATGCTGGCCGCCGGCATGGCCCACGAAATCAACAATCCCTTGCAGGGCATGTTAAGCCATTTGCATTCCGTGCATCGCGCGCTTAAGGCGGATGAAAATGCCCGCAAAAGCCTGATCATGGTTGAGCGTGGAATCGACACCATCGCGACGCTGGTGAGAAAATTGCTTATTTTCGGCCGATCAAGCGAGCAGGAAGGTGAGTCCGTGGAATGCCGCGAAGCCATTGAATTTGTTACGCAGTTGCTGGCCAGCCAATTCAAGCGATCAAAAGTCACCATCGAAACCGACGTTCGCGCGCCGTTCATGATGGTTGCCATGCCGCGCCGGTATCTGGTGCAGGTTCTACTGAATCTTCTGATTAATGCCCGTGACGCCATGCCGGATGGAGGAGTGATCAAGGTGCAGGCCGTGGAGGAACACAACGAATCGGTTATACAAATCACGGATTCCGGTTGTGGAATTCCCTCCGATCAATTGTCGCAGATATTCAAACCCTTTCATACCACCAAAGGCGCAAAAGGGACCGGGCTGGGGTTGAGCGTTGCCGACTCCCTTGTGCGGTCGAGCCACGGCGTTATTCACGTGGAAAGTAAGCCTGGTAAAACCACGTTCTCCTTGAGAATTCCATTGAAGAAGAGGGATGCATGAATGAAACAGTCATGGTTGTGGATGATGATGACCTGGTGCGGTCGGGCCTTGCGGTAAATCTCGAACGCGGCGGCTTTGTGGTCTTGACCGCAACCTGCGCGGCGGAAGTTCGCGTTTTAATGGGGCGTCAAACCGTTGATCTCGTCCTGTGCGACCTCGTTCTGGGTGATGAAAACGGCATGGATATACTGCGTGAACTTCAGGCGGGGTATCCGGAAACGGCGGTGATGATCATTACCGGGCACGGCACGATTCACAATGCGCTTGAAGCGCTGAAGGGCGGGGCAAGCGATTACATTCAGAAGCCTGCCGATCCAGAAGAGGTGATTCATCGTGTACGCATGGTGCTGGATGCCGTAAATTTACGGCGCTCTCTCGCTCATGAACGCCGGCATTCCGAAGATCGCAAAAAAGTCATTCATGAACAATTAAACCGCGCCGAACGCATGTCATCGCTTGGCATGCTGGCCGAAGGCGCCGCCCACGACTTGAATGAAATTATTATACCTGTTCAGGATATTCCGAGTGAGTTGGGCCGACTCCTGGAGCCGGGGCATACGTTGCAAAGTCGGTTGAGTGAACTGGAAGAGGCTTTGCGCAAAGCTTCAGCGGTTATTCGCGATCTCGAAGCCATCGGGAAAAGTAATACCCTGAAAAAGTCTGATATCATGATCAACGATTTGATTAACGAGTATTTGAACAGCGATGAACACCGGCAGATTTCCTCCGGTCATGCCAAGGTGAAAATCGAAACCATGCTGGACGCCGAATTGCCGTTGGTTTTCGGTTCTCCCGACCATTTGCGGCAAATGATCGCCAATCTCACAATCAATGCCTTTGAAGCAATGACCGGGGGAGGGTTGCTTAAAATCCATACAACAGCAAAGAGGTTGGATCACCCCATCAGTCGTTTCGGATCCTACCGTCCCGGGGAATATGTGCAGGTTCATTTTGAAGATACCGCGATTCGCATGACGGATGAGGACATCGACCGTATCTTCGAGCCGTTTTATGTGAGAAGCCGTTTGGGCCGCCGATTATTGAGCGGTCTTGGTTTGACCATGGTGTATCGGGTGGTTGAAGATCACGGAGGGTTTCTCGATGTCGGGTCCGGCCCCGGTATCGGGAATGTCATGACCATTTATCTTCCCGCAAGCGACTCGGACAGAACGTCAGTTCTTGAATTGCGCGCGGATTATACCGGTCGGGAAACGATCTTGTTGATTGATGACAGTGAAAAACAGCGATCCGAGGCCTCCACCATGTTGAGAGAACTTGGATACAATGTCACAACTGCGGAAAACGGACACAATGCCATTGCGTTGGTGAAAAATCAACTCGCCACAAATCCGGGAAAACCTCCTTTTGATCTGATGGTAATAGATCTGGTGTTGGGCGAGGCCTTTGACGGGGTGGAAACCTACAAAGCCGTGCTGGAAATATATCCCGGTCAGAAAGCCGTGCTGGCCAGTGGCTTTGCCGACATAACCCGCATCGTGGAAGCGCGCAAATTGGGTATAAGCCGTAGTTTTCAAAAACCCTACAACCCGGAAGCGCTTGGTAAAAACATCCGGCTTGCGCTGGATGAAAAATAAAAAAGCGACCTTCACAATAGTTACTTGTTTTGCTCGCTGGTAAACCAATCAAGCGCAGTCATTACATGTGGTTTATACAGTTCATGTCCGCCGTCATATGTCTCGAGTTTAAGTTTTTTGAATCCCGATTTGTCCATGGATTGCAGGGTTCGCCGTCCGGCTTCAACGGTTGCAATGGTGTCGGATGTTCCGTTGCTTAGAAATATCGGAACCCGCAGAAAATCACTTTTTTTCGGTTTGAAGGTTTCAAGCCCTTTGCTGGCCATGTCTTGATTGCATCCGCCCATGAACATCCCTATGAGTTTATAATCATTTTTGGCGAGCAGTGCGCCAATGTAGCCGGACCGTTTGGCTCCTCCGGAAAACCCTGCCGTGGCTACCGGCCAGGCGCGCGATTGCGGCCAGATTTTGTGAATGGATTCGAGCGATGACGAGACCAGCGCCCAACGCCACATATTGTTATCGACCTTAGGTTTTTCTAATGGATCTGCGGCGATAACGATCCATCCGCGATCGATTCCGGTCTCCCAGTATTGTCGATGATGATCCACGCTTGATGCATTGCCGTCGGACGTTGCGTTAATGATCAGCACCGGGTAGGTTTTGGCTGGATCAAAGTTCATCGGCAACGCAATGACCGCCCGGGATTTTAACTGGGTGGGGTTTCCGTCCTTCGAGGCCTCCTTCTGTAGTGTATTGGGGACATCTGCTTCATATTGAATCCGCTTTCCCGGAACCAGCTCGACACCGTTCATGATCATCGAATATCCGGGGGTGATCGGGGTTTGCGGTTTTGTATTTCTGTGGGCGGCCGGTATTGTCGGTGCAACGGAGGACTGGCGGGCGAATACCTGGTCGGCAGGAATCAGATCAGCCAGTCGAATGCGCAACTGTTCACCGTCGTTTTTTTGCAGAATCACGAGATCACCCTCCATGCGGACGAATTCTGCATCGATCGTCGATCCTCGCTGTGACGTCCAAACCCTCGCGTAAACGCTGGTAGTGGTGAAAAATAAAACCAGAAGCACAAACCGTGACAATAGTTTTGTGTTGGTGGTTTTTATGATTGAGCAAAACATGGTAACAGCCTCCGTTCAGGTGTCAGTGTATAGGTTCAACAGTCGGTCATCAAGCCCGGGCATATTACCGGTAGGGGGCGGGCTGATCATTTCCGTTTCCGGTAAACATGTCCGGTTTGCACCGGATTAAAAATATCCAACGGTCAATTGTTAGCTTGGGGTTACTGGTTCAAATCTGCTAAATTGGCGCCCATGTCTTCACATTCATCAAATGACGGCCCCAGCCTGATCCGCTATATACTGCGGCATTTCCGTCTGTTCTGGCTGGGCACCACGTATGCGCTGTTGCGTTGTCTGATCATTGCGCCGTGCCCGTGGATTTTTCAGCAGATCATTGACAAGAAAATACCCGCCGGCGATTACCGGGGTATCGGTATTCTGGCGCTGATATTCATGTCTCTCTTGTTTATCCACTACTTTTTCGCGGTCGGCGGAGCCATGGAAATAGCCCGTAAAATGGCGAAGCTGATGCTGATGTTGAGGGCGGATATTTTCAACAAATTGCATTACCTTAACTTTGCCTACCTCGACCGGCAGAAGGCCGGACGTCTGTTGTCGAAATATGCGTTCGATACGCAGAAAATCGAAGCAACAATGACGCAGTTGATGAACCAGTTCCTGCCCAACGCGCTTTACAGTTTAAGTATTTCCGCTCTGCTTGTTTATCTAAACTGGCAGCTTTCATTTGTGCTGATCTTCATGGTGCCGCTATTCGCAATCATACGCTATTGTTTCCACAACAAGCTGAAACGCCATAATGAAGCAACCCGGTTATCTCAAGAAAAGCTCACGGGAACGGCCAGTGAGGTCATTACGGCATTACGGTTGGTCCGCAGTCTCGGCGAAGAGCGGCAAGTCACCAACAACCTTAATCAGCACAGCGGTGAATTTGCCGAGTCACGGCTTGCTCTCACCCGCATTAGCTTCAAGTTCAGCACGGTCATGTACCTGTCATCACAATTTTTCATGCTGTTGACCGTGGGTGGCGGCGCTGTTCTGGTTATTCACGGCAATATGACACTCGGAACCATGCTGGCTTTTATGGCCGGCCTGCCGATTATCATGATGCCCATTCACCTTTTCGCCAGCATGGGTGAACAATATTTTGCCGGCCAGGAAAGCTATCGCAGTGTTTCGGAATTACT
Source organism: Kiritimatiellia bacterium (assembly GCA_035327305.1). Lineage (GTDB taxonomy): Bacteria > Verrucomicrobiota > Kiritimatiellia > CAIVKH01 > CAIVKH01 > CALMUP01. The sequence continues at coordinate 49,904 of DAOLDL010000004.1, read as the reverse complement.
GGACTCCACCTATGTCGAGGAATGGCATGGGCAAATGAAGGCCGAGCGATTGGAGGGCCGTATTCAATACGACAACGTCTCTTTCATGTACGAAGGCGGAACGCGGCCGGTTCTTGAAAAATTCAACCTTTCGGTTCAACCCGGCGAGCACATCGCGCTGGTCGGGCCTTCCGGCTCCGGAAAAAGCACCTTGGCGGCATTGTTGCTGGGGCTCTACAAGCCGGTTGGTGGCCGTATATTGATTGATGGCGTGTCGCAGGAGGACTGGGACATGCGCTGGTTGCGAAAGCAAACCGCGATTGTTTTACAGGAAAGTTTGATACTATCCGGCAGTGTGGCCGATAATATCCGGTTTGCGAAACCCGATGCGACCGATGATGAAGTCCGGGAAGCCGCCCGGCAGGCTTTTGCCCATGATTTCATCATGGAGATGCCCAGTCAATACGAGACATTGGTGGGTGAGCGCGGCGTGATGTTGTCAGGAGGTCAGCGGCAGAGGCTGTCCATCGCCCGGGCAATTCTGCGTGATCCCCGTATTCTGATTCTCGATGAAGCCACATCGGCGCTGGATTATGCCAGCGAAATGTACATCCAGCAGGCGATGAGACGTTTGGCCGTCAATCGCACCATGATCACCATTGCGCACCGATTGAGTACCATTCGCGACGCGGACCGCATAGTCGTCCTCAACAATGGAACGATTATGGAGGAGGGCGGATACGAGCAACTCGTCGCCGCCCGCGGGTATTTTGCCGAACTGCTGAATATGCAATCCCGCCAATCGGAAGCAAACAACGTCCTCGTAATTTAAGCAAAATGTTTGCAGTGGCGCTGGAAAAGTGCGCGAGCTGATGGATACTACATCATGGACAGCTTGCCTATATTTCCGCTTCCCATAGCGGTTTGCCCTCACGAAATCGTGCCGCTTCATATTTTTGAAGACCGGTTTAAGCGCCTGATTCATGACTGTCTTTCCCTCGAGAAAGCGGGCGGGTCGGGTGAATTTGTCATTGCGTACTCTGACAACCAGGCAATTGCGGATGTGGGTTGTGTCGTCCGTCTTTTGAAAGTAATCAAACATTACGAGGACGGGCGAATGGACGTTGTGGTGGCTGGTCGTCGACGTGTTGCGATTCATGGCGTTGAGGCCGGTGATCCCTGCCAGCAATCCGCTATTACGCTGTATCACGATACGCGAGCCGACTGGAATGAAGACCTTGCCAACAAGGCTTACCATTTACATCGTGCGGTAATTCACGCCATCACGGGTTCCATGCCTGAAGATCGCCACTATGCCGGGATTTCTGATTTGTCATTTCTTCTCGCGTCCTCTTTGGAGATGGATGTTGAACTCAGGCAAAAAATTCTGGTGTCGCAATGCGAGGACGAACGGCTGAATATGTTGATTTCCGCGATGAAGTCACTGATGTGTCAGATAGAGCGGGTTCAGGTAGCCGCGCGTTCTATTCAAGGTCATTGGCTACTGCAACAAAGTTTCGGCAGTGTGGCAGGTACGCCTTGAGCAACATCGAGGAAAAGTTGCAAATTGAACGGATAAGCGTCCGCCGCTGGCGTGTGTCGGCCAGTTTATGGCTTCCTCACTCCCGTGAACATATTTTTGATTTTTTTGCCAGGGCGGAAAATTTGAATCTGATCACGCCGCCCTGGGTCCATTTTCAAATCAAGACACCATTACCGGTTGCCATGGATAAGGGTGTTCATATCGACTACACCATTCGACTGCATGGCATACCCGTTGCCTGGAAAACAGAGATCACGACCTGGGAACCATCGCGGCGATTTATAGACGAACAACTAAATGGACCATACCGTGTGTGGATTCATGAGCACACCTTTGAAGCCGTGGATGGCGGTACCCTTTGCCGTGATCAGGTTGACTATGAGCCTCCGGGTGGAGCCATCATCAACCGCTGGTTTGTCCAGCCGGATGTCTTCAAGATATTCTCCTACCGTCATCACAAAATGAAAGAACTCTTCGCATGAAGGTGATTCGGTGCCGTATTCGGTTGGATTCAGCCCCCAAAATTTGAGTGGATAATCCTCGAAATTTAGATACTAATGGATGCTCCACCATGTGGATTTATAGGAGTATAGCATGAAACTGCCGTTTGATCATTCGTCAGATGAAACACACCATTGGACGTTTTTCCGCTCCGGCGGCGTGGATCAAGTTGTTTTAAAAAACGGAGAGGATATCGCGAACCTCCGCAATCTTGACCAAAAGCTTTGGATGGCGTTGGGTATGCCCACCCGGGGCGTCGAGTTCGATCCGAAAACGGCAGACCTTCTTGATCTTGATGGTGATGGGCGCATAAGGCCATTGGAAGTCATCGCCGCCGTTGAGTGGGCGCAAGGTGCATTCAAGAATCTTGATGCCTTGATCGATGGCGGTAATGCCGTAAAACTTTCCAACATTAAAGACGAGGCTCTATTGGCCGGGGCGCGCCGTGTTCTTGATAATCTCGGCAAAGCTGATGCGGACGCCATCAGCATCGACGACATCGCCGATCAGACGAAAATCTTCAGCAATACGTTGTTTAATGGTGACGGAATTGTTCCTGCCGAGGCGGCGGAAGACGAAGAAACCAGGAAAGCGATTGCAGAAATTATTTCCGTCATGGGTGCGGTCTCCGATCGCAGTGGCAAGCCCGGCGTAAATCAGTCCAGTGCGGATGCTTTTTTTGATCAGGCATCCGCATATGTCACATGGACTGAAAAAATAGCGACTGATGCAACCATCGCCCCGCTCGGCGTTGAAAAGTCGGAAGCGGCGTTGAAGGCGCTTGATGCAGTCAAGGTGAAGGTTAACGACTTTTTCGCGAGGTGCCGCCTTGCTGTTTATGACGCACGTGCGGTTGGAGCATTGAACCGCGAAGAGTCCGAATATCTGGCCATGGCGGCCAAAGACATGACAATCACCGATGCGGAAATTGCCGCCTTGCCGCTGGCATCAATCGCCGCCGGAAAAGCACTGCCGTTAAAGACCGGATTAAATCCTGCATGGGAATCGGCCATCGCCGTGTTGAATGAACATGCAGTAACCCCGGTCCTTGGGTCAAAAGAAAGTCTCACTGCCGTAGAGTGGGAAAGCCTGCAAGCCAAGCTCGCTCCCTTTGCCTCATGGATTGCCACCCGTCCCGCTGATGCCGTGGCCGCGCTTGGTGTTCCCCGCTTGAAGGAAATATTGGCCGGGAAATCGAGAGAAGCCATTTCCGCATTGATCGCCAAGGACAATGTGCTGGCCGGAGAGAATGCGCATATTGGAGCATTGGAGAAGCTCGTCCGTTTTCAACGCGACCTTGTCGACCTTTTGACCAATTACGTAAATTTTGGTGACTTCTACGGACAAAAGGGCGCGGTATTCCAAGTCGGAACTCTTTATCTCGACGCGCGCGCGTGTTCGTTGTGTATTGAAGTCGCTGATGAAGCAAAGCACGCGGCCATGGCCGGTTTATCGGGAGCTTACCTCGCCTATTGTGAAATCAAACGCCCGGGCGGGTTGAAACGCAACATCGTAGCCGCATTTACCGATGGCGACTCTGACAACCTTATGGTCGGGCGCAACGGCGTTTTCTACGATCGTCGCGGAAACGACTGGGATGCCACCATCACCAGAGTTGTGGCCAATCCAATCAGCATCCGCGAAGCTTTCTGGCTCCCATACAAGAAGTTCGTCCGTTTTATTGAAGATCAAGTTGCCAAACGTGCACAATCCGCCGATGAGGCTTCCACAGGTAAAATGTCGGAAGCCGCGGCCGTGGTTGCCACGGCCGATCAAAAACCGGCTACTCCGGCTCCCGCTCCAGCCAAAAAGCTTGATCTCGGCACCATTGCCCTGATCGGCGCGGCGGTGGGCGGTGTCAGCGCCCTGGTCGCCGGATTGTTGCAATCCATGTTTGGCTTGGGCATTTGGTTGCCGCTAGGAATCATAGGGATTATATTTCTGATTTCTGGTCCATCCATGTTGCTGGCCTGGCTTAAACTTCGCAATCGCAACCTCGGTCCCATTCTTGACGCCAATGGCTGGGCTATCAATACCAAGGCCAAGTTGAACGTGCCGTTTGGGGCCGCCTTGACCAAAGTTGCAAAACTTCCTGAAGGCGCGATTCGCACCATGGATGATCCGTTTGCCGAGAAGAAAAAACCATGGAAGCTCTACCTGGCGATCGCGGTATTGCTTGTGTTGTCGTATTTATGGCTGATCGGACGCCTGGATGGATATCTGCCTGAATCGTTACGCAAAGTGAAAATGCAAACGGATGTGCCGGTAGCTGAATCAGTTGAAGATACGGCTTCGGAGGCACCGATTGAACCGCCTACTGCGGAAGCACCTGCAGAAGAAGATGCGCCAGTCAAAGCCCCGGTGGAGGCAGGCGAATAAAAAAAGCATCGTTCACTACGCGTTACTTACGATAAATAGGGCCGACGCACCGGGTAGGAGCCGGCGTCACGCAAGCTTTCCGCGACCTTTTTGGCTTTGCCAAGCGCCTTGCCGACATTTTGGTTTTCCGGCGTACCCTCGATATCAATAAAAAATATGTAGGATTTCGGTCGACCGATCATCGGTCGCGAAAGCAAACGCGTCATGTTAACGCGGTGGTCGCGGAAGATTTCCAGAAATTCGCACAAACTGCCGGGTCGGTTGTGAAGCGTGACGATCAGGCTGGTTTTAACCGCATCTTTGAATGCCGGACCGCGATGTCCGATACAGACGAATTGAGTCAGGTTGGGCACTTCGGGTTGCACGGGAAATTCAAGAATGTCCAACCCATAACGTTTGGCGGCTTGTTTCATTCCGAGAGCGGCGGCATGACGGTTGGTCGCAACGGTTTCCGCCGCGACGGCGGTGGACGCGGTTTCCTTGCGTTCGACGCGTGGAAGATGTTTGCGAATCCAGGGGTCGCAATGTTGCATGGGCGCGAAGTGCGAATACAAGGTGTTTATTTTTTCACCCTTGTGACCCAACAAAGCCAATCTGACTTGCAGGGATAGTTCTTCGCGGATCACGAGGGGTCGACGTGTTTCCACCAGGCAATCGATCGTTTCATAAATGGTGCCGCCGGAGGAGTTTTCTATCGGAACAATTCCCACGCCGTTTTTGTGGGTGCGCACATACTCGAATACTTCATAGATGCCGGGAAAGGGGACCCGCTCGATATTTTTTCCGAAGCGCTTTTGTGCCATCAATTCAGAGAACGTTCCGCTGGGGCCGAGATAGGCTACATATTGAATGGGATTGGTCATGGTTAAAGACGATAAGGCGTTTTTGAGAATCAAGCAAGCGCCGGATATTACAGGGATTCGGCCTGTCCCGTTATGGGCGTCAGGATTGAGCCGTGGTTCGTTCGCCGGTTATTTTAGCGGTCACCCATTGCACCATGCGTTTTTCTTTTTCCCAAAAGAAGCGGAACTGGCCCAGCAATGCGCCAAAAACAAGAAGGAATAGCTGGTAGAGTGGAAACACGCACAACAAATACACAGTGACTTTGAGCCACATCGGTGTTTCCTCGGTGAGACCGAAAACATGAAAAACCGGCGCACGGCACTGGGTAATGGCTAAACCGGCCAGTGAGAATACCACGAGAATCAGGATGAACTGCAGTGTGCTGGTAATGCCCCACTTCTTCTTTAATTTAACCATCATCGGGCAATTACAGTGTTGCGCCGAAAAGCGACGCCACCATCATAAGGGAAAAAGCAATCCAGCGAAAAACGTCTCCCCGATCCGTGCCTTTGCTGATACCGATAACAGCTCCCGCACCCAGCAGGAAAACAAATTTTACGCCCACGACACCGTTGTAGTGCGGCCCCATGGTGTAGCCTTTGTTCAGAACGTAGTAGGAAATACCTGCGATCAGGCCGATGGCCAAAAGTGTATTGGCCAGGCGGGCGATGGAGCGCGACATTTCTGCGTTGTTGCGTACTTCGGGGGCAAGACAACGCTGGACGAACAGCATGATGCCGATCACGCTGACCATGGAAACTATGTGCACCCAAAGCACGAGGTTAATGGCTTGCATTGTTTAAATCTCCGGATTGTTTAGCGCTTCTGCCGCCGCCCATGGATGTTCCTGTGCCAGCAATTGTTTGCCGGTTTCCCGGTTCGGAACCGCCGCCGCGTTGCCAACCATCACGGCTACTTCATTGTTGGCAACATCAACATAGCCTTCGCCAACCATATAAAACAATTCCTGTCCATCCCGGGTAATCTTGGCCAAGCCTTCACGCAAGGCGCCGATTAACGCCGTGTGATTCGCAAGTATTCCAAAGTCACCGTTGACGCCTGGAAGAACCAGGGATTCAACCTGGTCTTCATACGCCTTCCCGTTGGCGGAAACGATGGTGAGATGAAACGTAGGCATGATCAACCCGCCTTGATTTTTCCGGCTTTCTCCAGCACGTGGTCAATATGCCCGACCATGTAAAATGCCTGTTCAGGTATGTCGTCGTGTTTACCTTCCAACACTTCGCGGAACGAACGCACGGTGTCGGTGATTTCCACATAGGCTCCATGGATGCCGGTAAAAGTTTCCGCGACGTGGAACGGCTGGGAAAGGAAACGTTGAATTTTGCGCGCGCGGTTTACGGTGCGGCGATCTTCCTCGGATAATTCGTCCATACCCAGAATCGCGATGATGTCCTGCAACTCCTTGTAGCGTTGGAGAATTTCCTGAACGCCACGGGCGGTATCGTAATGCTCCCGGCCGACCGTTTCCGGTGAAAGAATGGTGGATGACGATGTGAGGGGATCGACCGCAGGATAAATGCCCAGTTCCGCGATCGGACGCGACAACTCGGTTGTGGCGTCCAAATGCGCAAAGGTCGTGGCCGGAGCGGGATCGCTATAGTCATCCGCCGGTACGTAGACCGCCTGAATCGATGTGATGGATCCGTTTTTCGTCGAAGTGATGCGTTCCTGAAGTTCACCCATGTCGGTTCCCAGCGTGGGCTGGTAACCTACAGCGGAGGGAATGCGACCCAGCAAGGCTGACACTTCCGACCCGGCTTGGGTGAAGCGGAAAATGTTATCGATGAACAGCAACACGTCCTGGCGCATGGCATCACGGAAATATTCGGCGATGGACAATGCGGACAGAGCGACGCGCGCGCGCGCGCCCGGCGGTTCATTCATTTGTCCGAATACCATCGCCGTTTTGTCAATTACGCCGGACTCGCGCATTTCGCGGTAAAGAGCGGTGCCTTCACGGGTGCGCTCGCCGACTCCCGCGAAAACGGAATAGCCGCCGTGCTCGGTGGCGATGTTGCGAATCAGTTCCTGAATCAACACGGTCTTGCCCACGCCCGCACCGCCAAACAACCCGATCTTGCCGCCTTTTTTGTAAGGCGCCAGCAAGTCAATGACCTTAATGCCGGTAACCAGCATACTTTCCTTCGTGTCCTGGTCTTCGAATTTCGGGGCAGGACTATGAATTGGAAGGTAGTTTTCGGTGACGATCGGCCCGGCTTGATCGATGGGATCGCCGAGGAGGTTCATAACCCGGCCCAGTGTGGGAGTTCCCACCGGCATCATAATTTCATTGCCGGTATTTTTGACTTCGGATCCGCGGATCAAACCGTCGGTGCTGTCCATTGCGATGGTGCGCACGGCGTTGTCGCCGAGATGTTGCGCCACTTCCAATGTCAGGTTGTCGGGTTGGTCGCTGATGGAGGGATTGGTTACTTTCAACGCCGTGAAAATGGGCGGCAAAGCGCCGGGAGGAAAGGCAACGTCAACGACGGCGCCAGTGATTTGGGTGATTTTTCCCGATTGAGTTGCGGTTGTTGTGGTCATGCTTGCTTCCTCTTTAACTCTTGAGGGCTTCAGCCCCGGAGATGATCTCAATAAGTTCCTTGGTGATGGCGGCCTGCCGGGCGCGGTTGCGCAACAGCGTGTATAAATCAATCAACTTGCTGGCATTGGTGGTGGCGTTGTCCATCGCGGTCATGCGAGCCCCGTTTTCACCCGCCGCATTTTCCAGCAGGGCGTAGTAAAGCTTGAAGTTGACGGTCATGGGGACAAGGCGGGCCAGCAATTCCTCGCGCGAAGGTTCCAGCAGGTAATTGGACTGAATGCTTCCGCTTTCCGAAGATATTTCATCCGGCTCGATCGGCAGAATTTTTTCGATGACCGGTTTCTGGGATATCGGGTTGATGAAATGATTGTAAGCGACGTAAATTTCGTCAAAGTCGCCAGCGATGAATTCCGCCCGCATTTCTTCGCCGATTTCCTCGGCGTGATGGTAGCCGGGTTTCTGTGTTACACCTTCATAGTGCCGGTGAATCGCGCGCCGACTGCGGAAAAACAAGTGCCCGCGACGTCCACAGCAACTCAAGACAATATCCTGGGTCTTGCGGTTGGGCGCCGCCATCCATCGCGACATGAATTTGATTAAATTGTTGTTAAAACCGCCGCATAACCCCTTGTCCGATGTGATCAACAACACCAGAATCCGGTGCGGGTTCTCGTGTTTTTTGAAGAGGGGGTTGGCGGTCGGGTCAATCGATCCCGCCAGATTGCTGATCATTTTTTTCAGCTTTTCCGCCATGGCTGTCGCTTTGCGTTGGGCGTCCATGGTTTTATACAGCTTGCTGGCCGAGACCATTTTCATGGTCTTGGTCATTTTGCGTGTATTTTTCAAGCTGGCCAGCTTGGCTTTATATTCCTTCAGCGAGGGCATGATGTAATTACCGTGTTATTTGCCGTATGTGCGCTTGAATTCCGTCAACATGTCAACGAAGGCCTTTTTGACTTCGTCGGTCATGGCTTTTTTCTCGTTGAACAACCGGGTGGCATCCGCGAAAGAGCCGTCCATGGCTTCGTACAGTTTGGCTTCAAAGTCGCGGACGTTTTCCACGGGGACGTCATCAAGGAAGCCGTTGGTTCCGGCGAAAATAGCGGCAACTTGCTTGGCGACCGGCAACGGTTCATGAATGCCCTGCTTCATGATTTCCATCAGGCGTTTTCCGCGTTCAAGTTGTTTGCGGGTTGCCGGATCAAGGTCGGACGCAAATTGTGAAAATGCGGCGAGTTCCCGGTATTGCGCCAATTCGAGGCGAAGTGAACCCGCAGTTTGTTTCATACCCTTGACCTGGGCATCACCGCCAACTCGGGATACGGAGAGGCCGGCGTTTACCGCCGGGCGTTGGCCGGCATTGAACAAGTCGGATTCGAGGAATATCTGGCCGTCGGTGATGGATATCACATTGGTCGGAATGTAGGCTGACACGTCGTTGGCCTGGGTTTCAATTACCGGTAACGCGGTAAGGCTTCCCCCGCCGTTGGCTTCACTCATTTTGGCGGCGCGTTCCAACAGGCGGCTATGTAAATAAAAAATATCGCCGGGGAAGGCTTCGCGTCCGGGCGGACGACGCAACAGCAGGGAAAGCTGGCGGTAGGCTTGCGCCTGTTTGGTCAGGTCGTCGTAAATTATCAACGCATGCTGACCGTTGTCGCGATAATGTTCGGCCATGGCGCAACCGCTGTAAGAAGCCAGGAACTGCATGGTTGCCGGATCCGATGCGGTGGCCGCAATGATCGTGGTGTATTCCATGGCGCCATACTTTTTCAAGGTCTCGTACACCTGTACCACCGTCGAACGTTTCTGGCCGATTGCGACATAGAAACATTTCACGTTTTCGCCGCGCTGGTTGATGATTGTGTCGATGGCAATGGTGGTCTTTCCGGTTTTACGGTCGCCAATGATCAATTCGCGCTGACCGCGACCGATCGGCGTCAAGGCGTCGATGACCTTTGTTCCTGTTTGCATCGGCTCTTTGACATCCTGCCGGTCGATAATACCGGGGGCCTTGGATTCAATCGGGCGCATGGTGTGGGTTGGTATTGGCGCACCGCCGTCAATGGCGTTGCCCAGGGCGTCCACGATACGACCAATCAAGGCATCGCCGACCGGAACGGAGGCGATTTTGCCGGTGCGGCGAACCTGATCGCCTTCGCGGATGTGGGTGTCTTCACCGAAAATGGCCACGCCGACGTTGTCCTCTTCAAGGTTCAGGGCCATGCCCATAATGCCGCTGGAAAATTCGACCAGCTCTCCGGCCATGACATTCGACAGGCCGTGGGCACGGGCGATTCCGTCACCGACGCTTAGCACCGTGCCGATTTCATATGTCTGTTCGTTCAGCCCGAAATCCTCGAGCTGTTTTTTCAGAATGGTCGATACTTCCTCGGGTTTGAGTTGTAGTGTCATGGTTTTTCTTCCGTTTATGCGTAAATCATTCGTTTCTTGAGTTGTTCGAGTTGCGAGGAAATGCTGAAGTCGTGAACTTCATCGCCGATAAACACTTTCAATCCACCGATCATTGATGCATCGACGCCGGTGTTAAGCTCAACTTTTTTGCCGTAGCGTCCGGCAATTCGCGCGGCGAGGCGGTTGACTTGATCAGCATCAAGTTCAACTGCGGATATCACGAGGCCGCGCAATATGCCATTGTTTTCATCGTACAACGCCATCCAGGCGTCCCGTATTTCCGGAAGCAGGTTGATTCGGAGGCGCAAGTCAATAAACCGCAGGAACCGTAATGTGATGTCGTGCACCTTGCCATTGAGCAGTTGGTTGATGATGTTCGCGCGTACGGTGTGGGAGCCGACCGGATTCAAGATGAAGTTTTTCCAATCTTCCGATGCATCCATCATATTGACCAACGCGTCGAGATCCTGGCGTACCGCCTCCACGGCGGATTGTTCGCGGGATAACGCGTACAACGCTTTGGCATATCGACGTGCGGCAATGATTTTGGCCATGGTGATTTAGAATTGATTGATAAGTGAATCCGCGAGTTTGCGTCCGCGGGTTTCGTCCAGATTGTCCTTGAGAACTTTTCTGGAAATTTCGATGGCGATATCCGCGCTTTCCCGGCGAAGGGCGGCCATGGCCTTGTCCTGTTCGGCGCGGATTTCGCGGCGGGCATTCTCGAGAAGAATCTGGGATTCCTCGCGGGCTTTGGCTTCAATGGCATGTGCGGCATCCACCGCCGCGCGCTTGGCCTTGTCGAGAATTTCGCGGGACCGGTTGTCGGCTTCCTCAATCAGGCGCGCGCGCGTCTGGTCGATTACGGCCATTTCGGATCGGATTTTTTCCGCGTTGTCTATCGCCTTCTTAAGCGTTTCCTCGCGTTTATCAAGTGCGGCGAGGATTGGCTTCCATGCCGCCTTGTACAACACGAACGCCGTAATGACGAACGTGATGTACGTTAGCGCCATCATGGAGCCGGAAACGTCGATCACGCCGGGTTTTTCGGCGTAATCGCTTTTCGACGGCATTTCCGTTGTGGCTTGGTAGGATGTTGAATCCGGCATGCGAACCCCTCGTTTTATTGCGCGGGCAGATTACTTCAACAAGCAAACGACAGCGCCGAACAACGCGACACCTTCGATCAGCGCGGCGGCAATAATCATCGCGGTTTGAATTTTTGGCGCGGCTTCCGGCTGGCGGGCGATACCGTCCATCGCGGCGGCGGCAAGCTTGCCGATACCCAGGGCCGCACCAATAACCACAATTCCCGCACCGATCGCTGACAATGATATACCTTCCATGACTTATCTCCTTCTGTTTACTTAAGTTTAATTTTCACCGACATTTCGTTGCCAAAACATTTATTTACCCCTCATCAGTGCGCGGGATGGTGCACTTGATTAATGAAGAGCGCGGAAAGCAGGGTAAACACATACGCCTGCAGAAACGCTACAAATACTTTCAAAAGGTAAATGGCCACACCGAGCAAAATTGACGGCGTGCCGGCCATGCCGAAGATAACCGTTAAACCGATAATGGAATAAACCACGATCGATCCCGCCAGCATATTGGCGAACAAACGCATGGTGAGCGCAAACGATTTGATGAAGATGCCGAGAAACTCGATTGGCACGAGCAGGATCAGGACCGGCCATGGCACACCATGGGGGATAAACGCGTGGGCAAATCCCGAGAGGCCGTTTTTATAAATGGCGCCTCCGACCATGACGCTCAAGGTCACCAAAGCGAGGCCGGCTGTAACATTTACATTGCCGGTCGCACCGGAAAAGACCGGGATCAAACCCATCAGATTCAGGACCAGGATAAAGAAAAACAAGGACAAGAAGATCGGGGCGAGCTTGCGGCCGTCTTTTTCTCCGAGGTTGGCGATGGCGATCTGGTCGCGGACAAAAAGGATCAGAACTTCCAGCAAATTGGTGAGTCCACGGGGGATCAGGTCGTTTTTCCGATAGAGGCGGCCAAACAAAAAGATCAGGAATAAAGCGGCGAAAATCAGCATCAGACCGTGCGAGGTCAGGTTGATAAAGTCCAGGGAAACTTTGCCGAATGGAGTTTTCCAATAAGCGGCGTCCGCCACTTTCCCCATGATATATTCCTGCACAAGCGATGATTTATCGCTTTCCTGAACTATTGTTCCTTCAGCCGCCACAAGTATGAATCTTTCCTTGTTTCGTGAATGTTTTGCGGTTTTGCGCGGAAGCAAGCGCCGCAATTTCCATCCAACTTCCAATAAAATAAGCGGGCAAAAGGCCGGCCACAAACGGTTCTGCCCGCAAAAAGGTCCCCATTAATACTATAACGACCAGAATAATCAAGACGAACAGGCGCAGGAAAATAAATCCAAGCGAAAGCGCCAGAAATGATCCCAGTGGCCTCCCCGGTGCAAACCCAAAAACGGCCAATCCCGCAACGTGAAACCCCATTCCCGCCAGCCATCCGTATAACGCATCCACCTCCATGTCAATATCTTGCATGAAAAAAAGACATAATCCGGTAATTACAAGTCCGGCAATCCCAACGAGAATAACTCCGGCGATCTGTTTTCTTAACCTTTGTGCTGGCATCATGATTTCGGGTGGTTTTTCTTTTTGTTGGCTTCGACATCATCTGCATTGATGGCCCGGACGAGTTTCCAGACTTCGTAACCGCCATAAACGAAAGCCAGTGCAACTCCAATCAATGTAAACACAAGCCCGCCGCCGCGGAGGTGATCTATGTAGTATCCACCACCCACAAACACCAAGCCACCAGCCAATAAAAGATACCCCAAACCAATGGCCGATTGATCCGGCGATGCATGGGTCGGATCATTGGGGCGATTATTGTTTGGGTTGTCCTGCTTTGTCGTCATAGAACGGGGATTATCTTGCTGATTCATCCAGTTTTTACAAGAATATGCGGCATGCAAAAAGGGCTAATGATAATCGCTGTTGCGGGTTGTATCATCACAACCGCGCTTTGGTTGCAGGCTCGGAGGGAGCTGAAGGCCATTCATGGCGCACGCATCGTCGCAGAAGCTGAATCGATGACTCACGATGTTTTGAACGGGATAAAAACACCCTCAATGGAGGAAGAACCTCAAATCGGTGCGCCGCTCCACGATTTCCGGTCAATGATTGTACCTCCCGATCGGGTCATCATGCGCGAAACCGCCCAGCATGATGATGCGGAATTGCCACCCATGACCGAGGCATTAGCCAGCGCGTTATCGCGTTTTGATGCGGTCATGGATCGGGAGTTTGACCGCCTTGATCAAAGAGAGAAAACCAGCCTGGATGGACGCGAGCGCGCCACGATTCAGTTGATCAAGGAAAAGCTTGCCGAATTGGATGAGTTATACCGGGAAGCAGATAATGCTCAATCTCGGGAGGATCGGTCGGTACTTCGGGAAAAAATGCAAACGACCATGGGACAAATTATCGGATTGACCCGCCGGGATCGCAATGAACGTTTAACCGAACTGGCCAACCGCGTTGGGTTGTCGCAACCGGATGAAGTCAAGGCGTTTATGGATGAATTGGATCGCGTTTATCGAGAAACCCACATGGATTGGACCAAGTTGTTTAACCGGGCGCCGCCGAATCCGTAGTTTATGATTCACCAGCCAGAGACGTTTCAACCAGCGATTTCATCTGTTGGTAGATGGCAGAAAAGCGTCCGCTGTTTTGAATGCCGTCTTCAGTAAGAGCCAGCGCGGCCTGCTTATCACCGATTTTGATATACGATGTTACCAATGCTTTATCACATGCGACCAAATCTTCGGCGGAAAGTTTTTTTCGGGCGGCTAACAACATGGGAATGGCTTCCGCCCATTCGGACCGCAACTGATGAAGCCTGCCGACATAGCGTTCCGTCAATCCGGTGACGGATTCTCCGTGAGCCAGCAGAAACAGCCCCTGTTCAATGCCGTGTTGTGCTTTGTTGAGTTCGGTAGTGGTCAGGTTTCCATTGATGATTTCGAGGCAAGCCAGTTCAAAGTATACATATTCCAGATACCACGAGGTGTAGTCCGGAACCTGTCGTTGAGCCAGGCGGTAAAAATTCAGGGCCTCCTCCGTTTTTCCGGAGGCCAGGAATGTTCGGGCGGCCATGCCGGTGAGCGGGCGAAGTCCTCCAGCGTGTGGTGCCATGGTCTGCCATCTTCGAGCTTCCGATAATAGAGCAGGTGGCATGCGCATTTCCGCGCGGCGGCATGCCGTTTCGAATCTCTTGAATGCTTCCGGATTCGATTGTTTCATGAATGGCACACTGAATAGTATTCGCAATGTGTGATTTACCCGATAGTCATCAAGAAAATTTGTGCCCAACCGGTGGGCATATATATTCCACTCGGGAAGGTTCTTCAGGGATTCCGGATTCACCCTCAACTCATTCACAAAGTTTGTCATGGTCGTTATCATGGCGCGGGCGGCCATGGCCTGGCCTTTGACGGATAAGTGAACGTGATCATCGACCAAATCCCAACCGGTTGCGCCTTCCGGACTCATGTCTCGGAAAATATCGGCAATATCGCACAGCAGTGCCTGCTGATTGGCGGCTGATTCGCGAATGGCGTTTTCGGTATGCCGGATTGGTCGCCACGGAAGTGTATCCATGTCCCGGGCATCAAGGAATGCTTCTCGGGCGCCTTTCGAGTCCCCTTGCTCCAGCATTAGCCTCCCTTTTTCGAAATGTGCGATCGCTTCCTGATTTGCTCCCAACGGCCTCAACCCCGATTCATTGCTGGCGGTGGTGCAGACGATCGCGGGTATCCCGGCACGATGTGAGATGTCCAGCATTTTATCCAGATTGATCCGCAGATTGCGCGCGGCACGTGCGCGGGATGGCGAATCAACCGGCACCAGCGCCGACCCCATCATTTCCTCCATGAGCGATTTATCGACGGGCGGTTTGGTATAGAGCCATTCCGCCACGATCTGAAAAATGGCCAGACCGCGAAGATGCCGCGAAACGTGCGTCAACCACCGTGAATTGCCGCCGACCCGGTTGATTGACTCTGTTCCATATGCTCCAAAAAATTCATTGTTGCCAACGTAAAAAATGAACAGGTCGGGTTGATAATCTGTTGCATCGCGCACCGCGTAGATTATCGGAAAGCTGGCCACGGCAGTGGTTCCCATATTGATGACTTCAATGTGGCGGTCGGGCCACACATCTTCCAGCATGGATTGAAGAAAGGTCGAGACGGCAAGGTTGCGTGGTTGCGGATATCCCTTCGCCGCCGATTCACCAAAAAGAAAAATGCGAATGGTGTCCGCCGGTTTCGGCATCAGGAAGTTGGTTTGTTCTGCATAACCTGGTCGACTGGGGTTCGCAAAGAAGTATGGTTTGGATGCCGCCGGCTCCACAAGACAGACCTTATCACCGGAGGGTAGTGCGCCTGCGACTCGCAGGAACGGGGGGTAGCCGCCATACCCGGCAATTCTAAGTCCGGCTTCAACTCCCGCCAGAAGCAGGAAGGAAAGTAATACGGTAAAAAGACGAAAAAAAAAGCGACGCGGTTTTGATAACGCATCGCTTTTTGTCATGCGAGAAATCGCTTGAAATTATGCGCGCCGACGGAACAGACGACCAAACAACAACGCGCCGAGTCCGAGCAAGGCGATTGAGGAAGGCTCGGGAACAACCGTGTAGGAGCTCAATCCGGTAACTGCGTCGT
This sequence comes from Kiritimatiellia bacterium, assembly GCA_035327305.1. GTDB lineage: Bacteria > Verrucomicrobiota > Kiritimatiellia > CAIVKH01 > CAIVKH01 > CALMUP01. The sequence continues at coordinate 33,950 of DAOLDL010000004.1, read as the reverse complement.
CGGATGTGTAAGCTTGATCCCATGCGGTGATTGAAACGTTCGGGTTTGAAAGAGCGTCAACCGCGCTATCAGTACCACCGCTACCTGAAGTATAAGCGTCAAAGTAGAAGGTGTCGCCGATGCCCAAACCAAGAGATGCCAAGGTAAGGGTATAGGTGATGGTGCTTTGAGCGCCTGCATTCAAGGAAAAACCAGCCAAAGCTGATGGTCCACCCCAATTGCCGCCGGTGCCGCCTTCCGTACCGCTTCCAGTGTAGACCCAATGTTGAGATCCGCCGCCACCGTTGACCCATGAACCAATCCAGTGATTCATATAGCCATTGGCAGAACTCAAATTGATCGGACGATTCCAACCATTGCCGGTCGGAGCGCCGGGAGCGCCCGGCGTGGAAATGCCGATCATGAAGTTACCCCAATCAGTGGCAGAAATATCTCCATTTACGGTCAATGTGAACGTAATGTCGGCGAGAGTGTTTGCCACTTCCATGGAAACGATATCCAGTGTACCACCGCCAGTAGCAATGCCGGCATCGATATCACCCGTTGCGTCATTGAAGACGATTGCCATTGCCGGTGCGGTGCCGATAAGCATAGCCGCCATAAGACCTGATATAAAAGACTTCATATTTTTTCCTCACTCGAACTGGTTTACCACTCGGTAAAGGCTACACGCCTAACCCAAATCAACATCTGGCTATAAAAATACCCAATAGGTTAATTGCGTCAATGAATTTTTAGACGATTATTCAAAATATATTGATAATAAGGGATTGCCCGATAAAGCGATTCTACGCGCCTTATCCGCCGCGGGGAGATTTCCCCTCGATTCCAAATGTAATGCCAATGCGGCATTGGCCAGAGGATTGTGTGATTCAATGGTAAAAAGCTGTTTTGCATAGGTAATGGCGGATGGAATATCCTGTTGATCCAGATGAAGTCGGATAATCATTTGTATTGCATCCCGATTAAATGGTTGCAGGGCCGTAAGATAGGCAAGATGGCGAATGGCCTTTTCCGGTTTTTGTCGTGACTCAAGAATTCGGGCGATAGGTAACACTAACGAGGGCAACAAGTTGGGGTAATTTTCAAGCCGGCCAAGGTATTGGTCGCATTTTTGCGGGTCGGAATCCACAGTCAGGCTGGCTAGCAGGATAAGAATACGCGGATCGCTGATTTCCGTCTCCGGAATGGCGGAAAGTGTCTGGTAGGCGCGATCCCGGAACCCCATTTGTATGTCGAGATTTGCCAGTTCCAAGATCACACTTTGCTGAAAATCGTCTTTGGCGTCTATTGAGTTGAGGATTTTCCGGGCAAGTACATGCCGGTTTTTACCGGCGACTATGCGGGCTATCGCCAATTTGGCGCCACTATCGTTATTGCTTATTGTCATGGCTAAACCGAACGCCTCTTCATCCTCAAGCTGTAAAAGCTGAAGGATGGTTTCGTCGAGTCGGCTAACTGGATCGGTGCGCCCCCACCGTTGATCAACGGTTTCGATCGCGGCGTCATGGCGAATTAACCCGTGTACATCCATGATTTGCGCGAGTGTGGCTCGACCTCGCCACATCGCGGATAAGCGTTCGATATCCTCTTCAAGCCAATCGGCTGACTCGCCATTGGGTAATTGCCCGCGCAAATTCAAATGAGCGGAAAGGTTTTGCGGGTGAATTCTAATCGCCTCGAGGAATGCCTCGCGGGCGAAGTCATGCTTGCCGTTTTCCTCTAAAAAGATGCCGGTATCATTGGCGATTCGCGCGCTTTGAATGTGGAGTCGCTTGATGAGTTCGTTGAACGGGCCATATTCCTTCGAGATCGGGAGATGCCGCCACCACGCACGCAGGTTTTCCATATATTCAGCCCAATTCATGGCATCCACATTCGGTTTTTCACTTGTGTAGATGGTCCGGTCGGGCCAGGCAGTACCGATGACAAAACGCAGAATGCCCGGATCTCCGGCCACGGCGATGATCTTTTCCGGCCCTTCGGGGTGGTCGAGTTGTTCCCGGATTAAAGGAATAAGCCCCATTTCGGCCATGGAGCCAAGTCGTTCGTTGTTTAATTGATGCGCGAGAGCATTCAGATAGGGACGATGATGTATGCGGCTACTGGAAATGATCAGGGGATTTCTTCCGATCTCGGCGCATTTGATGCGAAGAACCGGCTCCAATTGCCCATCGACAACAATCCACATGTTGTCGTCCAACTGGTTGACCATATATCCGGCATATTTCGCTATTCCCCTAGTTGATGAAGCGCCTTCGTTGCGAACGGTTTTCCAACCCGAAGCAAGGATCAGGGTGCCGGCCAGTGCCAGCCACAGAACAGACAGTGTCGGCTGTATCCATTTGATACGGTTGTAGTGGAATCGAAATAACCATGCGGATTTGATGAGTCCCATCACATAAGCCACGAGGCATCCGCTCCAGGCCGCCGCAATCACATAAGGTGCAATCAATAGAGGGCGAAAACCGAACATGGGCCACGGAGCGAACCGGAAGTTCAAGAACAACAAGGCGCTCAACAAGGCGCAAATGAGTATCAGGATAAAATAGCTGATGGTCATCTGCTTTGACATGATGACCACACATATAAAAGGCAGAAGGCTGTAAATAACGACCAGGATGATGGCAATTCGTGGTGTCGCAACCCGGATTTCCGCATAAAGATCCCGGGCCATAAACCATAAAACCTGGCCGATTCCGTCTAATTCCGCCCACTGGTATCCGGGTTTTTGCATGAACAACAGGGCAATCACCAGAAATAGCGACAACCCGGCCGTAAATGCCAGTAATAGTCTAGTCAGTGATGGCGGCCGGAAATGATTTTTGCGCCATGTGACGTATAGCATCATGATGCCAAACAAGGGGGCAAGCATGATTGCGAATGCATATTGAGTGATGACGGCCCCGAATAATGCCATGGCTCCAACGCCGAACCGCAAGTGCCCGGTGTCATGAAACCGGGCCAGCAACCAGATGGAAACAAGTAGCAGTAATAGTTCAAAGGTGGCGGGGTTTGCCATGGTCGAAACAATATGAAGCGGTTGGCAAAAAACCAAAAGGAGTCCTGCGACCAGGCCGGCCAGATTCCGGTATGCATAAAGGTCGCCGCCCAATAAAAGTTTATCATCCTTTCGTCCCATGAGACGCCTGGTCAACAGAAATACCATTCCACAGGCGGCGGCTCCCGCAACGGCGCTCAAAAGATTCCAGCGAAATGCATGATTCCCCACGGGAATAAATTCGAAAAGTCGACCTGCCCATCCCCAGGCGACGTGTGACATGGGGGCAAATACGTCATGACCGGCATGTTGCGCGACCAACTGGGCGGATTCACCCGGAATAATATCGGGCGCGGTGCGGGCAAGGTTGAATACCAGCGCCAAAGCCACGATAAACAGGGCATACCAGTGTTTGTCGCCATTGAATAGACTGATGATGCTGGGCCGGGGGCTTGTCGATTGGTTCATGGCGGTCGATTGCTTATCTGATGGCGTTATTTCTGATTTTGAATAATATCGGCATGGCGGCGTCAAACTTACAGCCGCATATGTAACAATAAACGATTGAGGTGGCCAATGAAATACATGCAACAAATGATCGCGCTTTTAATGCTGGTTTTCATCGGAAACGCCCGCTCCGATGATTCTTTCCGGGTGGTTGTGTTGGATTTTGAAAACCGGGCCGGCGCTTTGCCGTCCTACGTTCCGGCGGTTGCTTTGTCCACCGCAGTCATGGCGGAAAAGGGAGCGTTTATCCTGAATAAAAAATTGGCCGGAAAAGAGGGGTTCCGTCTGATTGATCGCCGCGACTTTTTCACCCAGATGGAAAAGTTCAGCAAGGAGACCGAAGCCAAGCCTTCCTTCTTGCGGGCCGCGCAACAATTGAATGCCGATGTCGTATTGCGAGGCAGTCTGCTGACCATATCCTCCAGCCGTTCCTCCGTGCATCAAGGAGGATATACGGCGTATCTTGATGATTTCACCGTGCGTGTGGCGCTGGAGGCGCTGGATACCCGCGACGGTTCCGTCCTCGCCGCCGTTGATGGCGCGGCTTCGCGTCGATTCCGGCAAACCGATAACGTAAAAACCACGCTTGGTGAAGACGATGTCTACTTGCTGATGGAAGGCGCCATGGATGAAACCATCCCCGTCATCCGCGACGCACTGGTCCGCCGGCAGGATGAATTCAGAAACAGGCCGATCGTGAAACTTTCCGTTTCCACCACCGCCGACCCGGCACTGCTCGAAATTGACGGCATGCTGATTGGCACCACGCCGATTCAGGATTTTGAGATATACAAAGGTGATCACACCATTACGATCGGCAAACCCGGCTTTCGTGACGTTTCCAAGCGCATCCTGCTGGAAAAAGACACGCGCATCGAAGTTCCGATGCTGAAGACAGAGTTGGATGCCGATCAAATCAAGGAAATCCTCGAGAAGTCCCGGCTGAATATCTACTCCGGCATCGAGCCGGGGTTTATCATTCACACGGTGGACTGATCATAACCGTCACGCGTGGAATCCTTGCTTCAGCAGTCGGGCTGGTGGTTGGGTCATGCCGCCGCCGTTCTTCTGTGTCTGTCGGGCATTCTTGTTTCCCTGTTTGCCTTTTCCGGCACTTGGCTGGTTGCGGGCGCGTCCGTCATCTTGATCTGGTGCCGACCGGACGGCGCTCCGGGATGGTGGGTTGCCGGGGCGTTTTTCGCGCTCTCGGCCGCATTGGAGGTTTTTGATTTCTTTGCCGGCAATCTCGGCATTACGAAACGCGGCGGATCGATGCGAGCCGGGTGGGCCGCTTTGTTTGGCGGCATTTTAGGGATGATTGTTGGAAGCTTCGCTCCGGTTCCAATCATCAGCAGTATCCTGGGAATGTTGCTTGGCAGTTTTCTTTTCGCCTACTGGGTGGAACGCGCCCGATTGAAGCAGGATCTGCAAGCCGCACGTATCGCCCGCGGCGCGGTTTGGGCCAGGCTCTGGGTCATGTTTGTAAAAACCTGCGCGGCGCTGGGCATGACCATGTATTTATGGTATGACGTACTTTTCAATTCATGAAGATTTACAAAGCCACCGCTTCTTTCGTTGCCATGTTCACGATCTGGTTGGTCGGCTCGGGCAAGGTGTATGGCGACCCCGCTCCGCTGATCCCCCTGTATCCCGATCATGTTCGTGATCATGTTGAGCGCGCATTGGATACGCTGGGCATGACCTCGTCGGATGCCGGATTCGAGAAAGATCACGGCAAACCTCTCTGGACACTTGGCTGGATCACCAACACATTAAACGATCCCTGGCAATTACCCGGTCATGCTGATGCACTCTACACCGCCGCAGAAAGCGACAATCCGGAAAAGTGGTGGAGCATCGGCGCGGAGCTGATGGAGCTGGATGTCGGTCTGGCAAGAGCATCGGGCGAGCCACATGACAAACCTTTTGCCGGATGGGATTCCCTGGTGAATCGATTTCTTGTTTATGTGGAGGAGATCGACGAAATGTTGGAGGCTTCGTTTGGCAATCTGTCCCTTGAGGACCGCATCTACTTATCGGCATCCATTCTCGCTTCTACCTTCGAGTCGGCGGACAACGAAGTGCATCGCAACGTTTTGCTTGAGGCGGGGATTTCTGAAGAGGCGCTGGATCGCATTGAAGAAGAGGCGCGACAACTTGACGGCTCGGACGCATCCCTTCGCTGGCTTGATCTGGTGAATCAAGTTGATCTACCTGGTCTATATCGTTCCTTTCATCTTTTTTACCACGCAGTGCTCAATATTCGCAACGAAGTGACCGCCATCGAAGAATGGCCGGATTCACCCTTGATTCGCGAAAGTCATTGGGGACACATCATAATTGGCACCATGGGTGATGATGCTTACGAAGGCCCCGCTTTATTGATCATAGATCCGGGAGGAAGTGACACCTATCGGAATGGCGTCGGCGCGGCCAACGGACTTGAGGGCCGGCGCATGGCCGCGATCATTGATTTGGGTGGCGATGATGTTTTTCATGAAGAGGGCCTGTTGGGTGCCGGCTCGGCGCTGTGGGGGCTGGCCGTTGTGTTGAATACATCCGGTGACGACCGTTATGAGTCGGCGTTTGTCGGCGCCGGAGCGGCGTTGTTTGGCGGAGCGTGGTTGGAGGATTTTAGTGGAAGTGACCAGTATCGCGGCCACGCGATAGGACAGGGCGCCGGGATGGTCGGGTTCGGATTTCTGATCGATCACGCAGGCGACGATGTCTATGACGTCGGGTTTTATGGACAGGGATTTGCCGGCGTCAAGGGGTGGGGGATGCTACTGGATCGCGCGGGCAATGACCGGTATCTTGCGGGCAACCGCCGTCTCGATCACGAAAGAAACGATGAGAGATACCTTTCACTTTCACAGGGCTTCTCCATCGGCATGCGCCCGCATGCTGGTGGTGGCGTGGCATCGTTGATCGACTTGTCCGGCAACGATATCTACATCGGCGATATTTATGCGCAAGGCGTCAGCTATTATTATTCCGCAGGGTTTCTACTCGATGGCGGCGGTCATGATCGCTACTCAATGTATCAGTATGGGCAGGGGTGTGGCATACACATGAGCCTCGGATTGCTGGCCGATGCGTGGGGCAACGATTCTTACAGCGGTTACATCCTGGCCCAAGGTGCGGCGCACGATTACTCCGTGGGCATGTTGTTTGACCATCAGGGTGATGACACCTACACGGCGGATCATCATGCCCAGGGGCGTGCGCTTAATAATGCCTTCGCGTTGCTGGTCGATCGCACAGGTAACGATGCGTATTTCAGTCGTCAACGCGATGGCGCGCAAGGCATCGGCAACAACGGCGGCTTTCGCGATTATGGAAGCCTGGCCTTGTTGATTGATTTGGCGGGAGCGGACATCTACAGCGGCGGCTTCTCCAACAGCATGATCACGTTGCGCCCGCTGTACGGTGTCGTCTATGATTACAAAGAGGATACCGGACATGAGTAACAAGCATCTCGGTTATATCCTCTTTCTGTTTATTCTGTTCTGCTCCAGTTTTGCCATTGCCCGTTCCCTCGAAGATCTTCTTTATGATGCCACCCGTTACGGCAACACCCCGGAACGCCGTGAAGCCAAGCGGGTCGCCCGTGAAGAACTGAAAGAACGTATGCCGGATTCCCTTCACGCGGCCATGGCCCATATTCATGGCGACCGGGTGATGTTGCAGGTGCTGGTTATGGAATGGGTGTTGGAACTTCCTTCGGATGTGATCGTTCCCGCGTTGCTGGCGTATATCGATCACGACCGGATTGAAACCCGGCGGGTTGCCATCTTCTTTCTCGGCTTTCACCAGGCCACTGAACATGCCGACCGACTGTTTCCGCACTTGGAAGAAGAGCAGACCCGGGGTGCGGCGTTGCGAACACTGGGAAAATGGAAAGTACCCGAAGCGCGGTCGCATGCGGAGAAATGGCTGGTCGATGGCGGCGAGCGGCTCCGGATCGTTGCGGCAAATGCTTTGCGCGACATAGGTGACACCAAAGCCTTGCCTGCTTTGGTCGAAGCATTTGATGATCCCGTTTTCACGGTTCGCAATACCGCCGCCCGCGCGGTAGTCTCGTTTGGTGACGAAGCCGCAGTGTATCTTGAATCCATGGACGGGAGCTTTACGTCAACCGCCGACCTCATACGCAGACGCTGTTTGCACGATCTGGGCCGATTGACCCTCCCGCAATCCATGGATAAAAACGCAATCCATCTGGATGGAAGCTTTTTTAACACGCAGTAATGCCCGCGAATTTTGAAGTTTTCACCCTGAAGATTCCCGCTATGCTGTCCGGTCTATGAAATCGATGACTTATATCAGCACCCGTGGTTTGACGCCGGAAATGGGATTTGAACAGGCGGTCATGACCGGGCTTGCTCCCGATGGCGGCCTTTTGGTGCCCAAATGGATACCCGATGTCCGCGATCAACTGGATCATTGGGCGACGCTTTCCTACCAGGACATCACGTTTGAAATCATGAAGCTGTTTGTCGACATGCCGGAGGCGGATCTGCGGCATCTCATCGAGAAAAGTTACGCGCCGTTTGCCCATCCTGAAATCGCGCCGGCTATTCCGGTTGGCCAGATCCAGATTCTTGAGTTGTTTCATGGCCCGACCCTTGCCTTCAAGGATATCGCCCTTCAGTTCCTAAGTAATTTCTTTGAGTATTACCTCGGCAAGGAAAATCATAAGTTGAACATCCTTGGCGCCACCAGCGGGGATACCGGTAGCGCGGCCATCCATGGCGTGGCCGGTCGCGATCGAATGAATATTTTCATCATGCATCCCAAGGGACGCGTTTCTCCGCTTCAGGAAAAACAAATGACTTCGGTGCTGGACGCCAATGTTTTCAACATTGCGTTGGAAGGGACATTTGACGACGGACAGCGCATCATGAAGACGTTGTTTGAGGATGTGACGTTTAAGGAAAAATATTCTCTGGGCGCGATCAATTCCGTCAACTGGGCGCGCGTCATGGCGCAAATTGTTTATTATTTTTCCGCCGGACTTTATGTGTTGAATCAAGCCGGCGCAAAAAAGGTGCGCTTTGCCGTTCCAACCGGAAATTTTGGCGATGTGCTGGCCGGCTATTATGCGAAAAAAATGGGGTTGCCGGTTTCTTTGTTGGTGTTGGCCACGAATGAAAACGACATCCTCGCCCGCTTTTTCGCGCGGGGAGAGTACAGCAAAGGCGAAGTGGTTCCCACCATCAGCCCATCCATGGACATTCAAGTGGCCAGCAATTTCGAACGCTATTTATTTGATCGCGTCGGCCGAGACGCGGAAGTCTTGCGGAGCATGATGAACTCGTTCAACAAAACGGGACGTTTGACCGTACCGGTTGAATCAGGTGAGCCGGTCGATCCGTTGTTTGCCGCAGGCGTGGGCAACACCGCGTCAACCATGTCCATTATTCGAAGATATTATCGGGAATACGGATACCTGCTCGACCCGCATACCGCCGTGGGCGTCCATGTGGCCGAACAGCATCTGGATGAAGCCGAACCGATGATTTGCCTCGCCACTGCGCATCCCGCCAAGTTTGCGCAAGCCATCGACTCCGCCATCGGTGAAGACATCGCGCGGCATCCGGCGCTGGAAGCTCTGCGCGATGCCCCGACTCGAAGTGTGACCCTGCCCAACGATGTGAAAGCTGTCCGGAAATACATCGAGACCCATGCCTTGGCGTAGAGGAAATGCGTCTCCCGGCCGACGCGCGAATTCGTAACACAAGCGTATATCCCTGCTTCCCGTTGGCAGGAATGCCGGCGTCTCAAACCGAATATCCCGCCGGGTTTTATATGTCTTCGGGGATCCGGATCAGTGAATTGATGGCGCCAGCCACTTCCTTGGTGAGTTCATTTGCGGGGTCTGCTATCCAGTCGTTATCGACTATGAATTTGTACCCATATTCACCGGGCGAAAGCCTGACTTCCCGCGTCCAAATGCCCTGGTCATTTTTTGTCAAAGGCAGACTTGAAGTGTTCCATCCATTGAATTCACCCGCGAGGTGAACGCGGCGGGCGGCGCTATTCGTGTAATGAAACGTAATGACCTTGATTGCGGATGGACTGCGTTGATCACGCGAAATATAGTTTTCAACCAATCGCTCGGAGGGTATCAAGGATGAATTGACCGAACCGTATCCGCGGTCCGTCCATGTTTTCGGATTTTCAGGATCCGTGATCCATTGCCCATCCACGATAAACTTATAGCCATAATTGGTATTGAAAACGTCCACCTCTACATACCATGAGCCATCATCTTTTTTCTCCAACGGGATTCGTTGAGATCCCCAGTTGTTGAATTGGCCGGCAAGCAACACTTCTTTGGCTTCCGGTTGGTACAGTTCGAAATAAACACGAACCAGTTCCAGTGATTCCGGTGGCGGGCCGCCCGCTTCTTCGATGCGCTGAATCGAGTTTTCCAGGCCTGCCATTTTGGCATAGTGCCATGCGGTCAATCCTTGAACGCTGGCGCCGTAGGGGTCTGCTCCGGCTTCCAGCAGTTTGGCGATCATCTCTTCGTGTTGGCGTCGGGCGGCAAGGATTAAAGGGCGCTGACCGCTGATTTCTCCCGCCTCAATATCAGCGCCATGTTTCAGAAGGGTATCAACCAGGTCAATTCGATTATCCCAGGCGGCGGAATGCAAGGCTGTCCACTTTATTACTCCATAGGTGTTTGTTGCATTTGCGCCATGTTGAATAAGCAGATCAATAATGTCCGGGCTTGCTTTCAATATGGAATAATACAATGCGTCATGACTGTTTTTTGTCCGTCTTTGAACATCAGCGCCTAATTCGATCAGGCTGTGGACTGCTTCGAGGTGGTTGCGTGCCGCCGCGCCGATCAGTGGCGTCCGTCCGATATCGTCACCAGCGTCAATGTCAGCTCCACGCGCCGCCAGAAAACGTATGATATCTGCATGCCCATTTTCCGCGGCGATAGCGACGGCCGTTTCACCTTCGCGACCGCGCGCATCCATATCCGCGCCGCGATCCAGAAGCAAGCTGATGGATCCCAGCTTGCCAAGTCTTACGGCGGTCAGGAGCGGAGTTTCGCCATGCTTATCCCTGGCCTCCAGGTTTGCTTTGTAGCTAAGCAGGGATTCAATAATGGCTGGGTCTTCTGAAGACACGGCCAGGTGGAGAGCGCTTCGCGCTCTCGGATTGACATCCGTAACATCCGCGCCGCGGCTAAGTAAAAACATTACCATGGGGGCATGATTTCTGCGCGCGGCGATCAGAAGGGAGGTTTCCTCAAGCTCGGTGGTGATGGCATGAATGTCAGCGCCTCCATCCAGCAAGACTTTGGCGTTGTTTACAAAGCCATGACTTGCCGCAATGTGAAGTGCTCGGTATCCCTGCCACCGACCCGAGCAAGCTTCCTCCAGGGGAACCCCGCCTTCAATCAATGCCGATAAAACCGGCTCGCTGACCAGCGAAGCGGCATGATGCAACGGCATCCAGCCATGGCGGTCAGCCAAGGATGGGTTTGCGCCGCGAGCCAACAGCTTTCGAACCATGTTCGGATGTTCCCGGCGCACGGCGATGTGCAGTGGGGTCCACTGATAATGATAATCCCGGGCATTTAGAGATACGCCCAAGCCTGCCAAGTACTCCACAAAATTTTCCTGATCGGTATCTACGGCATAATGCAGATAAGTCAGGCCATGCAACAACCGGATATCTGCCTCGGCGCGTGTCGGAACAAGTCGTTTAAATTTTCGCAGGTCCCGGTTCAGTAAGCAGTGCAAAGCCGCCTCGATTTCGGTGCCATCCCGTGAATCGACACCGAGAGATGTCCGGGCAGGTTCGAGTGGCGTTTGGCGGGTCACACAACCTGTGATGATGATCATGGCCAAAAATCCGGCAATGAAAGCAATGCGCCGGTTTCCAAATTTTTGAAAGATATTTTTCATAAAGATAATGACCGTATTTTCCTGTCCGCAAACGTGTTTATGGTTCGTTTTCAATTACAATCCGATAGAAGAAAGGGCTTTCTGTAATTCCCGATTCATCCATATAACTGTTTTCTGGAGGCGTCGCGGGGATCATGGACTGAATGCGGATAAACCCGGACTGCAGGTTGGTGGTGCGATCTATGGCATAGAAAAGGCCTGGTTTGCTGGCCCATTGAACAGGGGTTCCATCGGACAAGTCTATGATGTGCATTGGTTGCAACAACTCCGGGGAGCGCAGTCGCATTATGAAATCAATGTCGGCTACTGTTTCACCGGGAAGAAAATCAATATCCACCGCGTCTTCAACTTTATCGACTCCGTCATGGAAGGATGGATAATAGGTGTCGTCCACATGGGTCACTCCAACCCGGTATGAACCCGGAGTTATTCCTCCGATGCTGTATGTGCCGACCGATGGGCTGAATAGCGTGAAGGCAGGTATCCACCAAGAACTACCCAGCCCGAAATCTATTTGCCGATATAATGAAATCTTCCAGAAGCCGGTGAGGGGAACGGAATCGGCAAGATCTATGGCGCCTTCTATTCTGGCGGCAGGCATTAGCGCCAGATTGATGTTTGTGAGAACAACGTGGTTGGTAATGAACAAGCTGGTTGCATTATTCACCGTTTCCGCATCGACATGGTAAGCAGTCAGATACATTCCCGAGTAATCTTGAGCACCCACCCGAAATTCGCCGGAATGGGGCAATCCGCCCGCGGAATATTCTCCGTTGGAATCCGACTCGGTGATTGAGACGGTATCCCACCAGGAACCGTTCCATGCATACACCGACACGATCGCGTTGGAAATAGGCGTGGCGGCGTCCGTTTCCGTGATACGTCCTTCAATTCGCGATCCTGAAACCAATATAGCGTCCACATCCGACACCTCCTGGCCGGACTCAAGTTCAATGTCCGTTGCATCTTCAAATGACGATACCTGATCATAAAATTGATAAGCATACGTTGAGGAAGGGTCGCTGTATTTGATGCGAAACGTGCCGGAGGGCATTCCCCTCAAGTTGTATTTACCGTCGGCATCGGTGTATGCGATATAAAGAGCGCTCCAATCATCATCACCAAGCTTTCGATAGGCGCGAACGAGTATATTGGTGAGGGGATCGTTGCCGGCCCAATCGGTAACAGTGCCTGATATACGAACGCCCGGCGTCATCACCGCATTAATTCCGGTAACCGAAGTTCCCGCAACCAACGGAATTAACGTTGCCAAAAAACTTTCCGTTACCTGATCGTAGTAAACGCTCGCAAAACCCCTGTGCGTTTCATCGATAAATTGAATGCTATACGTGCCCCCGGCCAGATTGGTGAATTGATAGATTCCATACTCGTCGGTATGTGATATAATCGGCAGGAAAATAAGCAGTCCCTCCTGTCGTTGTGCTATAACGGTAATTCCTTCCACGGGTTCCTCCGTGTCCCGGGTTACCATGCCGGATATACTGCCGGCGTGTGCCATGTAACTGCACAACAGGAATATTCCACCCGTGAAAAGTATCGTATAAGAATGAAACCTGTTAATCATGATGAACGTGATATGCCTTGTTCGTAATCGTGACCTATCTGTAATTCTTTCACAATTTGTTTATTCTTGTAAAATATTCCAAAGTTTTGACCAAAACCCTTTCGGGTGTGCTTGACTTGGCAGACTCATGCTATACGTTTGATACTCCATGAAATTCGAGCAGATAGTTTTAGCTGGTTTGGTCGCAACACTTTGTATTGCTTGCGAAAAAGCCGATCGAGAAGTGCGACATTACCGCGAGATTAATTTTGTGGTCGATGATCCGTCTCCGCAAGGAAGCTCGCCTGCAGTTGTATCGGAAAGCGCCATGCCGCCATCCGCCGCGCCGATGGCCGGTTCTTCCCGCATGCCCGACCTTCCTCCCGAGTTACGCACCCCTGCTTTGCCACTGGAATGGGATACACCGCCCGGCTGGGAAAATCTCGGCGGCTCGGGTATGCGTATCGCCACCCTGATGGTGGAGGGACAGGAATGCACAATCTTGAGTTTCCCGGGCGATGTGGGTGGCGATGAGGCCAACATCCGCCGTTGGGTCGGCCAGCTTGGGCATACGGTTGCCGAATCCCGCCTGAAGGAATTCGTCGCCAACCCGAAACGTATTGTCACCGTCGGCGGATATGAATGCCGCCTGTTTGACTTCGCCGATATCCTGCCCGCCAATGCAAGAATCGGCACACTTGCCGGAATCATTGTCGTCGGGGATCATTCCGCGTTTGTCAAGCTGACCGGTGACACGGATGTTCTTAAGCGCCATAAGTCCGCATTTGAGGAATTATGCCGATCGGTCCGCATGCAACCTTCAAGAATTTAATACGACATGACTCAAAAACTTTTAAAAGTGTGGGGATCATCCCCGGTGCAATGGATGTTTTCCATTCCGCTGACCGTGATTTGTCTTGGATTGCTGATGATCCTTACTTTTTGGGGCACGCTTTATCAGGTTGAACACGGCTTGTTTGCCGCGCAGGAAAAGTTTTTTACATCGTGGTTTGTCTTGGTGTTCGGCGTTTTGCCATTTCCGGGCGCCAAGCTGGTATTGGGCGTATTGATGATCAATCTGCTGGGCTACATGATCAATATGCTGGCATTCCAACCGTTGAAGCCCGGCATTCTCATGATTCATGCCGGACTTCTGATCATGCTGATCGGCGGCGCCATCACCCATAAATATGGCGAGGAATCTTATCTCTCGTTGTGGGAGGGCGAAGCATCGAATGTCTCGTCGTCGTACTACGAGTGGGAGTTGGCCGTCTGGAATCGTGAAGGCGCGGTGCGTGATGTCTATGCCATCAACAGCCGCGGATTGCAGCCCGGCGAACGTTTGTCGTTTGATCCCATTCCGATCACGGTGGAGGTGGAAGTCTACCACGATCATGCGCGCGCATACCAGTCGCGCACGGATCCGTCTCCTTACCTGACCGCGTTGAATATAAGCCGCCTCGAAAAAGCGCCGTTGGAAAAAGAACCGACCCAAAATACGCCGGGAGGCATATTTTTGGTGTCGTCCCCCGAAATGGATCCCCAAAAAATTCTGCTATACGGTGATGACACCGCGCCGTTGATCATTCCTGTCGGCGACAAGGAATATGCCATTGGCTTACGCCATAAAAAGTATCCGCTCCCGTTGCTGGTTACGTTGGTGGATTTTCGAAAGGAGCTTCACCCCGGCACCCAGACTCCCAGGAGTTTTTCCAGTGTCGTGGAAGTTCAAGCCGACGGAATTACCCGTGAGTTGACCATTTCCATGAACAAGCCGCTTCGTCATCGCGGGTACACATTGTATCAACAATCATACCGCGAATTACCGGATGGTTCTGAATCCTCGACATTTGCCGTCACACGCAATTACGGGCGACTGCTTCCCTATGTTTCAACCGGCATTGTTGTCCTGGGTATGGCGTGGCACTTCATGCAAATGTTGATCAAGCACGCGCGACGACAACGCAAGCATGCAGTGGCGGGAGGTTTGTCATGAACCGCATGATGTCACTGATTCTTCTGGCAATACTGGGGTGGGCGGAAATCGCCGTGGCCCAGGTCGGCTCCGTTGACAGCATGGCCAAATGGCCGGTGTTGGAAGGGGGGCGCGTCATGCCGATGGATTCGTATGCCCGGCTGAAGTTGCTTCAATTCTCCGGTAAAAGCACCATCGACAAGGAGCCTGCGTTGTCGTGGCTGGCACGTTTGCTGTTTATGCCGGAAACCGTGGAATACCGACAGGTGTTTCTCATCAATCATCCGGAAGTCGCGGAAGCCCTGGGGATTAATCCCGGAGACCGCCGGCGATTCAGCTTCAGCGAATTGCACAAGGGTTTGCATAAATTGCACGAAATGGCGGTTCGCGCGTTTGAAATTGCCGATGACGACCGCTCGCCGGTCGAGAAGGAAATTCTCCGCGTTTACCATAATGCCAGCCAATACGCGGAACTGGTGCAGGCGTTTCAATTCACTCACAACCACCGCGACTTCCAGGTCACATCAGAAGAAGTAAATCACTTGCTGGGGTTGCCGCCCGCCGACGGCTATTCCTTCCTGGATATTTTCCTGCGCGCATCGCGAATGTCGGACACCATGTCCTTGATTGAGCGGACCGAACCTGCCGATTGGAACGATGTCATGAAGGAAGTATTTTCTCTGTCATCGCGCCTGTATCAATGGAGCCAGCATCATCGCGCATTGCCGGTGGTAATGATCCCGTTGCATGGGCACGGTCACGAGGATTGGGTAAGCCCATGGGACATTCTGGCCATGGGACTGGTTACGCCCGAATTACGGCAGGAAGTTGCGCATCTTCAGGATGTGGCTCGAAATTTCCGGGCCGGCAAGCAACTCGAATTCGATCTCGCCGCACACAGTTTTGAGCGTTCCGTGCTTAAACGGGCGAATCCTTCACGCGGTATCCGTCACCTCGATCTGGAGCTGAAATACAACCGCTACGATTTATTTTATCAATCCAAACTTCTTTACGGGTTTGCTTTTCTGCTCGGCCTGATTGCTATTCTGGTCAATGTCCGGGGGGTAAGATACGCCGCCACTGGGTTGGCCATGCTTGCCGTGATTCCCCATGCGTTGGGCATTATCTGGCGTATGATGATCATGGGTCGTCCGCCGATGACCAATCTATACGCGACTTTTTTATTTGTCGCTCTGATATGCGTCTTGCTGTGCCTCATTATTGAATGGTTTCAACGCAACAGCCTTGGTTCGGTCATGGCCGGCTTTTCCGGGTTGGCCATGTTGCTGGTTGCCGCGAAGTTTTCCTCCCAGGGCGATACGATGGGCGTGGTGGTTGCGGTGTTGGACTCCAATTTCTGGCTGGCGACCCATGTTGTTTGCATCACGATAGGTTATGCCGGTTGCGTGGCGGCGGGACTGGCCGGTCATGTGTATTTGATTCAGGCTTTGTTCCGCACCTCCGAGCATCCGGCCTTGAGGTCCACAACCAAGGCCATCTACGGGTTGCTCGCCTTTGGCCTGGTTTTTTCGTTTTTGGGCACCATGCTGGGCGGCGTATGGGCGGATCAGTCGTGGGGTCGCTTCTGGGGTTGGGATCCCAAGGAAAACGGCGCGTTGTTGATTGTGCTGTGGTGCGCGTTGTTATTCCATGCCCGTATCGCCAATATGATCGGTCCGTTGGGAATGGCGGTGGGAAGTGTACTTGGCGTGATCATTGTGATCTTTGCCTGGCTTGGAGTGAATTTGCTGGGCGTAGGATTGCACTCGTACGGATTCACTTCGGGCCTTGCCCGCGGAATGTGGATCAGTATCGGCATTGAAGTGCTTTTCGTATTGCTTACCGCACCGTTTGCGAAAAAAACGGCCATGATTCGCGCTTAAAAGCATTGTTTCTGTCTGCCGTCCCGCCGCAGTTGTTGTTTAATAAAAACGTGGCGAGAAAATTAATTGGACAGAAATTCTATTGTCAGATGCTTTCTGATATTCGGTAGCTTGCATATGCGGAGACCTCCTGCCAGCGCCAAGGGTGAGGCGGCATTTCCGGATCGGCGATAACCGATCTTGTCAGTAAACGGGGATTCGTAGTATGACTGTACGCCGATGACTAAATTAAAGGCATATATCTCATGAAGGGAATCATTCTGGCCGGGGGTTCCGGCACAAGGTTGTATCCCATAACGCGGGTTGTCAGTAAGCAATTACTGCCGGTTTACGACAAACCAATGATTTATTACCCGCTTTCCGTTCTCATGCTTGCGGGGATCCGGGAAATTCTGATCATCTCCACCCCGGAAGACCTTCCCCGATTTGAATTGCTGTTGGGGGATGGATCCCAACTCGGGATCAAGCTCTCGTATGCGGTTCAACCGCGTCCCGAAGGTTTAGCCCAGGCATTTATTATCGGAGCGCCATTTATCGGCAACGATTCCGCGGCGCTGATTCTGGGCGATAATATTTTCTTCGGACACGATCTGTCCGGAATTCTTGCTTCAGCCGGACAACTGACTTCGGGCGGGCTGATATTTGGTTATCTGGTCAAGGATCCCGAACGTTATGGCGTGGTTTCATTTGATGCCACCGGCAAGGTCCTGGATATTGAAGAAAAGCCGGCAAAACCGAAATCACGGTACGCTGTTCCCGGCCTGTATTTCTATGACAATCAGGTGGTGGACATTGCGAAAAACCTCCAACCTTCGCCGCGCGGCGAATTGGAAATCACCGACCTGAACAAAGTTTATCTTCAACGCGGCCAGTTGCAGGTGCAATTGCTGGGACGGGGTTTTGCCTGGCTGGATACCGGTACGCATGAGTCGCTTCTGCAGGCATCCAATTATGTTCAAACCATCGAAGAGCGGCAAGGGTTGAAGGTGGCATGCATCGAGGAGATCGCATTCCGGAAAAAGTGGATTTCCGCGGATCAATTGATCACTGTCGCCAAGCCGCTATCCAAAAACGAATACGGTAAATACCTATTGGATCTCGCGGAAAACCCGGAATGGTGACTCATGAGCGGATTAAACATTACACGGGGAAAATTGGATGGTCTGATTCTGGTGGAAACACGTGTTTTTCCTGATGACCGGGGGTTTTTCACCGAAACCTACCACGCACGCAAATATGCGGAGGCCGGCATCGCCCGGGCTTTTGTCCAGGACAACGCTTCGTTTTCCAAACGAAATGTTCTGCGAGGACTGCATTTCCAGAAAAAATTCCCTCAAGGCAAACTGGTGTATGCCATGCAGGGGGAAATATTTGATGTTGCGGTCGATCTCCGACGCGATTCGCCAACGTATGGGCAGTGGGATGCCTATGTTCTGTCGGCGGATAATCACCGGCAACTTTACGTTCCGGAAGGATTCGCCCACGGATTTCTTGTGCTTAGTGAAACCGCCCTCGTCATGTACAAATGCACCGAACTTTATGTGCCATCCGATGACGCCGGCATCATTTGGAACGATCCCGATGTTGGTATAGAATGGCCAAGCCGGGACGCTGTTTTGTCGCCCAAAGATGCCGCGTTGCCCCACCTTGCCGCTTTGGATCCGGAATCCCTGCCGGTCGCTAAATAATCCGGTGATTCCGTAGCAGATCCTCAAGATCGTCGACATCGAATACCGTTTCGCCAAGCTGTTCGTGGTATCGATCCATCACAATAATCGAGGGAAGCATCTTCAGGGAAAATTGTCGATAAACCTGGGTTCGCGCGTCCACGACATCGATGAGCACGATGGTGAGGTTTGGATATGATTTCGCCCATTCAGTCAGCCTCTCGACAAGGCTGATCGAGTCCTGGTCCCAGGGGGCATGAAATACCATTACGCCCGGCTCATCGGCTGACAAAACCTCGGATATGTTAATGGCAAGGCCACCCTGTTTGATTTCCGTGATCTCGCTGTAGGCGCGATTGCACACCGCAAAAGCCATAAGTATGCATAGAAGCGGGATAAGTTTCATTTGGACATAATAACACAACAAAATTCGACTGGCAATACAGGTTGGTTTGTCTAATCCTATAGTGTACGATAAGTGAAGATACCGATATGAAATACAATGTTTCATTGGATTGTGAGGATGGGGAATTCGTGGCTGAATGCGCGGATCTTGGATTGACAACGAGAGCATTAAGCCCGACGAATGCGCTGGATGCCATGCGCGACGAAATTCGATACCGCCTGGAACTTTGTCCATGTACATCCGTGGGTGAAGACTTTATCGAGTTGGAAATTCGTGATTGATGCCGGCTGACGTGAGACCCTATTGGAAGCTTTCGACGCCTTGTATTGAACAAATATGCGGCGGTTACCGCGTCGTTTGTGAAATTGACGGGGAGTCCGTTTGGTTCGAGTCGGACGGCGCGGAGCTTGCCCCCTCCATCGAAGCATTTGCCGGCGCCATGTTGATTCCCGCGCTGGAGGCCGGCGCACAATTGTGCCTTGAATCGCCGGTTGACGCCGCCTGGTTGGAGGGACAAAAAAAGCTGGTGGCGATATACCGCAATTGGTGGTTTCCCGGCTCGTCAGTATTCCCTTTGTCGGACTCTACGTGCGTGATGGAAGAATCCTTGCCGACAACCCGCCGAATGGTCGCCTCTTGTTTCACGGGAGGAGTTGATTCATTTCATACTTATCTGGGCAACCTGGATCGCATTGACGCCCTCTATTTCGTGCAGGGATTTGACATTCCGCTCGATCATCATATCCGCATGCAGGCCTTCAGGCGATCCATGGAAACCCTGGTCGCGCACAACAATAAAAAACTTCTGATCCTTCGCACCAATCTTCGCGGGCATCATATCTTCGGAAAGGCGGATTGGCGAAAAACCCACGGCGCGGCAATTGCCGCCGGCGGACTTGTATTGCGCGATTGTATTGAGCGATTGCTAATTCCCTCCAGTTATTTTTACAAAGTTGCCCAGCCTTGGGGGAGTCACAGGGATACCGACAAACATTACTCCACCTCGCGTGTGAAGATTGAGCATTACGGCGAACAATATCTCCGCTTCCAGAAAACCGCCGCAATCGCACGAAACGCGGATTTTTTGGCGCATGTTCGAGTATGCTGGGAAAACCGCGCCTCAACCGGAAATTGCTCGTGTTGCGAAAAATGTCTTCGCACCATGATGACGCTGGAGGTCCTGGGCGTGTTGTCCCGATCCACGGCGTTTGAACGAGGTGATCTGGTGAAAAAACTGAATAACCTGCCCATGATCAGGCCGGCGGGATTGGCCATTCCGTGGTCGGCAATTTATGCTAATTGCCGGTCGCGCGTCTTGAGGGAAGCCATCCTGAATCTTATTGAACGATCAACCGGTCGCAGAAAACTTTTACTTCTCCGGTGGCGCGATGATGCGGTTACGCATATCAACAACTTGTGCAATGGATTGCTTTCACAGTTGGGTGGAAATAGATGACCGTTGAACGTAATGCGCTGGAAAGTGATGCGGTGTATTTCGAAATGGCCGCGCGGAAAATACATTTACCCGGTTGCGAGTTTGTATGGATGCCCGAATTGGAGGAATTGACTTCAGCTTCCACCGCCATGCGTGTTGACATGACCGCCGACCCTTGTTTGTTGGTTCGTGAGCTGGAAGCGTGCGTGATCAAGCTCGGTCTTCCCCGATTTCGCATCTATTTGGACAAAGTATCGCCGGAGTGGAGCAGGGTATTGACCGAATCGGGTTACAAAATGAGAACCGAACGGGTGCAAGCCGCCACGGGAGCGGAAATCCGCAGTGCGAATCCGGCAAACGTTGAGTTGGAGCTGTTGGAAGTGGTGACCCTCTCGGATTGGTCGGCCCGCGAGGAATTGTTTGGATTGGAACAACAAGCGCCTGATGGCCATGTCGTAAATGCCCGTTTGTATATCGAAATGGAAAAAAGGAAGCGTCAGAGCGGAGCAATCTCATTTTATCTGGCTCGGGGCAAGGCCGGAGGCGTGGTGGCATCCTATGGAATTATGAAATATAATGGCGTCGTCAGGCTGAAAAACTTCATTGTGCATCCGGACCTTCGTGGGAAAGGTGTCGGATCACAGGTTCTGACAGCATTAAGTGTTTTGCTTCCACCGGATGAGCCACTTATTGCTTTTGCCGTGACATCTGATAATCATCCGTCTTTATATGATAGAAACAACTTCAAGAATGTCGGATCCTGCCATGAATGGACGCGTAGTAACCGGTAACGAATCTGCCTGTGCGGTTGGAGATTTGAAATACATTCAGCATTACCGTGAAGCCGGCTTTACCCTGCTCCAAGGGTGTTTTCATGCCGAAGAAATCGCGTCGTGGCGGGCAGAGTGTGATCGCCTGGTAGCGGAATTGCAGAAAACCGATCATCCCCGCGTGTCGGGTCGTAAACATCTTTCGCTGGGCGCCATCATGGATCGTTTGGACCCTGTCCTGGATCTTTCACCGATATTTAGCGCTTTGGCGTCTGATCAGCGATTGACCAATCCGACAGAAGCATTGATCGGTGGCCCTGTGGCATTGTTCAAAGACAAGCTGATCATGAAGCCGCCCGGAACCTATGGTTATGACGTTCACCAGGATTATCCATATTGGGAGTTACTGGGTATACCGGCCGAAGAAATGCTGTCTGTGTGGGTGGCAATCGATGAGGCAAATGAAAAAAACGGAGCCTTGGAAATTTATCCCGGCATGCATCAATCGCGCATTCCCGGCACACCGGATGCCCCGATGGATACGGATCCCTCGCTTCTGGAGGGATTTTCGCCTAAACGAGTGGATTTAATGCCGGGCGATGTCATGTTTTTCCATTCACTCGCCCCTCACCGAAGTGCGCCGAATCACTCGGCACAAAGCCGGCGATGCCTGTTGCTTACCTACGTTCCACAGCGTTTTGCACATTTATACCATGAGTATTACCGGAAAAAACTGCACTGAATCTGCTTTATAAGCTCAAGGCCGTTCTTCCATTAATTTCTTGTATCGCATGTGCCCCCTTTCTGGTTGCGAGGTTCCTTCTTCATTCCGTATTGCCAAAAAGATGGTTCAACCCTAACTTCATACACCTTTAGAGGGAAACACGAGATTATGAAAACGATTATGGTGACGGGTGGTTGCGGGTTTATCGGGGCAAATTTTATCCGGTATCTGTTGACCGAAACGGATTTCAAGGGGCGGATCATCAATGTCGATAAATTGACCTACGCCGGTAATCCGGAAAGCCTTGCCGATCTTGAAGACTCGTTTGCGGGACGCTACGTCCTGGTTAAGTCTGATATTTGCAATCGCGAACAAATGGCCGACACGCTGGATCGGTACGAGGTGGATACCATTGCCCATTTTGCGGCGGAATCCCATGTTGATCGTTCCATTGTGCGTCCTGATGATTTCATCCAGACCAACATTGTGGGTACATACACGCTTCTTCAGCTTGCCCGCGAACGCATGGACCGCATCAAGCTTTTTCACCACGTAAGCACCGATGAAGTTTTTGGAAGCCTGGGCGACACCGGTTATTTTGTCGAAGAAACGCCGTATTCGCCCAATAGTCCGTATAGCGCATCCAAGGCGTCTTCCGATCATTTGGTTCGAGCATATCACGAAACATATAAACTGCCGGTAACCATGTCCAATTGCTCGAATAATTACGGGCCGTACCAGTTTCCGGAAAAGTTGATTTCGCTGATGATTCTGAATGCCCGCGACGGCAAGGCATTGCCGGTTTACGGGGACGGTTTGAATGTTCGTGACTGGCTTTATGTCCGTGACCACTGTGTGGCGATCTGGGAAATTATGAACCGTGGCCGCAAGGGGCAGACGTACAATGTCGGTGGCCGGAACGAAATGAAGAACATCGATGTCGTTCATGCTATCTGCGATATTCTGGATGAAGTTGTGGGCGAACTGAAGCCTGGAACCAACCGCCGCTCGTTGATAACCTATGTCAAGGACCGGCCCGGTCATGATCGCCGGTATGCCATCGATTGCACAAAAATTGAGAAGGAACTGGGTTGGCGTCCTGCGGAGTCCTTTGAATCCGGCATCCGTAAAACCATTCACTGGTACCTCGAAAATACCCAATGGGTCGATCGTATCCGCAGTGGTGAGTACCAGAAATGGATTGCTGAACAGTATGGTTGACCAGCCCGATTTATATCCGACAGTACACGTCATACGTTGACGATAAACAGCTTTGCCGAAGGCGCGAATTCCGGCAAAAAAAAGACGCCGCTTTACGCGGCGTCTCCTGAGTTCAACATCATGAAACTTCCCTTTTGTAAGTCATAGCTATTCCATGAATCGGTTTTGAGTCAGGGCTGGTTTGGGTGTCCCATGCAGTGCATGATGATGGCTCGCGGCTTCCGGCCGCAACGCGACGGTCTGGATTTGGGCGCTTTCGGCGTTGCGGCAGTCGCGGCGGACATGAGTCCAGCCGCGACCGCCGCGCCTTGATATCGCCTCAAACCAGCCCCCCACGTTGCTGATCCCGCATTCGCGGGATCACCGGAAGCCGCTCGCGCTTGCACCTCGATCCGCCGTGTGACGGCGGATCGAGAAAGAGGTCATCAACGCGTTCATGTTCCCTACATCATCCAACCCATGAGGAACATGGAGATGATTGTGTAAAGTGCCAGACTTTTTATGCGCCGCAGGCGGCCCGCTGGGACGGACGACTCTCCTCCGACGGATTCCCGCCTGGCCCTCGTTCAGTATCGCCAGGCCGCATCAAGTTTTCTCTGAAGACCGACTGGCTATGGGTGTCCCATTGTTGAAGTCAGGAAAGCGCGAATTCCGGCAAAAAAAAAGACGCCGCTTTACGCGGCGTCTTTTTGCAGGCGAATCCGTTTTCCCTATTACTTCATGGTGCGTCCGCCAACACCTTTGGCCTTGGCGTCAAACGATCCGCTCTTTGAGGTTTTGGGGCGAAGTGAGCGTACGGCTTTGCCGGCGCGCCACATTTCTGAATTACCCAGGACATCGAGTTCCCTGGAGAGCAGTTCCTTGTAATTCTTTTTACTGCAGGTGGTCAGCACGCGACGTGTTTCCTTGCCGGTTTTTACGCTGTTGTATAGCGCCTTGAATACGGGAAGGGTGGCCTTTTTGAACTTTGGCTTCCAATCCAGCGCGCCACGTTGGGCGGTGGTCGAGCAGTTGGCATACATCCAGTCCATGCCGTTTTCGTCCACGAGGCGAATCAGGCTTTGGGTAAGCTCTTCGACGGTTTCATTAAACGCTTCGCTCGGGGAATGGCCATTCTTGCGCAACACTTCATATTGCGCCTCCATGATGCCGGCCAATGCGCCCATCAATACGCCGCGTTCACCCGTCAAGTCGCTGACCACTTCTTTTGCAAACGTGGTCGGGAACAGGTAACCGGAACCGATGCCGATACCAAGCGCGATACAACGCTCATCCGCACGACCGGTGGCATTCTGGAACACGCCATAGCTGGAGTTGATTCCCGCGCCGGCAAGGAAGTTGCGCCGCACATTCAAACCCGAACCCTTGGGGGCCACGAGAATGACGTCCACATCCTTCGGGGGGATAACTTTGGTCTGCTCCTTGTAGACAATTGAAAAGCCGTGTGAAAACGCGAGAGCCTTGCCTTTGGACAGATATTTCTTCAGGGTCGGCCATAGTTGACGCTGACCGGCGTCGGATACCAGGTACAGAAGAATGGTGCCCTGGTCCGCGGCTTCTTCAATGGTAAACAGGTCAACACCGGGCTTCCATCCGTCTTTTTTAGCCCGGGACCAGTCGCGGGCGCCCACGATAACGTTGAACCCGTTATCCTTGAGGTTCAAGGCTTGTGCAGGGGCTTGTACGCCGTATCCGATTACGGCGATCACTTCATTTTTCAGGGCTTTACGGGCCAGGGAAAGAGGAAATTCCTTCCGCGTCACCACGTTTTCAGTTACTCCACCAAAGTCAATCTTTGCCATATTCCTTACTCCTGTTTTCTCAATAAAGCGCGCAACTATAGTGAAATCGTCCGGTTCTGGCACGAACAAAAATTCACAATATGATAAAAGTGTTTCTTTGCCTTTTATGTGCCACTGTGTACATTCTGCCCGGGAGACGCATCATGAAACACTTGAAAATCGTTTGTTTTAGGCCGTGGCTGGTGTTGTGGTTTACTGGTTGTCTGTCTCTTATGACCTTGTTCAATGGCCTGGTGAAGGCCGATAATCCCCCGGCGGATGGCGTTGAATCCGTTGTTGATGCACCGGTGGTTTCCCACGTTCCCGTTACCACGGCCATGCGAGGCGTCCCCGTGAATATTCATGCCGTGATCAGCGCATCGGCCGGTTCGACCGTTACACAAGCCACGGTGTTGGTGCGCATAACCGACGTAGGAACACCCATCGCGATTCCCATGACCGGGGAAAAGGGCCAGGATGGCGCGTATCAAGCCACGATTCCCGTAACGCTTTTTGAGCAAGTCAAAGTGTTTTGGTATGCCATCGATGCTCGCGACAATATGGGAAGGATCGGCGGAACGATTTGGATTCGAGTTGTAATAATCGACCCCATTGACCCTGGCACAGGAAGTAAAGCGGCCGCCGCCGGCGGAGGTTTTTCATGGAGCGGAAAGGGTAGCGCCATCGTGTTGGGCGCCGCATTGCTTGGCGGCGCGGCGGTTATCATCGAAAATGAAAATGATTCCGGATCACCCAAGAGCGGCAATATCCCGCCGCCCAGCCCGCCGGCGCCTTCTGGTGGCGGTGGTGGCGGCGGCGGTGGCGGTGGCGGAGGCGGAAATGGAAATGGTGGCGGAGAAACGCCGTGCACATTGACGGGAAATGAATCCGCTTCATACCAAAATATGTCGCTGTATTGCGATGAATTTGAGAGCGGACAGGATATTTTTATTCTGATTTGTAATACATGCCCAACGACGTCCATCTCTGCTACGGCAAGCTGGGGAGCGTCAGATTCGATCAATCCGTTCAGTAATACAGGATGCAGTGAATCGGTCCCGCGGTTGCGACTGTCCAAACCTGCTCCCAATGGCTTTATCGAGCCCGGCGATTACAGTATTTCTGTTTTTGTGAATGGAAACTTGATCGATACCCAACCCTGGCCACCGCTGTCCGACTACGAATGCCTGTAATGGATGATTCTAATGCTCATTCAGATGAGCCGTCTCATGCCGCAAATCTGACGCCTGGACTTTACATCGTCGGCACCCCGATCGGAAATTTAAGAGATATCAGTTTGCGGGCGTTGGATGTTCTTCGTCAGTGCCATGTTATTTACGCAGAAGATACTCGTGTGACTTCCCGACTGCTTGCCCGTTACGAAATACGAAAACCGCTGGTCAGTCATCATAAATTTAATGAGCAGGCCCGATTTGCCGATCTGACCCGTCGCATTAATACCGGCGAGGCCGTTGCGCTGGTGTCCGACTCCGGCATGCCGGGCGTTTCTGATCCCGGCGGTCGCCTGGTGCGGCTCTGTCGGGAGAATGGTTATCCAGTTTCGGTGATTCCCGGTCCGTCCGCTCTCGCCTCGGCGATTTCTCTTTGCGGCATGGAGGCCACCGGTTACGTCTTCGGCGGATTTCTACCACACAAATCCGGCGCACGACGCCGGATGCTTGCACAGCTTGCACGCGCCGGATTACCGGTGATTCTGTACGAGTCACCGTACCGGTTGATCAAACTGATGGAGGAGCTGAAAGCAACGTTTCCCCAATGCGATGTATATGTCGGACGTGAACTGACCAAGAAGTTTGAGGAATCACTTTATGGTAGCCCTGATGATATCGTCACGGCTTTTTCAAAGCGGACGGTAAAAGGGGAGTTGGTCGTGGTGGTCAAATTCGAGGCGTCGCCGGATGTTGATTCCGCCGACGCCCCTTAGTTTTATTACTCAACACCAATGCGATAATAAATTTCCTCAACCCCGACATTGGTCGTGTCGTTGATGATGGATACCGATGATGTCGCCGCAATGCTGGTCAGGTAATTCCATCCTTCAGTTGTCAGGGAGAAGTTATACTCCACATTGTAAAGGCGACCCGACACCGTACTCCAGTTCAACAGCATCTGTTGGTTTCCACCTACTTCGCCAGATCGAATGATAAACAGCGAGTTGCCATCGTTCGGGTCGGTGCCCGCCAGCGCTTCATCCCCATCGGTAACGCCATCGCCATCCGTGTCCGGATTGTTGGGGTCCGTTGTGTTGCCTTGAGGGTTGGCCGGTGTCAGTATGTTGTCCCACCCGGTAAGTTCTTCCTGATCGGATAATCCGTCTCCATCGCTGTCAATCATGGGGAACAAGGTGATTGTAACCAGTGACTCATCGCTGTCGAATCGTCCGTCATTCACGACGAGCCGGAATGTGACATCGGTATTTACCGCAATGTTTGATGTAATAACAAATGCGGCCACGTCAATATTGGTATTTACGGCCATGACATCCGGGCCGCTGACTTGCTCCCACCGGTAGCTCAAAGGCAGGGAGCTTGGAGAATATGAGCCAGCGCCATTCAGCACTACCCACATGCCGGCCTCAACCAGTTGATTGCCGCCGGCGTTGGCGACTGGCAGATCAAGCGCGATGTCTCGCGGATTGATGGCCAGAAACTCTTCAGGCTCAATGTCGCCGTTGCCGTTTCCAGCCGGAACCTGTGCGAATGAGATTAAATGCCCGCCATTCGTAGTGACAAACGGTGCGACCGAAAAATAGAGTTGCGCCGGGAACGCTCCGAAATGTCCGGGTAAGTTTAAAATACCTTCCAGAACGCCATTGCCGTTGGTGCCGTTGTTATTCAATCCCGAGGTCATGGAATTGTATATATCGGCATTGGTTTGAGCCACACCGGACGCATTGAACCACGAGTGATAGCCGCTATCGTTTTCGTCCGCCAGAAACGCGCCCCACTGCATAATGGTTCCGGACTTGGACCAATTGGCCGGGCGTTGGGTGCTTAACATGTCCGCGACATAAATGAAATGGTCGTTTCCTTCGCCGGCATCCTGGGTGGCGACATACAGGTTGTTGCCGTGGATGGCGGCATATAGATTCATGCCGTTGGATGCGCGAAGCCATGAAGGATCGTCAAGCAGTCCGTCCAGTACAAACGGAGGTCCGATGTCGATTGTGTGATCGTCAATCAATTCGTCAAGATCGTTAAACGCCTGCACGCGCATGCGTCCGCCCTGCACATCAATAATGGCATAACTGTGTCGCGAATTGTACGCGCGAGCCGAGTATTCTTTGATGTTGCTCAACGGGTATAGAAAGGCGCCGGCTCCCGCCGTGTTGATGTAGTGGGCGCCGTTGATGGCGTTGATCCGTTCGTAGAAATGGTTGTGTCCCTGGAAGACGGCATGGACACCGGCGGCGTTCAACCGGGGAACAACATGTTCCTTTACCCTGGCGTTATCGTTGTGGTTGCCCTGGCTGGTATAGGGTGGGCGGTGAAGGAGCGCAATTTTCCATCGCTGTGTCGCCGCCGCAAGATCGCTTTCAATCCAGGCGTTGATCTCATTAATGGTCGCGGTGGTATTGTCCTCGTACGGTTCGGTATCAATTGAAATTACATGCATGTTGCCGAATTCGAACGAATAGTTCTTGCCGATGTGATTTACGGGGCCGTTGGTGGGCAGGCGGAAATAATCGACCATGTATTGACCTGCGGCCGTATCCCAATCGTGGTTGCCCAACGTCGGGAACATCGTGGTGCGTTTCATGGACGGTCCGTACAATTGGAAGAAGAATGGATCATACCAGCCGGGTGCGCCATCCATGTTGCACGGAGATACGCCGTATATATTGTCGCCGGTGGTAAAGATGGCGTCAAAATCGGTGCGGGCATTGATCCGGTTTGCGATGGCATACATGCCTGCCGTGCCTTGGCCATGATCACCGATGACAACGACGCGGAAGTTCTGATCCGCGTTGGGGCGGGTACGGAAGAAATTTCCTTCACTCAAGACTTCGCCGTTACTGCGAACCCGGTAGTAATAGGATGTTCCCGGAACCAGGTTTTCCAGATGGACGGTATGATCACGGGTAAGCCCCGGATTGGAAACCGTGCCACTGCTGTATGTCAAATCAAGACCGTAGTCGACTTCGCTGTCTCCCGGTGCGGAGGTTTGCCAGACGATCGCGGCGGTGTTGCCGGGGTTGGGCATCTGGATGAAGGGCCCGCGAATCAATGCGGTGTTTGTGTAAAGCTCCACAATCAGGGACACATCCGAACTGCCAAGTGACACATTGTGAACCGATGCGGCAATCACGTTGGTCCCGCTGATCAACAGGGTGGGATCAATTTGATAGAACTCTTTCGGATTTGGGTTGGCCGCGCCCTCGCCACGGGACGCTTCGTGATTTCCCGAGGCGGGCGTGTTGTGGGCAATCACCCCGCCCGGCAGGTTTAAACGGGCAATTTCCACGCCGTTCAGGAATACCAACGCACCGTCGTCGTAGTCGATGCCCAAGGCAAGGCGAGTAATGGATGAAGCATTTTCCACAACAAAGGCTTTGCGGGTAAACACGGACAGATAATTGTTTTGCATATCATTGAGCGCTGTGCCGTCATCACAATCGCCGAAACCGAACCCGGAGGGCGATGGTCCGAGCCATGCATCGTCATTGAAGTGAATGTTGTACCAGTGGTTGGTGCCTTGGATGGCCGGCGTCGAGGTTCCCTTGAAGTATTTCCATAAATCGCCTTCGCGAATGGAGGGGCCGCTGGGCGGCGGCGGCGTGTAATCAGGGGCCGATACAGATATGCTGTCCACAAAAGCATCGTTACCGGCGCCGGAAGGTCCTCGCATCATGAACGCCACGGAACCGATGGCTTCACCATCAAATCCAAGTGACCATGAACCGGAGTAGGAAAAAGTAGTGCTGTTGTTGCGGTTGCTGGCCGTGAAGGAATAGGTACGATTGGCAGGGTTCAGATTGACCCGAATGTCATATATATGGTTGAGGGCAAATTGAACGGTATTGGTTTCTCGATTTGCGCCATCATACCACTGAAAATTTGTCACCCCTGCGGAAAAGAAAAACGAAAGTCGTTGATCGGTAAAGTGGCTGGCGGCATTGCCGGCTCGAATGGTAAATGCCATCCGTCTTGTAGGTGCGTTGACGCTTATGGCGTTGAAGTCCGCGCGCATGCTGAAGTCGATGGATAGCTCATTTGTGCAAGGAGGAAACGGGCGGCTCATGGAGGTTCCTGAAGATCCGCCACTGCCAAAAAGCCCCGGTGATCGCACACCATCAATTTTTGATGCCGTACTTAGAAAAACACCGCCATCCTGCTGGGTGTTCAAGCCCCAATTCCCAATCCAATCCCCGGCGCCACCAGACTGCCCGATCGGGCTTCCCACGTAACCTTCGAAATCATCGGTTGCCAACAGTTGGGCAAAAACCGGAGTTGAAGCAAGCAGGGCAAAAACTGACAGGTAATGTAGTGTTTTCATGATATAAACAATGATACACAAATTGTTTGATTCAAGTTAAAAGAGCGTTTGGGAAACTTCTGCCATGTTTTTGGCAGAAAATGCCAAGTGTCAGGTTGAGGGGTGAACGTGGAGGCCCCTGCGATATTTTTTTATCCGGATCGGTTCAAATTCCATGACGGACCAATCCATCGCGCCCAGTTGCCATTGGGAACGGCGAGTACATCCGGCGCCCCGGTCAGCAACATTTCGCCGTATTCCATGTGCCCCGGCCCCAGCAATTGGATCAGAAGATTCTGCAGAACGATGGGGGAAAGTCCCGGAGTATGGGACGTAAGCAGGACAAACACCGGACGATCTGACAGCACGGCCTTGCAGTTTTTCAAGGTCATCATCAGGTCTTTTTCGATTTTGTAAAGTTCGCCTTGTTTGCCGCGCCCGAACGATGGCGGATCCAGCATGATGGCGTCGTATTTGCGCCCGCGTTTGATTTCGCGGTTGAGGAACTTGTGCACGTCATCGACGATCCAGCGTACCGGGGCGTCTTTCAAGCCGTTAATTGCCGCATTTTCCCTTGCCCAGTCAACCATGCCGCGCGATGCATCCAGATGACAGACTTCGCAACCCGCTTTCGCCGCCGCCAACGTGGCGCCACCGGAGTAAGCAAATAGATTCAGCACATTTAAATTGCGGTCTGCCCTGGCCTTTGCTCTATGCAACGTTTCCGTGACCCAGTCCCACAAGGCACGGGTTTCGGGAAAAACACCCAAATGACCGAAATCCGTCGTGGATAGCTTCATCGCTATCCCGTTGATGGGAACGACCCAACTGTCCGGTACACCATCGCGGCCTTTCCAATTCAACCCCTTGTTGCGATCGAACGATGCAACAGCTTCACGCCAGAGATTCGGTTTTTGCGGCTCCCAAACGGCCTGGGCGCAGGGGCGCGCCAATACAATCCGGCCAAAACGCTCCAGCTTCCTTCCATCACCGCTGTCCAGAAGTTCATATTCATTCAGGTTGGGCATTTGGGCATGCTAATAGGATTGCGTGTATTTATAAAACTATTTTAGTTGAAGGGCGGGGGGCAATATCGGATGTTTTCGCCCAAACATCTGGAAAATGTCATGAATGAGTTTAATTATCTTAACGGAAAATTGCGGGTGGAAAATGTTTCAGTGGAAGAATTGGCCGCCACTTACGGAACACCGCTTTATATTTACAGCCGGTCGCACCTGCAGACGCAATTCCGTGCGCTCAAGTCCGCAATGGCTCCGGTCAATCCGTTGATTTGTTACGCCGTCAAGGCCAATACCAATGCCGCGGTGATTCAGACGTTTGCGGGGGAAGGGGCCGGAGCCGACGTCGTTTCCGCCGGCGAACTTTACCGCGCACGCAAGGCCGGCGTACCGGCAAACCGGATCGTATTTGCCGGTGTCGGCAAGACCGAGGCGGAAATTGAATATGCCTTGAGGGAGGAAATTCTCTATTTCACCGTAGAGTCCGAGCCTGAATTGGAGCGCATTTCCCATGTGGCGAAAAAGATCGGGCGGACCGGTCGCATCGCAATTCGCGTCAATCCCGATGTTGACCCCAAAACCCACAAGTACACCAGCACGGGCAAAAAAGAGAATAAGTTTGGTGTCGACCTCGAGCGTGCCATGGCGGCTTACGAACTGGCCGCCAGATTGCCCAACTTGGAAATAACATCCATCCACATGCATCTTGGTTCACCCATCATGACCAAGGATCCTTACGAAGAGGCGTTGATCAAGGTGAAGGATCTGTGTCGCGATCTCAAATCAAGGTTCGACAGTTTCAATCATATCGACATCGGCGGCGGACTGGGAATCCCTTATCGTCCGACCGACAAGGAATTCGATTTGCAGGCATTTGCCACCGCAGTGATTCCTCATTTGCTTGATTTGGGGTTGAGCGTAAGCATGGAGCCGGGACGTTTTCTGGTGGGGAATGCCGGAATTCTGGTCACCCGCGTGGAATACATCAAAGACAATCCGTTTAAGAAATTCATTGTGATCGACGCCGCCATGAACGATTTGATTCGCCCCGCCCTTTATGAGGCATACCATGAAATCAAACCGGTTGAGGAAACGACGGAAACCATTTTCGGCGACCTGGTGGGGCCGGTATGCGAGTCCGGTGATTTTCTTGCCACCAACCGCGATTTGCCTGCGGTCAAGCCGGGCGATCTCGTGGCAGTAATGAGCGCCGGCGCTTATGGGTTCGTAATGTCTTCAACCTACAACAGTCGCGGCCGCGCGGCCGAGGTGATGGTGCAGAACAACCGGCACGAGCTTGTTCGCACCCGCGAAACGCTTGAAGACGTTGTGCGGGGCGAACAGCTTCCTGTGTGGGATTGATTACTTTCCGGAATCCGTCAACTTCTGCTGGATAATTCGGTCGACCGCGTAGCGTCCGCCACCCTTGATCATGAGGGCAACCGCAATACCGGCGGCGAGGATATGAAATTCAAATCCTTCGCCCGCCTGTTGACCGCTCCAGTTCATGAAAAAACCGTGCTCCAGATGTACGGTTGCCGCGGCAACTGCCATGACCGCGCCAATGCCGAAAGCCGTGATTCTGGTCAGTAGCCCGGCCATCAGCGCCAATGCACCCAACGATTCCGCCATGATGGCCAGAAAACCGAACGGCGCGGGAATGCCGAGCGTCTCGGTGAAGTACCCCATGGTGCCTCCGAAACCATAACCGCCGAACCATCCGAATAGTTTTTGCGCGCCGTGCGGGAACATTACTCCTCCCAGCACAAAACGCAGAACCAACGATGAGACATCGTTATCCGTACCCAGTATATACTTGCTTATCTTACTCATTGCTTTTCTCCTTCTTGTTGTTTTGTCCGTCTCAATTACCTTGACATCAAGATAATTGGGTAAAAAATTATCCGGGTTGACCGGCCTGTACGCTTTTGCCCAGTTTGCGTAGCAGTTGCACAAGCGTTTTCCGTTCGCTTGGAGCCAGCACAGAGACCATTTCGTCCAGCCGTTTTGCGTGCTGGGCGAAGGACTGCTCAATAAAGGCATGACCCTTCGGGGTAAGATGAACCATGGCAACGCGTCCGTCTTGAACCGATGATTTGCGTTCAACGAATCTTTTCTTTTCAAGCCGATTTACCGCTGTGGTGATGGAGCCGCTGGTAAGGCGAACTTTTCGACCAATGGTATTTACCGGCAATGGACCCTTGTGCAAAAGGATTTCCAAAACCGCGAAGTCAGAAAAGCAAACCCCCAGTGCTTCGATCGATTGCAGGTCTCGGGTCTTAAGCGCCTCCCACGCCTTCCACAATACCAGCCAAACATGGGCTCCGGATATGTCTTCTTTCGTTGTCATGGCGATGAATCTACCATCAACTATCTTGATGTCAAGATATAATTGTATGACCTCCAGCTCTGCCGCAAATTATGAAAACAACAGAAAAGACCGGGCAAAAACTCAGCAAGGAAAAGGGCGTATCTGCCATTTGTTGTACCCGCTTTTTACTTCCGGCTCGGCAGGAGCCTCGCCCTCCCGGTGGGGGTATCTGTGTCTGGGAGGGCGAGGCTCCTGCCGA
>DAOLDL010000003.1:64330-93548 GCA_035327305.1 Kiritimatiellia bacterium | reverse complement strand
GCACGAAAGCACTGCGACTCTGCATCCACCTTCAACTCCGGTTTTCGGGATTAAACGTCTTCGGTTTTCCGGTTTAATAGAGTTCGCAGTTAATATGCGATTACTTCTTGTGGAACACGTGGGTGCCATGGCCGAAAAAGATTTCGGCGGCCTCCATCATGGTTTCCGACAAGGTGGGGTGGGCGTGAATGGTTGATTTCAAGTCGCTTGCCCGTGCCGCCATTTCGACGGCAAGCACGCCTTCCGCGATCAATTCACCTGCTCCGACGCCGGCGATTCCAACACCGAGGACTTGTTCGGTGTGCGGATCGAGGATCATCTTTGTCAATCCATCGCTACGTCCGAGTGTGGTGGCTCGTCCGGATGCCTTCCAAGGGAACGTCGCTATCTTAACCGATCTGCCATCCGCCTTGGCCTGGTTTTCGGTCAAACCGCACCAAGCCATTTCTGGATCCGTGAATACAACTGCGGGGATGGCGCGTGGATCAAAAATGGATGGTTTTCCGGCTATGGCTTCCACGGCTACGCGTCCTTCAGCGGATGCCTTGTGGGCCAACATAGGCTCACCGGCAATATCTCCGATAGCAAAAATATTCGGTTCGGCGGTACGGCGCTGTTTGTCCACAACGATAAACCCGCGATCATCAAGTTTGATGCGGGTGTTTTCGAGTCCGATACCATCCGAATTCGGGCGGCGTCCGACTGAAATCAAGACACGGTCAAATTCGCGGACCGGTTCTTTTACGTGCAGGCCTTCGAGTGTAACTTTCACTTTACTGCCGATGTCTTCCACGCTCAAAACCTTGGTCTTAAGCAGGACTTCATGAAACTTTTCGTGCAATCGGCGTGAAACAACTTCGGCGAGATCGCGATCGGGTCCCGGAATCAAACCTGCCGTCATTTCCACCATGGTTACTTTACTTCCGAGCGATGCATAAACACATCCAAGTTCGCAACCAATATAGCCTCCGCCGATGACCAATAGCGATTCCGGAACATCCTGGATTTCCAACGCGCCGGTTGAATCCATCACACGTGGGGAATTAATGGCGAGCGGGCCGGGAATGGTCGGGCGGGAACCGGTGGAAACGATGCAATAATCAAACGTCAGACTGCTTTCTGATCCATCTTTTTTGGTAATGGTCAGGGTTTGAGCATTTTTGAAGGCGGCACGCCCCTTGACGTAGGTAATTTTGCGGGCTTTGCTCAATGAACCAAGACCGCCGGTCAATTTCGAAATCACCTGATTTTTCCAGCCACGCATTTTTTCCAGGTCGATCACCGGTTCGTTGTAGGTAAGTCCCCACTCCTTGGCTTCTCGTGATTCATCAATCACACGGGCCACATGAAGCAAAGCCTTGGAAGGGATGCAACCACGGTAGAGACAGACACCGCCGGGATTATCTTCCAATTCAATGATGGTTACCTGAAATCCAAGATCGGCGGCAAGAAATGCCGCGGGATAGCCACCCGGGCCTCCGCCGATAACCGCTATTTGGGCATGGGACGTATTGCTCAAGGATTAACCCTCCAAAGAAAGCAAAGCAGGTTGTTGTGTGGCGTCGGATATCCAGCGCAGGAAACGTGCGCCGTCGGCTCCGTCAATAACGCGGTGATCGAATGAAAGCGAAATCGGCATCATCAAGCGCGGTTGGAAGAATCCTTCCACCAGGGTCG
The DNA here is from genome assembly GCA_035327305.1 of Kiritimatiellia bacterium. Lineage (GTDB taxonomy): Bacteria > Verrucomicrobiota > Kiritimatiellia > CAIVKH01 > CAIVKH01 > CALMUP01. The sequence continues at coordinate 91,871 of DAOLDL010000003.1, read as the reverse complement.
GTTGCATGGTGGCGCGTCCGACGCCAAGGATGGCTACTTCGGGCCAGTTGACGATCGGGGTGAAGAACGTTCCGGCAATTCCGCCGATATTGGTAATGGTGATGCTTCCGCCCTGCATCTCTTCCGGCGGAATCTTGCGGGCCTTGGCGCGTTCAGACAAGTTGCCGAGCGCCGAAGCTATTTGAATGGCATTCAAGCCATCCACGTTTCGGATGACCGGTACAACCAAACCGCGCTCGGTGTCGATGGCCACGCCGACATTCACATATTTCTTAAGGATCAGTTGGTTGTGGGCCAGATCGAGGCTGGAATTGAATTTCGGATGCACCTTTAATGCCGAGGCCAGAATCTTGATCAAAAACGCGGTGAGCGTTAGTTTAACTCCGGCGGCATCCGCTTTTGACTTGGCGGATTTGCGGAATTTTTCGATTTCGGTGATATCAACATTATCATGGATGGTCACATGAGGAATGTTGCTCCAGGAAACTGCCATGTGTTGGGCGGTGGCGGCGCGAACATTGGAAAGTGATTCCGCCTCAATATCACCCCACTTTGAAAAATCGGGGAGGGGAGCGGCAATCGGACCGCCTCGTCCGCCGCCAGCGCGGTTATCACGGGAATAACGCTTCACATCCTCAACGGAAACGCGACCGCCCGGTTGCGTACCTTCCACTTCATTGATATCCACGCCGATTTCACGGGCAAACTGGCGGGTTGAAGGAGATGCCGGAACAGTCGAAGAGCTTTGCGTCAGCACAGATGACGTGGTTTTTGCCGCGGGGGCCGTAGCGGCAGGTTTTGCGGCGGGCGCTTTTGCCGGCACTGCAGGTTTGGCCGCCGGTTCTTCCTTGGGCGTTTCAGCCTTGGGAGCTTCCTCCTTTTTAGCGGTTGCGGCGGGTTTTGATTTGGCGGCGCCGGCAGAAGATTCATCGACGGTGAGGATGACCTGACCGATTTTGGCCTTGGTGCCTTCCTTGACGTGAATTTTCAGGATTTTACCGGCCACTGTGGTGGGTATTTCCACCGTGGCTTTTCCGGTTTCGATTTCAAGTACGGCTTGATCGGCGCTGATGACATCGCCTTCCTTGACTAAAACACTTGTGACATCACCTTCCTTGATGTTTTCACCAAGTTCGGGGAGTTTGAATTCAGTAGCCATGATAATGTCCTTTCAAAAACTGGTCTTTGGCCTATGCGATTAACGGGTTCAATTTGTCTGGATTGATATCCATGTCCTTGATGGCCTGCGAAACAACGGATGGTTTTACCTGTCCGTCTCGCACGAGTCCATGCAGTGTGGCCAGAACCACATATCGGGCATCCACTTCAAAGAAATCGCGGAGAGATTTCCGGTTTTCACTGCGTCCGTAACCTTCAGTGCCGAGACTGATCAGCGGGCGGGGAATCCAGCGGCCAATCATATCCGACATGACTTTCACGTAGTCCGATGCCGCCACAATTACGCCTTCGGTGGGGCCAAGCATCTGGGTCACGTAGGGTACCTTCGGAGTTTTTTCCGGGTTGAATAAGTTAAAGCGGTCGCACTCCATTCCGTCGCGGCGAAGTTCCTTATAGCTGGTTGCCGACCAGACATCGGAAACCACGCCGTATTTTTCGAACAGGATGTCACGCGCCTTGACCACTTCGTTCAAGATTGCGCCACTGCCGATCAATTGTGCCTTAAGTTTGCCTTTTTCGTTTTGGGCGGGGAGCAATTTGTACAAGCCTTTAAGGATGCCGTCGCGGCAATTATCCGGCATGGCGGGCATGGTGTAATTTTCGTTGCCTACCGTCAGGTAATAGAAGATTGCTTCCTGATCCTGGTACATGCGCTTGATGCCTTCCTGAATAATGATGGCCAATTCAAAGGCATAGGCGGGATCGTAGGTCATTAAATTGGGAACGGGATAAGCGAGAAGATGGCTATGACCATCCTGGTGTTGCAAGCCTTCACCGGCCAACGTGGTGCGTCCGGCGGTTCCGCCCAGCAAAAAGCCCCGGCAACGCAAGTCGCCGGCGGCCCAGATCAAATCCCCGACGCGTTGGAAACCGAACATCGAGTAATAGATGAAAAACGGGATCATATTTACGCCGTAGTTGGCATACGCGGTTCCGGCGGCGATGAAGGAACAAAGCGATCCGGCTTCCGTGATGCCTTCCTCAAGGATTTGCCCATCCGTAGCTTCCTTGTAGTAAAGCAGGCTTTCGCGATCAACCGGCTCATACAATTGTCCGGTGTGCGCGTAAATTCCGCACTGACGGAACAATGCTTCCATTCCGAAGGTTCGGGCTTCGTCGGGAACGATTGGCACAATCAATTTGCCGATTTCCTTGTCCTTCAGCATCTTGGTAAGCATGCGGACGAATGCCATGGTCGTGGAGACTTCGCGATCTTCGGTGCCTTTGTAAAATTCATCAAAGATGGTTGCGTCGGGCAGTTCGATTTTCGGCGCGCTTTCGATGCGGCGCGGCAGGAAGCCTCCCAAGGCGCGTCGGCGTTCCAGCAGATACTTCATCTCAATGCTATCTTTGGCCGGGCGGTAGAACGGAGCATTGCCGATGTCGTCCTCGGAGATCGGGATGTCGAACCGGCGACGGAATATGCGCAGTTCATCCTCGTTGAGCTTCTTTTGTTGATGGGTAATGTTTTTACCTTCGCCGCTTTCACCAAGGCCGTACCCCTTGATGGTGCGGGCGAGAATAACCGTTGGCGCGCCGGACTTGTTGTTATACGCCGCGCGGAATGCGGCATATACTTTTTCGGGATCGTGGCCACCCATGCGCATGTGGGTGAGTTGTTCATCGCTTAGATGCTCAACCATCTTCAGTGTTTCCGGATATTTACCGAAGAAATGTTTGCGGATGTAGTCGCCATCTTCGGTGGAATACTTTTGAAATTCGCCATCGACGATTTCGCCCATACGCCTGACCAGAATGCCGTCCTTGTCCTTGGCGAGAAGTTCGTCCCAGTCGCTACCCCAGATGACCTTGATGACATTCCAGCCGTTGCCGCGGAAGTTGGCTTCCAATTCCTGAATGATCTGGCCATTGCCACGTACCGGACCGTCAAGTCGTTGCAGATTGCAATTGATGACAAAAATCAAGTTGTCGAGTTTTTCGCGGGTCGCAAGACTGATGGCGCCGAGTGATTCGGGTTCATCGGTTTCGCCGTCACCCAGAAACGCAATTACCTTGGAATCCGATTCCGGGATTAAACCGCGATCTTCGAGGTAACGGATAAAACGGGCCTGATAAATGGCCATGATTGGACCCAATCCCATCGATACGGTGGGAAATTGCCAGAAATCCGGCATCAACCAGGGGTGCGGGTAAGAAGACAACCCACCGCCCGGAGCGAGTTCACGGCGAAAGTTTTCAAGATTCTTGGGGCTTAATCGGCCTTCGAGAAATGCTCGGGCATAAATACCCGGCGACGCATGCCCTTGAAAGTATATGAAATCACCGAGGTGATTGTCTGATCGCCCGCGGAAAAAGTGGTTGAAACCCACTTCATACAATGTGGCGGCGGAGGCGTAGGTTGAAATGTGCCCACCGACACTGGCATCCTGCCGGTTGGCGCGAACGACCATGGCCATGGCATTCCAGCGCAAAATGCTTTTAATCCGGCGTTCGATTTCCCGATCGCCGGGGAACACCGGCTGATGATCGACGGAAATGGTGTTCGTGTAAGGGGTTACGGAAGTGGCGGGAAGTTTTACGCCGCGTTTTTGCGCCCGGATTTGTACATCTTGAATCATGTCCCGTGCGCGTTCCTTGCCGCGGCGGGCAATTAACTCGTCCAGCGATTCAAGCCAATCCTGGGTCTCCAATTTGTCCAATGCCAACTGCTCGTCAGATAAATTTGATTCTGTCATACGTTTTCAGGCCTTCCTTCGCTGTATTACTGGCCAAAATCCCTGATTGCACCTCTCCGCCGGGATACATGATTCAGAAACAGCACACCCATGCCACCAGTCAGAGTAAATGCAGGTCGCAACCTGCCATAAACCCGTAGACGTTATAGGTAAAACCTTTAAAACGCAAGTGCCTGTTTATACGAAAATACGAACTTTCGGATGCCATGCGGAAGTCATTTTAGTGTCAGTTTGGCCTGCTGGTGAACAACTCGAAATCGGTATTTGTCTAAAATCGCGAAAAAATGGAAAATAAACCCATGCAATTGGAAAAATTTACAATTAAATCGCAGGAAGCCCTGCAAGCGGCCCGTCAGTTGGCTGAATCGTTCAATCACGCCGAAATAACACCTGAACATCTGGTTGTGGCGCTGATACGCCAACCGGAGGGGTTGGTCCGTTCACTGCTGACCCGGCTGGGTGCGGATACCGCTCAATTCGATGTGGCGCTCCAACACTACCTCGAACGCCAACCTGCGGTTGGCGGCTCGGCGGATCGATACATAAGCAGGTCTCTCAAAAACACGATGGATAAAGCCGGTGCGATTGCCCGGAACATGCGCGATGAATTCGTAAGTGTCGAACACTTGTTGCTGGCCGCCCTTGAAGAAAAGGATTCCGAGGTTTCCTCCATTGCGGCGAAGCAGGGGATATCTTATGACGCCGCGTTGAAGGCCATGCAGGCAGTTCGGGGAAATCAACGGGTGACCGATCAGAATCCCGAAGTCAAATACGAGGTTCTGAAAAAGTACGGGCAGGATCTGACCGAGGCGGCGCGCAATGGAAAATTGGACCCGGTGATCGGCCGTGACACGGAAATTCGTCGCGTAATTCAGGTGTTGTCGCGTCGCACAAAAAATAACCCGGTGTTGATTGGCGAGCCGGGGGTGGGGAAAACCGCCATAGTGGAAGGACTGGCTCAACGAATTGTCGCCGGCGATGTTCCGGAAAGCCTGACCGACAAAACCGTTATTTCGCTCGATATCGGCGCCATGATCGCCGGCGCAAAGTATCGAGGTGAATTTGAGGATCGCTTCAAAGCGTTTATCAAGGAAGTCATGGAGGCGGAAGGCAAAATCATCCTGTTCATTGATGAGCTTCATACATTGGTGGGCGCCGGCGGTGCGGAAGGCGCCGTGGATGCCTCCAACATGATCAAGCCACCGTTGGCGCGCGGGGAATTGAGGGCCATCGGCGCCACCACGCTGGATGAATACCGGAAACACATTGAAAAAGATGCCGCACTGGAGCGGCGTTTCCAGCCTGTTCTCGTGGGCGAACCCACGGTTGAAGACACCATTGCCATATTGCGGGGATTGAAAGAACGTTATGAGGTGCACCATGGCGTTCGAATTCAGGATGCCGCGCTGGTCGCCGCCGCAACACTTTCCGATCGTTATATCACCGAGCGCTTCCTTCCCGATAAAGCAATTGACCTTGTGGATGAAGCCGCAAGTCGACTTCGAATGGAAATCGACAGCATGCCAACGGAAATTGACATGATCCGTCGCCGCATATTGCAACTTGAAATTGAGCGTGAAGCGTTGAAAAAGGAAAAAGACGCGGATTCGCGTGATCGCCTCACCAAACTGGAGGCCGATTTACAGCAACTGCGGGAAGACGGCAACCGGCTCAAGCTTCACTGGGAAAGAGAGAAGGAGCTGATATCCACCATCCGCGATCTGACCCAGGCGCTCGATTTGTTGCGGTCGCAGGAGGAAAGCGCCCGACGGGATAACGACCTCGGGAAAGCGGCGGAGATTCTTTACGGAAAAATCCCCGGAGTGGAAAATCAAATCAAAGAGGCGCAGAAATCACTGGCCGACTTCCAGAAAGTGCAACGCATGCTGAAGGAGGAGGTTGACGACGAGGATATTGCCACGGTTGTTTCCAATTGGACGCGAATTCCCATCAGTAAATTGCTGGAAACCGAAAAGGTCAAGTTGTTGCGCATGGAGGATAGGTTGCGGGAACGCGTGATCGGTCAGGAAGAGGCCATCCGATCGGTTGCCAATGCCGTGCGTCGTTCGCGATCCGGTCTGCAGGATCCGAATCGCCCGATCGGTTCGTTTATTTTTCTTGGTCCGACCGGCGTTGGGAAAACCGAGTTGTCGCGCGCGCTCGCCGAGTTTCTATTTGACGATGAACATGCAATGGTTCGCATCGACATGTCGGAATACATGGAGAAGCATTCGGTCAGTCGCCTGATTGGCGCGCCTCCGGGATATGTGGGTTATGACGAGGGCGGCTACCTGACCGAACAGATCCGACGGCGTCCTTATGCGGTTGTGCTTTTCGATGAAATTGAAAAAGCGCATCCCGACGTGTTTAACACACTGTTGCAGATGCTTGATGACGGACGCCTCACCGACGGGCAGGGCAGAACCGTTGATTTCAAGAATACGATCATCATCATGACCTCCAATCTCGGCGGATCGATTATCCATGACACCCTTGCGGCACGCCCGGATTTGTCATCGGGCGATCCCGAGTATGAGCAAATGGAGGCCAGGGTAAACGGTGTGTTGCGCTCAAGTTTTCGACCGGAATTTCTCAACCGGGTAGACGATATCATCATTTTCCACAGCCTGCACCGCGACCAATTGCGCCGGATTGTGGATATCCAGATCGAGCGTGTCCGGAAGCATCTTGCCGACAAACACATATTGCTTGTGTTAACCGATGCCGCGTCGGATCATATTGCACGAGAAGGATACGATCCGGTCTTTGGCGCGCGGCCGCTTAAACGCGTTATCATGCGGGAAGTGGTGGACCGGCTGGCCTCGGAACTGTTGTCCGGCGTTGTTCAGCCTGGAAATAAAGTCATAATTGATTGTCCTTCACCTGATGCTGGCTTGACCCTGGATGTGAAAAAGGGATGATGGGTGCGATGCAAGAGGACGCGTAATATGGATACGGTGTTGTCGGCGATAATGATAATAGGAATTTTCTACATGGTCTACTATATTACCCGTGGTATGTGATGGTCGCGCCCTTAAAGCGGATGCGTCGATCAACGTTCGGAATTCATGATGAAAAATGAAGTGGCGGTGACAATCAAGGCCCTCGTTCCCACGCCTACTGGATGCGGCGTATTTCTCACGGACGGAAACAAAGTGATCGCCATATTTGTAGACCACAGTGTGGCCGCCGCCATTACCATGGCCATGCATGACATTCACAAGCCGCGTCCGCTAACCCATGATTTAATTGAAAACATTCTTGCCGGGCTGGACGTCGTACTTCAAAAAGTTGTGATTAATGATTTGAAGGAGGATACGTATTTCGCCCGATTATTTCTCTATCAGCAATTGGACGCAGGGAAAAACATGCTGGAAATCGATGCGCGTCCCAGCGATTCGATAGCCTTGGCATTGCAGTTGAAAGCGCCGATATTGATTTCCAGCGATGTGCTTGCGCGCGCCGATGACATGAGCTGGGCGCTGGAGCAGAAAAAAAACGAAGAAGGCGAAAGTCCGGGATAATCAAGCCGGCAGGGATTAACGCCTGATCCACCAGTGAGCAGTGGCGCTGATGATGCACAGGCCGATCGCGACAACGGCAAACAGTACTACGGTATTAATTGTCTGGCGGGAATTGATGTATCCGGTATCCTGCTTGATGTAGTAAATGATGCCGCCAGCGGCCATGCCAATTATCGTAGCAAGCCACCATAACCAACTGGTATGACTAGGGCCATTCATGAATTGAGGTTAGTCTACCGCTCAATTCCGCTTTTCCAAGGATATACTGGAGCAACTGCGTTTTTTGGCAACCAGCCGGCGTTTTGACCCGATCGTACCTTTACCCACGAGTGAAATTCATCTTCCATGAAAAGAATGGAACCTTCCGGAACGGCAAAAAACGGGGTGGCTTTTTCCCGGGGTTCATATTTCACGGTTTGCCGTGACTCAACCACGACCACTTCTGACAAACCTTCCCAATGTTTCCAATACAACCAGCCGGCAAAACCGGACAAGGCGATGACACCAGCAATTAATGCCGTCGGTTTGGCGAATCGCCGGAGTCCGGGGCTGATCAATGCAATCGCAGTAAATAGAAAAGCGGACCAATATCCGCTTTTCATCAAAAGAGTCCATTCCCGGCGACTGAATTCACGGCCCACCATATCTATGACAGCCGTGGTTGGTTTCAATGCGCCGGTTCTTTCCTGTACCAACTCCAGATTTGCCGAAACATCGGGGTCGCGGGGATTCAACAACCAGGCCCGGCGAAAATACAAGACTGCGTCACCGGGTGAACCCTTGCGATAGGCGGCATTCCCGGCATTGAAGAGGGTTTCCACATTCGCATGACCGGAGCTGATCAATTCCTGATACAACTTTAATGCGCCGGCGAAGTCTCCTTGATCGTATCGAAGATTGGCCTGTTCAAACAATTGTTGCGGCGAGAATGTGGTAACTTCCGCATGCAAAATCGGCAATGCGTGCAACAACAATAACGCAACCATGAGCGATAATCTTGAATTATAGGTGAGTCTGTTCATGGGGTTTCGTGTGTCACGTTATCGCAATTTTTTCACATGCGCGTAATATTTCCTGCACATGCTGTAGCTCGGAGCGCATGGCATCCTTCTCGCCGGGCAGATCCGCATTGGCAAAACGAACCTCATCGCATTTTGCCAATAGATCCCGCACTCGGGTCAGGAATTCAGGTTTAAGTCCGGCGGATTGCAATCGGATGATAATCAATTCCGGGGATATCTGGCCGGCCTCCAGATTGCAACGGTGCCCAACGTAATCCGCAATGGCTTGCCATAACGACTCGTAAAACCGGGCGGTTTGTCCATTTCCCATGGCTTGCTCGGCGGCACGAATTGCGGCGCGTGCCGATTTGGGCGCCTGGTAGCGGCGGCGTAGCGAAGCGTTGGCGTTAAATTTGTCTCGGCGACGCTGAATCACGAGCAACGCGGCTAATGCCAGAATGGGCAAAGCATGCAGTCCGACCGGAACCGTATCATTGGAAATAAATGCATCCGAGCGCCATTTTCCAGGATTGCGCTTTAGATCCACTATGTCGATACCGAGAGGCGCCCGGTCAGGTTGCGGAAGTGGGGATGGAGCTTGGACCATCAGAGGCGCGTCACTTGATCCGGCCTTGACGAGCAGGGGGTAAGGACCGCGAACAATCGTCTGATATTTTTTCAATTCAGGATCAAAAAAGGAAAATGAAACCGGCGGCAACTCTTTGATCGTATCAATTCTGGGAATAAAAACCTGTTCGAACACCTTATGGTCGCGCCCGCTGGCGACCAGTTTGGGATCATACCTGCGGAAATCATCGCCAAGATTGATGGGCGGCATGGAAATGGTTTCAAAGTTTCCACGGCCGGAAATGCGAAGCGTCAGCGTGACCGGGTCCCCGGCATTGACTTCCGTGGGCTGAACATGAAGTTCCATGTCAAATTTACCCACGGCACCGCCGAATGTGTCGGGGCGTCCGTTGATCGGCAGGGGACGGATGACAACATTCATGGTCTCGGTTGGAACAATCATGGTTTGGGTTTCATGGCGGCCGAAAAATGCGTCGAATCCACCGAAAAAGGGATCCCGCGGGCGTTCGCGTCGCACAAAAACATTGATGCGAAGCATGGGCGCCAATTCAAACGTGCCCGCGGTCAAGGCCGTGCCACGCATGCGAAAACGCCGGACATCGTATATTTCGCCGCCGACGGCTTCACGCGTTGAACCTATCTCCTGCAAGTCTTCCAAATTCAAACCCGTGCTGGGGAGGTTCTGGAATTGCACACCGCGATCCAATTGTACCCCGCGATAATAAAGAGAAATCTCGATATCAAAACGTTCCTGCAGAAAGACTTCGTTTCGCGGCAATTGGACACGGGCAAAGATCAGATCGTCGACACGTTGCGATTTGTTATCATCAGATGCGGCGCCAGGCGGCAAAACTTCGATGTTGATGGCGTCTAAATCGATGTTCTGCCCGTGCACACTCATTGAGAACGGGCCGATCCGGAATTGACCGCTGGATTTTGGGAAGAGCCGGTAATTGTAGGTAAGTCGCTGTTCCTGCTGGCCATTGATGATGCTGACTTGCGACTCCTGGCCGATGTAATTGATGTCGAAGCCGGGGATCTCCGGAAGGGCGGGGGATTGGGGCGGATGTAAATTGATGAAGGTCAGTTTGAGCGTTGCCGCCTCGGCCATGCTGATCACGCGCGGCTGAATGTCCAGTGCGACTTGTCGGGCAAACAGCGGCGTGATCTCCGCGCTCATGAAGACAAGCGCGACTATCCATAAAGTATGTGACGCTGTTATTTTCGGACTTTTCATTACCAATCTTTTTCCACGGGTGGCATGTCCCGCAATTGCCGGCGGATTATTTCCCGCATTAATTGTTCGCGTTGAGCCTGTTCAAGCTGGCGCAAACTGTCGAGTACCATTTCCGCTTCATCCTCCGTCATTTCCTCGGCCAGAGGTTCCGGAGGTTGTTGCTCTTCCTGTTCGCTGGTATCATTCGGATCATTGTCCCTGTTTTGATCGGATTCATCATCGTTTTGTTCATTATCGCCGTCTTCGGGCGATTGGTCGTTTTCCTGGCTTTCCTGTTGGTCCTGCTGGTTTTGCTGATTCTGCTCCTGTTGTTGCTCCAGCAGCTCCTTGAGGCGGATCAAGGGATCATGCTCCGGATAATGTTCCAATCCTTCAAGTACAATGGCCAGCGCCTTCTGGGGATCCTCCCGGATAAACGTAGCTGAACCATAATTGAAATAATCGGTTGCGGATGGCAGTTCAGAAAAAACCGGTGATGCCACGGTCGTGAAGATGACGATACACCATAAACCTGCATTCGACTTCCAGTATGGACATTTCATGGAAATCCTCCAGATTCGACAGGAGCGATGATATCGGCCACCGCCGCACTGCGTTCGGCCATGGTTTCAAACTGTTTTTTGATTTCCGGTTCGATGGAAAGGGCTTTCTCAACCAGCGGCAGGTTCTGATAAAACCACTCGGCCGCCTCGACAAACTGGAATTCCTCCACCAGTTGTTGACCGCGCTGAAACCGTGACATGGCCATTGCCACCATCTGCAATATTTTCATTTGCGCCTGTATGGATAATTCAAAATTTATCTTGGCGTTTCGATCATCGCTTCGAAGTCGCAACGATTCCATAAAGTTGGTCGAGGCGCTTTGAAACATCCGGAATGCCGGTGCCACGTCGCCTTCGTTCAAAAGGTTTTGCGCCTGCTGATACAGGGAGTTCCCGAGATTGAAATATGCATCGGACTGCAAGGACAGGTCGGGAGTCTTGGTGGCGTTCAGGAATGATTTCCCGGCCTGTTCCGGCTGGCTCAAGCGGTAATGACCGATTCCTATGTTGTAATGAATTTTCGCCGGTTCTATATCCGGTGGTGACGGGTTGCGTTGAAGAGCCAGGAGAAACAAGTCGAGCCCTTCCTGATAGTTGCCGGCCGCGTACTTTTTAATTCCCTGCCGGAACAAATTATGAGCGCTGTCTTCCGGCGGTTGGGCTGACGCGGAAGTAGCAATCAACAATAGTACGGCCATGAATCTTCGCAATATCATCGCAATTTTCTCCCCCGGCTTTCCGCGCGAGCCGCTTCCACGACCAGAAGGAGCAGTCCGAGTCCGATAAACCAACCCGCGCGGTCCTCATACATTTTAATCCGTTGGGATTCACCCGCCGCTTGTTTCAACTTCGACCATTCATCCTGCACGAGACGTTCGACGCCAAATTGACCGGGGGCGGCGCGAATGTACGCGCCTCCCGTGGACAATGCCAATCGGGTAAGTACGGCTTCGTTCAAGCTGGATTTTACGATATTGCCCGAGCGGTCGCGTAAAAAGTTTTCACGCCCGGACTCATCACGGATTGGTATCAATTCGCCTTCCGGAGTTCCCACGCCAATGGCATATACGCGGATATTGTTTTCGTTCAGGGTTGGAATTAACAACAGCGGGTCTTCGACCGTGTCTTCACCGTCGGTAATCAGGACAATGATCCTGTCAGCTTCCGACGACTTGTCAAAAGAGGCAATGGCGGTGCGCAGAGCGTCGGCAATTGCCGTACCGCCACGGGGAACCAGGCCGACATTGAGGTCGTCGATATACATCATGAGGGCGCCATAATCCGAAGTAAGCGGACATTGCAGGTAACTTGCCCCGGCAAAAACCACGAGTCCGACGCGATCACCCCGCAACTGGGCAAGCATGTCGCGAATGCCCCATTTTGCCTGCTGAAGGCGGTTGGGGCGCATATCCACGGCGAGCATCGAGCGCGATGTGTCTACAACCAGCATGATATCAAGGCCGGAACGACGGATTTCCCGCCAGGTGAATCCCCATTGGGGTCGGGCCAGGGCCAGACCAAAGACAATGATCGCCAGCGTCCACAACGTCAGGCGTCCGTAAATGCGCCGGGGAATCCAGCGACTGGCCATGGAATCCCAAAGCCGGGAATCGATCAGGCGTGACACCTGTTTCAATCGCCGTTTTTGCAGATAGTAGATCAGGCCGGCAAGTGGAATGATCAACCAGATCCACGCAAATATATCCGGAGCGCCCCACCTCATGGCAACCTCCCGAGGCGAATGACCGCCAGCAGTTTTTCCAGCCCGAGTAGGGCCAGGGCCAGCCATAAGTATGGTTGAAATCGCTCATCAAAATAGCGATACTGATCGACCGTTATTTCGGTTTTCTCCAGTTGATCAATCTGATCGAAAATATCGCGAAGATCGCTCATGTCGCGGGCGCGGAAATACATGCCGCCGGTCATTTGCGCCATTTGGATAAGCGTAGGTTCGTCGATATCCGAAGGTTGCCGGATATAACGGGTGCCTCCGAATGGATCGCGTACTGGAATTCGCACCATGCCGTCGGAGCCGGCGCCAATGGTGTAGACTTTGATTCCCAGAGCGCTCGCGGCCTTTGCCGCATTGAGCGGAGAGATTTCACCGCGGTTGTTTGCGCCATCGGTCAGCAGAATAACAATTCGTGATTTCGCATCGCTATCGCGAAGGCGGTTGACGGCCGAAGCCAGTCCCGATCCGATGGCCGTTCCATCAGGAAGCACTCCGGTTTCCAGTCGTTGAACTTGTTGTAACAACCAGCCGTGATCCATCGAAAGCGGAGCCATGGTAAATGGCATGGCGGCAAACGCAATCAACCCCATCCGGTCATGCGTACGTTTCCGAATGAACCGGTCGAGAATATCTTTCGAGGCATCCAGCCGGTTGATTGATGCTCCACCGGTGGTAAAATCTTCGGCAAGCATCGATGTCGAAACGTCAACGCATAATATAATGTCGATTCCTTCCATGCGCACCCGGCTTTCCTCCAGACCCTTTTGTGGGCGAGCCAGTGCAATAATGGCGAAAATGACACCCATACCGTACAACACCGGAAGAATGGGCTGGGCCAGCGTCACCCAGCTTGTCGGCAGGTTTGCGAGCCGGACGCCGTTGCTGAATCTCATGGCGGCTTTGCGGCGGCGTGAATAACGCAGGTAAACCAGCGCCGGTACAAGCAGAACCAGCAACAGGAGCCAGGGGTAGCGGAAAATCATGACGGTGCCCCCCCGGATGTTTCCCTTACCAGTTTAACGGCGGATTCCCATGCCGAGTTCATGTCGACCGGCCCGGGGCGATGCAGTGCGAATTTCACAAGATCGGAATGTTCGAGGAACCCTTGGGCAAGCAAGCGATGGTCGGGTGATAATACGTTGGATTGGCTGGAGCTTCGGATAAATTCCTCGGTAGTTTGTTCGGGTGCGTGCAAATCAAAACGTTGCTCCAGATATAGGCGGACGATGTCCGACAGTTCCACATAGAAAAGTTCGGTTTCCCCCTTTTCAATCAACTGCCGTTGCTTGAGAGCGTTTAATGCGGTCATTGCGATGTGATCGGGAGGCAAGGCGGGAATAATTTTCTCTTTAACAGGTCGCCGCAACCAATAACGAATTGCCAACGCCGCCAGTACAGCAAGTAGAACGATGGCCAGCATGATCCATAAAAAACGCAACCATTGGTTTCCGGGGATTGTTGCCGGTTCCTTGATATCGGCCAATGCTGGCGGAGGATTGGTTAATATGGTTGTTACATTCAGTAGAACAACCGGGAACGGGATTGTTTCCTCCGTGCCGTCGGCCTTGAGATGCGTGATGGTATTTGTGGATATACGATGCTCGCCTGGAGCAAACGATGAAAATACAAAACGCGCTGTCGTTTCGCGTCTGCCGTCCGACGTATTCCGGTGGGTGAGTGACGAGTCCCATGCTACAATATAAGGTTGGCGTTGAAGAGATGGAAATAGGAGTCGCTCATCCGCCTGATGTTCAGCGGTTATGCGTAATTCCACACGGTCGCCAACGTGAATGCGGTTGGTGGAAAGTATATGGGAAAATTCAAGCCCTTCTGCATCCTGTCGGGAAATCAGCAGGCATGCGATGAAAAATGTGGATAGAATCATCCTTTTCATCGTCGTTTCTCCCGTTTTTTGAAGAAACGCACCAATTCACGGGCATAAGGTTTGCCTGCCGCCAATTCAATAATATCTACACCGCGTGATCGCAATGAGCTTAACAGCAACTGTTGATCGCGCGCATATGTTTCTTCGAACGCGCGCAGGGACGTCGGATTGGAAGTGTCGAATATAACCCGGCGACCGGTTTCCGCATCCTCAAATTCAATGAGTCCGGCGGATGGAAGAGATTTTTCCGCTTCGTCGCGAATCAACACCGTGGTGAGGTCATGCCGTTTGGCCGTCACCGCCAATGCCGACTCATACTGTGAATCGATGAAATCGGTGATTAGAAATACCACGGACTTTCGGGTTGATACCTTGTTAAGATAGTCTAGACCGGTGGAAATTCGCGTTCCTTTTTTCTTCGGCTTGAAATAGAGCACATCACGGATTACCCGTAAAACATGCCGCGTACCTTTGCGGGGCGGAATATGATGTTCCACGTCATCGGTAAATAAAATAAGCCCGACCCGGTCATTGTTCTGGATGGCCGCGAACGCGAGCACGGCTGCCACTTCAGTGGCAAGGTCGCGCTTGGTCTGCAAACGGCTTCCGAAATCATTGGATGCGCTGATGTCCACCAGCAGCATGACCGTGAGTTCGCGTTCCTCGACGTATTTTTTTATGAACGGATGGCCCATGCGTGCCGTGACATTCCAATCGATCGTGCGGATGTCATCACCCGGTGAGTATTCCCGCACCTCATCGAATTCCATGCCCCGGCCTTTGAAAACGGAATGGTACTGCCCCGCAAACAAATCGCTGACCATGTGTGTGGTCCGGATTTGAATCTGTCTGATTCGTTTCAGAACATCAGCGGGAATCATGAGGCCTCTCCGGCGGCAAAAAAAGTTGTTTAGGGGACCGGAAGCTTGTTGAGAATTCGCGTTATGATGTCATCGGACGTGAGGTCCTCCGCTTCCGCTTCGTACGAAACCAGCAACCGGTGTCGCAGAACATCCGGTGTGATGGATTTCACGTCCTGTGGTGTTACGTAACCTCGTCCGTTCATGAAGGCCTGCGCTCTCGCCGCCATTGTCAGGTAAATGGTGGCGCGTGGAGAAGCGCCAAAGCGGATATACGGCTTGATATCGAGGCCGAAATTTGAGGGGTCGCGTGTTGCGAACACGATCGACAGAATGTAATCCTTGATCTTGTCGTCCACATAGATGTTATCAACTACGCTTCGCGCTTCGAGTATCTGCTTCAGTTCCACGACCGGTTTGGTTTTGGTGTTGGAAACCGTTGAAGCCATGGCGTCGAGAATCTTTTTTTCCTCCTCAAGGGTGGGATATTGCACCTTCAATTTGAACATGAAGCGGTCGACCTGGGCCTCGGGGAGGGGATAGGTGCCTTCCTGTTCGATGGGGTTCTGGGTGGCGAGTACGAGAAAAGGTACAGGTAATGCAAAGGTGTCGGGACCAATTGTAACCTGGCGTTCCTGCATAGCCTCCAGTAACGCGCTTTGAACCTTGGCCGGGGCGCGGTTGATTTCATCCGCAAGCACCAGATTGGCAAAAACCGGGCCTTTGCGCGTGGTGAATTGACCGTCTTTCGGATTGTATAATTGAGTTCCGATAATATCGGCGGGAAGCAGGTCGGGTGTGAATTGAATGCGATGCATGGTGGCGTTGATGGCGCCGGCGAGTGTTTTTACTGATAAAGTCTTGGCCAGTCCGGGCATGCCTTCCAGCAGTAAATGACCATTCGCCAACAGCCCCATGATGAGCCGGTCAACCAAATATTGCTGGCCGACAATTACGGTTGCGATTTCGGCGCGTAACGCATTCACGAAACCGCTGTGAGTTTTTACCTGTTCATTGATAGCGGTAATGCCTGTGCTCATAAAAAATCTCCCATGGACTTATTGCTGATAATTGGATTGATTCATTGCCGAAGTGTTCAAAAAATTACATGGAATACCGCTGGATCTGGCGAAGCGCCTCGTATACGGCAATGCCGGCCGCCGTGGATAAATTAAGTGATCGCACATGCTGGGTCTGGACCGGGATGCCAATGATAAGTTCAGGGTAGCGACCTAGAACATCATCGCTGATCCCGCGGGTTTCCGATCCGAAGACCAGGAAATCGCCGGGTTGAAATTCCTCGTCAAAAAGACTTTTGGATCCCCCGGTGCTGAACAGAAACATGCGTCCGGGGTTCTCCGTTGACACGAAATCATGCCAGTTTTTGTGTAACTTGGGTGAAATCGCATCCCAGTAATCAAGCCCGGCACGTTTGAGTTTGGCGTCGTCCAATTTGAAGCCCAGCGGTTCGATCAAATGCAATGCCGAGCCGGTGGCCGCGCACATGCGGGCGATGTTGCCGGTATTGGGTGGAATTTCCGGCTCCAGAAGGACCACATGGAGCGGAGGATTCGGCCAGATAAAAGGATGATCGAATTTTCTCGAATGCGAATGCTTCACCGTGAAAATTATTCCCCGGCGGAAAGTTCGCGCGCGGTTCGTGCCAATTTTGAACCAATGGTCGCACCGGCCTTTTTCAATGCGTTCTGTCCGGCGGCTTGAGAGGATTGCCCGCCTTCGAGTACGCTGGCATCTTCTACGGTCAGAATCTTTCCATCGCTTACACGGATAATACGTGCCGAAACTTCAGCTTGAGTGCGTACGACATTCACGCCGTATGCGCGGCCTTCACTGGCCATGACCGCGGTTGCCTGGCCGGACACCACATAATCCGCGTTCAATTGTTTGCCGACTTTCATGCCGTAGCCGGTTGTTTGAAGTTGCCGCATGTCGCCACCGACGGAAGGGAGGGAAGCCGTGGTGAGGTCAATTACATCCACACCGGCCCGGATCAATGCTTTTTCAATGGCGGATTGGACGATGTGTTGCGAGCGGTCAGAATAAAGAATCCAATACCAGTTGTGATCGATGCGTTCAGGAACAATCACGACAAAGGTCGGTGTTTTGGGTGTTGCTTGAGCCGGCTCTTCGATTGTAATGACTTCATCCGCCGACTCCTCTGCGACTTCGGCGCCGATTTCTACGTCTATGACTTCGATGGTGGCTTCTTCGACGATACCGTCTTCGGCAACGTCCCTATCGTTTTCAGCAAACAGGTTGGGTGCGGCAAAAATCAAAACAGCGGCAAGAAACCATTTCATAGTAAGTTCTCCTAAGTAAGGCGATAGTTCAGACAAATCCAACCCTCGTGTCAAGATGGGGCTTAAACTTATTATTGGCACTACTTCTGTTCAATGTGACCGAGCATGCCTTTTTACACACCCAGGTAAAGCGGTGCAATATGTTGAATATAAACGGAATACATCCAATTGATAAAATAATATGTTAAACCACTTAAATAATCCACACAAAGTCTAAACAAGTCGTAAAAAGTGGGTATACTTATTAAATCGTTTTACCCTTAATTACGGGTGAAGGCGGGGAAAATTGTTCAGGAGAAAGTTATGAAGTTGAGCAAATTGTTGAAGTATTCGGGGGTATTGGTGTTGGGCATGGCAAGTATCGCGCAGGCGCAAAATCCCATTCATGTCACCTATCTTTGGCACATGCATCAGCCGGTTTATTTTCCGTACGAAAGTGTCAACGATACCGACAACAACAATCGTTTTGTCTACAGCGTAAAGGGGATTCATGACGAGCGATTCGGAAACTACACGGATTGGCCGAAAAATGCGGTTCAGCAAGGCGCGGACCGCGGTTTGCCGAACGCCGGCGTGCAAGTAAGTTTTTCCGGTTCGTTAATGGAAAACCTCAATGGCATCTGGGGGTTGGGTTGGCGGGATCACTGGCGATGGGGTCGGAACGGATTGCGCACCACGCTTGATAATCCTCGCCTCGATCTGGTCGGATTTGCTTATCACCATTCCCTGATGCCGCTCACCAGCTACGAATCCATGCGCATGCAGATTCGTTTGCATCGCGAGGCGTACATTGACAACTGGAATACCGGTGGCAGTTATTCCAAGGGCTTTTTCCCTCCTGAATCGTCGTTTGCACTGCATATGATTCCTGCTTTGGTGGACGAAGGCATTGAATGGGTAATGGTCGACAGCGGACACTTTGACCGAACCCTTGAGGATTTTCCCTGGTCGCCGGCAAGTTCGATTCGTCCCAATCGTTCGGAACTCCGAAACGGTACTGCCGGTAGCAAAGCCAGTCAATGGGTCCAATTGCAGAATGTCTGGGCGCCAACCCCGGTGGCCGCTCCTTTCAGCTATCAACCTCACCGTGTTCGTTATGTGGATCCACACAGCAGTGCCGCCAATCCGACTGTTAAATCGATGATTGCCGTCCCTGCCGCCCGCTACGAGGGTAATGAAAATGGTCGCGGCGGCTATGGCGCGTTCAAACCGGAAAATGTCTGGGGTTCGAATGTTGATAAAAACAACAATGCCCAACGCCCCATGATTATCTTGTGCCACAGCGACGGCGATAATTTCGGTATGAAAAACGCCGATGCTTTCCATGGTCAGCACGGATTGTTTTTGAACATGATTCAAAGCAATCCGAATTTTTCGCATACAACTGTTCAAGACTATCTCGATATGTATCCGGTGCCCGCCAACGACTTCATTCACGTAGAAGCCGGCTCATGGATCGGAATCGACGGCGGAACACCTTATTTTGACAAGTGGATCGAAAACAATTCACAGAACAATCAGCATCCGGACTACTGGTCGTGGTCTGTGGTGGTTGCCGCCCAGAATCGCGTTCTCCATGCGGAAAGCCTGGAGAACAATTACAGTATGAACGATGTGCGGTGGGGAATCGGCTCCGACACGGCGAAAGCCTGGCGCTATTTTCTGCAGGCGGAGACATCCTGTCACTGGTATTGGGATTATGACACGGCGAATCCCTGGGACGGCAATGCAACACGAGGAGCCAACCTCGCAATCATCGAAGCGAACAAGGTCATCAATCGTCATCCCGGCGTTGACAATGTCGGACCCGCCATTTTTCATCCTCAACGCAGAACATGGAATCCCGGCGGAAAACATTGGAACGAGCCGAACAATCAACCGAGCGACTTTGAAGTCTGGACCTTTGCCGACGACGTGAATGGCGTGGCTTCCGTCACATTAAAGTGGCGCACCGGCGATTTTGATTCTTACAAGAATTTGAATGATTACGCGCATGAACTGTATGCCCACACCCCGGGAAAAAACAGCGCATGGAATTCTGTGCCGATGTCAGGCGCATTTTATCCCACGGCCAAGGGACCTAACGTGCCGGATCCGATCAACCGCGCAATGATGTATTCGGCGATGATCAACGGAGCCAGTAACACATTGGTCAGTTATTACATCGAAGCCGTTGATACCGTTGGAAACACGAACAAGACGCACATCCTGCATGTATGGGTGGGTGAATCAACCGGCGGTGGCGGCGGAACGGAACCACGAGTTGTGTTTGATCCTCCAGCGCCTGACGGATGTGAACCTGTGACCATCAAGTATCGCAAATCAACCAGCCAAATCGGCAATGGTCCCATATATATTCATGTCGGACGAAACGGCTGGCAGAACACGATTATTCCCAATCCGCAGATGACCGATGACGGTGATTTCTGGTCGTACACATACAACACACCGGATGAAACGGAAACGATCAATGTGGTCTTTAACAATGGTGCGGGCGCTTGGGACAATAACGGCGGCATCGATTGGCAACTGGCCGTAACCGGATGTTCAACCGGCGGTGGCGGCGGTCCGATTTCCACCGTGTGGATTGATCCGGAAAGCCCCGAAGGTTGCGGTCCGATTACCATTCATTACAACCCCGCCGGACGTGTTCTGCAAAGTGCGCAACAGGTATATATCCACATTGGACGCAACGATGGAACGGGTCGCTGGAAAGATGTCATTCTCCCGAATCCCGCCATGACCTTGAACGCCGGGGTGTGGTCTTACCAATACACACCACTTCCGGGCACCGAAGAAATCAACTTTGTTTTCAACAATGGGCAATCAACATGGGACAACAACACAAGTCTGGATTGGAATTTTGTTGTGACCGGATGCGAGGGTGGGGAGCCGCCACCGACCGGATTTGCTATTACCAGCCCCGCGTCGAACTTGATCGTCGGCAATGGAACGGAAACGTATGACTTGGCCGGTATTGCTGACGGTGTTGTCGGGCATATCACATGGACCAACGATTTAACCGGGGCTTCCGGACTTTTGCCCGTTTCTTCACCGTGGACAATTCCTGGTGTTGCGTTGGCTGTAGGAACCAACGTCATTACAGTTTCCGGCACAAACCAGATTCCCGGCGGCGCAGTGACTTCAGCTTTGGATAGCGCATCGAATTACGGTGGCGTGTGGACCAACGGCTCCAACCAAGGCACAGGATTCGGCCCCTGGGCGTTATCTGGGACTGCCAACGCCGGACAATTTATCGGGGCGCATGGTTTTGGTTTCTGGTCGCATGAAGGAACCAATCTGTCACAAGCGGTTCGTCCGATCAGCTCATCACTTTCCGCTGGTGAATCTTTCCATGTCCGTATGAAAAACGGATGGATATGGGAAAATGGCGGGTCGGTAGGTCTCGCACTGTGGGATGCCATGTCCAACACAGTCTGGCAATTGTATTTCAATGGCGGCGATGCCTTCTACTCTCGCTCCGGCGGTTCCACGGATATCGGTTGGACGGATGGCGGTTTGGACATTGTATTTACGCTGATGGATGCCAGTACCTACAGCGTATCCATACAGCCGGTAGCCGGCGGTGCATTGCGCACTTATACGGGTACCGTTGCCGGCGCCATCACGGCATTCCGTGCATGGTCGTTTAATAATGGAACCAATGATGAAAATAATGGGAACCGCGATTACTTCGTCAACAACCTGAAGATTACGGGCTATGCATCCGGAAATGGTGTTTCCACCAGCGATACCGTTATCATTGTGCGTCAAGCGGTGGCCGATGGCGACAGCAACAGCGACGGCATTCCCGACAGTTGGTACCAGAAGTACGGTGTAAATCACATGACGCCCGGCCAGGCCGATAACGATATTCCCGGCGGCTCAATGACCTACCGTGAAGCATTCATGTATGATCTCAATCCAACCAACCCACCCGGTCACAATCCGAACAAGGTCATATACATGGCGAATGATCAAGGAATGACGCTTCGAGTCGAAGCGCCAACCTCGACGAATCGCTGGTATGATGTATTTTGGTCAACCAGCCTGGTTGGTGGCGCATGGACGCCCATGGGTATGAATGTGCCCGGGAATATCGACAACAGCCCGGTGACGTTGATTTTCACCAATTCATCGGAAATTCGCTATTTCCGTACCGGAGCCAAGGCAACGAACCCCTGATTGGTTAAAAATACTTGCCAATAACCAAAATTACGATTACAAGGCACGCTCGTTTTAAAGAGTAAGGACTTGATATGACAACAAAAGCAGACAGGCATCATCCGACCACCCGGCCCAAGAAAAGTGAAGCTGACAAGCGCGCACGCCAGAAAGTTCATCGTCGCCGCTTAATTGCCCTTGGACTGGCTGAAGACAAAGTCAACAAGTTGACGGCTTTGGAAATGCGTACGCTGTTGCGGAATCCTAAAAAGATCAAATCGTAAGCAGTACCGGTTCCGGCTTCTTAAAACGCCTTTCCGAACGGAGAGGCGTTTTTTATTTGGCCGATTTGGATGCTTGTCGCGCCATCACCCAGTCGATCAAGAAGTCCGGAAAGAATCTCGCCATCATCGCACCGGCGTAGGCGGGAATCGTAACTTTGTATCTGGTCTTGGGGCGTCGGCTTTCTAAAGCGTGGATGATTCTTTTTGCCACGGCTTCCGGTCCCTGGGTGAATGGATCCGGCGACAAATTTTGCATTTCCCGCCGTTTGATCTCTTTTTCGTAATAGTCGAGATGTACGACCGATGCAGGGTCCAGTGTCGTTTTGGCTCGGCTGGCGGCATTTTCGCGAAATGCTGTGGCAATCGGACCGGGTTCGATTAGTGAAACCCCAATTCCCGTGTTTCGCAATTCAACCCGCAAGGCATTGCTTAAACCTTCCATGGCAAATTTTGTCGCCGAATAGGCGCCCATGAAGGGGAGGCTGACCCGCCCGAGAACCGAGCTGATATTCACCACGCGGCCATATCCTTGCCGACGCATGGCCGGCAATAGTCGGTTGGTAATGTCCTGCATTCCAATCACATTTACATCAAATTGGTAACGCAACAAATCGCGCGAAAGATCCTCCAACGCACCAACCTGGCCGAACCCCGCGTTGTTGACCAAACCGCCGACTTTTCCGTCAAACATTTCAAGAATCTTCTGCGCGGCAGTTGCCGTTGATTCAGGGTTTGAAATATCCAGCTCGATGGGGCTGAATCCTTCTTTCCCAAGCATTTCCAAATCTTCAGCCTTGCGAGCTGTCGCCGCAACACGCCAGCCCCGATGTTTAAGCATTCGGGCCGCAGATAAGCCAATTCCCGTTGAACAACCGGTAACGATCACATTTTTTACTTTTATTTCAGGATATGCCATACGCAATCAATAAACGCTAACAAGCCAAAGTCAAATACACTGTAATTATTATGTGCCGAATAAGTGTAAATTTTGCCGATTTTCGATTTGTTTCTTGAATCATTTATAAATCGGACTAAATTAGTCCTATATGTTGATGTTGAGCAGAAAAGTTGAATACGGCTTGATGGCTTTACTCCACATGGACGCAACCCCTTCTGAATCAGTAGTATCCAGCAAGGAAATTGCTGAAAAGTGTGAGTTTCCCGTAGATCTGATGGGCAAGGTGATGCAGTCCCTGGCGCGCGGGAGCTTGATCGAAGCCGTTCACGGAGCCAGGGGAGGATACCGCCTTGTCCGCGATTTGGATACCATCTCATTGGGGGACGTCATCAAGGCTATTGAAGGGCCGGTGCATCTGGTCCGATGTCAGCATGATGCCGAAGACTGTCACAAATATTCCAATTGCATGGTTCGTGAGCCACTAAACCAATTGCGCGCCCAACTTGACGGTTTTCTTCACAACATTTCTCTGGGACAATTTAGAAAACAACCGACTGAAACATGCCTTGCAGGTGGATGATCATGAACGAAATGGAAGCGGAAAATAAAAACCCGGTCAAAGTGGAATGGTCAGTCGATCAAGTTCGTGATGTGTTGCGCACAGTGGTCGATCCGGAATTGCACATCAACATTGTTGATCTCGGACTAGTTTATGGCGTCGAAATAAGCGGACCGACCATCGACGTTCAAATGACGCTGACTTCACCCGGTTGTCCTTATGGTCCCTACATTTTGCATCAGGTGAAAGATACCTTGATGCAACTCAAGGGTATCGAAGATGCCCAGGTGCAAGTGGTGTGGGAGCCGCAGTGGGGGCCGGACAAGATGTCGGAGGAAGCGCGTTTGGAACTGGGCTTTGATGTCTGATAATTAATTTAAGGAAATAGCAGGAGTAAGAACATGAGTGATGCCGAACTGAAGATAGTAAATTTGCATGCCCGCATTGAGGACAAGGATATCCTCAAAGGCGTTAACCTCACAATCAATCGCGGTGAAACGCACGCGTTGATGGGGCCAAACGGTTCCGGGAAAAGCACCTTGTCGAATGTCATCATGGGGCATCCCTCCTATGAAGTGACCGATGGCGAAATCTGGTTTAAGGGTCAAAACATTCTGGAGCTTGAGCCGGATGAGCGAGCCAAACTCGGCGTTTTCCTTGCGTTTCAATACCCCGTGGCCATTCCCGGTGTATCGGTGGCCAAATTCCTGAAAAGTTCCGCGGATGCCATCGCCGGGGAATCCCGCAAAAGCGCAGGTGAGTTTCTGAAGCAATTGCGGGAAAACATGAAGTTTCTCGAAATGAATGAAACTTTTCTCAACCGCTTTCTCAATGACGGTTTTTCGGGTGGTGAGAAAAAACGCATGGAAATTCTTCAGATGCTGACGTTGAAGCCATCTTTCGCCGTCATGGATGAAACCGATTCCGGTTTGGATATCGATGCGCTTCAGGTCGTTTCCAAGGGTGTCAACAAACTGGCCGGGCCAAACTTTTCGTTGCTGGTGATCACGCACTACGAACGCATTTTGCGTCACATTAAACCGGATCATTTGCACATCTTGATTGATGGGAAGATTGTGATGACCGGTGGTCCTGAACTAGTGCAGGAACTGGAAACCAAGGGCTACGACTGGCTACGTCAGGAATTCGGCCAGGAAGTGTTAGTTTAATTCTTATTTATACAGGAATAAATTCCTATGCCTAACCTGGAAACAGACAGCAAACTCGTAAATGACGAGTACAAATACGGTTTTGAAACCGTAATCCCCCAGGACTCCATTCCCAAGGGACTGAATGATGATACCATTCGCGCCATCTCGGCGAAAAAGAATGAACCGGAATGGATGACCGAATGGCGGCTGAAAGCTTTTCGAAAATGGCAGAAAATGAAGGAGCCGCGATGGGCGGATGTGACATATCCTCCGATTGATTATCAGGATATAAGTTATTATTCGGCTCCCAAACGCGATGCCGCCAACGCTCAGGAAATCGACGAGGAAATGAAGCGCACCTTTGAGCGCCTCGGTGTTCCTTTGCACGAACAGAATGCCTTGGCCGGCGTAGCGGTGGACGCAGTTTTTGACAGTGTTTCCGTGGCCACCACCCAAAAGGATAAACTGGCTGAACTTGGTGTGATATTTTGCTCAATCACCGAAGCGATTCAAAATCACCCGGAACTGGTGCAGAAGTATCTAAGTACCGTAGTGCCAACCGGCGATAATTTTTTCGCCGCGTTAAATTCCGCCGTCTTCACCGATGGCTCGTTTTGTTACATTCCCAAAGGTGTGAAGTGTCCGATCGAGCTTTCAACATACTTCCGCATTAACGCTGTGGATACCGGTCAATTTGAACGCACCTTGATCATTGCCGAGGAGGACTCGTACGTTTCCTATATTGAAGGTTGCACGGCGCCGTCGCGTGATCGCAATCAACTTCACGCCGCCGTTGTCGAATTGATCGCCCTTGAGGGTGCTCAAATCAAGTATTCCACCGTTCAGAATTGGTATGCCGGCGATGATGAAGGACGCGGTGGAATTTATAATTTCGTCACCAAACGAGGACATTGCCGCGGAAAAAATTCCAAGATATCCTGGACCCAGGTCGAAGTGGGATCTTCGATTACCTGGAAGTATCCCAGCGTAATCCTTGAAGGCGCCAACTCGGTGGGCGAGTTTTATTCGGTCGCGTTTACCAATCGGAAAATGCAGGCCGACACGGGAACCAAGATGATCCACATCGGACCGAATACCCGGAGCACCATTGTGTCAAAAGGTATTTCCGCCGGGCGCTCCCGCAACTCCTATCGCGGCCTGGTGCAGATATTGCCGTCCGCCGATAATGCCCGGAATCATACGCAATGCGACTCGATGCTGATCGGCGACAAATGTTCGGCCAACACGTATCCGGTCATTGAGTGTGAAAACCACACCGCAATCACCGAGCATGAAGCAACAACGTCCAAAATCAGTGAAGAACAGCTATTCTATATTATGAGTCGCGGTATCAATGAGGAAAGCGCGACTTCATTGGTTGTAAATGGATTTTGCAAGGAAGTATTCAAGGAACTGCCCATGGAATTTTCCGTGGAAGCCGTCAAGCTTCTGGAAATCAAACTGGAACACAGCGTCGGGTGATATCCTTATCTGGAGATTATTTTCATGAACACCTTTGCCATGGTTAATCAAGATGTTTTCGCGCCTTCCCTGGATCCTGCGCGTTTTCAAGATGTATTGACGTCAACACCCGGCGCTTTGGTAAAAGAAAAGCGTCAAGTCGCATTTGACGCTTACCGCCGTTTGCCAATGCCCACGGTTCGGGATGAGGAATGGCGCAGAACCGATCCATCGCTGTTCCCGTTTGAACAATTCACACTCCTGCCTCATTTAAACCGGATAAATGCCGCGGAAGCCACGGAGCTGGATGAATTATTCGATGTTGTAGTGACGGTGAGCGAGACGGGGTGGGGCATTCACGACCGAAAGTGCTTGCTGGCTGATGGAAAATTGACGGTATGCGGCCTCGACGATGCATCGCGAGACTTTTCAAAAAAGTTGGAACCCTATCTTCACGGCCCGGCGATCATTGAACCGGATCGAAAATTCACCGAACTGAATGGCGCTTTCTGGAACGTCGGTTTGTATATTCACATTCCCGCCAACTTCCAACTGGAGCACGGAATACTGGTACGCTATTCACTCAATCAATCCGGAGCCATGCTCGTGCCGAAATTGGTTGTGGTGGCGGAATCCGGTTCCAACGCCAGGGTGGTGGAGGTCTTTCAGTCCGAGTCGGATAATCCGGTATTCTGTGTCGGTGCAAGGGAATTATATGTTGCCCAGGCGGCGCGATTGCAATTATTTGCCTTACAGGAGTGGGGACGCAACAGTTATCACATCGGCGAGGATTGGGCCGAGGTGGAACGCGATGCCCAGATCGATTGGGTTACGCTCACTCTTGGCGCAAAAGTCAGCAAAATGACCATGGGTTGTAACGTGAAGGCGCCTAACGCCAATGCCTATCTTAGCGGATTGTTTTTCGCCGATAAGGACCAACATGTCGACCAGCGAACACTGCAACAGCATACCGCTCCCCACACCTACAGCAACTTGTTATACAAGGGCGCGGTTAAGGATGAAGGTCACTCTGTATATCAGGGCATCATCGCCGCCAGCCAGGGCGCGATCAAGGTGGATGCGTACCAGATGAACAACAATCTGGTTTTGAATACTGGAGCAAGGGCCGACTCGTTGCCGGGACTGAAAATCGATGCCGACGATCTGAAATGCAGTCATGGTTCCACCATGGGCAATCTTGATCCTGATCAGTTGTTTTATCTTCGTTCCCGTGGACTTTCCGAGGCGGAGGCGCGCAAAATGCTGGTGTTGGCGTTTTTTGAGGAAATTATCACCAAAATTCCGTACGAGTTTTTGCAGGAACGTATCCGGGATGATGTAAACCGCAAGATTTGATTCATTGGTACTTAACCTGATAGCTTGTCGTCTACGTCGGAGGTGAGCCCCCCCCTCCCGCCGCGTTTGTAGAAAAAAAAGACCCGGTGAATGCACCGGGTCG
>DAOLDL010000003.1:0-64230 GCA_035327305.1 Kiritimatiellia bacterium | reverse complement strand
CCTCCCGCCGCGTTTGTAGAAAAAAAAGACCCGGTGAATGCACCGGGTCGTCGAGTGATTTATGTTAGACGTTTAACCCAACAGCGGTTCCAGGCGATTCTTTAGCGAAGCCTTGCTGGCCGCTCCAACGCTTTGATCCACCACGGTTCCATTCTTGAATACAAGAAGGGTGGGGATGGAGCGAATGCCAAATTGCTGGGCAATATCCGGCGCTTCATCAACATTGACTTTGACGATCTTCAGCTTGCCTTCGTATTCCTTGGCCAATTCCTCCAACACCGGGGCAATCGCCCGGCAAGGGCCGCACCATTCCGCCCAAAAATCGACAAGAACCGGCAACGATGACCCGGTTACGGTTGACCACGTTGATGCATTAACATGTTCTATAGCTTCTGACATTTGATACTCCTGATGCTTTCGGGTAATAGGACCGCTTATAACCCAAACCGTTCAATTCCGGTTTAGATTCGACCCGGAAATGGAAGGTTCGGCGCCATGGTTTGCGCCAGCAAAACGTACAGCAGGATTCCGGCGACCACAAGTGCGGCAATCGAAATTATTCCGACAAAAACGCCCGGCTCATTATCGCTATCCGCTGTATCGACAATTGGCGGACTGACTGTTTCCTCGGAAGGCGTCGGCGTTTCTTCATCTGACGGCCTGGCGATCGCAAGCGCTTTGCGCCCTGAAGTGCCGTCCGGACGTTTGATGCGAATGGTTTTGGGGCGGGTCGCCGGGCGATCCACGTTATCCGCCGAGAGATCAATGCGCGCGGTTTCACTTTTGCGCGCCTGTTCCGTGGCGTTGGCGGTGGTTTCCGGTGAAACAATAATCGATTCGCCCGGCGCGGCGGCCGGACGTTTCATCTGTATCGTTTTGGGTCTTCCCGGTGGTGCTACTGGCGGAGGCGTGGGCACGCCGACGGGAATAGTCTTAGCCTTGAACACATCATCGGTGGAACTTGCCGCCGAACTAAGGTCAATTTTCGAAGTTTGTTGTTTTGACGCATCCCCGGAAGTGGCAGGAATATCAATCCGGGTGGTATCGCTTTTCTTTCCACCCATCGGAGCGCCGTGACCCGGCGGAATGTCAATCCGCATGGTACTGCGCTTGAAATAATCATCTGCGTCGGCAGGCAGATCCTTCTTGTCGACAATCGATGGAGGCGGTTTGGCCGCAGATAAATCAATCCGAGTCGTGTCCGACTTCTTTTCCGCTGATTTGATGTTAATTTTCGGCGGTGTGGCGTCCTGTTTTTTTTCCGGATCAATAGGATTGTCAGCCATAATAATTTTCCTCGTTATGTCGCATGAATAAGATATGATTTATGAAGTCCCCGGTCAAAGT
Organism: Kiritimatiellia bacterium; assembly: GCA_035327305.1. GTDB lineage: Bacteria > Verrucomicrobiota > Kiritimatiellia > CAIVKH01 > CAIVKH01 > CALMUP01. Next base: position 62,883 of record DAOLDL010000003.1, on the reverse strand, counting down.
AAAAGTGTCTCTTTGAATCCCGGGGGCGGTTTTTGCAACAATTTTGCCCTGTGGTGGTTCCGCATGGGTATTCGCGACGGAAAACGGGCAATGACGGGATGGTTGGGGCGTTTCATGTACAGGTTTGGTATTCATGTCGGCCGGGTATTCTTTCTGGCGCTTTTGCTTGCCGCCGGATGCGAAAGGATTTCGCCTGATGATCGCGCATATTTTGAAGAGAGGGAAAGGGAACGCAATCGCCGTGAAACCCTTCTTCGCGCTGTCACTTCGGCCATTGGAACGGATGAAGTCATCAGAAGGGTCCGGCAAAGTCCGGGGCCTGAAGGAGTTGGCGATATTGACCAGTGGCTGGAATCACAAATTTCCAGCCTCCGTGGGCAAATCATGTTCCCTCGCTGGTCGACTACCCAGAGGGGATCGAACAAGCAGGAAGTTCATTATCAATTTGTGTTGATTGATGAACAAAACCGTATGCGAAAATTATATTATGCATGGGATGTCGATGTGCTGGATATGACGGTTGGCCCCCCCCGGCTTGCTCAACTCGAGGAAATGGATTCCCCTGATCGCACCATTGCCCAGCGAAATTTACGCCGTGTTCGTGAACACGAGCGACATCTCGACTGAAACACTCTTCACATGCGTATTTCACCCTCGGTATCAAAACGTTTCCGTCACGATTTGCCGGCATGGTTTTCCGACAACCGCCGTGATCTGCCATGGCGTAAAAACCGGTCGCCATACCATGTATGGATTTCGGAATTGATGCTTCAGCAAACCAGGGCGGACCAGGCGACTCCCTATTTTATAAAATTCATAAAACGATTTCCCACTCTTGAGTCCCTTGCCGCCGCCCGCCAGTCGGAAGCGCTTAAGATGTGGGAGGGATTGGGATATTACAGTCGCGCCCGTCGCGCCCATGCGACGGCCAGGCATCTGGTGGAGCACAATCATGCCCGATTCCCGACGGACTATCAGGGACTGCTTGCTTTGCCTGGCGTGGGACCGTATACCGCGGCGGCCATTGCCAGTCTTGCATTTAATCTGGATTACGCGGTTTTGGATGGAAATGTAATTCGCGTTATCACAAGGGTGTTTGCCGTTGACGAAGATTCAGACCGCCCCGTTGTTCGCAAAAAGCTTCAATCGATTCTGGATGATCTTTTGCCAAAAGGACGAAGCGGGGAATTTAATGAAGCGATGATGGAGTTGGGGGCTCTGGTCTGTTCGCCAGCCAATCCGGCCTGTAATGTGTGTCCGCTTGCTCCGGTTTGCAAGGCACGGAAAACGGGAAACCCCGCGATGTATCCCGTACGCACGCCCAGGAAGTCTATTCCGCACCGGCATGTTGGCGCCGGAGTCATCATAAACGATTCCGGTCAAATCCTGATCGCACAACGCAAGGAGTCGTCCATGTTGGGAGGCCTGTGGGAATTCCCCGGCGGCGGTGTTGAGCGTGGAGAGTCGCTCCCGGAGTGTATTCGCCGCGAACTGAAGGAGGAGTTGAATTTAAACGTCAGAGTCGGTCCGCATCTGATCACGGTACGCCATACGTTCAGTCACTTCCGGATGGATCTGCATGCATACTGGGTTCGTGTGACATCTGGAAAACCAAAGCCAATTGGCTGTGCGGACTTTGCCTGGGTGACCGCAAAACAAATCGATGAATATGCTCTGCCCCGGGCCGATCAAAAAATACTGAATGCACTGTTGAATTGCAAAAACTGGCCGGAATTCTGAACGATCCAGCCAGACGACTCACACCACCATGATATCTTTTTCTTTTGTTGCGATCATGGTGTCGACTTTACCAATGTAGGCATCGGTCAGCTTCTGAATTTCTTCGGTGCCGGCATCGCGCTCATCTTCGGTGATTTTGTTGTTCTTCTGCAATGACTTTATGGCTTCGTTCGAATCGCGTCGAACATTCCGGATCGCAACACGCGCTTCTTCGCTCATACGCTTGCCGACCTTGATCAGTTCCTTGCGACGCTCTTCGCTTAGTTCCGGAATCGGGATGCGAATCACGCGACCGTCGTTGATCGGGGTGACGCCAATATTCGCGGCGAGAATCGCTTTGTCGATGGCCGACAACGCTGATGGATCATAGGCATTGATGACGATCAGTCGGGGTTCCGGCGTGCTGATGCCCGCTATTTCCCGTAATTTGGTCATGGCGCCATAATATTCAACCGGAATGCTGTCAACCAGGCTGGGGGAGGCTTTGCCGGTGCGAAGTCCGGATAACTCGTGGGTCAAATGCTCCACGCATTTGTTCATCTTGTCTTCAGCTTCCAAAAGTATGTCGTCGGTCGAATCCATGTCATTTATCCTGTTTTGCGTTTCGATTGGGCCGACGCTTTATCATCGACCAGCGTTCCGACTTTTTGACCAAGTACGGCGCGCATGATTTCATTTTCCTTGAAGAAATTAAATACGAGGATGGGAATATTATTTTCCTGGCAGAGTGAGAACGCGGCGGCGTCCATGACTTTTAACTGATCCCGCAATGCCTGTTGGTAACTGATGTGATCGAAGCGGACCGCACCCGGGGACTTCATGGGGTCGGCATTGTAAATGCCATCCACCTTGGTTGCTTTCAACAGAATATCCGCGTTGATTTCACTGGCGCGCAAGGCGGCGGCGCTATCGGTTGTAAAATACGGATTACCCGTTCCAGCGCCGATGATGATGACGCGTCCTTTCTCGAGGTGACGGATGGCGCGGCGGCGGATGAACGGTTCGGCGACTTCGGAGATATTGATGGCGCTAAGGACACGAGTCATTACGCCGGCGCTTTCGAGGGCGGACTGCAAGGCCAGGCTGTTGATTACCGTAGCCAACATGCCCATGTGGTCACCTGTGGTTCGGTCAACACCGCAATTTTCACCGGTCAGCCCGCGAAAGATGTTTCCGCCTCCGACCACTATTGCCACTTCCACGCCGAGATTTTTCACCCGTTTAATCTGATTGGCAATACTTACAAGCACTTCGGGATCAAGGCTTTCTCCCGTGCGTTTGTTTTGAAATGCCTCACCGCTTAATTTCAACAAAATGCGTTTGTAGCGTGGTTTTCCACTATTTTTCGTGGCGGCCATAGGATCCTCTCGCATATGACAAGTTACCCGATACTAGGGAGATGCACGACAGATGTAAACAGCAACTTCATGGTTTTGTTGTTCCCATTCGAAGCGCCGGCAATGTGTCATCGACGATGGTCTGGCTCAAATCAAAAAGTACAAAACCACCTGCCCCCATACGGCGAGAGGCCAGAACTTGTTCGATCACCTGATCGCCGCGCAATTGGCTTTCATTTGCGGTTACGCCGATCCCGGGGTAAATACGACCGCGAGCTCCCGGCAGGGCCAATTGCTTCTCCAAAAGTGAATTGAAGCGTGACAATTCGTTTGCATAATTCATCGGGGTAATAAAATCCACCAGACCTGCGCGCAACCACGCACCCCAATCTTGTCCGATGGATGATATAACATCGGGATATCCACCCCAGACGGCGGTTGATAATTTTACTTTTGGTTTTGCTTGCCGGATGGTTTGCCCGGCCTGGCGTACAAAGTCAGTTATAACGTCTGCCCGCCATTTGATAAAATCGTTTCGCAGTGGCCCGCCGACGAGAACGTCCTGCGGCCATCGGGCGGCTTCTTTGCCGGTGGCACGCTGAAATGTCCGCCGAGTAAAGGCGGAAAAACAACCATCGCTATCCGGGTACCGGATGTAGTCCAAATGAATGCCGTCCACATCATAGTTGGCCAGGATTTCCCTGATCACATCGAGATGGTGTTTTACATTTTCCGGATGGGCCGGATTCATCCACATCCGTTCGTTGCCCTTGCTTCCGTGTTGCAGGCGATCGGTTTTTTTAAGAGGTCCCGAAAATTCCGCCGGAGAGTTTTCCAGATACCAGCACACGATCCAGGCATGCACTTCCAGGCCATGTTTTCTTGCGGCGGCAATGCACTGCGCCAATTGATCGCCATAAAAGCGGTACGTGAATGATTGCGGAAGATGTTTGCTTTGATAGTGTGCCAGTCCAGCCCACGTCGCGTTGATAAAGATCGCGTTGATTCCACTGTCCGCCAACAATTTGGCGGTGCGATCCCAGTCACCCGGAAATCGGCCCGTCGCGTCGTGATTCCACATTCCGCGGAATTCGGGCATAACCGGTCTTTGTGCCAGGGCATAGGCTCGAATCAACAAGTCGGTCAATTCATACCCCTTGAGCGTGGCATCGCGGAATTGCCTGCGTTGATACTGTTCCTGAAGATTTCGCAAGTGAACACCGGAACGGCGGATAAATGCCGAGATGGTCTCTTCATTGGGATGCCGTTCTGCGAGCTTTTGGATCGCTTGCATGGTTTGTTGCGCGCTTGACCAACCATCCACTTTTCCCGCATTCAACATTGCGTGATCCGCAGTGTCTTTCCAGATGGCAGTATCCAGGCTGGCCAGCAGGCCGGAAAGCATGCGTTGTTTGGCCAGATTGTCGTCATCCAGCAGAATATGGGTGAACCAATATCCGTTTGGAGTGGCAATCACAGCGGGATCGGCGGAGCGACGTCCGTTTGCATTCATCCACCAGGCGATGATACGCGAATTTTTGGCTGAAGGGGTGGCGTGGCCGATATTCCAGGATTGCTGGTGAATGCGATGAGGTACGCCGGCCGGCGCTTCGTTGCCAAATTGCATGCCGCGCCATTGCGCGATATCACGGGTATTGGTGACCGCGCCCAGTTGCACACCCATGAGTTTGGCCAATTGATCGTCGGAACTGTAAAATACCATCAGTTTGCCGCCGCGTTGAATAAAAGGCCGTAATTCCTTTATCCCGTTGGCGGGCAATTTGGTGTTGTAGGGAAAAACCAGAATCGAGGCGTGATGGGCCACGTTGGCAAGTTGATCTTCCGTTACAATCGAATGAGGAACGCCGCTTTGCCGTAACCACCTGCTCATGCGTTCGGTGGTTCTTCGCGCGACGTTTCGCTCCGTGGCATTCGGCGCCGAATCGGTGGCTTGAATGAGGTAGAGTCCATCTCTTCGCGCATTGAATTGGTGCAGAATAAATTCCGTTTGCCGTGGTTCGCCTTTCCATGGTGAAATGCGGATGCGGTCGATTTTGTTCCAACCCGTTGGCGTCCCCTCAATGGAAAAATGCCCTTTTTGCAAAATCAATTTTTGGCGACCGGCGGTGGGAAGCGGGTGATTCCAGACATACCAGCCTTTGCCGCTCCGGAAATAAATGGCAAACGACCGGAAAGCGCTTGGATCGGGACAAGTTAGTTCGAGTTCAAAACTGCTGGTGCTCTGAAAATTCCATTCACCGTCGCGATCCCAATAAACGCGATCGCGATCAGGTGATGCAAACGGCGCGGTGAATTGCAACCCCGCATTGGAAATTGGTTTTGGCGGGGGGGAGTCGCCGACCGGGCGCCAGCTTTTTGCCGCGGACGACGAATCGCCGTATCGGAATGTGTCGATTACCTGCGCATCAAGACCGGTCATGGCGCAAAGAAACACGGTGACAGTAAAAATGAATGGCTTTAGTGATTTCATGGCTGAATTTGTTCGGTGAAAAATCGGATTATGCGGGGGGCGGTGTCAAAGCGATGGGAGTGTAACGCACTGATGTGAGCCGCGCCATCAATCAAGAGCAATTCCTTCGGCTCACGGGCAGATTCATACAGCATTTCCGAATGATGATGCGGGATCACATAATCCCGTGTGCCGTGGATGAACATGACCGGAGCCTGTATTTGAGCGATATTGAGATGCGGCGAATGCGTGTCGCTGGTCAGCCATTTTGATAGCGGACGAGCCGCCAATGATAATAACGGCATGTCTTTCAACTTGTCTTTCACAATACCACGGTAGGAATAAAAGGAGGAATCGATGACCATTGCCTTTATGTCAAATTCGGGATGACTCCCCGCAACCGACAATGCCACGGCGCCGCCGAGACTTTGGCCGATAACGAACAGCCGGTTGGACTCAATGCCGGGTAAACGCATGGCTTGCATCATTGCCGCCACGCCATCCATGTAAACACCTTCGCGGGTGGGTCGACCCTTCGACTTGCCGAAGCCGCGGTAATCAAAAATGAATACATGATACCCTTCGCGGGGCAACCAATCGACAAAATCAGCGTGTGCGGAAATGTTCTGTGCATTGCCATGGAAATGTACCACGGTTCCCAATGGATTGGTGGCCGGCGAGATGAGAAGCCATCCGTGAAGTTCGGTTCCGTCCAGGCTATCAAAGAAAATTTCTCTTACCGGGTAGGGGAAATCCTTTGCGGTGCGGTAGACATGAGTATCCGGATAATAGAACATACGGTTTACGCAACCCGGCAACAACCAGGCCGCTAATACCAACACCCCGGCCAATCGGAGCCAGCGCCATGCCGGATGTCGTGTGCGAATGATTTTTGATACATGAACCACAGTGCGCGAAGCCTAGCGAATAGGATGCATTTATGGCAAAACATTTGGAACATTACCCAAGCAACCATATATCGCGTGGCGCGATAACGCTTGCTTCCACCATCTCTTTTGACCACTGTCAGGATGTGTTTATTCGCGCAATCCAATTTTTAACTTTCATGGTTGTTTTAACGACCGGTTTTATGGCTTCCTCCGCTCCTTTACCGCTCGAAAGCGAGGTAATGGAATATGACATCAAGTGGGGCGCGGTTACCGCCGGTAAGGCGACCATGTCATGCCGGCGCTATTCCGAGGGTGGAACAAATGTTTGGATCCGGGTCATGCAAGCCAAAAGCCAGGGTTGGGTGTCGTTATTCAAGCGAATTGACAGTCAAATAGTCAGTGTCGAACGAATAAACGAAGTCGGCGAAACAATGTATGAAGTCCACAAGCTGATCAGGGAAGGGTCGTTCCGCCAGGATGATTTTTTGACGGTGGATTCAGTTCGCAAGGTTGCTTCGTGGAGTGATAGGCGCGCCAAAACGAACGTTGAATTCATGATTCCGGAAGGCACGCAGGATTATGTGTCGATGATGTTTTCTCTAAGGTCGCTGGGTGATCTGCCGCGCGATGAACCTCGGTTGTACGCGCTTATCATGGATGACGCCGTCCATGAAATGTCCGCGGAGGTTGTGGACACAGCCCACGTTAAATCGGCTCTGGGCGATCATGAGGCGAGGGAGTTGCTGGTGAAATCAAAATCTCCCGGATTGTTTGTCCGGAATATCCCGGAATCAATCTGGGTCTGCCCGGAACAACGGATCATTGTATCCATGGATATTTCCACCCGGCTAGGTCGCGTCAAAACCTTGTTGACGCGGTGGACGGTGGATGGGGTGGATATTACGCGATCGGATCGATCGCTGAAATCGATGTGACGGAATAACAACCTCACTGGCAAGCGCCGCAAACCCGGGATATGATTCAGTCCGTCAGGAAATCCGGTGCGGCGCCACCGCAAGGAAGGCAAAGACCGGGAGGGGGTGCAGATTATGATGGTAGCGCCTCGAATGTCGGCTGTAACTGATCGAACAGTGCCTCCAGCGCTTGCGGAATTACCCGCAGATCGCCGACCACACTGGTGAAGTTGGTGTCACCAATCCATCGCGGTACGACATGCATATGTAAATGATCCTTGAGTCCGGCTCCTCCCGCTTCTCCAAGGTTCAATCCGATGTTGAATCCATCCGGCTTCATATGCTTTTTCAGAATATCGACAGATATAGCAGACCACTTCATCATTTCCGTCATCTCTTCCGTGGTGAGTTCCCCCAGCGAGGAAATATGGCGATACGGACAGATCATGAGATGGCCGCCGGTGTAGGGGTAGCGGTTCATGACCACGCCACAGGTCGGTCCCCGAGCCAACACAAGATTTTCACGGTCGTTTTCCGAGGCAAAGTATGCGCACAAAAAACAATCCTTTATCTTTGGTGATGTGATATAGTCGATTCGCCAGGGCGCCCATATATGTTTCATGGGGAAATGCTAGCATGTCGGAAACAAAAGTACAATTGGATGAAGCGCTATCAGCAAAGCTGGAGGCTTGCGGGCACATATCACTTCCTTCTTCCGGGATCAGCATGGGACGGCGCTGGCAAGATGCCGTCAGTCTTCGTGTGGCCGCCCGCAAACTCGTTGAACCTCGCATAGGTGACGTCATTGTATGTCAATACGATGGTCATTTGATTGCCCATCGGGCCTTGAAGCGTGTCGAGCGTCACGGCAAATGGTGGTGGATCACGAAAGGCGACGGGGCATGGTTTCCTGATCGGATTCCCATGCCTGATTGTTCCGTTCTGGGGCGGGTGGAAAAATTTTCCGATCAGGCTGGCCGCGTTACGGATGCTACATCGGGACCTTCCCGGTTATACCGGTGGTTGCATATAGCTATCGGTCGTATCGGGGTGCTGTTTCGTCCGCCGATCTGGATAAATCACGCCAAGTCTGCTGTGTGGCCGGAAAAATAGGTCAACGCTTCTTTTTCCGGGCGGAATGAAAATTCCATCATGGGAACGGCGTTGTACATGTCCCCAAGGAGGTCCATGGCGCGGTCAATTCCGCTCCTCGAAAAGAAAGGTATCAGGGCGCAAGCCAGCAATTCGGATAGTCCCTCGATGGCGGTAAGCTTTCGTATATTATTTTCCGGAGCTTGTCGCAATCGTACCACCCCGGCAAGCGGGGCGCTGGCCGGGGATACTTTTGGTTCCTCGCCGTGCCACGGTGTGCCGGCGATTCGCCATTCATCGCCTTGCCGGTAAATTGCAACCCGATCGTCGTTAAGCAACACTGCTCCATGGCCGAGCCAGAGCCGGCTTATGGTGGTTTTACCAATTCCCGAAGGACCGAAAAAAACATAGCCTTTGCCATCAACAACGATGCCCGCGCCGTGAACGATGGCAACTTCCTTGTATAACAGTCGGTTGATAAGAATTGCCTGATCGTAAGGATAGTTCAGTGCATGAGGCCCGGGAGCCGCGCGGCGGCCAAAAAAAGGTTGAATTGTTCCACGGGAAAAGTCATTCGCGATATTGGCGACGGGAACCCACCGGTCACGGATGGCGTCATTAATTTCTATGGCAATTTCCTGCGAATTGGAGTTCCCCATGCGCCAAACTTCATTTTCCCAATATGGCGATCCGGAGATCGGCGCGAGTATGGATTGTTTTGGTTCAATGATTCGGTATGAACCAAAAGGTTTCTTGCCTGGAAAATCCGGGACTATGAAAGGCTGATAAGCAAGCGCAAGCGATACCGGTGAGGCTTGATCGGCAGGGTCCAGTTCGAATATGACCCCGGCAATTTGGAGAAAACTGGCGATGATAAATCAGGAAGGATTTATTTGGAAAAGCGGCGTGATTCGGTCTTGAACACAAGCGGAATTATCTACCGAATCCTTGCACATCGCCATGGCAACAACACGTTTGTCCTCAAGTTTAACCTTGGTGACCTTCGGTTTTACGTATGATTTACGACTGGATTTGGAATTGGTGGTCATAATATCTGTGTCCATTTTTTTTGAACATAACCTCGTCAGTATACGAAGTCCAGCGAAAATCGGAAGTGATTTGGGAAAAGTGAGTTGTGATAATATCTACAGTTTTCGGGCTGATTGCCGCAATTGAGGAATCTTCTCCGCCAGCATATCGCGCAATTTTCGCAGGCAATCTTTAACATCCTGACTTTGTTCGGATATCAGACGGATCAGGTATACATCCTCGTCGATTTCCGTGAGTCCCATGATGTCCTGGGGTCCCGCTATTTCGGCCAGACGATCCTGCCACTCACGCAGGTTGTCCGCGCCGGGATATATGATTAAGGCATTGGCGAAGTAACGGGATTTACCTTTATACGTCAGGTCAATCAATGAGCCATTGCCTGGCGAAAGAGGGTATCGCTCGGAAAGCACCATCCGGCCCGCATGGTTAATTCTGGTTGTCCATTCCACACGCTCAAACTTGAATGATTCGCCGTGCGCCACGCGACCCGGGGCCAGTGTTTCGACCATATACAACATGCCGCCCTTTTCGACATCGACCTGGGTGATTTGCCGATACGATGATTTGTTTTGGGGAATAAATAATTCCGGCATCCATTCCAACCAGGCGTTTGCGGATACCGAAATCGATTGCCGGAGCGTGGCTTCACCTTTATGCATGGTGTGGATTCGGCTGGCGCTGGGGGATGTCAATAAAACAGCGGCATGCTCCCGCACATCGACCCGGAGGCTTAAATGATCGCCGGAAAATATTCCCGCTGTTGCGTTGGCCGCCTGTACCAGCAGGATCTGGCCATCCCAGTAAGGCTTGCTCAAGTGCCAGGGCGATGAAACGTATTGCCGGGCAATGTACGTTTCGCCATGTTCACGGCGTTGGCATGTTATATCAAAAGTTCCCTGCATGAAGAAGCCGATCGCTTCAGGTGGCCCCGGTAAAAAGTGCGTTGAACTCTATCCATCGAATCACATCGGCCAACCCCTTTTCGGTTTTAAGGTCGCAAAATAGAAATGGCCGTTGGTCGCGCATTTTTCTGGCGTCGCGTTCCATAACTCCGAGGTCGGCGCCGACCAACGGCGCCAGGTCGATTTTGTTGATGATCAGCAGGTCACTGCGGCAAATGGCCGGGCCGCCTTTGCGGGGAATCTTATCGCCTTCCGCAACGTCGATTACGTAGATGAAGCTGTCGACCAGTTCCGGGGAAAAGGTGGCGGATAAATTGTCGCCTCCGCTTTCAACCAATAAAACCTCAATGTCAGGATGGGTTGCCACCAGGTCTTCAAGCGCGTGTTGATTCATTGCGATGTCATCACGGATCGCGGTGTGCGGGCAACCGCCGGTCTCGACGCCGCGAATCCGGTCCGCCTCCAATGCTTGCTGGCGGGTAAGGAATTGAGCATCCTCCAGGGTGTAGATATCGTTGGTAACCACACCGAGGCTGTATTTTTCCCGCAAATGTTGGCAAAGCCGCAGAACCAGCATGGTTTTTCCCGAACCTACGGGTCCGCCAATCCCAATTCTGACTGCGCGATCAAATCGTTTTTCACTCATCTAAAACTCCAGAAAATAATGCTTTTCGGCGGCAAACTACTGCTTCCAATCGTATTCTGCAAGCGCTGTTGGCATTCGGTTGACTTCATAGGGCGTACATCTGCTTGATTTTCCGGAGCTTGCCGACTATCTTCGCCCGGTTATGAGCAAAACACTTTTTGAGAAAATATGGGAAAAGCACGTCGTCAAAACCATGCCCGATGGAACCGTGCTGTTGTACATCGATCGTCACTTGGTGCATGAAGTGACCAGCCCGCAGGCATTTGAAGGTTTGCGGCTCACCGGTCGCAAGGTGCGGCACCCCGAGCTGACGTTCTCCACCATGGATCACAACGTGCCGACCGATAACGATCGCCACAAAATTCTTGATCCGATTTCCAAGGCGCAGGTGGATGCGCTTCTCAACAATTGCCGGGACAACGGCATTACGCTTTACGATCTGGATAGCGACAAGCAGGGCATTGTTCATATCATCGGGCCTGAACTGGGAATCACACTTCCCGGGCTGACGATGGTGTGCGGTGATTCACATACGTCAACGCATGGTGCTTTTGGCGCGCTGGCGTTTGGCATCGGTACATCCGAGGTGGAACATGTGCTGGCCACGCAAACATTGCGCCAAACATTGCCCAAAACCTTCAAAGTGGAATTCACCGGCAAATTGCAAACCGGCGCCACCGCCAAGGACATGGTTTTGAAGTTGATTGGTGAAATCGGAACCGCCGGTGGCACCGGTTACGTAATGGAATATTGCGGAGAAGCCATTCGATCGCTTTCCATGGAAGGCCGCATGACCATTTGCAACATGAGTATTGAGGGCGGCGCCCGGGCCGGCTTGGTTGCTCCGGATGAAATCACCTATAAATACATCTTCTCCAAGGATCGTCCTTTTGCCCCGAAAGGGGATGCGGCGGAAAAAGCGTTGGCCTACTGGAAGACCTTGCCGAGCGATCCCGATGCAAAATTCGACCGCACTATTACGATCGACGCATCCAAGATCGCGCCGCAAATCACATGGGGAACCAGTCCGGGCATGGTGACAGATGTCACAAGTCGTGTGCCGGAATTGGATCAAGTTCCCGGCTACAGTCGCAAGGATGTGGAACAGGCATTGGAGTATATGGGGCTGACGCCCGGCATGCCGATGACCGATATTCGTCCGGATACGATTTTTATCGGCAGTTGCACCAATGCCCGGCTGGAAGACTTGCGCAAAATCTCCAAGATAATCAAAGGCCATAAAAAAGCCGAAAGCGTTCGGGTTATTGTCGTACCCGGCTCGATGCAGGTCCGCAAAGAAGCCGAAGCGGAAGGTATCGACAAAGTATTCACCGACTTCGGCGCCGAGTGGCGCTATGCCGGTTGCAGTATGTGTCTGGGCATGAATCCGGATCAGTTGAAGCCTGGTGAACGGTCGGCTTCAACATCCAACCGCAACTTTGAAGGTCGTCAAGGCAAAGGAGGACGCACCCACCTGGTCAGCCCGGAAATGGCCGCCGCCGCCGCGATCGAGGGGCACTTTGTGGATATTCGCAACTGGGAACCCTATTTGGAAAGTTTGAAGTCGTAAGTTCATCATCGATCCAGTCGCGACGGGAGAATTATCATGGAACCATTTACCACACATCGCGGATTGCTGGCCACGTTGGATCGATCAAACATCGATACCGACGCCATCATTCCCAAACAGTTTTTGAAATCGATCAAACGGACCGGTTTTGGCGAAAGTCTTTTCTTTGACTGGCGCTATCTGGCCGATGGAACGCCGAATCCGGATTTTGAATTGAATGCTCCGCATTTCGCCGGCGCGTCGATTCTGGTGACGCGCAACAATTTCGGATGTGGTTCCAGTCGTGAACATGCGGTCTGGGCGGTTATGCAGTACGGCTTTAAAGCCATCATTGCCCCGCGCCGGGAGATCAGCGGTGCGATTGTTCCGGCATTCGCGGACATTTTTCGCAACAATTGTGTGAAGAATGGGATGCTGACCATCGAATTAAGCGAGGCGGAAGTTGACAAGATATTTGAGTTGGTCGGCCGCTTCACCAATGTGGAAGCGACGATTGATCTTGATGAACAACGGATCATCCTGCATCTGGATGAAGAAGTTGCCTTTCATTTCGATGTCGATCCCGTGGTCAAAGAACATCTGTTGCACGGTTTGGATGACATAGCATTAAGCCTGAAGCATCTGGCGGAAATTGAAGCTTTCGAAAAGCATCACGACACCCAGATACCCAGCGGCGTCGCATAGCTCCGCCCTTTGTTTCTGATATGATTATTATTCTGGAGCGGCGAACTACCGCGCGCCGTGCAGTTTTGGTGAAGTAACGCCTCCGTGCGGCGCATGACGAAGAATTAGCGCCAATAAATGGCCAATTTCCCAGAAGTGGTAACGAGACCAAACTTGAATTGCACTCGAATCGTGAATATCATTTATTCCGGAAACTTTTATTGCCTAACTGCTGTTTAAAATGGGAATGAATAAAATAATGCCAGAAATTCACACGCTGATGAGAATGAGGCAACTACTTTGTCAAAAAAGGTAATATATCGCCTGGGTGAACTGTTTTGTGGGCCAGGAGGACTCGCGCTCGGGGCCTTGAGATCTCGAGTACGCAAAGGTGGTATTTCATATTCAATAGAGCATGCCTGGGCTAATGACTTCGATCCGGATACCTGCGCCACTTATACGCGAAATATTTGCCCGGAGGGACCTCAAAGTGTTATTTGTCGTGACGTTCGCGAGCTTGATTTGAATACGCTTGGCAACATAAACGCATTCGCTTACGGGTTTCCTTGCAATGACTTCAGTATCGTAGGGGAAAAACGAGGGTTTCACGGTGCATTTGGTCCTCTGTACATGTATGGCGTGAAAATTATCAATCACTTTAAGCCCACCTTTTTTGTTGCTGAAAACGTTGGTGGAATTACAAGCGTTAATGACGGCACGGCTTTTAAAAAAATATTGTCGGACCTTAAAAATGCAGGTAACGGGTATGAGCTTACGGTCCATCTATATAAATTTGAAGAATATGGTATTCCTCAAGCACGTCATCGCATGATCATCGTTGGACTGGACAGGTCGCTCAATCGCGTATTCCGAGTGCCGGCTCCCTTTACGACTCATAAGCAGGTCACGGCGAGGCAGGCTTTGCTGGTTCCCCCCATACCTGCAGATGCGGCCAATAATGAGCGCACAGTTCAATCAAAAACCGTTATTGAGAGGCTAAAGAGAACGCGTCCGGGTGAAAATGCCTGGACCGCCAATCTGCCGGATCATTTAAAGCTGAACGTAAAAAATACACGTCTAAGTCATATTTATAAGCGACTACATCCGGATCGCCCTTCATACACGATTACAGGAAGTGGAGGAGGTGGGACGCATGGATATCATTGGGAAGAGCCACGAGCTCTCACCAATAGAGAACGGGCCAGACTTCAGACATTTCCAGACGATTTTATATTCGAAGGTTCCAAGGAAAGTGTGCGGAAGCAGATTGGAATGGCGGTATCGCCTCTTATGTCGGAAATTGTTTTTACTGCCATCTTGAAAACACTGGCCGGTATTCAATACGAGAGCGTAACACCTTCGTGGATCGAATCACCGGAACTCTTTGAGTTTTCATCGTTCAACGGGAGATTGGCATGCGCGACGAGATAGAGGCCATAACCCGTAATTTAGGCGTGGAAGAGGAAGAAGCATCCAAGATTCTTGAAAAGGGAGTTGCCGGCGGAGAAATAACAAAGCAATTCAATGCAAAATCGTGGATCGAGCAAAGACTTTTACCAAGTATAGTAATGATTGACGAGGCGGGGTATTCCCGTATGTGCGTCGACGCATTAAAAATTTTAGGTAAAACCGCCGCCACGGATTACGGTGGTTCACGCCAAAGAGATTTAGGCCAACTTTGGGCAGATATGACAAGAGGTTACTTGGGGGAGTTGGCGCTTGCTCTGTATCTAAAAAAGAAGTGGGACATTGATACGCAACTTGGGCATGAGGTTGGGGCGTTACAAGACTACCTGCCGACCGATATTCACATGATTAAAGAGCAACGCGGTGAGTACCGATCTCCAAAAATCAAGGTAGGCATTAAAACCACTAAATGGAATGGTATTTGGTTGGATATTCCGGGGGATCAGTTTAACCACTCCGATATCCATATTCTTGTCAAAGTTGGCATCGGCCGGGACCATCTGTTTGCATTCTTTAAAGCAATCAGTGTATTCAAGGATAAAGTATTGAAACGCGGTCAGGATGTGGGAAGTCTGACGTCACAGGAGTCGGACGAGTTATATGAAAAACTGCCTACTTTTAAACCCATTCCAGCATATATATGCGGTTTTGTGTCAAAGGATGCCCACTACAGCATGTTGAATTATTCCGGCACTAAAGGACGGAAGAATTACACCATTGACTCGTGGAACGGCCCGATAAGGGCAGGTGATATCGCTACTATCAAAGAGCGGGAAAGTGTATCCGGAAAGGTTACTTTCAAGGGAATCGGAACTTTTGCTCACGACAACGGTTATTTGTTTAACACAGGTAACCTGCTTTGGCAAAGAGATGACTGGGAAAAAGTGCGGCGACGTCTTTAAC
Organism: Kiritimatiellia bacterium; assembly: GCA_035327305.1. GTDB lineage: Bacteria > Verrucomicrobiota > Kiritimatiellia > CAIVKH01 > CAIVKH01 > CALMUP01. The sequence goes on along the minus strand of DAOLDL010000003.1, from coordinate 47,239 downwards.
CAGGTTTCAAGAATCGGTATCGGCCTCGAATGACATTACGTCGGTTCGTTCATAGTTAAATCTTAAAACCGGCCAAAATTAACCCGGGCAGTTCTCTCCAGTTTTGTTTTGTCGCTTGTTTGTCGCTGTGTTACTTTCACGCCATTATAAGGATGTGAGGAGTCAGGGCACTTTTCCGGGAGAGGGGCATCGGGTTGCCGGAATTGTGCAGAGAATCGACGTAAATGAGCGAAGAAACCGGCAAACAAATACATCCGGTTAGAATCCCCGACCGGCGATTGAGGGCGCTTTCACGTCCTAATGCCAGCGACCGGCGTCAATCCCCCCGCTACAAAGTCGATTTCCCGGTGGAAATAATCATCGGTTCAGGGCCGAATCAACAGATCATACGGGCCAAGGCCTCGGATATTTCGGATGGCGGACTCCGCCTTTCCGGATTGGACCTTCCCGGTGATCATGAGAAAATTAAATTAAGATTTCACATTCCGGAAGGCGCCATGCCGGAAGAATTTGCCGCCCGCGATTATGAAGTCGATGGCACGGTAAAAGTCCGTCACGAAAAATCCGGTGAAGTCGGAGTGCAGTTTGGCGAACGGTTAAGTCTGCGCTTGTCACGAACCACATGGAATTACCTGCTCTGGATATCGGTAATTGTACTCTTCGTCGCGGCAAGCCTTACCATCATTGCCCGTTATCAGAATCTTTATTACTTCTGGTTTGATGTGCCCGTTTTCCTGTACACCATTTCCGTCGGGGCATATCTGGTAAGCCGCTTTATTTTCGCGGCCTGTTATCGCGCACCCCGGCCGGTCAAGGAGAAGCCTCCGCTTACGGTGCTGATTCCAACGCACAACGAAGAACAGTATATCGAACGCACAATAAGCCACGCGTTTGAGTCGGATTATCCGGCGGACAAATTGCAGGTCATCGCAATCAACGATGGCAGTACGGACGAAACCCTGGCCGCCATGTACCGGGCTAAGAAAAAATATCCTGACCTGGTAATCATTCACCTCGAGGAACAGCAGGGCAAACGCCATGCCCTGGCGGCCGGAACCCGCGTGGCTTCAGGTGAAATTATCGTCTACACCGATTCCGACAGCTTCTTGTGTCCCGATGCATTATCCAAAATCGTCGACGGTTTTGCCGACCCGGAGGTTGCCGCGGTTACCGGGCATTGCGATGTCGAAAATGCCTCGGTTAACATGCTGACCAAAATGCAGGCGGTCCGATATTTCATCGGATTCCGCGTGCTTAAAGCGGCGGAAAGCATTTTTGACACGGTTACTTGCTTGTCCGGACCGTTTACGGCATATCGTCGGGAACCACTGCTGGGCATTCTGGACGGTTGGATCAATCAAGCTTTCTTTGGTCAGCCGGCGACGTTTGGTGATGACCGGTCATTGACGAATAAATTGATTCGTCGCGGCTGGAAATTGAAATACGATGCCCGCGCCCGCACCACCACCATGGTGCCGACCCGGCATCGCACATTCCTACGCCAACAGATGCGTTGGAAGCGCTCATGGTTTAGGGAGTCGCTGAAAGCCTGCTTTTTCATTTGGAAACGGCAACCGTTGATGTGGCTTTCGTTTTATGCGGGATTTATTCTTCCCGTCATCAGTCCCGCCGTGGTTATGCGGGCATTGGTTTACATTCCCGTTTTTCAGCAGGGAACACCGGCCATGTACCTTTTCGGCATTTTCCTGATGAGCGCGCTCATGAGCGCGGCTTATCTGTTGGTGAAGCGATCCCGACTCTGGTTTTACGGCGTAATATTCTGTTTCTATTACCTTTTGGTGCTGGTGTGGCAAGTGCCGTGGGCGGTGCTTACGTTCTGGGTTTCCTCGTGGGGAACACGCCAAACACGCAGTAGTGAAAAGGGCGAAGTATGATGAAAAAAGCATTCATCATCGCCCAATGGCTGATCGTGGCATTTCTTTTTGTCACCCTTGTCAATTTCTTTATTCGCAAGGATCCTCTCCCGGACACCGAATGGGGCGACGATGTGGGTTGGGATGGATTCTTTGCGTTGTCTTTTGAAGGCATCGCGGACAGCGATAATCCACGGTATGTTTCCCCGGCCAAGCTGGATGCGTTTCTCGACGCTCTTAAGGATCACGGATATAGCACGATCAATACGGATGATATTGAGTCCTTTTATTATCGTGACGCGCCATTGCCGCGAAAAGCCGTTTTGCTGATGTTTGAAGGCGGGCGCAAGGATCACATGGTATGGGCAACGCCGCGTCTGATCAAACATCGAATGACCGGCACACTGTTCGTGCCTACCGAAGTAACCGAATACTGGGGAAATCATTTTATCGACAAAACCGACTTGCGCCGGATCACCCGGCACCCGAATTGGTCGCTGGCCAGTATGGGACATGAAGCAATTAAACGCATTGCCGTTGATCCCGCCGGCAAGGAGGGTAATTTTTTAAGTCGACGCGCCTGGGTAAGAAATAATGTCGAGACCGACGGCATGTTTGAAGATCGTCTTACGCGTGACTACCGGGTCGCCGCAGATATTCTCGCTCGCGCCACCAGCCGTCCGATTCAAGCATATTTATATCCCTATGGTGATCCGGGAGAGGGGCGGGATGTGGATCCTCTCGCATCGACCATCAATCAGGGAGCGCTCAAGCAGTTTCATCGAATTGCATTCACGCAGGAAGGAAGTCCTTTTAACGGTCAGACCGCTGATCCGTACGCACTTACCCGTATGAGGGTACAAGGCGTATGGTCGCCGGAGGATTTGCTTCGTGCTCTGGAAGAATGGTATCCCGCATCGGGATTACAAACCGGCTGGTACATTGGAAATGGCGTCATGGATGGTGATTCCATTCTGCTTGGCGCTAACGGTTCGGCTCTTCTTCGAGGAAGCGATTTCTGGGGTGATTTCGAGGCGGGTGTCACCATGAGGATTTCAACGGGAACCGTTGCCGCCTTGTATGTTCGTTACGCCGGACCACACGCCTTCTTGCGGGTCTCCATTCAAAACCAGACCGTTCGACTCCAGGAAAAGCGACTTGGGAAATTGCAAACACTGGCCTCGACAACCCGAACCAATAATCTGGATGACACTCACCATATTTTCCTGCGAATCAAGAACAACCGCATTTGGGTATCTCACGATCAGGAAATGTTTGCCCGATCCGTTCCGATTTCCCGTCAATTTACGCACGGTCAATTTTGGATCGGCTCGGAGGGCGGCGAAATTCAAGTTCAGCCGGTACACTATCTCCCATTGAAACCTCTGTTTCTGCTGGATGGAAGGTACCATCAACTATCGGATGCAATGAGAGAGCAGGCCAGCGCGCTTCTCCCGGTATGGTTGGATGTCGATCGACTGCATCCGTTGTCCGAGCATCGGCAAGTGGAGGTTATGCGTGCGGCGCGAGATGGAATCAATACGGTTCCGGTCATCACCACACATCGAAAATATACCCGGGCTGACGCACATGAGCTGGCTAAACGAGTCGCCGCCATCTTCAATATGCCGTCCGTGCGCATGCTGGTTACGCGATTCGCCGTTACGGGCTATGATCCGGAACTGGCCGCCGCGTTCCGCGACCTGGGATATCAAGTCACCTTCATCGTTTCCGTGGATGAAGCGATGGAATTGTTGAAGCAACAAGTCAGGATAGGAACAAATGAGATGTTGTTGATCGCGGGGGATGAGGGCCAGGTCGAGATGAGCTTGGAGGAAGCCAGGAAATATACTCCGGCACGGAGATTGGCGGTTACCACCAGGCAGATCGAGCTTTTCCCGCCGGGCGTTACGCGGGTGATTTATGCAGATCATCGCTAAATTATCGTCTGCCATACTTTTCGTATTTATGAGTGCGCATGCGAGCGGGTGGTTGCCAAGCTCATACGCGGAAAGCGCTACCGTACATGAGGCCGTGTCCGCGTCGCGTCAGGCTTTGACCGGAGGACACATCAGCGATGCCATTGTTCACGCGGAACGCGCCGTATCTCTTGATCCCGCCCATGCCGAGGCATGGCGTCAATTCGGTCGCGCCTTGATGCTTGGCAATCGCGACCAGGAAGCGCTTCAAGCGCTGGAGAAAGCTTGGAAACTCGATGCCGACTGGATGTCACTTTCCATCACATGGAATGTCGATCTGCTTTTGCGGATGAATCGCCTTGATGATGCAAACAACCTGCTGAAGGCAATTCCGGTTGAAGGTCTGCGGGGCCGGCCCAATGACACAATTATCCGGTGGTTGGGCATTTTGTTGGAGAAAAAAAGGGACTCCGCCGCCGCGATGCTGATTTCAAAAATACTGCCTTCAGTTGCTGATGACACGTTGAAGCAATTGTATGCGATTTTTCGTCAAGATATCCTGACCGGCGGGATTGAGGGGTATGACGACGTGGATGATTTCAATGCGTATGTGGATTTGCGAAGCCTGATTCATCAGCAACGGGCACGTGATCTGGCGCGACGCGAACTCTCCACTGAAGCAGTCACTGAATACGAAAAAGCAATACGGTTAAATCCAGGGCGGGCAAGTCTGTGGTCGGATTTGGGATGGCATTACTGGTACGGTGAAAATTGGCAGGATGCCGCGAACGCCTGGTCGCGGGGACTGGAGCATCTGGATGCTGTGCGTCCGGGTTGGCTGGCATGGATTGCTGACGCACATTTCCAGGCGGGAAATGCAAGCGAAGCCATCGCTTGTGTCCGTCGCGCCGTCGCACTTTCTCCGACGAATGAACGCGTAGTCGAACTTCGACATTTTTATTATCTGGCGACCGGATTGTTTCGTGAAGTGGAGGAAATCGAGCGTGACGTGGCGCCGGATAATATAATTGAAGCCATGGCCAGAGGACGCGCCCGCTTCGTACTTTCCTTTGATGATCTTCGGCAGGGACTCCATGCGTTAAAAAATATCCGTGGTGAACAATCGAATGTATTGATGGCAGGTGCCTGTCGGCTGGTCGCGGAATCCCGTCCGGTTCATGAACGGATATGGCTTCTGCATGAATCGCTTAATTACGATCCCGATGGTTTTGAGTCAGCTCGTTCGCTCGGGTGGCTCATGTGGGAGTCCGGTGATGATGCTGAAGCTCTGCGATACTGGGAGAGGGCATTCAGGCATGACGGACCGGTTGCCGATGAGGACTTGGTCAAGGTTTTGGAAGCATTGGTGAAGATTCGCGCGTTCTCCGATGCGCGTTCGCTTCTGGATGCGACGCGCGGGATATCCGCCTGGCGTAATCTCGCCGATTCCGCAATGCGCAATGGCGCCATGAATGCGGCGGTCATGCTTCTTGAACGGATTGTCGCCGATAATCTAGACCGCAAAAGCTCATTGCAATTATCGCTGATAAAGGCGCTGAAAGGCAACTGTGATGCCTGGTCGCATGAACTTCCTGCCCTTACACCGGGCGACCTGCCGACATTTGACCATGTTGAAGTGGATCTACTTTATGAAATTGCCGCGATATGTCGCGATAATCAGGCACTCGGTGAAATCATGCGCGGCTATGTCGGTGATCAACCCTACTATGACCCACTCATAACCACGTTATTGCTGGGATTTGCCGACGAATTTGCCATGAACAGCGAGCCGGAGACTGCTTATACGTTGTACCGGAGGATTATTGCAAGGGATCCTGCCAGTTCCGCATGGCTTCAGGCGGCCAGGCTGGCGCCCCGTTTTGAATCCCCGAGAAATGTTGACGATTTCTTCATGAACGCCTTGTTGGCGCCTGTTCCCCCGGCTGTCCATTATAGAATAAAGGCAATGCAGTCCCGTCGAGTGGGCAAAATTTCCGATGCGGTTATGTTTGTCATGGAAAGTCTCGATCGCGATTCCGGTCAGCCGGATTTGCGGCTGGAGTTATTTGACATGTTGATGGCGGATGAACGTTATGCGGAAGCGGTGTCCCAGGTAAATTGGTGGGGTGCAAGACTGCGGTCACGCGGGACTTTCGGCGCGGATAAATTTTCCGACATGCTGGTCAGTCTGGGGCGTGAGCCTGAAATATTTGCGCTTTGGACGGAGTCGGTACGCAACGTCCATGATGGCGTGTATTTCCTGCAGACTGCCGCCGATGCATTGGTGCGAGCATGCCGTCACGATGAAGCGATTTATTTGATAGAGCTGGGCTTGCGGAAGTTCCCTGCCCATCAATTATTCTCGAGGGCGATTGAGTTGGCAAGAGCTAAAGGGGATTATGAAGTCGCGGCATCGTTGGCCGAGGCCGGAATTGAATCTTCGCCAACTCCGGATTTATACAGAGTCAGTGCGGAAATTGCCGAAGGTCTGTTTGATTGGCCGGCCGCTTTTGCATACGCATCAGAATATCTGAAACATAATCCCGCCCATGCCGGGATGAATCGATTGGTTGCGCGAGCCGACGATATCATCAACAATACTGAAGGGGGCGCTGTTATTCGGAATAAGGCACATGGTCGAAACATTCCAGCCTCGATCCGGCGCTTGAAACCCTTGGCGCAACTCGCACCGGAATCCGCAGTTCCCGTATTGGCATACAAATCCTTGTCGGTGTGTCAAATGGACGGGCAGAATCATGTCGGGCAATTGAAAAACCACATGCGTCAGTTGCTGGCGGCAGGTTACACATTTATATTTCCTTTTGAGTTGGAGCACGCTGTGGCCAATCCAGGGCAACAAGTCATCATGGTGCTGGTGCATCCCTCTCCCGATGTGTTGCCTGAATTGGATGCATTTATGGCAAAGCATCAGGTAAAAGTTGTTCTTGCTGTGGATGTATCAGTTTTTCGCCACATGCTTCCTCGTGAAACTTCGCGTACATCATTTGTCGATCTGCAACAGAGCGGTCGATGGTTGGTCGCCACCACCGGGCCGGAGCACATTTCAAATACCAGGGGCGTGGCATCGGCCTTTTTGGGTAATCCGCTTATCCATCGAATCATCAAATCCGATGAATCCGTCGAAACCGTTGCGGAAATGGAAGCGCGGTTAAACCAATGGCTCGGCGATGCCGCCCGTTCGATACCGGAAGGTATTCCACGCATGTTTGTTTATCCTCATGGAGATTGTGGACATATGTCGCACGATCCTGGCAAGGAGGAGGTGGATATATTGCGAAATGTGACGCGCAAGTATTTTGATTATGTCCTGGCTTTGGATGAACATGGATTTGTAACTCCGGGATATGACCGTATGCGAATTCCATTCCGCGCCATTCCGCCGCCTCGAACCATGGAATTGGTGATGTTGGATGGCGCAGATGACATCAATGAGTATTTGAGATCCAACAATCCGGTTATTCAGGCCAAGGTGGAAATGGCGCGCCGGTTGAATCAGCAAGGTCAGCATGCCCGTGCACATGCATTATATCAGGAAGTGTCTGATTCTGGCGTTGATCCTTCTTTGTTCATGTATGATTGGGGGTCAAACTCGCTCGAACGAGGGGATCTGCCCGCCGCTTTATCGAAGCTCCGTACAGCGGCGCAGGCCGGATCGCTTGATCAGGATCAGGTTTTTCGTCTGTTGGAAAAGGCTGAAAAGGAGTTGAGGCCGCAACTGGTCGTCAACTTCGATAACATCCATGATACCGATGATCGATCGGCGAATCGGTTTGGCGTTGCCGGACATTGGCACATACAGGAAGATATTCGACTGGGTGCGCGGGCGGAACATAGTAACCATCGCCGCACATCGCTCGGTGATGTGGATGGTTTTCGTTTGGGCATGGAGGGGCTTTGGTTTTTCACAAACGAACGCCGGTTACGCAGTGAATTGCAGTGGATACAGTGGAGCGATAACGAACCGAAAAACCAGGCTGTCGGGTCATTGTTTTTACATTCAGAAAACCGGGTGCTCAATGGAAGCTGGGAACTGGGCTACCAACGCGACATTGTACCGACAGTCGAAGCGATCCGCGAAAATATCCGGTACGACGCTTTTTCATGGTCAGTCAATTCAATCATGCTGAATCAATTTGATGCACATGCCCGCGGAAACTATCTGCTACGTACGGATGACAATGACGCCGTGAAGCTCGCGGGTCAAATCGTGTATCGTTTAATGGATAGTCCGTACGTTGGCGCTGGTTACAAAGTGCGTCAGGAGCGTAACGATGATACGGTTCCCGAATACTATTCTCCAGAAAAACTGGAATATCATGCATTGCTGGGCGCCTTCACGGGAAACTGCGGATTGATTTCCTACGAATTGAACACCGAATGGGGAATAGCCCGGGAAACCGCAACGGAGTGGGAGGATGTTTGGAATATCACGATCCGGCTTGCGTATGATTTTGGAGGCGAAGTTCAGTGTTTCGGCGGCTTTACGCGCATGGAAATGCCGACGTACGAGGAGAAAACATGGGAAATTGGTTTAAAAGCGCGTTTTTAATCATGCCGGACCGTCAAAAATAGCCACAACGTGTTTACATGTTGCCTTTTCCGCCGCAGTTGGAAAAAATGCGGTACTTGTTTAATAATCATGGACATACAATGACTGAAACTCACAGATATTTTGTTACCGGCGGCGCCGGCTTCATCGGCGCGCATCTGACCACTCGTCTTTTGGGGGAAACCTCCGGGCATGTGACCGTTTACGACAATTTTTCCACCGGTCAGGGCTGGCATCTTGAAGCAGTTCAGAATGACCCGCGCCTGACGATTGTGGAGGGTGATGTGCGCGATTGCGAGGCACTGCGGCAAGCCATACGTAACCACCACACCGTTTTCCATCTCGCCTCAAATTCCGACATTGCCAGGGCCGCCGTCGATCCGGACATAGATTTCAGCAACGGCACCATGCTTACCCGCAATGTGCTCGAAGCGATGCGGCTTGAAAATGTGAAACGGATATTTTTCACATCGGGAAGCGGAGTGTATGGCGAAGTGCCGCCTTATCCGATCCCGGAGGATTATGACAAGATGATTCCCGTTTCCACGTATGGAGCATGCAAGCTGGCTTGTGAGGCGCTGGTAAGCGCCTACAGTTTCATGTTCGACATACAGGGTGTGGTGTTCCGTTTTGCCAATGTCGTGGGTCCCCGGCAAACCCATGGCGTTGCCTACGACTTTATCCGTCGACTCGCCGCCAATCCCGCACGACTCAAAATTTTCGGCGACGGCACGCAAAGCAAACCTTATATACACGTCGACGATGTGGTCGGGGCATTCCTGATGCTGGAAAAAAATCCCGAACCGGGCTATCGTTACTTCAACGTCGCTTCAAAGGACTTTCTTACCGTTAATGAAATTGCCGACTTGGTAGCCGGGTGCATGGGACTGAAAAATGTGGAGTATGCCCATACCGGTGGCTCTCGCGGCTGGAAAGCCGATGTGCCCCTGTATCGCCTGGACACCCGGAAAATTCGCGCTCTGGGTTGGAAGAACAAAATGAATTCACGCGAAGCGGTTCGCGCCTCCATCACGTCGATGGTGAAAGACGTGGCCGCCGGAAGAATCAAGCCTGATTACGGATCATAACATGAACAGATTACTTGGCGATTCCATACAAAGGGTTTACCTCACCGGCGGCGCGGGATTTATTGGCAGTCACATCGTGGATCGTCTGCTTGCGGATGGGTACCACGTGACGGTGGTGGACAATCTGTCCAATGGCCGCCGCGAATTTGTCGAGCCTCATTTTGGAAACCACGCTTTTAAATTTATCGAAGCCGACTTGATGAACGACTCGCTGGTGCGCGAGTCAATGAAAGGCCATGACCTTGTATGGCATCTTGCCGCCAACACGGATATTATCGGTAGCCATGCCAAACCGCGCCGCGATTTGAATGACTGTGCCATCGTGACGTTTAACGTTCTGGACGCCATGCGGGAAAATGGCATTCAACCAATCCTGTTTGCATCCACCGGCGCGGTGTACGGTGAGTTATGCGTGGATAATCCGGTAACCGAGGACGCGGGGCCGTTGTTGCCGATATCCACCTATGCCGCCGGCAAAATCGCCAGCGAAGCATTTATTTCATCTTTCAGTCAGCTCTATGGCGTTCGCGGATGGATGTTCAGGTTCGGAAATGTCGTGGGCGGCCGCATGACCCATGGCGTAATTTACGATTTCATCAATCGCTTGCGGGCGAATCCCGAGGAATTGTTGATTCTCGGCGATGGCACCCAGCAAAAAAATTACTTTTTGGTCGAGGAATGCATCAACGGAATGGCCTGGTCGTTTCTGAATATCCCCATGACCGAGGAAAAACCAGCCGATATTTTCAATCTCGGCACAACCACCATAACCAAGGTTCTCGACATCGCAAGCATCGTTGTGGAGGAAATGGGAATCAATCCGGTCATCAAAATTCAGGGGGCCAAACGCGCCTGGCCGGGCGACCAGCCCAAGGTTAATTTCAAAGTCGATAAAATGACCGCCCGGGGCTGGGTAACCAGATATTCATCAAACGAGTCCATCCGCCACGCCGTCCGCCGCATGCTTGGGAAGGAGTCGCTTTCATGAGGATTGCCGTTGTGGGTTGCTGGCATCAGGGCGTAGTGGGCGCGGCGTGTCTGGCGGACATGGGCCACGATGTGGTTGGTTATGACTCCGATGCCTCGCGGATTGAATCATTGCGCGGCGGGAAAGCTCCACTATTTGAACCGGGATTGGATCCATTGCTGGAGAGTGGCCTCGCCTCCGGAAAACTTGTCTTTACAAATGATGTATCACACGCGGTAACCACCGCGGATGTTGTCATGGTTATGCACGACACGCCGGTCGATGAAAACGATCAGAGCGATCTATCCGGAATTTTTGACGATATCCGCGCCATGGCCGGCGCATTGAAAAGCGATGTGCCGGTTTATGTGACCGCGCAAGTTCCTGTCGGCACATGCGATGAACTGGCGACAGCGATTCGCGATGCAAATCCAGCCTGGCGAGGGGGTATGGCTTACAGTCCGGAGAACCTCCGCCTCGGTCAGGCCATTGAGCGGTTTCGCCGTCCGCCGCTTCCCGTTATCGGCGCTGATTCTGCATCCGTTTTCCAATCCCTGGAAAAATTGCTCGCCTCGTTTTCCAGTGATTGGAAAAAAGTGGATGTGCGGACGGCGGAAATGTCGAAGCACGCCCTGAATGCATTTCTGGCCACATCGATTTGTTTTGCCAATGAAATCGGCAATTTATGTGATGTCATGGGCGCGGATGGTTATAAGTTGGCGGAAGCGCTTCGTCTGGAACCGCGTATCGGAGCCAAGGCGATGCTGTTTCCCGGTTTGGGTTTCGCGGGGGGGACACTGGCCCGCGATATGCAGACATTGCGGGGGATCGGCGATAAATTCGGTGTTGAAACAATGTTGCTTGATGGGGCGTGGGTATCCAATCAGGAACAGAACAAAGCCGTCGTGCTTACACTTAAACGCCTGCATGGAAAGTTGAAGGGATGCCGGGTTGCCGTGTTGGGGTTGACCTACAAACCCGACACCAGCACCTTGCGACGGTCAGCCGCGCTGGATGTGATTGGCGCGCTGAATGAAGAAGGCGCTGTTGTCCGGGCGCACGATCCCAAAGCCGATCGAACGGAAGCGTTGCAACTTGGATCGTTCGAATTTTGTGACGGCGTTGATGAAGCGCTTCGAGATGCGGATGTGCTGGTGCTGATGACGCCGTGGGCTGATTACAAATCAATTGATCCCGTTAAAGTCAAATCCCTGATGCAGGGCGCCCTGGTATTTGACACCGCAAACCTGTGGCCTGCGGATAAATGGGAGGAGGCCGGTTTGACCGTATTGACGATCGGACGCGGCAGAAAGGTCAAGTCATGAAAGTTGGAATCATCGGTGCAGGATTACAGTGTCGCCGGCGCGCGCCGGTGTTGGTCGATTCAAAAGAAGACACACTTGTCGCGATTGCCAGTTTGCACAAGGATCATGCGGAACGCATCGCTTCTCAATTTAATTGCCGGGCGGTGGAAAACTGGCGGGAAGTGGTTGACGACAAAAACATCGATGCCTTGATTGTATGTACACCACCTCACGTTCATGCGGAAATCACCATCGCCGCGCTTGAAGCGGGCAAGCATGTGTTGTGTGAAAAACCCCTGACCCGCACCATTGAAGAATCCGAGGCCATGATTTCCGCCGCGCGTAAATCCGGGAAAATTCTCAAATGCGGATTCAATCACCGGCATCATCCGGCGATTTGGGAAGCCAAAACACGATTGGACCGGGGTGAGTTGGGCCGCCCATTGTTTGCCCGGTGTCGCTATGGGATCTGCGGTAGACCGGGATACGAAAAGGAATGGCGGGCTGACCCATCGATGGCCTCGGGTGGTCAATTTATCGAGCAGGGTACGCATGGCATCGATCTTTTCCGATGGTTCCTTGGCGAGCTGGTCGAAGTTTCCGCCATGACCTCGATTCATTATTTCAAGGAACAGGAACTGGACGATGGTGGGATGGCTCTGTTCCGCGGCGCAAATGGGGCGACCGCAATGCTGCATACGACCCTGGTGCAGTGGAAGAACCTTTTTTCCTTCGAAGTATTCGGCGAAGACGGATATGTGCAAATCGAGGGTTTGGGCGGGGGATACGGCACGGAAACGTTGAGTGTTGGGCGGCGTGACTTTACCGCGCCTTTCCAGGACCATGTGATTCACTACCGCGGTGGCGATCGTTCATGGCATGATGAGTGGAGGGAATTTACCTCGGCTATCAAGGAACGTCGCGAACCCATTGGAAATGGACTGGATGGTTTGGCCGCGATGAAGCTGGGGCTGGCCGCGTACGAGTCGGAAAAAACGGGCCGCGTGATTTCCATTCCGGGAGCCGGCGCATGAAATGCCTTATAACCGGAGGTTCCGGTTTTATGGGTAGCGCATTGGCTGGAAAGTTGACTGCTTCCGGTGTCGAGGTCTGGAGCGCGTCAAGGCGCGCCGTGGGAGCGGACGGATGTCACCTTCTTGCAGGTGATGTAACCGACTCCGAGTGTGTGAAAGACTGGTTGGAAGCGGTGCGCCCGGATGTTGTCGTTCATATGAGTGCGCAAAGTCTGCCCGGTGTATCATGGAAATCTCCCGCCGAAACCTTTGAATGCAATGTGAACGGAACGATAAATATATTAACCGGCATGCAGGCGGCGGGACGTAAAGCCCGCTTCATGATGATTTCTTCCAGTTCGGCTTACGCGGCGCCAACGCAAGCCGTGTCCTTGCCGGAAAATTCACCACTGTCCGGATCAAGTCCCTATGCATGGAGCAAGATCGCCGCTGAACAGGCCGCGTTGCTTTATGGAAAACAATTTTGCCTTGATGTATTGGTGGTCAGGCCGTTTTTTATAATCGGTCCGGGCAAGACCGGTGATGTTTCATCTGATTTCGCCCGACGCATAGTCGCCGTCGAGCGGGGCGATATGGATGCGATCAAAGTCGGAAACCTCGAGATCACCCGTGATTTTCTTGATATTGAGGATGCTGTGCGCGGATTGGAAACCATACTTGAAAAAGGCGCGCCGGGTTCTTCGTACAACTTGTGTTCCGGGTCACCGGTGACGATTCGGCAATTGCTGGATGACTTCAAACGACATTCCATCCGGGAAATCCGTGAAGAAGTGGACCCCGGACTCATCCGCCCTATTGATGAACCGTTCAAAGTGGGTGATTGTACCAGGCTGAAATCGCTGGGGTGGCGTCCTTGTGTGTCGCGTGATCAGAGTGTCGCACGTATTCTTGATCACTGGAGGAATTCTGCTTGAACATGCAAGTGGTGATTCTGGCCGGCGGTATGGGTACGCGGATTCAATCCGTGGCCGGCGATTTACCCAAGGCCTTGATACCGGTGGCAGGCAAGCCGTTTGTTCTCCATCAGCTCGAACTTCTCAAACGTAACGGGCTCAATGAAATTCTCATGTTGATTGGCTATCGCGGTGAAATGATACAGGAACTACTGGGCGATGGATCGGCGTGGAATATGCACGTGGATTTTGTCACGGAAGATCCATCCGCCTTGCTGGGAACTGGAGGCGCATTGATTCATGCGAAGGATAAATTGGCGCCGGAATTCATGTTGATGTATGGCGACAGTTATTTGCCAGTCAAATATCAGGCCATGCTTGAATGGTATCGATCACGGGCGGTCCGCGCTGTCATGAGTGTCTTTCGCAACCACGGGCAATGGGATTCCAGCAATGTCCGTATAAACGGGGATAACGTGGTCTATTACAACAAGAAAGCGAAGCCGGGCGATGCCGATTACATCGATTATGGTTTGTCCATATTCCGGCGCGACGTGCTTGAAGCCTACTTGAATCATGCACCGCCGCTTGATTTGGCGGTTATACTGTCTGACCTTGTTCAAGCTGGTCAATTGGCCGCGTATGAAGTAAATGAACGGTTCTATGAAATCGGCCAGCCGGAGGGCTGGCGTGAATTGGACAAGATGTTGTCGGGAGCAGACCAACATTGAAACGCGCAATATTTATAGATCGGGATGGAATCCTGAACGAAATGGTTTATGACGAAAACCATGGCCTTCTTGATTCGCCCCGCCGTTCCGAACAGGTATATATGATAAAAGGCGCCGGCACATTTCTAAAAAAAATTCGCGAGGCCGGGTATGTTTCGATCGTGGTCACAAATCAGCCGGGAATTGCCAAAGGCACGCTAACGTTGGAGGAGCTGTCACAAGTGAACGATGAGCTGGCGCGCCAACTGGAAACTGAAGGCGGCGCCTGGGACGATCTGATTTTTTCCCCTTATCATCCGAAACCGGGTCGGCACGGGCGGATTGAATACACGCGCGATTCGGATTGCCGCAAACCGGGACCCGGAATGCTGATTGCCGCCGCCCGAAAACATGGTATTGATTTGTCATCAAGCTGGATGATTGGAGATGGAACAGTCGACATCCAGGCCGGGCGTGCCGCCGGTTGCCGAACCATCCTGGTGACCAGCTTGAAAATTTCCCAGGTGGAACAGTTTTTCGATCTGCACCAGGCCATGCCGGATGCAGTTGTCAAAAACCTTGAAAAAGCATGGAATACCATATCAGGTCAATCAACCAGGCAGGTTCACGAATGAAAACGTTGGATATAGTTGTTCCATTTCTTAATGAACGGGAAAATCTGCCGATCATGCTGGAGCGCGTGACCAAGACGCTTGTCTCGGAAAATATCGAATGGCGTATCCTGTTTGTCGACGACGGAAGCTCCGACGGCTCCACACAATGGGTTGCCGAAACCGCCAAGTCCAATCCGCATGTCGTGCTTTTGCGATTATCCCGGAATTTCGGCCATCAAATTGCGATTACTGCAGGCATGGATTACAGCCGTGCTGATGCGGTTGTCATTATCGATGCCGATTTGCAGGATCCACCCGAAGTCATACCGGAATTACTGGCGCGCTGGCGTGAAGGCAATGAAGTGGTTTATGCCGTTCGCAAGAGCCGGGAAGGGGAGACGTGGCTCAAAAAATTTCTGGCGGCATCGTTTTACCGGGTATTCCACTCCCTGTCAAAAGTCAACGTCCCGATGGATACCGGTGATTTCCGGCTCGTCGATCGGAAAGTGATCGAAACCTTGCGTGAAGTTCGTGAACTTCATCGCTTCATGCGGGGGCTGACCTGTTGGGTGGGATTCCGGCAATGCGCGGTGTATTACGAACGCGCCGCCCGGCATGCCGGCGTAACCAAGTATCCGGTCTGGAAATCCGTTCGGCTTGCTCTGGACGCCGTAACCTCTTTTTCCGGCGCGCCTTTGCGGTGGGTCACCGGTACGGGATTCGCGGTTTCTTTTATCGGCGCATTATGGATATTGATGATCATTATACGCCGCCTTATCAATCCTGCCGGATTCGAGCCGGGCTGGACGACGATTGTGGCGATCATTGTTTTTATCGGGGGAATTCAGCTGATCAGCATCGGCATGGTGGGGCAGTATGTGAGCCGGATCTATGAAGAAAGCAAGCGACGTCCGCTTTATATACTTCATGAAGTGATCGATGCAAAGTCGAACGAGCGCTGATAATCCATCGCATCAAACCTGCTTTTGACAAAGCCGGTTGAATTGCTCAAGGTAAATTCGCGCGGTGGACATCCAGTCCCATGTGGCGGCGGCATACTCGGACGTTTTAATCCGATCGGATTCCCGCACCGGTGACAGGCTTTTAAACAGTTGTACGGTTTCGATCAGCGATGCGGCATTGCGAGGTCGCACATAAAAACACTCCGCATCTTTTTGATAGCCGGAAAAGCATTCCTCGGAGATAAGGCATTTAGTTCCGCAGATCATGGCTTGCGGCACAACGGCCGGCCAGCCTTCGCCATAAGACGGCATGATGAACAGATCGTGCGAGCCGTAGAGTTCTCGCAACTCTTCGTTGCTGACAAAATTGATAATCCGGACATTCGGCAAGTTCCAACCCGAGGGATCAACCGGTCCGCCACCGACCAATGTAAAAGCCACATCAGGCATACTGGTCGCTATTTCGCGGATTAAAGGCAAACCCTTTTTGTCGTAAAATCTTCCCACAAACAAAACGTTGAGTTTATTTTCAGGGCATTGCCACTTTTGACGCAATGCAACACGTTCGTGATCGGGCACGAACGAGTAGGTGTCCTGATTGATGCCGGCGGGAGTCATGACCAGTTTTTCCGGATCCAGTCCCGCCTCGGTTACAAACCAATCGTGCACAGCTTTGCCGACAAACGTAATGATTGCACCGCCATGTTGCGTACGACGCGCCATGGAAACGATGTATCGCCGTTGAAACTCGCCGAGTATCTTGAGTTTCAAAGGAATGACCGCGACATGCTGGGTGACCACCAAAGGTTTTCCAAGTCGCAATGCCTCCTTCATCACCATTACGGCAAGTCCGGGCGCCAGGCTGTGCGTGTTTACGACATCATGCATTTCAACCAGTTGGCGGATCCTTTTGCATTGCATCGGGTTGATGAGCGGTGTGTTGATCTGAAATCGATTCTCCAGAAAATTCCAGCAGGGAATGCGGATATTATCCGGCGTGTTTTCCCGGGAGCCTGGCGGCGTATCCGTGGTGATCCAGGTAACCTCGTGTCCGTCCTTGCGCCAGCAATCGCGCAACGCTTCGGCGGCGAACTCGATTCCCCCCATGTGCGGCGGTTGATAATTGGATGCCAGCAGAATTTTCAATGCTTACGTTTCCGGGAACGATTTGCTTTTGCCGATGGCAAACACTTGCTGACCCATCGGTAGGAACTGGAGAAAATACAGGCCATAAACCAGGTGCGAAATGATGCGGCGTCCCGGCCCATAACGGCCTTCCGACATGGTTTTTGAACCCCATTCGCCCTCCTGATATGCCAGAAATTGCTGTAGGTCATACAAAGGAAATCCCCAGCGGAAATACCTCACCACGTCAAATCCGCAGCGCTCCAGTTTTTCCTGAAGAAGATTGCCGGTATAATTGCGAAAATGTCCGTAACGGCGATCAACTTTATGAGCGGAACCACCAGGCACGGAAATGACCACATGGCGCGTGAACGGGGCTATGGTTTTCAGAACATGTTCATCGTCCTCGATGTGTTCCAAAACTTCAGAGAGAACGATGGCGTCGTATTTGTGATCCGGTGCGCCGGCCATCAAGTCCAGCTTGTAAAACCGGATACCCGGAACATTCTTGCGGGCAATTTCGAGCGCGGCCTCGGAAATGTCCGAACCTTCAAATGTCGCGTTTAATAATTTAGAGCTTTCCGCGACAAAGCTTCCATCGCCACAACCGAGGTCCAGCACATTTTGATGGGGAATCGATGCCAATAGTTTTCGCACGATCCGGCGTCGATGACGGCAGGCCGGGCCGTAGACGGTGGTATCATTCCAGTAGCCCTTCCAAAACTTTTCATAATCGACACGGTTCATGTTTTTTTCCTGAGCAAAAATGACCAAAGGGTGCACTTGTTGAACTTGGACGCTTGCGAGCGGTCAAAATCCCGGGCGGCTTTTTCTTCGTTGAGGGTGTGTTCGGAAAAAAATGTTTCCGTGACCGACCACCAGATGAATGACGCATGCGAAGACTCCAGCGCCAATCCGCAATCGGTAAAAAGTTCCTCCAATTGAGGCATGGTAAAAAAGTTGACATGCGGCGTTTGTTCATTGGCCGTGGTGACATCGCGGGTTCGCAGAAGTTTCTTGATGGTTTTGACAATCGGTTTTCCGAGCGGGGTGGTTTTCAACCAGTAACTTGGCCGGCAAAGGCATTCCGACCAGCAATAGCCGTTCGGTACGGTCAGAATGAGGGCGGAACCGGGTTTCATACGGTCGGAAATGAGGTGAATAAAAGCCCGGTACGCTTTTACATGTTCCAGAACTTCAGTCAAAACGATAACGTCGTAGGTTGCAACCGGCGCATCCTTGATATCGATACAGTCAAATGAAATACCTGGAGTCGAATAACGGGCGCGGGCGGCTGCAATCGAGGGCGGGTCGATATCAATACCCGTCACTTTCATTCCGGCTCGCGCGAGAGGGTGGGTCACATGGCCAACACCACATCCCACCTCCAACACGCTTCCGGCGGGAGAACCAGCTAGTGCCAACTTCGCAAAATGCGTTACCGTGTATACCCGGTTGCGATGAATCGGACTTCGCGCAAATTCCGGCGCCAAACCGTCGCAAAATATATCCCGGACGGAAATATAGGGTAGATCGACTGTTCTTTTTTGTTCAATTTGCAACATGTCGGCGAATTGTAAACGGCGCGGGGCACTGGCACAATATATTATCTTCCGTAAGGTTATGACGACATGGCTTGATCATATCACATGTGTTGTGGTAACTTGTCCGCATATTTCAAGGAATTTATATGAAGAAGACATTGATCATGACGTTGGGGTTGCTTGGCATGGTTGCCGTGCCGGAAACGTTTGCCCGCGGGCGCGACTTTACATTGATTGTAGCGCCATCACGTTTTTCCGTGATGCAGGTCATGTTTGATGTAATCGACAAGCGTCCGTCCGTGCTGATTTCTTATCAAGGGGACGCAACGACGCTAAACCCGCTGATTCATGGCTGGGACGGCAACTCATGGGTGCAATTGGGTATGCATGATCTGCGTGAGTTGAGCTTTCTGAAAAAATCTCCCACCCGCGCAGTCCTGATCGGTGGCGATGACCTCTTGCCGGCTTCCATTCGCGAAGCCCTGGCCTGGGTGCCTGAACTGGTTTACATTCGCCAATTGGATAATGCCAACCTGGTTAATGAATTCGGGCGCATCTTTAAGTGGAACAGAAATGAGTGGAGATGGTTTTCCAAACGCTACAATTTAACGCTTGAGGATGAAGCCGCGCCATTGCGACGTTCAAGCTGGTATGACCAGACCGGTCCATTGCGCGGCGGAGATGCATCCATCTATCAACCGGCGCCGGTGCGGACAACTCGTGAATCGCTGAATCCTTCTTCAACGACATTGCCTCCGGTTGCGCCGGTTGAACGCCCCTCTGATTTGTATCCCACGGTGCGGACCACAACACCGGCATCTTCCGAAGAAATCATCAATGATCTCGATAATCTGGTCGAGTCGCTTGAAAAATCAACAGCCGTGAAACCTGACGACGCAGTCGAGTCTGAAGCTCATCCGATCAAGTGATTGCGACAAAACGCGCATTTACACCGATATGAACGCGGGCAAATTTTTGTTGTTGGTTGTTCTGGCCGGTATTGTGGCGTGCGGATGCGCCAAACAACGCGTAACGTTGGAAGATGTTCCATTAAGTAAAACACGTCTTTTTGTGACCCGCTCGGCCGATGTTGTGTCACTGTCATGGGAATCCGACCCTGATTTTGCCTACACGGTACTGTACAACCACACCCGCAGTGCGAGATCGCCCTGGAAGGTGTTGCCGGGATTCGATTATATCCGGGGAACCGGCCGTACATTGACGTACACGGACCGGGTACCTCCCGGCGAAGAGCGTTTTTACCGCCTGCAAATCAATCCGGCGGTCAGTTTGTCGCGTTAAAGGTGGCGAAGATAGGGCGATGATCCGAAGCCTTGTACGTGCGGTTGTCGCGTACTATTCCGGACTTGCTCTCGACCCACCTCTGCTTCATGGCCGAATTGACTAAAATGTAATCTATACGCGAGTAAATGTGGTCGCGTCCAAAAAAGTGGGTCCATCCATCTCCATCGCGATCCACCAGTGGCAGAAACTGCAGATCCGTGTCATCTCTTCCCAATAATTCGCGCATGGCTGCGGAATTGTGATTGTCGTTGAAATCGCCGCAGACGATCAACGGCATGTCTGGGTTTTCACGTTGAAATTTTCTGATATGGGTGGCCAGAATCCTTGCTTCGTTGCGTCTCATTTCCGTCTGACCTGCCTCGTGAAACACTTTTGACTTCAAGTGGAGATTGACGACCCGGATGACTTTATCATCAGGCAATCGGATATCCACCTGTTGAAAACCTCGTTGCACAACGAGGTTTCGGCCTTGGATACTGTAAAATAAATTGGTCAGCGGTATTGAATTCACAATGGGCAGGCGGCTCAATATGCCCAGGGATGTATGCGGATTGGGTCCGGATAGATGATCCAGGTGGGGATAGTGAAGTCCTGCATCACGTAATGTTTGCTGAAGGCGGAGCGCTGAAGCGGCATCACCCAGTTCCTGGACGGCCAGAATGTCGGGATTGGAGAGTTTGACAATATCAACCAATGCCGCGATTTCATCAGCCGGTTTAAAATTGTTCATCTGTCCGTCGCGGTTTCGATCCATATACCGGAAATGAAGCAGATTGTATGACATGACCGAAAATTCCCCGCGGGTCGGAGTTCCGAAGTAGGGTGGGGCTTGGCGCTCACGCGAGCATGACAGGCACGCCAGAAAAAGGCACAAAACGGATAAGGTAACGGCTGTGCGAACAGACGCCATCGCCATGCGGTCGGTCATTGCTTTTTGTAGAAGGATTCCATTTTTGCGGCGACATCGCGATAGGAAATATCGACGCCGTAGATTTCCTTGAAGTAAGCGAGCGCCTTTTCCTTGTTGCCCATCTGCTCTGATAGCTCGCCCAATTCGTACAGAATATCCTTTTTGGTGTCGTCCATGACCAGGAGTTCGGATGCCGCTTTCTGTAATTGCTCCAGCGCGATGTCCAACTGTCCTTTTTGCTTGAAGCAAAGGCCGAGGTAAAACAAGGCGCGGATACGACGTTGCGGATTGCGTTGTGCGAGCTGGAATTGCTGAATCGCTTCATTTACTTCGCCGCGATCGTAATGCAACACGCCCAGATCAAATCGGAACAGAAGATCGTTGGGGTAGCGTTCGACTTTGTCACGAGCATCGTCGAACATGAAGTCATCCTTTTCTTTTTTCCAGGCGGTTGCATGTTCCGTATCGCCGGCGGCTTCAAATTGCGCGATTTCAAAGTCGAGTTTTTTGATATAGGTACTGCTGATGGCCCGGTCGATTTGCGGATCGGCGCCACCGGTGACTTCATGAGCCTGTTTTAATGTTTCCAATGCTTCATCGAATCGATCCGCTTTGACGTACAAATCGGCGAGAGCGCGACGATAATTGATATTCTGCGGTTCGGCTTCGATTTTCTTGATGTTTTCATCAATCAGAATGTCGATGTCACGCGAACTCTTGACCGCCTTGTTCTGCTGTTCGAGAAGAACTGCTTCCTTGTTGTCCTTCATCTTGCCGCGGAAATCACCTTCTTCGCCCCAGCGACCACGTTGCATGGAGTCGAGCGCGGTCGCATCTTTCAGTTGCTTGATTGATTGGGGATCATTGGGAGCCAGCCTTGCAATCTCTTCGTAAAGAACACGGGCATCGTGCAGGCGATCGACTTCCTGGTATAACGATGCCAACTGGCGCAGTAGTTTGATGTCCGAAGGATTTCCTTCCTTGGCGACTTCCAACGTAAGGACGGCGGCCTCCGGCATGCCGGATCCAATAGCGGCCTGCACATTCAAATTAACAAACGAAGTATTGAAAGGATCCAGGGCAAGCAACTCCTCCGTCACTTTAAGAGCATTAAGCGGCTCCTTCTTAAGTGCGGACTGCGCTTTCATCGTTTTGCCGGCGGCCTTTACTGGGATGAGCGCTTTTTGAAGAGAGCTGGCGCCTTTTGTCTTGAAGCGTTTCACTTGCGCGGCGCGTAGAAATTTGCGGGATTTAAGCAGTTGCGGACAAATTTCAAGCGATAGATTGAACATATCGATCGCATAATCCAGATTGCCCCGCTCCATGGCGGCAAAACCTTTATCGTAATGTTCGCGAGCCTTGCGAGGTGCGTTTTCTATAGTTATTTCCGCCATAACCAATTACTCCTAAAAACAAAATTACCCTGTCGCGTCTCGAATGATCGAAACGCGTATCCGGGTGTCGCGTGGCATTTTGCAACGATTGTTACTGGAGTGCAACCCTTGATTTCCCAAGTTGCAGAATGGTTTGTCGATTTAATCACAACTCTATCATGATCAAGCAAAAACAGAAATCACAATGAAAGTTGAAATATTCCTTAACAAATGTGAGTCAAACGCATACATTGCTAAAACGGTTTAAATATACCGTGATTTTAACCCAACAAGCCTTCGTGGTAGACAGGTGTAACATGTACGCGTTCAATAAATTCAAGTTGCGGGTGAGTGTTTTGGCATTGGCGCTTTGCGCTTTTTTTTCTTCGGAAGAAGCGAAATCCGAGGTGATGATTCAATGGTTTGAAACGGAATGGGAGGAAATTTACCGCCGCCTTCCGGAAGTGGGCGAATTCTGGTACGACAGTATTTGGATTCCTTCTCCGAACAAAGGCCCAACCGGCAAAGGCACCAAATGGGGTAATGTCGGTTACAATCTTTATGACCGCTTCGATCTGGGGCAAATTCCACAACGTGGCTCCTATGCCACACGCTACGGTGATCTTGGCCAACTGCGTCAAATGGTGCGCAATGCACATCAGATCGACCTGAAAATCATTCCTGACGTTTTGATGAACCACAATGGCAACGGGCCGGATTTTCGTTACTATCCCGGCATGGCACCGGAAGATTTCCACGTTGAGTGGGCGCCCGGTCATGCCAATACATTGAATTACCGTCGTGGTCCTCGCATGGACCAATGGTCACCCGGCAACGGATTCGGTGGCACGCTGTGGCAGGAGTTGGTAACACTGATTGATATTCGCACGGAAGACAGCCCGCGCAATCCGCTTCCCAAACGTTTCACCGGTGGCAGTAATACACCCGGATGGAATTTTGTGGATGGTGTCTCGTTCCTTCGTCATCGCGGCCAGTACAGCAAATACCCTTATTATCCCAGCGGTTATGAAGCAGAAAACGCGGCCAAGTACTTGGACCGGTGGATTGTGTGGCTGGGTAACATGGTGGATTTTGACGGTCTGCGTCTGGATGCCGCCAAGCATGTTGATTTTGAGTTTTTCGGATGGCCCGGAAATGGCTGGTTGCACGAAGCGCAATGGAATTTTGACCAACGTCGTGGTCGCGATGGCACCGACGATGTGCGCGACACCATGTTCGCCAACTATGTTTTGCGCGATGATCTTTTGATTTTTGCGGAAATCTTGAGTTATCAAGGTGAACTGAATTACTGGTATGGCGATATGGGGCAGGGCATTGCCGGGAATACCCGCAATCCCATGCGATTTATCGATTATCCGCTGAAGCAGAAGCTTTACGACGCGTTCAGCAACGGCAATCTCGGCGGCCTGGTGATGGGCGGCGGCGGTATACAACCTGAATTGGGTATTACGTATGCCTGGGGTCATGATGAAGCCGGACCGAACAAAATCAATCTGGCCTACGCATACATCCTCGGCCATATCGGTTACCCGATGGTGTATTTCACCGGCAACAATTTGACGTGGGCTGATCATAACAACCGCACTTGGATGCGTCCCGGATATGACAGCCAGGCGCTTGGCGATCAGTTTCAGGATGTTCGAAATATGGTTTTCGTTCACCAGAATTTCGCTCGCGGACGTGAATGGGATCGATGGGGAGAAAACGATTTTTTTGCATACGAGCGATTTGATGACTTGAACAGTAACGGATCGCCCAATACAGGTGAAGGTTTGTTGCTTGTTGTGCTGAATGATTCCGGCAACAACCAGACCCGTAACGGTATTACCGTTTCCTTCCCGGTAGGCACCGTTCTCAAGGATTACACCGGGCGCGCCGGTGATATTACGGTATACAACGATGGCGGCACGCCAAAAGTCAACGTAACAGTACCCGGCAACAACGGCCAGGGTTGGGCCTATTACGCTCCCAAGGTGGCGGAAGACGGCAATGTCACATTCCGCGACAATGGAAACCCGGCCGGTACCATGAACTGGATCGTTCCCGGCGGAATTCACGCACCGGATAAACCACGCCAGATTACGCACATTCGCTCCACCAATGTAACGGTCGATGTAACATTCCGGCCGGATGGTGGAAATGTAGATTCCGTCATGCTGAAGTGGGGCCTGGGAAATGCGAAACTGACGCCGACCAATTTTTACAGCACGGGCATCGATATTGTCAGTGGCCGGTATGAACGGATGAACCAGGTGAATTCCACCAACTGGACCATGAGCTTCTCCATCAATGCCACAAATGTCCCCGAAGGATTGAACGTGGTGAAAGTCCGCGCCTTCAACGAAGGCGCCGGCGTTCCCGCCCGCTTCAATACATTTCCCAAGGTCATTTACGTGGATACACGCGGACCGGATCTTGAACTCTCGATTCCCGATGGTGGTACCATCCGCGGCGACCATGTTCTTTCCATCGAAAATCCCGATTATACTGCTTATGGCATAACTGTGGCTCTTAATGGCGGCTCGCCCCAGACCGCACATCAGCTGATTCGTGGCTCATGGAAATTCAATATTCACGGATTGACCGCCGGTGTTCACACCATGCAGGTAGTGGCCACTGAAGCCGACTGGGGAAGTCCGCGTCAAATTATCAACACGACGATTGTCAATCGTGCGTTTACCGTGCTTGCAAATACACAGTCCGCGACATTTAATCACGCGGAAGGTGCGCAAATTGAACTCCCGTTCTTCCGCACGTCAGTTCAAGCTTCCGGCTCGCCATCAAGCATTCGCCTTTACTGGAACGGATATGAGTTACCCTGGAATGCCGGTTGGTATACCAACGTATTCAACGGCGAGGTCGTTTACCGTGACGGTAGCGGTGCGGAAACGAACCGGCTTTGGGGCAATTTCGTGAATGGTCCTTCCTTCTTTGAATTGGTACGTGTCGATGCCGGTGTGACCAACACCATTACACGCATGATTAACATGAATCTTTACGGTATTAACGCGATCGACTCCGATGGCGACGGTATTCCGGACAATGTGGAAATGCCTTTCATCGACTCCGATGGCGCTCCCGGTCCCGATGCTCCATGGCCGGGCGACACCAACCGCGATTTCATCCCGAATTACGGCGAAAACTGGACCAGATTGAACCCCTACAATCATTCCACATTCTACAGCGGACAGTGGGATGACCAGAACGACTTTGATGGGGACGGGTTTACGAATTTTGAAGAAGTCTACGCTGGTTATCTCGAAGGCAATATTTACAAGTACAATATCTATGACTCCAACAGCAAACCTATCGGCGGTCCGCCGACCCAGCAATCGGTCGCACAGTGGACACCCGGTCTTGCCATTCGCGGTCAAACGCTGACCGTTACGTATTCGCCGAATGACGGGCCTTTGAAAAATGTTTCCCCGGTTGTAATGCACGTCGGTCACTCGGCCAAGACATTGGGCACATGGCAACAGGTCTATCAGACCAATATGACGCCTGTATCCACCAATTGGGTTGTCACCATTCCGGTGCCGACAAATGCCACATCGATAGATTTCGTATTCCGCGATGTCGCGGGCACAACGTGGGACAACAACAACGGAAACGATTGGCAGGCCAATGTCCAGGGCGTCACCAATTTCAACTTTAACATCGATGGATTGCCGGACAGCGATCATTATCTGGTCCATGGCTCTGACATGTATATCTGGGCGGCGGTGAATGGCACGCGCCTTTATGTGGCAACCTGGGGTGTAAGCGAACAGTCCGGCGCCAATGACCATTTCATCTTTGTCACGGATGAATTGGGAGATGCCCAGACTCCTCTACCGGGCTGGAACAAAGCGGGCCTGGCATTTTTTGACAGCTCGGTGAAACCGATACTGGCCGGCGAGGGTGAGAATAATTGGGAGTCCTGGTTGAATGTAACGGGAAGCGCCGCCAACAATCCTACGCCTCCCAATCACCGCCTCGAAGGTGAAATCGATTTGATTGATGCCTTCGGCTATATCCCCGAGGCTGTATACATTGCCGCAGTTGCCTATGGAACGTCAGACGGCGGCGGTATCCATTCCCAAGGGCCTTTCGTTTGGAACAATGACAATAATTTGGACATCATGGAATTTCAACGTGTACCGCTTGAAAGCATCCGCGATGAAGACTTGGATGGGCATTGGGATCGCGGCAGTCCGAAAATGTGGACGGTGGTCAACGGTAGCACCAACGATGCGAATTACGGACTTCGTCGCTTCTTCATCAATGAATTGGCCGGCGATCAGCAGTTCATTACTGTAATCATCGAACCCAATGTCGGTGTCGGCAATACCGTTTCCGATGTGGAATTATTCTCAAACTTGAACCGGCGCGATTTCGCCGTAATGCCCGGAGATGAAGATTGGAGCCTGATTACGCCAGCCACCCAGACGACGTATTATCGCGCCTACCCGATGAATGACATTGGCGGTGGAAGGTTCAGTGTAACGATTCCGGTCAATCGTACAGGTGCGTACCGCATCAATGCCCGTTATCGCGTAAATGGCGGACCTTATGCCTATTATACCGACAACGGCATGCGTCGCGATTGCGCGGTTGTGGTTTCTCCACGCAAAGCGCGCGAAAATACGATCTATGAATTGAATCCGGTTTATGCGGAAGCGGTCAACGATACGTTCTCCGGTCGCAGTACGTTCAAGGATATGTATCTCGTCAACACGAACAAACCGGATGTCATCAATACCGCTTACTTCAATAATCTGGGCATGAACATGTTGTGGTTGCAACCGATTCATCCGATTGGCGCGGATGGCCGCGAAACGGATCCGACCACCGGCTTGCCATACGATCCCGGCAGTCCCTATGCCGTGCAGAATTATTGGCGGGTCAATACCGTTCTGGGTGACCCTGCTTCCGACGCCAATGCCATGGCGGAGTTTCAGGCTTTTGTTGCCGCCATGGATGCCGCCGGCGTAGGGGTTATGTTGGATGGCACATTTAATCACAGTGCATGGGATTGTGAAATCGGCCAGGTGGGCGTCGATATGTTTGCCTGGGCCACGAACGCCTCCGACCTGATCCGGGTTGTGCGTCCGCAATGGTACTCCAAGAAGGGCAATTACGATGAACAGGCGACTTACTACATAAGTGGCCAGAACAATGATATCGCTGTTGCACCGGATCGCATTGACTTCGGGAAATGGTCGGATGCCGCTGATTTTCACTTTGGCGTATACGATGCGCTGGTGGCCAAGGCGCCGGTGGACACAAACTTCGCCTGGGGCAGTCGCTGGTACAACCGATACTTGTTTGAGGAAGATCGGTTGGAGCCATTGAATGTCTATGCCCGCGAAGTCTGGCAGTACTTCTCTTATTATCCAATCTATTGGCTGGAAAAATCAGGCCATCCCATAGGAACTCCCAAGAACGAGTCGTATAAGGGAATCGATGGTTTGCGTTGTGATTTTGCGCAGGGCCTGCCCAATGAATTCTGGGAATACACCATCAACCGCACGCGCAGTGTTAAATGGGACTTCCTGTTTATGGCGGAATCGTTGGATGGTTTCCGTGAAATAGGCGGCAGTAAGCGTCATGGTGTTGGCTACCGTTCCGCTCGTCACTTCGATATTCTCAATGAGAACATCGTGTTCTTCTGGCGCGATAATTTCTTCAATTATTTCAACTACGCAGGCGCAAACTCCAAGACATTCCCGATCTGGAAGGAACTTGATGACCGTCGTAATGCGTTTGAGTTGTCACCGTTGCTGTTGAATCTGACATCTCATGATGAAATCCTGCCGCATGACAACCAGTGGAGGATTGCATACGCTTATGCGACCGTTTCAGGTTTTGATGGCGCGCCAATGGTCTTTAACGGCCAGGAAGCCGGACTTCAGAATGATGCCGCGCAATATACGGGTCGCGGAATTGATCCGGGCAACAATTTTGCCCGCTACGAGGAAAACTTCAATAAATCAATTCCAAACTTCAAACGCTACAACCACATGACCAATGTTTGGAATAATATTGCCGGTGACTTTGCCGCCAACGGCTCGGATTGGGCGAATACACTGCATGCGTTTTATCAACGCATCGGGCGTGCGCGTCTGGCTTCCCCGGCCTTGCGCAGTCCGAACAATTACTTCCTGGCCGGTACCAACGGCTGGAATCCGGACATGATCGGGTTCGCCAAGTTCGAGGCCGCCGGTGTCAGCGCGGCTTCGCAGGATGTGGTCTTTGTGTTTGTGAACAACAACATTGATGCTTCGACCAACCGTTTCGACACGTACAACGTGAATGTGGATGTTACGCCCGGCGTAAACTGGTTCGGCTTCCGCGCCGGACATTCCTACAATATCGTGGACCTGGTATCGCCAAATCCGACCCAGGAAATATGGGGCGTCGATAAGACCTATAACGAGCTTATGAATGACGGTTTCGTTGTGATTCTGAACGGAAATCCATACGTCGGTCAGCATGCTCAATACCTCAAGATTATCGACAAGACGGACACGTCCGGCAAAATGCTCGATACGTGGGATACCGATGGTGACGGCTTGCCGGATTGGTGGGAATTCCTCCACTTCGGCAGTATTACCGGTGCGAATCCACATGTTGATTCGGATGGCGACGGCATGACCAATTACGAGGAGTTTCTCGCCGGCACGGATCCGACCAACAGCAACTCCAATCTGGAAATCATTTCCATGACCGGCTCGGCGGGCGAAGTGGAAGTCATATGGCAGGCGGTTCAGGAGCGAAACTACCGTGTGCAAAGCTCTCCGGAAGTGACCGGACCTTCCATGCAATGGCAGGATATCACACCGTTGAGAACCGCATTTTCCACCACCGAGTTGCAGGATGGTATCAGCATGACCGATACATCAAAGTACATCCGGGTGCTTGTACAACCGTAAGCGGGTCTATTCGATGTAGTAAAAAGCCCCCGATTAATCCCGGGGGCTTTTTTTATCTTCCGCCCGGACGGAATTGCATTATTATCCCGCCATTGCATATTTAAGCATAATAACGGGAATCAACTTCCGAAAGTGAGTTTAAATACAATAAACTTAATGGGTGCATTATGAAAATTGTGGCTATTAACATGCCTGGGACCTTTAAAATACTGACTCTGTCATTGCTGGTATCCCTTTGCGCCAATCATGTATTCGGGAATCCTGCGCGGCGCGCGGAAATACTTAGTCGCCTGCAGATCATGTCGGAGGGAACATATTCCGCCGCCGAGTGGCATCAAGTGAACAATGATTTGGACGGAATTCTCCAACAGGCCCAGCAACAGGGTGAGTGGGATGAGTATGTGGAAATACGTGTCATTCAAGCCAAGGTGCTTGCCGCCCGAGGGGATCGCGCCGGAGCCATGCAGTTGATGCGGGTAACGCTCTCTGCCTTCCGGGACAAAGACGTCAAGTCAATGAAGAAAGTTTATCATGAGATTGCCGCATTGCATGCCCGGGACGGCAATGAGCGCGGTGTTACAGAAATCATGAACGAATTCAAGAAAAGTCGTCATTACGACTCACAGGTTTATGATTTTTCCGGCGGGGCCGGCCCCGGTGATCCGATCGTGGTTACCCGTCCTGGCGCGGGAGCCGATGCATCCATTTCAGTTACCGCAATGAAAGTCCAGCAGGCGAGGGCGCGCACGGCGCCGGGACAATTATTCCCCGGCTTTTCGGCTGTTTCGTGGGATGGACGGGCTGTCAATAACAGCTGGTTAAGTGGAACGGTGACCTTGATTGATTTTTGGGCGCCGGGCATGACGATTTGGCGGCGGGAATTACATGACCTTCAGGCTTTCCATCAACGATATCAGGCCGAGGGATTTACTATCATTGGGTTCAGCATTGATCCGAATGAACAACGTGCGCGAACCTTTGCAAATCAGAATGGATTGCGTTGGACGCTGGCCACGGCGCCGCGTTCGCTCACTGCGGAATTGGGGATATTTGGCGATGCATCCAACTACTTGATTGATCGAAACGGAGTGATTATCGGCCGCAACTTGAGAGGCGCTGATCTTGATTCCGCCATCCGTACGGCCTTGAGACGGTAATATGAAGATTGTTTATATCGGCGCAAATGGAATGCTGGGGCGGGATGTGCAGGCTGTGGCTTCCCGGCAAGGTGTTGAGTTCACCGGGTTGGATTTGCCGCAAATCGATATCACCAATAAAATGGATGTTAAAAACACCCTGCCGGATTGCGATGTCGTGATCAACGGCGCGGCCTATACCCGTGTAGACGATGCAGAAAAAGAAATTACCACCGCACGGATTATCAATGCCGATGGCGCGGGAAACGTCGCAGAGGTTTGCCGGGAAAAAAATATAAAATTGATTCACATCAGCACGGACTACGTTTTTAACGGAAAAAAAGGAACCGACTACATTGAATCAGACCCGACGGATCCCTTGAGCGTCTATGGAATGACGAAATGGCAGGGTGAAGTCATGGTTCGCAATTCCGGCGCACGGGCATTGATTGTCCGCGCGCAATCCCTTTATGGCATTCATGGACGAAATTTTGTCAAAGCCATTTTGAATCAGGTTATTGCCGGGAAAAAAGAATTAACCGTGGTTAGTGACCAGGTATCATCCCCGACGTACACCATGCATCTGGGCGAGGCTTTGTTGAATTGCGCAGGATTGGATAAAACCGGCATTCTCCATGTGGCGTCTCGCGACTCCTGTTCCTGGTATCAATTCGCAGTGGAAATTATCCGGCTGTTAAATGTGAGAGATGTGCAGGTAAAACCAATGCCATCATCCAATCTTAACTATCCCGCGCCGCGACCGGCCTATTCGGTGCTTTCAACGGATTTGTATACCGAATGGACCGGTAGCCTTATGCCGACCTGGCGCGATGGCTTGAAAGCTTATCTTCAAGAGGAACCCCTGGCCAGGCAGTTGGTGTAAGGCCTGCCGGTTTTTATGGTGTCGACGCCGGTATGAACAACTTCTGGCCGACCCGAAGAACGTCCGCACTCTTCAGCCCATTGGCCTGAACTATATCGGCGCTACTTACTTTGTATGCGCGGGCAATGGCTGATAACGTTTCGCCGGGTTGTACCACATGCTCATAACCTTCATTGCTGATTGGTCGCCGGGGAGTGCTTGATGTTCCGCCTCCCGTTGGGCGGGTTGGAGCAGTATTCATGACAGCTTGTATGCGACGGGCCAATGAATCGACGATTTCCTTTTTATCGTTTTCGCGCGCGGCATCAACAGCTTGAATGCGGCGCTGTAACTCATCCAACGTGGCGTTGATTCCCTGCATCTGGCCTTGCATGCCACGCGACTGCTCGGATGAAACAGCGTTCACCTGTTGTGCAATCCGGTCAATCTCGCTTTCCATGACATCAAGGCGTCCGCGCATGCGTCGCAGTTCGTCCAAGATCAGCAGATTATCCTCCCGTTGTTGTTGCATGACCACACGTTGTTCGTGTTGGTCGACCACACAACCGGAGTTTAAAGTGCCCAAAAAACCGACAATCAGGGAAATACGTATAATTCTGTAAAATTTCATGGTGCTAACTCCACCGCTTTTTATGTACACTTAATCCATTAAGCAGTCCGTTCCAAGCAAGAACGGAAAAAGATGGAAGGGGTGATTTCATGGCTGGTGACCTGTTGATAAAAAACGCGCGTGTTTGGCCGTCTGCGCACCGGGAGGTTATTGAAAACGGATCGGTCCTGGTCAAAGACGGCCGCATTGAAAAAGTCGGCGTTTTTTCCGCCAAAGCCGAGACCATCGTGGATGCCGGGGGGTGCCTGGTCATGCCCGGTTTTGTTCAAGGTCATATCCATTTTTGCCAGACCATTTTCAAGGGAATCGCTGAGGACTTGGCATTGCTTCCCTGGTTGCGAGGTTATATTTGGCCTATGGAGGCGGCCCACAACCCCGAATCCATCCGCGCTTCAGCGTTGTTGACATGCGCTGAACTTATCCGGGGCGGCACGACGGCGTTTTTGTCGATCGAAACGACCCGCCACACGGAAGACGCGTTCCAAGCGGTTGATTCAGCTGGTTTAATGGGCGCAATCGGTCATTGTCTAATGGACGAAACCGGTGGTTATGATCCCATTGCCGTAGATAATAATGAGGCGCTTGCGTATTGCGATGTGCTTTTGAAACGCTGGGGAAACCATTCACGCCTGAAATTAGCCGTGGCTCCGCGATTTGCGTTAAGTTGTTCAGAGTCAAACATGCGCGATGCTTGTGCCTATGCCCGAGACCGGGGTCTGCTTCTGCACACCCACAGCTCCGAGCAGAAGGAGGAAATCAATTTGGTGAAAAAGATGACCGGTCGCCCGAATATCATTTATCTGCATGATGTAGGCTTAACCGGCCCGGATGTGGGGCTTGCTCACTGTGTGCATACGAATGCGGATGAGCGGGCGCTGTTGAAGGAAACCGGCACCAATGTACTGCATTGCCCTTCGGCAAATTTCAAACTGGCTTCAGGCATTGCTCCGATTCCGGAATATCTGAATGATGGAATTAATGTATCCATTGGGGGGGATGGTGCGCCTTGTAATAACCGGCTCGATCAATTCATGGAAATGCGGGAGGCCGGATTGATGCAGAAAATCCGCTTGGGACCGTCTGCGTTGTCAGCTCGTGACGTTGTGATGATGGCGACGGAAGGCGGCGCGAGGTTGCTGGGTTGGGAAAATGAGATGGGTACGTTGGATCCCGGTAAACGTGCAAATATGATTCTTGTTGAACAGGACAGTTTCAGCACAATTCCGTCCACGGATCCGGCCACCAATGTTGTTTATTCCAATTTATCATCCGATGTGGCAATGACCATTGTGGATGGAAAAATACTGTATGAAGACGGCCGTTTGACCACCATCGACGAGGATGAACTTCGTAAAACTGTCTTTCGTGAACGGAAAAAACTGTTGGAACGGGCGGGCCTGTAATACTGCGAATATTTACGGGCGTTTATACTCCCGGGAAATCCACTCGTAAACCATGCCGGAGGCTTTGCCGTTTCCAATGGTTTCGTCAAAGGGCGCCTCGCGGTGCAACGGCCCCGTGGGACCATCAATAACCGCAATGGGCACCGGTTCGCGCGAATGTCCACGCAACGATACCGGCGTGCGATGATCCATGGCCAGAATCATGCGATAAGGTTCGCCTTTTTCTTCCATCCGTTTCCAAACCGGACCCACCACGCGCTGGTCAAATAATTCCACCGCCAACTTCTTTTTTTCCGCATCGCCAAGGTGACCGCACTCGTCGGGCGCTTCAATGTGGATGTATACGAAATTTCCTTTTTCAAGAATTTCAAACGCAGTGGCAACCTTGCCCTCGAAATTGGTATCGAGAAATCCCGTGGCCCCGGGAACACGCGGCGCTTGCAGTCCGGCCAGGACGCCGAGTCCGCGTACCAGGTCAACCGCAGAAACAATTCCACCGTTCAGGCCAAATTTATCCGCATATGTCGGTATTTTCAGCGCCCGACCTTGTCCCCAGAGCCATGCCTGGGTGACCGGGCGTTCGCCGCGATCCTTGCGTTCGCGATTAACGGGATGGTCGGTCAGGATGGATTTTGATTTTTCCATGATTTCAATTAATTCCCCGGCGCGATTTCCCTTGGGCAGATAATCGGAAATTATTTTGTCGGCAATGTCATGCGGCGGCTGGGTGACGACATCCATGGGGCCGTTTTTCCAAATGATCAGGTGTCGGTAACTGATGCCCCCGTGAAACGCAAGTCCATCCCGACCCAGTTCCTGTTGAAGGGTATGGATGATTCGGTGGGCATCTTCCGTGGAGATATGGCCGGCGGAATAATCCGTCATGGCGCCGTTTTCGGAGTAGATCAGGTTGCATCGCAGGGCTACATCTTCGGGTGCGAGGGGAATGCCCGCGCCTGCGGCTTCAATGGGGGCCCGACCGGTGTAGGCGTGTTCCGGGTTGTATCCCAACAAGCTCAAATTCGCCACATCGCTTCCCGGAGGCAGGGATTCCGGTACGGTTTGTACCATGTCCACGCGCCCGGCGGCGGCTAGCTTACGGATGTGGGGGATTTCCGCCGCCTGCAAGATGGTTCTGTTTCCGAATGCTGGTATGGGGTAGTCACCCATGCCATCGCCTACTAATACAACAAATTTCATAAATTACCTCAAAGCGGAGTAATGTAGGACAGAGAACCGCCGAGGTCATCAAAATTGTTCCGGCAATTCGGGTTTGCGAGCGTCTTACTTGTTGGCCATTGCCTTGGCAATGGTGATGGCCAGCTCGCTTTTGCGGAACGGTTTGTTCAGAAAGTCAAGAATGCCCAGTTTCAGCAAATCATCGACTCCATAATCCTGAATGAAACCGGAGCAAATGATCACTTTTACCTTCGGATTGATCTTTTTCAACTCGCGGTAGGTTTCCTCGCCGTTTAATTCCGGCATGATCATGTCCAGTACGACAAGGTCGATTTTATCACGGTTGGCCTGATAAACCGACAAGGCGTCGCGGCCATTAACCGCAGTCATTGTCTGGTAACCGAGGCTGGTCAATAAATCGCACAGAATTTTGGAGACAATAGCTTCATCATCCACAACCAGAATGGTGCCTTTGCCGCGCGGGTCCGCCATTTCACTGTCGTCCACTTCATCTGCGATAAGCTGTCCGCCTTGAGTCGGGAAACCGAGTTTGATGGTGGTGCCTTGTCCGGGTTTACTGCTGATATCGATATAACCGAAATGTTCTTTGATGGTGCCATACACTGCGGCCAGGCCAAGGCCGGTTCCGCCCATTTTCCCTTTCGTGGTATAAAATGGCTCGAAGGCATGGTTAAGCGTTTCCTTATCCATGCCAACCCCGGTGTCGGTAACAGTCAATTCGATGTAATTGCCGGGTTTGATTTTAAATGGATGATCAATGCAATCAGTCGCGGATAATGTTACGTCCCTTGAAGAAATGGTAAGCGAACCACCGGCGGGCATGGCATCCCGGGCATTCACGCCGATATTGAGAATCGCGTTCTGTAGCTGTGAACGGTCGCCCAGGACATTGGTTCGGGTGGCGTTCAGGTGGCGGGAGATGGTAATGCGGCGGTCCATGGTATGTTGTAATAACGAAATTACATGTCCAATCACGGTATGAAGATTTACCATATTGACTTCACGCGCATTTTTTCGCGAAAAGGTCAGAAGCTGTTGGACCAGATCCCGTGCGCGTTCGGATGCTTCCAGAATGCCTTTGATGTAAGTCCGGCACTCGTGATGCTCGGCAAGGCTTATGTTCAGTAGTTCCGTAAACCCGATGATGCCGGTCAGAAGGTTGTTGAAATCGTGGGCAACGCCGCCGGCGAGCCGACCGATTGATTCCATTTTTTGCGTTTCCGCCAACTGTCGGTTAAGTCGATTCTCTTCGGTTATATCGCGAATAACATATACCATTCCGGTGCTGGCGCCGAATCGATCCACGATGGGCGCCCAGCTGAACGCGATATCCCGGTTGGAGCCGTCCCGGCTGATTATCTCCATATTGCGAATCAATCGGTTGAGATCATTTTCGGCATGGGCCTTGGTTAATATTTCGTCAAGTCGGACGGGTTCGCCGGTGTTGGTTGTCAGGTTTATCAATCCCGCAATAGGCCGGCCAATTGCTTCACCGGATGAGATGCCGGTATACTTTTCCGCCACGGGATTCATGCGGATGATAAAGCCTTCAGCATTGGTTGCGATAACGCCATCGGCGATGGAATTCAGGGTAATTTCCAGGTCGTCGCGGCTCGACTCCACCGCATTTTCCGCCTCAATCAACTCCGTAATGTCGACGGCAACGCAAAGCACGGATAAAACTTTTCCGTCCTTTTGTTGAAATGGAATTTTGGAAACCTGCATGAAGCGTTTTCTTCCGCGGGAGTCGATGTATTGTGTTTCGGGAATATTGACCGATATATGCTTTTCGAATACTTCGCGATCCTCCTGCAGATAATCCGCATGATGATTTTCGGGCGGATGAATTTCCGTGAAATGTTTGCCAATGATGTCTTTCAGCTCAATGCCGGACAACGAGGCCATGGCCTGGTTGGCCAGTATATAATTTCCCTGCCGGTCCCGCGCATAAATCGGGTGGGGAATGAGATCAATGATCATCCGCAGTTCCGCGGTATGCCGGCGAATGGTATTTTTAAGCGTGCGATGTATCCAGAACAGCAGGACTAATAGAATCAGAATAACGCCAAGAGGGATGAAAATATATCTCGATTCGATTTTCGCACCCTCATCTTCGTAAATGCCAAACCACTTATCGTATATTTCGCGATAGGTTCCTTCAGCTTTGATGATGTTCAACCCGACATTCAGCAGATCAACGAGTGACGCCTCGCCTTTTCTGGTTGCCATACAGTAGGAAATGGAGGGCAACGTCAAGCGAAGGCGTACAATATTTCTTTCGTTCATTTTCTGTAATACCTCATAACCCTGCATGAGGTTTACAATGGCTCCGTCGTATTGCCCGCCGGCCAGCATCGTGATGGCTTCCGGTGCATCCGCGACCGGTATGAGGTTGGTTATAATGCCTTCGCTCCGTATCAGGTCATACATAACGCCGGATTTTTGAATGAGAATGGCGGCGTGGCGTGCATCCTCCAGGGTTTTGATCGCGGAGTTCCGCGGCACAAACAGATCGAAAAGCAACTGTTTGGTTGGGATCGTAAAGTCGTAATCGTCTTCCCGCAATGGAATGCGAGCCATGCCCGGAATGACATCAGCCCGGCCGGTTTCAAGGCGGTGTCGCGCATCACTCCACGCCTTTAATTCAATTTCAAGTTTGAAATCCACGGCTTCAGCAACCGCGCGAATGATGTCGATGTCAAATCCCGCGGGTATGCCATTGTCAAGGAAGCAGTACGGCGGATAATTGCGATCACCGGTTACGCGAAGCAGGCGCTCGCCGGATTCGATGGAATGATTCTGCGCGAATACGGGAAAAGAACACGCAACAGCGAGAAGCATGGCCGGCTTCGTCACGCCATACCTGATTTTTATCATGACGGCTTTTAACAATGACCTGCTCATTAAATGGACATACTACCATATAACTTTTAAGCCTTCAAGATAAGGTGATTTATTGCGGTTGAATGCAATCGGAAATTCGGCCATTGCGGTCTTCGTTCTTGATGTATCCAATGTCTTTCGCTAGCGTCGCGTGAATGAAATCCAAGGTAAAATCCGGTGGTAATAAGGGCATTCCCAAGCCTCCGGAGCCGCAATTGAAAGCCCCGGTTTCGCGTCTGCGGCAGGTGGATTATTTCCTTTGTGCCGTCCTGGTTGTTGCGGCGATTTTTCGTTTGGCATGGTTGGGTCGCGCAGAACTATGGCAGGACGAATTGGGCTTTTTCAAATATGCCCATACTGGTTTTACGCAAAGTCAGGTTTGGCGGACAAGTTGGGATCTGATTGTTGCTATCGGTCAAATGCCACTCGCATTTGTCATTCACAATCTGTTTTACCGGATGATTGAAATGTTCACCGAATCGGTGACGCCTTTTACCGCAGGTCTGGCCAGGCTCCCCGCATCCTTGTTCGGAATCGCCGGTGTATGGGCTATTTACAAATTGTCCGTTAGAGTTCTGGATGAAACCGCCGCCAAAATTGTGACTGTCATGTCTGCGGTGTTTTTCTTTCCGGTATATTACGCGCGCGAAGCCTACGTATATTCGCAAATCATCATGTTGACCCCGCTGGCGGTTTTAATGCTCCTCCGCATACGGGAGGGAACCGGTTCGTTCAGGCGCGATGGCGGACTGGCGGTTATCTTCATTACCGCGTTGTTGTATTCCCATCTTGGCGCTTTGATGGTTGTTGTTGCAATGGCCGGCGTTTTGGCATTGTTTTGGGCGGTTAGTCTGAAGCACGGGGATAAGGGATCCCGGGGCTATTTTAATGCCGTACTGGTCACCGCATTATCATTGGTTTTAGTATCACCCTATGTCCTGCGATTCGTATTTTTTAACAAATCGCATACCAGCGGCGCGGATTACTCGCATTTCATCATCCTGAATGACGTGGTGGCCAAACTGTTTCTCGGCGAATGGCGACCATTTAATATCGCCGCATGGATTGTTCTTCTTTCGGGTATCGTTTCTCTGGCGCGTCCGGATCCAAGGCGTAAAGATCGTTTATATGTTGCGATCGTTACCGTGCTTGGATTGCTGTTGTTAACGTGGGCGACCGGTCGCTCGCAATATTTATCCGCCCGGTACTTTTCGCCAGTCGCCCCGTTGGTGTTGATGGTTATGGGTCAGGGACTGTATCAAATCGGACTTTGGTTGGGCGGTTTGATTCGTGTTTCGCAGAAATCAAAAATCGCCGTCGCCTGGTGCGTGGCCGGGATTCCAATTCTGATTCATACCGTTATGTTTACACCTAAACTTCTGATGCTTACCGAGAAATCGACATCGTTTGGCGCCGTTGCAAAATGGATCAATGCAAATTTACCTCCCGGTGCGCCTTTTTTAATGGAAAGCGCCTATGAAATCCGTTGGGTCGGTGAAAGTTATCCGACACCTTATAATCCGCCGGCCGCTCCTTTTGTGCATGGTTCCGCTCCCGGCGACATCCAGCGCCTGCACGAAAAACAAATAGAATTTATGACCCGGTTTCCGGAGGCGCCGTTTATCGAGTCCGCTCACCACAATTGGAATACACCCGAGGGTCTCTGGGCATGGCCCAGTCAAAACTTTTCACGGCATATTATTCTCGGCAATCCTTCATATATTCATCAATTGATTCGATGGGGTATTTATCCCGGTCTGCCCTTCGAAGAATTATCCGAATACTCCTACCGCATCGATTTGTATTATAACACCTGGATGGATCGGGTCGAGCGTGCCAAGTCGGAAAACCGACCAGTCGTGCTAGCTTTCGATGGCTGGGAGTTATCCGGTCAGCAGGTAAGTCAGCAAGAGACGCGTTATTTCCGTGTCGGGCGGGACAGTCAGTCCCGCATTCGTTTGGTGAATGTCACGGAAAACCCGGTTGCGGGGCGACTCATGCTGAATCTGGCCCTGCCCGGACCCCAAAATATGAGCGCACCGATTCAGTTCAGCATGGGCAACGACATGCTGTTGAGAACTTCAGCGCCGACAGCTCAATTCATTCAGATGGAAGTGCCTGTTCCATCCCTTCCGCCTGGGGAACATATTGTGCAGTGGAGGAGGGCGGGAACTGAAGTATCCGGATCGGGTATCATCATTCTGGATGCATTCTGGGAACCGTGATATTCGTCCGGCTTCTTCAGGCCGGTTGGACTTTGCGAGGCAGTAATATCCGGTGGCGAAATTTTACCCGCATCAATTCCACGAAAATCATCAGGCTTTTGCGCAGGTTGTAGGTAAGACGAGAATCATCGTCATGAGTCCAGGTCACGGGGATCTCCGCCACGCGATAACGCAAATCCGCCGCGAGCAACATCAACTCGATGTCAAAAATGGCCCCCGCCACGGTGGTTCTGGAAAAGATCGAATCGGATGCCTCTTTGGTGAACATTTTGAAACCGCATTGCGTATCTTTAACGCCATATACCACCAGTAAACGGGTTAATAAAGCGAACAGCTGGCTGGCGCTTCGCCGGGGCAGGCTTTGCGTTGCCTGCAGTTGGGCGCCGATTTCCTTGCGTGAACCAATTACAATATCCGCCGAACGTTCCTTCATGATGCGCAGAAAATTTTCTATGTATTCAACCGGCGTGGAGCCGTCGGCGTCCATGAAAACCCGGTACCGGCCTTTTGCCGCCAACATCCCTTGCGTAACGGCATAACCTTTGCCGCGGTTTCCGCCGTAACTGACGAGTCGAACCCTGCGGTCGGATTCCGAATATTTACGAACCCAGGTGGCCGTTTCATCACGGGATCCATCATCAACCACCACAATTTCAAGGGGGATGGAAAAGTTCTGCAAAAACGTTTCCAACTGTTTCATGGTCCGGGGCAGTCGGTTGATTTCATTGTAGCAGGGAATGACGATGGATAGCTCGAGGGACTCTTCCGCCGACGCTGAATTTATGGAGTCACCCCGCTTCATACGCATTATTTGCGATCGGCGTATTCGATACCGCGGACATCGTGGAGTCGGACCCGCAATATTTCACTCGCCATGTGCAAGACAATGGAGTGAACGGCCTCGGCTTTGCACATATCGTTTATCGGAACATGAATGCGGATGTCGCTCATGGTGAGGAGTTGGCCGCCGTTGAATCCGGTCACGCCGACAATGGTCAACTTATGATCGCGGGCATACTCGGCGGCGCGAATGATGTTCCGGCTGTTGCCCGATCCGCTGATTGCAACCAAAACGTCATTCGGACGCGCATATTGACGCAATTGCAAATCAAAGATTCGTTCATAACCAATGTCGTTTGAAATTGCGGTTATGGTGGCGACATTGTCGGTGAAGCTGGTTACACGAAACCGTTTACCCTCCATGTCAGGTATGGAACCTTTTGACAAGTCCTGGGCAAAGTGACTGGCATTTGATGCGCTTCCACCATTGCCGATGACAAAAACATCGCGACCGGATCGGTACGTCTGCTCCAGCAAATCCACCAACCGTGATACTTCGTTGAGATCAACCGATCTCGCCGCGTCGATGACTTCTTCAAGATACTGTTTCGTTACTTCCATTCGTAACCTTCCACGTTAAAGATAACCCGACTGCCCGCCCGTTCCATGAAAAATGGCATTTCCCGATAGTTCTTCAAGTTTTTCCGGATGTGCTCGGTCTTGTCGTGAGGCGCGTATACCAGAAGAAAACCTCCGCCGCCGGCGCCGCAAATCTTGCACCCACCCGCTCCGGCGCTCATGGCCAGCTCCACCATGAGTTCGATTTCAGGGTTGGTGATGCCGGATGCCAATTCGCGTTTGAGATCCCAGTTCTGCTTCAGGATTGCGCCGATGTCATCCAGTTCTCCGCGTTCCAGGCTTTGCCGCGTTCGGTCGGCGAGCGCACGGATGTCATCGAGGTAATTCATCTTCTCACCGGTACGCTCGGTTTGTTCCTTGAGAATGTTTTGAGATTTCCGGGTGGTATTGGTGAAAAACAACATCAACCGATTGGACAATTCGGGTCGCAGTTTACCCACTGGTAAATCATCAACCAGGACTGAATCATCAGGGCGAAACTCGAAATACCGCAGGCCGCCGTATGCGGCGATATACTGGTCCTGCTTGCCGATGGGTTTGCCGCAAATATCGATTTCAATCCGGCAGGCCTCATGCGCCAGTTGCTCGGCGGTCACCAGGATGCCGCGGTATGTGTACAGCGCATTCAGCAGGCCGACGGTCAAACTGCTGGAAGAACCCAGTCCGGAACCTTCCGACGGGATGTCGGCCATGATGGCCAGCTCAATTCCTTTTTCAACGCCAGTCATCCGCATGGCTTCGCGGATAAGTTCATGTTGGATTTCGTCCACGTTTGAAACGATTTCCTTCTTCGAATAGCTAAGATAAATCATGTCATCAAACCGTTGGTTCAGGATAACGTAGATAAACTTGTCAATTGCGGTGCTGACGACCGCACCGGACCGTTTACGGTAGTATGCGGAAAGATCGGTACCGCCTCCCGAAAAGCTGATTCGCAGTGGTGTTTGGGTAATAAGCATACGATTTCCTGTATTTGCTATCGACTAAATCCGGCCCGGCCATTCCCTTCGTGCGCGCTCAAGCCTCTCCCATGTACCGATGTCCATATAATATCCGGGAATCAAATATCCATACATTTTTCCAACCAATTGCGGAATAATGTCGTATCCGAAATCGGCCAGCGGTTGATCGGGAATTAGGTCGAGCAGTTCACGGCTCATGGCATAGATGCCTGCATTGGCCAGATCGGAAACCGGATTTTTCGGTTTTTCGGTGAACGCCACGACCCGCTTGTCGGCATCGAGTGTGGCGATTCCGCACTCTTCGGGCGCGGCCGCCCGAAACAATCCCATGGTAAACAGGCTTTGTTTTCGCTGGTGAAACTGAAGAAATGCCCGCAAATCGATGGAAGACAGGTTGTCGGCATAAATGATCAGGGTTTCCGGATCCGCGCCGATGAAGTCGCGGTTATGTTTCACTGTGCCGGCCGACCCGAGCAGTTCCTTTTCATGAAACAACGTTACGCGCAAATCCGGGGGTGTATGTTCATGAACGTAACGTTCGACAACTTCCGGAAGGTGATGGGTGTTGATCAATACATCGGTGATTCCGGCTCGACCAAGCAATTCAAACCAGATCGATAATAACGGGCGGCCTTGAATATCCACCAGGCATTTGGGGACCGTATCGGTAAGCGGACGGAGCCGGGTGCCTTTGCCGGCGGCCAGTAAAAACGCCTTCATGCCGTGGCGGCTTTCCTAACGACATTCAGATCCTTCATTTTCCGGTTGGCGAATTCAAGGATGTCCTCAATGTCGGTTTGCGCTTTGAGGTATTCGACATATTCCGCTACGCTTTCTTCTGCGGTCCGCCGTGGACTCCAACCCAGTGACCGTAAGGCGGAAATATCCGAAATACAATGGCGTGTATCGCCAAAACGGTAGAGACCCGAGGAGGCGATAGGCAAATCCTTGTCAAACACCCGGCAGACAATGCCCGCAAATTCATTGATGGTGTAGGGACGACCGCCTCCGACATTAAACACGCGGTAATCTGCACGTTCGTCGTCCAGCACTTTCAGGTTGGCGTCGACCACGTCATGAATATTGACGAAGTCGCGAAGTTGTTTTCCATCTTCATAAATAACCGGCGCTTTATCAAAGTAAACGGAAAGGCAAAAAATCCGGCAAGCGCCGGAATACGCATTATAAAAAGACTGGCGGGGACCTTGAACAATGGAGTAGCGCATGGCCACGGACGGAATGTTGTAACGCCGTCCGAGGCTGATGCAGGCCTTTTCCTGGCTTAATTTGCTCAAGCCGTAAGGATTTTGCGGGTTTGAACGATCTGAAGGGGTGGGCACGGGTGAGGCGATCTGGCCGTTGGTGTCGATGGTTTCCCATTGCGCGCTGGCCAATTGCTTTTCCGAGCGCATGTCAGGCATCCATAAATCGCCGTTGGACGATTGGTATAGACCTTCACCTGCGACGGATTGGGAAGAGGCCACAATAACCTTCTTAACCGGTAAATCATCTTCAACAATAATTTCGTAGAGTAAAGCCGTGCTTACGGCGTTGACGGAAAAAAACGTGCTGAAATCGGGCAGGTAGTCCTGGTAAGCGGCAAGGTGATACACCACGTCGATGCCTTGGAGGCATTTGCGAAGCAACTCCTTGTCGCGTACGTCGCCCAGAATGAATTCGACGTCGGATGGCAGGTACGAAGGTTTGCCCTTGAGGTGAACGGGTTTGGAAAGATTGTCCAGGATTCGAACGCGGTAGCCACGCTTACGTAACGCATCCATGGTGTGGGAACCGATAAACCCCGCGCCGCCGGTAATTAATACATTCATGAGTTGTCTTATTTGCTCCGGAAAAGTTGCGAAAGAGTAATAAACAAATGAGCAATGATCAAGCGCGTGATGCCGTGTATTACCGGCCATCGACAATTCAATGCTTGAGAAAAGAGCGGGGGGGCTTATTATTTCCGTAGATGGTTGCGGGTATAGTTCAATGGTAGAATAGAAGCTTCCCAAGCTTCGGGCGCGGGTTCGATTCCCGCTACCCGCTCCACGTTTACTTCGTCCGTTGTGCCGCTTTCCGCATTTCGTTCGTTCCTCACAAGTTATACTCTTGATTTATCACATTGGTTCGGCCTAATTTAATCGCTTTTTCACCCCGTGGTGAAGTTGTAATCGTTCAGGTAATCATCATGTTTAAGCCCGTATCGAATAAAGTGAACTTTCCGAAAATGGAGGAAGACATTCTCCGCTTCTGGGAGGCTGGACAAATTTTCGAGAAATCTCTCAAAAATCGTGAATCGGCCAAGCCGTTTGTATTTTACGATGGGCCTCCGTTCGCTACCGGGCTTCCTCACTACGGGCATCTACTGGCCGGCACAATAAAGGATATCATTCCCCGCTACATGACCATGCGCGGGCACTACGTCCAACGGCGCTTTGGCTGGG
Source organism: Kiritimatiellia bacterium (assembly GCA_035327305.1). Lineage (GTDB taxonomy): Bacteria > Verrucomicrobiota > Kiritimatiellia > CAIVKH01 > CAIVKH01 > CALMUP01. The sequence goes on along the minus strand of DAOLDL010000003.1, from coordinate 2,947 downwards.
ACTGCCATGGTCTGCCCATCGAAGCGCTGGCCCAGGAAGCTTTGGGACTGGCCGGCGCCGGCGCCATCAAGGAAGCCGGTATCGATGTCTTTAATGAAAAATGCCGGTCCATGGTGTTGACCTACGTCAGTGAATGGCGAAAAACCGTTACCCGCATGGGCCGTTGGGTGGATTTTGACAACGATTATAAAACCATGGATGCCACCTTCATGGAAACCATCTGGTGGGTTTTCAAGCAGTTGTGGGATCAGAATCGCATTTACCGCGCCTACCGCATCATGCCTTATAGTTGGAAACTGACCACGCCGCTATCTAACTTCGAGGCAAACAGCAATTACAAGCAGGTTCAGGATCCCGACATCACCGTGCGCCTCCGGATCACATCGGGCAGGAATCCGCTGGCCGGTGAGTCAGTCCCGTTATTCGCCCTGGTTTGGACCACCACTCCCTGGACACTCCCGGAAAACCTGGCCCTTTGCGCCGGACCGGACATCGACTATGTCATAGTGTCCGATAACTCCAGCGGCGATCGTTATCTGCTGGCCGAAGCCCGGCTCTCCGCCTACTACAAAAAAGAGGAGGACTATACGGTCCTCGCCAAGTTGAAAGGTCGTGAATTGGCCGGATGGACCTATGAACCTTTGTTTGAATATTTTCGCCAGGCGCCCAATGCGTTTCGCATCCTGAATGATGGCTTTGTCAGCACGGAGGATGGCACGGGCATCGTTCACCTTGCCCCTGCGTATGGTGAAGACGACTACCGGGTTTGCCGGACGGAATCCATCGAACTTGTTGATCCGCTTGATGACGAATGCCGCTTTACCGAAGCCATCCCCGAATATGCCGGAATGTTCTGCAAAGATGCGGACAAATTGATCATCAAACGCCTCAAAGACGAAGGCAAGTTGATCCGCCATGGCACCATCGTTCACAGTTATCCGTTCTGCGAACGCACCGACACACCGTTGATATATCGCGCCATCGATGCTTGGTATGTCAGGGTTGAGGATTTACGCGATGATCTCGTAAAGCAAAACGATTCCGTCTACTGGATGCCCGGCTATGTCGGTGAGAAACGATTCGGAAATTGGCTGAAGGATGCCAAGGACTGGAATATCAGCCGCAACCGGTTTTGGGGGTCGTGCATTCCCGTTTGGGTTTCGGAAGATGGCTCGGATATGATTTGTGTGGGATCCATTTCCGAACTGGAAAAATTATCCGGACAGAAAGTAACCGATCTTCATAAACACATTGTCGACAAAATTACGTTTGAAAAAGATGGGAAGCGTTACAAACGCACGCCTGAAGTTTTGGATTGCTGGTTTGAAAGCGGGTCGATGCCCTACGCCCAGCATCATTATCCGTTCGATAACGCCGATCGCTTCGAAGCATGCTTCCCGGCGGATTTCATTGCGGAAGGCCTGGATCAAACCCGAGGTTGGTTTTACACCCTGTTGATTATTTCCACGGCGCTTTTCAAAAAGTCAGCATTTAAAAACGTCGTCGTAAATGGTCTGGTACTTGCCGAAGACGGTCGCAAAATGAGCAAGCGGCTGAAAAACTATCCCGACCCGAATCACATTTTGAGCAGTCACGGCGCCGATGCTTTGCGTTTGTACATGATTTATTCCCCCGTAGTGCGCGCCGAGGATTTGTGTTTTTCGGAACATGGCGTGGTCCACTCACTCCGTCACTTGCTTATACCGCTTTGGAATGCTTACAGCTTTCTCGTGACGTATGCCAATATCGATGGTTGGACTCCGGAGAAATCCAGGAATTTGCCCGCTTCCGATAATGTTCTGGACCAATGGATTTCCAGCTCCATGGAACGGTTGAATCAGGAAGTCGTAAAGGCGCTTGATGGATATGACCTGCAATCTTCCATCAAACCCTTTGTTCAGTTTATTGAAGATTTGACCAATTGGTATATTCGTCGCAGTCGCCGTCGCTTCTGGAAAAGCTCCAACGACACCGACAAATTGCAGGCGTATCGAACATTATACGATGTACTTCTTCGCTTGTGTAAAATTGCGGCGCCGTTTGTGCCATTCATCAGCGAGGAAATTTACCAGAATCTGCGAACGGTCAAGATGCCGGAATCGGTTCACTTGTGTGACTTTCCTCTGGCCGACCCCGCTCTTCGAAATGTGGAGCTGGAAGCCCGCATGGAAGCAGTGCTGGAGGTGGTCGGGTTGGGACGGCAATTACGCACGGAACACAATTTGAAGGTTCGTCAGCCCCTGGCCGGTATTCATATTGTCAGCCACCGCCAGGAAAATGTGGATCATGCCGAAGCGCTTAAGGAATTGATTCTGGATGAATTGAATGTCAAAACCGCGCACTTCAGCAGGCATGAATCTGCGCTAGCCGAGTTGTCCGCCAAAGCCAACTTCAAACGTCTGGGCGCCCGAATTGGCGCGAAAGTCCAAAAGGTAAATGCCGCAGTTCGCCAGTTGAGTGGTGAGGCCTTGGATCAATTGCTGGACGGAAAACCTCTGAATCTCGATATCGACGGTGAAACCATTGCCATTGATCCGGAAGATGTACTGATTGATCGCAAGCCACGCGAAGGCTTGGCGGTTTCCGCCGGTACCCATTTTGTGATAGCGCTGGACACCGCACTAAACGAGGCTCTGGTAAAGGAGGGGCTTGCCCGCGAATTTGTCAATAAAGTGCAGAACATGCGGAAAACTGCCGACCTTGATATCGCGCAACGTATTCATGTGAAATACGAAGGCGATTCGGTAATCCTGGATGCGGTGGCAAATCACTTTGAGTATATTTCGGCGGAAGTACTGGCCTTGAGTTGCGTTCATACCAGCGATGCGGACGGCGTGCTGACCGAGGATCTTGACCTGAACGGGCATTTCAGCCGGGTCACGATCAAACCAGCCTAGCTGGGAATGCCTGCATGCGTTCAACAATGGGACGCCCCAGCTAAACTCGT
>DAOLDL010000002.1:83629-126991 GCA_035327305.1 Kiritimatiellia bacterium | reverse complement strand
CCTCTCGCACGAAAGCACTGCGACTCTGCATCCACCTTCAACTCCGGTTTTCGGGTTTAATTAACGATTCGACCTTTGGCCGGTTTTGCCTTGTAGTGACAATTTACCGTGGCAAATCCGCGTAAGAATTGTATATTGCCGGATTATTTATGTCGAAAGAATGGATCATCATACAAGGTGCCCGGGAGCACAATCTCAAGAATATTTCCGTCAGGATTCCACGAAATAAATTGACGGTGGTGACCGGTTTAAGCGGTTCAGGCAAATCGTCGTTGGCGTTTGACACCCTTTATGCCGAGGGCCAGAGAAAGTATGTGGAAAGCCTTTCGGCTTATGCAAGGCAGTTTCTTGAGCAAATGCAGAAGCCTGACGTTGATACCATTGAGGGACTGTCTCCGGCCATTTCCATTGAACAGCGGACGGCAGGCGCCAATCCTCGTTCCATTGTCGCCACTACCACGGAAATCCACGACTATTTTCGCCTCTTGTTCGCCAATATCGGTAAACCACACTGCCCCAAATGCGGAAACCTTATTACCCGTCAAAGCGCCGAGCAGATTGTGGATCAGGTCATGTCGCGCCCGGAAGGGACAAAGATCGTTTTACTTTCACCGAAAGTGCAGGGACGAAAAGGCGAACACGAGGAAGTATTCGAGTCATTGCGGAAGCAGGGTTATATCCGTGTGCGAGTAGATGGCGAATTTCATGAGCTGGAGAAACCACCGAAGCTGGATAAGAAAATTCAGCACACAATTGAACTCGTGGTAGATCGACTGGTGATAGCGCCGAAAATCCGATCAAGGTTGAACGATTCCGTCGAGACCGCGCTTCGTGAAGGTGACGGTGTCATGCTGGCGCTGGTGGAATCAGAAAAAGATAAATGGCTGGAGCAATTGTTTTCCGAGAAAAACGCCTGTGTGCCGTGCGGATTAAGTTTCGAAACGCTCACCGCCCGTCACTTTTCATTTAACAGTCCCTATGGAGCCTGTCCCACATGCCATGGCCTTGGAACCATGATGGTGTTTGACGAAGATTTGGTCGTTCCGGATAAATCGTTATCACTGGAAACCGGCGCCATTCATCCCTGGCGGCGCGGAGGCCGACGCCTCATTATTTATTTCAAGCATTTACTCAAGGCAGTTGCGCGGCATTATACTATTGATCCGGAAATGCCATACGCCGATCTTCCCGCATCGTTTCGAAAAATTATCATGAACGGTTCCGGCGACGAGGTTCTGGAATTGGGATTCTGGCGAAGCGGTTCGTTCCATAAGTATAAAAAACCTTTTGAAGGCGTTTTACCCAATCTTCAACGCCGACTTGAAGAATCCGACAGCGAATACATGCGTGAGAAAATCCGCACCTACATGAGCCGCGCACATTGCACGACCTGTAATGGCGCTCGGTTACGCCCGGAAAGTCTATCCTGTACGGTTCATGGAAAATCCATTCTCGACGTAACACGTATGTCGGTTCGGGAAGCTTGGGAATACTTTAACAAAATAAACCTGTCTCCGTTGGAACAACGAATCGCCGGTGAAGTGGTAAAGGAAATCGCGCAACGCCTGTCATTCCTGGTGAATGTCGGACTTGATTATCTCACCCTGGACCGCGAAAGCGGCACGTTGTCGGGCGGAGAAGCCCAGCGAATTCGCCTGGCGACGCAAGTAGGCGCCGGACTTGTCGGCGTGTTGTATGTATTGGATGAACCAAGTATCGGTCTGCACCAGCGTGACAATGAAAAGCTGATTTTAACATTGCAGGGTTTGCGCGATCTTGGAAATACCGTTGTAGTGGTTGAGCACGATGAACAAACCATCCGGATTGCTGACTATGTATTGGATCTTGGTCCGGGGGCCGGACGTCACGGCGGGGAAATAATTCATCAGGGAACTGTACCGGACTTGCTTAAAAATGAACGATCCCTGACTGCCCAATACATGAACGGTCGGATCCAGATCGCAGTGCCAAAAACGCGGGCAAAGCCGAAAGGTCCGGTGTTGAAGCTGACCGGGGCATCAGAAAATAATTTAAAGAATGTCGATGTGGCGATTCCTCTTGGTTTGATGGTATGTGTGACTGGAGTGTCCGGTAGTGGAAAAAGCACACTTGTTGACGATGTGATGCGAAAAGCGCTATTCAAACACTTTTATAATTCCAAGGAGCGCCCCGGAAAGCACCGCAAAATCATTGGGTTGGAACACTTGGACAAGGTAATCGTTATTGATCAATCACCGATTGGTCGAACACCGCGCAGTAATCCGGCAACTTACACCGGCGCGTTTGACCAGATCAGGGCATTGTTTGCCCAGCTACCCTCTTCAAAGATAAGGGGTTACAAAGTCGGGCGATACAGTTTTAATGTAAAAGGCGGACGTTGCGAAACCTGCAAAGGCGATGGCATACTGCGCATTGAGATGAATTTTCTTCCGGATGTATATGTTACGTGTGAGCAGTGTGGAGGGTTGCGCTACAACCGCGAAACACTCGAAGTGAAGTATGGTGATAAAAGCATCGCCGATGTGCTTCACATGACCATCGACGATTCACTGGAATTTTTCAAGAATGTTCCAGCGATTGCACGGCGACTGCGGACATTGTCGGAAGTTGGCCTGGGTTACCTTCAATTAGGCCAGCCGGCCACCACATTATCCGGCGGAGAGGCCCAGCGTGTTAAGCTATCCGCGGAACTTAGCCGCAAGGATACCGGTCGCACGCTTTATTTGCTGGATGAACCGACCACGGGACTTCATTTTGCCGATGTGCACAAACTTCTGCATGTACTTGAACGTTTGAGGGACGCCGGTAATACGCTTGTCATTATCGAGCATAATCTGGATGTTATTAAAACGGCGGATTATATAATAGATTTGGGACCTGAAGGGGGCCATGCCGGTGGAGCCATTATTGCCGAGGGAACACCCGAAGAAGTGGCGAATAACCGGAAGTCACATACTGGAAAATATTTGGCGGAAGTTCTCGGACAAAGCACGATGGTACGTTCTCGCAGTAAGAACATGAAATCCCGGAAGAAGTCAGCATGAAACGTATCCTGTATTTCATGATTGTTTTATTGGCCTGCCTTGGCTCGCCGCCGGGCGCTTTCGCCCAGACTCCTCCACTTGAAATAGAAAGAGATCCCGACTTCCTGGCCGGACAAGCGGCGCTGGCTGACGGTTTCTATGGTGTGGCGGCCATGAGATTCGAGGATTTCGTAAATAAAACAGTGGCGAAGCGACGCAAAGCCTACGGTGCGGTTTTCCTTCTGCGCGCCTGGTATGGCGACGGTCAGTATGATCGTATGATCGAATGGATGAGGCAAAACTGGAGCATTTCCCACGGAACCCGTGATGAACCGTCGTTTTATTTCTGGTATGCACAGGCCAAATACGCCACCAAACAATATGACGATACCCTCGAGTATCTGAAAAAACTTGAATCCCGTTTTCCCAAGGATGATTTACAGCCTTACGTGCTTCGCCTGCGTGCCCTTGCCTTGAGAGACAGTGGTAAACTTGAGAGTGCGGAAACGCACTTCGCCCGATTTGACAAGCAGTACAAGGATCATGTCGAAGTACCTGATAATTTATTGGATTGGGCAGGCGTTCTGATTCGCTTGAATAAAACCGACCTAGGAACCGATACGTTGGTTCGATTGGTGAATCAACATCCGGAAACGGATGTCGCCAAACGAGCCAGGTTATGGTTGGGACAGTGGTCGGCGGAAAACAACAATATTGATGTTGCCATTGAATGGTTGCAACCTCTGGCGAAAAGTGAAAACGTCGATCAGTCGATTCGATCAGAAGCCTGGTTTTCCATCGCCACTATTCAGGTCAATCAGGGAAATATATCCAATGCTCTTTACGCTTTGACGCAGGGGGAGATCACGACCACCAACCTTGATCGCCGCGTTGAAGCTCGCATCGATCAAGCGCGATTGTTGATGACAGAAAACCGCCTGGTGGAAGCAATCCAGATCATGGATGCAACGGTTGTTTCGCTGGCCATGAAGCCACAAGCCGCGCGCGCCCAGCTTGAGCTTTCAGATTTATTGAGAGCGCAAGGGCTTCACGAGAAGGCATTGGAAGCCTATCAGCGATACCTGGAATCATTTTCAGATGAAGAGGGCCAATTGCACGCATTGATGGGGCGCGCCTGGTGCTTGTGGGAACTTAAGCGTTATCCCGAAGCCGCGCTTGCATTTGAGAAGGCGCTTTCGGTGCTTACGAACGACTCGTTGCGTGAACAAGCCTCGGTCAAAATAGCTGATGCCTATTTCATGAATGGCCAATACCGACTGGCCGCTGCGGCATACGAGAAATCCGCAGATAACTTCCCCTCAAGTGAAATGCGGCCGCAGAGATATTACCAGGCCGCCGAAGCCTACGTTCGCATGAACGATATGACCAATGCTTACCGGATTTTTACCATGTTGGCCGCAGAGTATTCGGACATGGAAGTGGCCAAACAAGGATTGTTGCGTCTGGCCGAAATACAACTGGAGCAGGCTGACTTGACTGGAGCCGGGGAAACGTACGGACGCATCATATCCTATTACCCGGATGATCCTGTTCATATGAAAGCCATGGTTGGATTGGGACTGCTTTACTACCGTCAAGGTCTATACGCGGAGGCTATTCAGAATTTTACGCAAGTTATTAAGTCATTCCCTGATCAACTCGTGACCGAGAAGGCGCACATATATCTGGCATGGAGCCAGTATTTAAGCGGTGAAGTTGAGGCGGCGCTCAATACAGCGCAACAATTTCTTGTAGCTTATACCAATTCGGCATGGATACCTGATGTGGCCTTCTGGTTGACTGAACACGAATTCAATCAGCAGTATTACGGATTAGCCGAAACCAATTTTGCCCAGTTGGCATCAAGCTATCCTGCCAATCGACTGGCTGAACGCGCGCTTTTCTGGGCAGGCCGTTCCGCTTCTGAACAAAAAGCCCATCGCCGGGCCATTGATTATTACAATGCATTGATTCGAAACTATACAAACAGTGTGCTGATACCTGATGCCCGATTTGCACAGGGTGATGCGTTGACGGAAATGGGTGATTTTTCAGGAGCCATTCTGGCATTTGAGGAAATCATCAAGAAATATCCGGATCATATTCTGGTTCCGCGTGCCTTGGGAAGAATTGGCGACTGCCAGTTTACGCTTGGCACGGACAGACCGGAACGATATCAGGAGGCTGCGGTTACATTTCGATCAGCTCTTAATCATCCACTCATAACCGCTGATGTGGCCATCCAGGCGGAATACAAGCTGGCTCGAACATATGAACGCATGGGCAGGTTGGAGGAAGCGTCGGCGCATTACCTGAACGTCATGTACGGCTGGTTGGCCGCAAGGGAAGCTTCGATTCCCCTGGATGAAGTATGGTTGGTGCGATCGGCATTCAGCGCCGCGGCGATCAAGGAGGGTGAGTCGGCATGGAGTGAGGCGGAAAAAATATATAAACGCATTGTGGATTCGGATCTGACCGCGGCCGTCGATGCGGGAATCCGGTTGGAAAGGCTTGCCACACAGCGTCAAAAGAACGGAGCGGGTAAAAAAATGGAAGCGGGTGTGAATCCTTGATTCCCGGAGATTATCACATATGAATATTGAAATTATCGCTCATGGCGGGCCGGTAATGTGGCTGATATTGCTGATCAGCGCAACCGGGGGTATTTTATTCCTGCAGTCCTTTTTCCATCTGCATCGGGCGCATATCAAGACATCCGACTTTATGCGTGGAATCTTTAACATTGTCCAAAAAGGCAACATTGTTGAAGCAGTCAGTCAATGCGAGGAAACGCCGGGACCGGTTTCTCAAATGGTTCGCATGGCGATCCTGGAGCGTGAACACGGACCGGAGCGCGTCAGGGACGTTATGCGTGAAGTGGGGCTTGCGGAAATTCCCCGAATGGAAAAAAATCTTTCCTTGTTGCTGACCCTGGCGCAAGTGGCGCCGCTGGCAGGTTTACTCGGAACGGTGCTGGGTATGCTGGAAGTCCTGACATCGATCAGCCGGCAGGCGCCGCAAGTATATGCCGGCGATTTAAGCGCAGGACTTTTTTCCGCTTTGCTTACCACGGCGGCAGGCATTTTGGTGGCGATATTAGGTTATGCGGGTTATAACATGCTGGTCAATCGCGTAGAATCCATCACGCTCGATATGGAGCGGGTGTTTGGCGAAGTCATGTCGATCATGATAAAGCCGGAGTCAACCACTCGTTAATATCAATGAAACAACCTCCGGAACATATAAATGAGCGGTTATTTTATCTGCGCAGGATATTCCGTCCGCGCGCAGGTGTAAACCGGGGGCTATTTGATTCGATCGCCTGGATTGACGTGGTGTTGCTGGTGATACTTTTTATCATTACTCAAAGCGCAACCGTCAAGAAACCCGGTCTTCAGGTGAATTTACCTGTAGTACAAGGAGTCACCGGTGCGCGTTATGATGCACATGTCCTTACGATACCGCAGGATGGTGTATATTTCTTTCGCGACCAGCGGGTAAATTGGACAATTTTATCCGACTTATTGCGGGAATCGGCAAAAATTGCGACGGACGGCGAATTGGTCATCGAGGCAGATGAATCTCTGACGCATGGAACGCTGGCCGGAATTTATAATCTGGCCATGGAGGCCGGTTGGAAAAGAATCGTTCTGGCTACCCGGATTGAGTCGCGGGCAATTCCGGAAATTATCAAACCATGACGACGTTTAATTTGCATTCAAGCCGGGGTAATTATCGCCCCCTGCACTCCGTCCGCGAGGAAGACCGCGCATCCAAATATTCCCGACTGGCCTTTTTGATTGCCGTATGTGTGCATGGTATCTGGGTTATGGCGGCTAATCGCGAGTTACGCATGATGACGGGACCGGCGTGGGAGTCCAACGTGGTATTACCCACCATAGTGTCTTTTGCCGGCGACCCGGCTGTAACGGGCAATTCCAACCCGTTGACGGATATACGTGTAATTAATTCCCCGATATTATTTTCGTTGCCGATGTCTGTCGGTTTTAGCAAACCTTTTTTTAGTGGACCGGAACCCCAAAAGGCATCCTTGGCCTCGATTGCGGACGGCATCTATACCACTCCGGAAGCGCGAACTTTTGATTTGAATCCTTTTGGGGCATCCTCCCGGAACGTGATGTCCATGATTCAAGAACCTCGAACTTCATATCTTTTATTCGATCGTGAAAACGCCGTGCGTTTGGGACCTTTTTCGGAATCATGGTCAGGAAAACTGATCGCTTTCTGGCAGGATAAACCCGACCATGTCATGGATGTATCTTCGTGGTTGCCGGTCAATGGAATGGAAGGACTTCCGGCATGGGACGGTGTGGTTTACATTTGCACGGATGAGTTTAATATAATCTCGCAGGTAATTGTTGAGAGGCCAGCTCCCTCACGTGAATTTAATTTGCATCTGTCGAAGATGATCAGAAGTGAGTTGACCACGTTTCCATCTCGTAATTCATGCGGAAGGCTGGTACTTGTTTACAAACCGGCGATCAGGAGATAATGGCTTTGAACGCATCGTTGTACATGCTATTTGTGTTTCCTTTGCTCATTGCCTTGACGTGCATGGTCGTGGTTTGGCTGTATTACAATTATCGCCGACCGGAAGTGGAGAAAGTCTCCGGCGAAGGCAATATTTACCGTTGTGAAAACTGTCAGTCAGTTTATGTGGAGCGTCGTTTGTATCCGGTTCTGGAGTGCCCGCGTTGCCGGCACCCGAATGCCGCGATTCGCCGCTGAATGAAATTCAAATAGTTGGTATGAAAAATGGAAAAATCCACAGATAAATCTATGCTTTCAATTCAATTGGCTAAATGGGTTCCCAATCAACCATCGGAACTCATCATGGAATTTCTGCAACGTCCGGCATTTCTGCCTGATGCGGAAAATACCGCGCGGGAAGTGTTGGATGATATTCGGGCCCGCGGTGACATGGCTGTTGCCGAGTATGTGCAAAAATTCAACGACCACAAAATAGCCCCGGCGAAATTTGCCGTTAGCAAAGCGGAACGTATGGCGGCCATTGATCATGTCGGGCCTAATTTCAAGCGCGCCGTCCAGGAAGCCATTGCCCGGGTCACGAAGTTTTCGAAAGCGGGACTTCGTCAGAACTGGCAGATATTGAGTCCCAAAGGCGGCATGATGGGAGAACAATTCATGCCGCTTGATCGTGTCGGATGTTATATCCCGGGCGGAGCCGCCCCTTTGGCTTCGACCGCCATTATGACCGTGGTGCTGGCCAAGGTCGCAGGCGTTCAGGAAATTGTGGCCTGCACTCCGGCCGATAAAGGCGGGAAAATTAACCCGTATGTGCTGTATGCGCTTGATGCGGCGGGAGCTACGGAAATTTATCGCATTGGCGGCATACAAGCAATCGGGGCCATGGCCTATGGAACCCGAACCATCCGTTCTGTTCAGAAAATTGTCGGACCCGGCGGACCCTATGTCACGGCGGCCAAGCGTTTGGTTTATGGAGTGGTGGATCTGGATTTAGTCGCCGGTCCCAGCGAGGTGGCCATATTGGCGGATGACACCGCCCGGGCCAGTCACATTGCCGCAGATCTATTGGCCCAGGCCGAACACGGAACCGGGCATGAAAAAGCGCTTTTGGTCACTTCCTCGGCGCCACTTGCGTATGCCGTTCAGGACGAATTGTTGAAGCAGATGAAACAACTTCCGAAAAGCGAAGCATTAAATCGGGTTCTGTCGGAAGGGACACTTCTTGTCATTGTCGATAATCTCGATATTGGAATGGATTTGTGCAATCAGTTTGCGCCGGAGCATTTTGAAATCATTGTGCGTGAGCCTCGCATGTGGTTGAAAAAGGTTCGCCGAGCCGGTGCGGTTTTCATCGGCCCATGGACGCCGGAATGCGCAGGTGATTTTGTCGCCGGCCCAAGTCATGTTTTGCCGACCGGCGGCACGGCCGCGATGTTTTCGGGGCTGACCGTTGATGCGTTTCGCCGCCGCACCAGTTATATTTCCTATACCCGTGCCGATCTTCAGGATGTCCTGCCGCATATAGAGGCTTTTGCCGAGGTGGAGCAATTGGAAGCGCATGGCCGATCGGCCAGAATCCGTTTTGAGCGGGAGTAAGCAGGAACATGACGAGAATTTGTCCGCATGTGCAGGAACTGCACGCGTATATTCCCGGCGAACAACCTCGGACGCCGGGCTTAATCAAGCTTAACACGAACGAAAATCCGTATCCGCCTTCGCCGCGTGTCTTGGAGGCCTTGATGTCCGCGGAGTCGGATGCGCTTCGCATGTATCCGGATCCCATGTGTAACGAACTCAAGAGCATCATTGCTGAACTGCACCAATGTAAACCGGAAAATGTATTTGCGGGTAACGGTTCCGATGAAGGGCTGGCTCTTTGCACCAGGGCTTTTGTGGAACATGACGGCACGATAGGAAGCTTTGAGCCATCCTACTCATTGTACCCGGTGCTTGCCGCGATACGTCCAGCGCGTATGGAGCTTATCGAATTAAACGAGGATTTCACCTGGCGGGATCCGGGTAAACTGAAATCATCCCTTTTTTACCTGGCGAATCCAAATGCGCCCACCAGCATGTCCTTTCCATATGAGGCCATCGAAGCATTATGTCGAACGTACCATGGCGTTTTGTTGATCGATGAAGCATACGCAGATTTTGCGCCGTGGAATTGCATGGAATTGGCGTTAAAATATCCCAATACGCTGGTAAGCCGCACCTTGTCCAAATCCTACTCGCTGGCGGGTATTCGATGTGGGTATCTCGTGGGACCGGTCGACTTGATTGCCGCAATTCATAAGATCAAGGATTCTTATAATATCAATCATCTTACCCAACGGTTGGCATCCGCGGCTTTGCGGGATCAATCGCACATGCGTCGCAATGTGGAAAATATTATTTCGACGCGAAACCGAATTGCCGTTGAATTACAGAATCGGGGTTATCATGTTGCTCCCTCCGCCACAAATTTCCTGTGGGTAAAACCATCCGGTGTAACGGCCTCGGAACTGTTCACGCAGTTGCGTAAACGAAATATTCTGACACGCTATTTTCCCGGCGCGAAAACCGGGGAATACCTTCGCGTTACCATTGGAACGGATGAACAAATGAATGCGTTTGTTGCGGCTTTACCGTGATTGATCCAATCATTGGCCGAACGATCCGTTCATTGATACGCGTCGCCAACCTCGGACTGAATTTATAAAAAATACATTATCCGCCTTCATGACATCGGTAATACTGATTCGACTTTCCCGGATGATGCCGTCACGTATCAACTTGTCCCGGAACACACCGGGAAGCAGTCCGCAATCCAGCGCCGGTGTCAGCCAGATATCAGCTTTTCGGATTACCATATTGCCGGAAGTAAATTCCATGACTTCATCACGATCATTTACCAGCAACACCTCCTCATATTCCGGGAAGCGTTTCCTTGCCTTGTTATAAACGGCTCTTCGCGTTGTTTTGTGATAAAAAAACGGGGAGTCCGTTTTGATCCTTTTGGAATCGATCATTCCGCTCATGGTCGGCGCGGAAAGCGGATATCCGAAATGAGCGGGGTCGGAAGCTTCTATGTGTTCAATGCGTATTCTGCCGTTACGAGCGCAGAGCAGGCGAACCCGGGTTGGTTTATTATCGAACTTGCTCGCCATTTCATTAAGCATGGAGGCGACGACTTCGTCATCAAAATCACAGCCGAAATAATCCGAAGATTCCTTCATACGGTCAAGGTGTTCAGCCAGCATGAAGAAACCGGAGTCCGGTTCCCATCGCATTGTTTCAAGAAGTTGAAAATCCGGCATGGCGTTTTTAAGCACTCTCGATTTCAGTATGCATTCCCGGTATTCGTCATCTGCCTGGGAGTCCCAGACAATGCCACTTCCGACGCCATAGGTGGTTTCACCGGAGTGGTTAATGTGGGTGGCGGTTCGAATCGCCACCGAAAAACTTGCCTGGCGACCAGGGAACCAGTATCCAATCGCTCCGGTGTAAACGCCACGGGGATAATCCTCCAGACCGGAGATTATTTCCGAAGTTTTAAGTTTTGGCGCGCCGGTTATGGATGCACTGGGGAAAAGTGCCTGAAAAATTCCGACGATGTTCGCTTTCGTGTCGGCGGAAATCGTTGAAGTCATTTGCCACAAGGTCGGCCATGCCGTCACATCGAATAAACGTTCGGTTGTCACCGATCCGGCTACGGCAATTCTACCCAGATCATTTCGCACCATATCGACAATCATCACATTCTCCGCCCGGTTTTTTATCGAATGCCGGAGGTTTTCTCCGGCCATTCGATCCAGTGTGGGATGCAGGCCGCGAGGGCAGGTGCCTTTCATGGGTTTGCAGTGTATACGTGAATTATCCAGTGTGAAAAAACACTCCGGTGACGCCGATGCAATCTGAAAATCCGGAGTTTCAATATACATCGAATATGGAGATGGTTGGGCGTGATGCAATCTGGCCAGAAGTTGTTCCATGTCCAACGGCATACTACCCTTCAACGGGAAGGTAAAATTTACCTGATACGTTTCCCCTGCGGCAATGCTTTGTTTGATTTTCCGTATTGATCGCCGGTAAGTCGTTTTGTCGATCAATGGTTTCCATTGAACGGCGGAATGTCGGGGACAATCTAGCGTATGCTCGGTTGCCGAGTCGCTTCGGAACAAAGCAAACCAGACAAGAGGAAGCGCCGGGACTTGCGTTTTGTTTACAAATGCAGGATCAAATGCGCGGCCTGCTTCGTAGCAAACAAATCCTATGGCGTGAAGTCCATGGTTGGCGGCGGCATCGACTCTGGCCAGTATATCGGTTACCTCATCGAGGTTGTGCGTTGCGATGATTTCTACAGGATTGCGCCACATCAGCCATCGGTCATTGCCGCATGGATCGCGCATTATGATGCGTGTAGATGCACTCATGACGCATGTATTGGTGATGTGAATGCAATGGCGCCCGGTTCGATCAATTCAAATCCTTGAAGAGTATCTTGGAGTGACGTCCGCTTTTGCTGTATCGCGCGCGTCGTTCCGGGGGCAATAGTGAAGGATCGCCTTCCGAGAATCCGCCTTTTTGCTGAAAATAATTAAATGCCTGGGTGGAGAGGGCAAACAGCCGTTCGACCCCCATGATACGCGATTGATTTTCAATGAAATGCATCATTTTTCGGCCGATGCCCTGATTTTCGTGCGCTTCCGCGACAAACAGGCATTCAAGTTCGGCTATAGGTTTGTGCTTGGTTGGATATATCCGCAGAGCGACACAGCCCAATATGTTGCGGTCAATTTCAAAGACATAGTAGTCATTTATTCGCTGGGTAATTTCCTCCCGGGTCCGGCCCAACAATTGTTTCGATTCAACGGACTCCCGAATCAGGCTGATTATGGCGCCGATGTCTTTTTTGCGGGCACGCCGTATGGCTTCATATTCATTGGCATGAATCATGGTACCGATGCCTTCGTTTGAGAAAATCTCGCTTAACAATGCGGCATCCTGGCGACCGTCAATGATATGAACTCGGGAAACGCCATTTCGGCAGGCACGTAATCCGTGCCTTAGCTTTGATGTCATTTCCTTGTCGAGCGTGTTTTTGTTTTTCTTCAGATATTCCTCGGCTTCGGCAACGGAGAATTGCGCCTGCAACGTGCCACTTCCGCGCACTCCGTTGCTGGTCGAGATAAACATGAGCTTGGCGGCTTTCAGCGCCTCTGAAACTTCGAGTGCCACGCCATCTGAATTTACCCGAAACGTCTTGCCGTTTCCGTCCATTCCCAACGGAGGAATTACCGGTATGATATCCTGCTCCAGCAAATCCTCGAGAAACGATGATTCCACGCGTTCGACCTGACCGGTGAATTGTTGATCCACGCCGTCAATGATGCCTGCGGGGTGGGCGATAATGGCGTTCGTGATGACAGCGCGTTGGTCGGTATCGCGCAAGCCTTCCATGATTTCGTGGGAGAGCCTGGTGGAGGCCATCACGGAAAGTTTCAACGTGTCTTCATCCGTTATTCCCATACCGTCCAAATCCGAGTAAGGTGTCTTCATGGATTCAGAAAGCATCTTGATGTGAACGCTGGAACCATGAACCAGAACAATTTTAATATTGAGACTGCGAAGTACGGAAATATCCAACAGAAGATTGTGAAAATTGTCGGAGGCGAGTATTTCGCTGTCGATATTCAATACGAAGATTTTGTCGCGAAATCTCGCTATATACCCCAATATGCCTCTTAAGTTTGCCAAGTTCATGAATCTTTTTTATCACAAACCAGCCAACACGCAATACGCTTTCATAGAAAGCCGGTCTGCAGGCCACCAAAACCGGGTGGCACTAACCGGGAAAGGAACCGTCCGTCCATGAGGATAGTATTCTTCGGTTCATCCCTTTTTTCAGTCCCGACTTTGCTTTCTCTGGCCGCCAGCGACCGGCACGAATTGGTTGGAGTTGCCGCCCAACCCGATCGACCCAGCGGCAGAAATCGGAAGGTGCAAACCGGCATAGTGCATGAAACTGCCCTGAATCTCGGAATTCCTGTTATTACACCGGAAAAAATAGGTTCGCCGGACGCACTTGCGGTAATTTCGTCGTGGAATCCCGATGCCATCGTCGTGGCTTCCTTTGGACAGTATATTCCGGGTCGGGTGCTTGTATTGCCGCCCAAAGGTGTTATCAACGTTCACCCCTCGCTTTTGCCAAAATACCGGGGCGCCGCCCCGATGCAGTGGTCGATTGCCAATGGTGAAACGACAAGTGGCGTTACAATTTTCCAAGTAGTTAAGGAGATGGATGCCGGTGATATCATCATACAAGAAAAACATCCGGTATCGCCGGATGATAATGCAATTACGTTAAGTGAACGATTTTCACAGATTGGTGCAGGACTGGCTTTGAAGGCATTGGATTTAATGGAAACCGGCAAGGTGACTTTAATGCCCCAGGCACACGATCAAGCGACATTTGCCCCCAAAATCACCAAACAGGATGGACTTATTGACTGGCGTTTGCCGGCGCGTGCGATCAGCAATCGCATTCGAGGTTTTCAGCCCTGGCCGGGTGGTTATTTTCTCCATAAAGGTGTTGCAATCAAAGTGTGGCGGACAATGGTTGAACCGGGCGCCGGCGAGCCTGGTCAAATTATTGAATTCGGCGGCGCCGGACCATTGATCATGACCGGGGAGCAAGCGATTCGATTGCTCGAACTTCAGCCGGAAGGTAAAAAAAGCATGCTCGGCTCGGCGTTTTTGTGTGGGCATAAATGGGTGATTGGCGACATACTTAATGCGGCTGTGACATCGGAAGGAAAGGACATTGTGTGAAAGTAAAAGTGGATTTGGGAGCGCGCTCTTATGATATCATAATCGGAACCGCTTTGTTGCCGAGTCTTCCCGACAAATTGAATGAATATGCGTTGAACGCATCAAGTGGTTTGGTGGTAACCGATTCCCACGTGCAAACGTTATATGGGGATTCTGTTATCCGACAATTCCAGGCGATCGGGCTTCCTTTCCATTTATCGGTAATTCCTGCCGGCGAGGAAAGCAAATCCGGGGAATGTTTATTCAAAATATACAATGATGCCATATCAGCAGGTTTGGAGCGCAAATCGATTGTCATTGCATTGGGCGGCGGGGTGGTGGGGGATATTGCCGGTTACGCCGCGGCGACATACATGCGGGGCTTGAGATTTGTCCAGGCTCCGACAACCTTGTTGGCCATGGTTGACAGCGCTGTGGGAGGGAAAACGGGAATTAATTTACCGCAAGGCAAAAATTTGATTGGCGCGTTTCATCAACCATCCCTTGTATTATGCGATCTGGATGTCCTGAAATCGCTTCCTGCCCGTGAATTCAAGGCTGGCATGGCTGAAGTAATTAAATACGGCATAATTTACGATGAGTCGTTGTTTGCATTTCTGGAGGCAAATATGGCGTCGATCCTGAAGGGAGATCGGGAAATGCTTCAACATATTGTTGCGCAAAGTTGCAGGATTAAGGCCGAAGTTGTTCGGCAGGATGAACATGAGACTGGATTGAGGGCCATATTGAATTTTGGCCATACCATGGGGCATGCGATTGAAGCGGCGGCAGGATACGGGGTTTATTTGCATGGCGAGGCGATTTCAGTTGGTATGCTCTTTGCCGCCCGGGTTTCAGCAAAGGTTTCCGGTTTGGCGAATGATGAGGTTTCACGCATTGAGGCGCTATTGATCAAAGCGGGATTACCGACCAAGGCTCCGGATCTCGATTGGGGTGTTCTTCAAGCGGCCATGAGCCTGGATAAAAAATCCAGTAAAGGCGCTCCACGTTTTGTGTTGGCGGAGAAAATCGGGAAGGTAACTCACGGCAACGCCATCGAATTTCCTTTATTAAAGGAAATATGGCAGTCGAAATAATCTGGAAACCGACGACTTCGAATTAAAGCTAGAAGCCACCCATATCCATTCGGCTGGCAAAACGAGGCACAAAACCGACCGACTCCACGACGCGTTGTCCGTCCCGTGATTGCACAAAACGTATGAATGCGCGCGTTTCCCTGGAGTAATTATCCCGGTTGGTTATCAGTCGAACCTGGCGGGCAAATGGATATAAACCTTCGACCACCGCAATATTGGAGGGATGGATGCCATTTACGATAATTCCCCGGATACCGGATGCGTGCAATGAATTGATGTTTATGTACCCCACGCCATTGGCATCTCCGGCAATGGTTTCGGCAATTTCGTTATAGGAAAGTTTAGGAAATGCCGAATCCGCATAAGGTTTGTTTCGCATGGCCAGTTCCCGGAATCCGAGGTGAGTTCCAGCGCTTTGATCTCGAATGTAGACAGTTATTGCCGCGTCGTTTCCTCCGATTTCCTTCCAATTGGTTATCTCGCCGGAAAATATTTGTTCAATTTGCCGGTCGGTAAGGGCCTTTATCGGATTCCCGGGGTTAACAACGACGGCCACGCCGTAATAACCAACAATATGAGTATCGAGAAGTAAGCCGCGCGATTGTGCCCTTCGTACTTCATCTTCGGATAGTAATCGCGAGCTGGAGGCTATGTCGCTCTCGGATTCCAATAATGCTTCAATACCAGCGCCACTACTCGAAGACTCCAATTCAATGGTGATGTTGGGGTTTTTCGATGAAAAGGCCTTGATCAGGGCCGGTGCGAGTTCCTCTCCGAACGTGTTGGAGCCTTTGATAACGACTTTTTGCGCTTCGACCGGGTTGACCAGCAAGCCGGTCAAACATATTGCCAGAGTGGTGATGAACAAGGTTTTCATGGCGGTTTCCTTTCTTAACAGAAACAAAAATAACAAATTATAAAATACCACTCAACAATTATCCACCATCACGGACTTGTCGTTAATACTGGTATTTGATATGTACCACCCGATAGCGCACCCGTAGCTCAGTTGGATAGAGCAGCGGATTTCTAATCCGCAGGTCGCAGGTTCGATCCCTGCCGGGTGCGCCACGTTTATTCGGTTAAAATATGTTTATTTTCTCTAATTCATCATCTTATCGTGTTGAAAAATCGAATCCAACCGGGCGATTGGATTTCAATGTGTCCTTGTGTCCGGATTTACCGGCTTTGAACTGATCCCGAAGCAGGGTCAATGCTTGCGTGACGTGGTGCGGTTCTATGACATTCAAGCCATCTTTAATCGCTAGTATGGCCGCAGTGTTGCGCATTTCTTTTATGTACGCAAATGTCCAGTCTTCCGTTTCCGCAGCAAGTCGTTCCAATAAACCCGCGTCCATCCGGGGATACTGCTCTCGGATATAACGCGAGCGCAATCCTTTGTCGGGCAATGGAAAAGTCCAAACCCGGTCAAACCGGCTGGGTCGGTGCACCAGGGCGGGATCAATTCGCCCGGGATCGTTGGCTGTAGCAATCAACAGCATGCCGGAGTGTTGACTGATGCCATCCAATTCGGCCAGTACTTCCGACCTTGTCAGCATTGTCTCATGACAAAGCGACTCCACATCTTCCAAAATCAATAAACAAGGATTCTTGTCGGTCGCACATCGGAACAATGCGCGAAGATCCATCGCATCCGTGCGGCGGTTGATAGCCAGATAAGCCGTTGAAACTTTGTGTTTGGAGTAGCAATGCCGAATGAGATTGCGAATCAGCATGGTTTTGCCGGTTCCGGGTTGGCCGGTAAAAAGGAATCCGCGTTTGTAAGGAATTTCCATTTCCCGATACAGTTTTTTGCTTCCGAAAAAGCCGTCAACTTGCGTCAGAATATCTTCTTGCAGACGGGCGGGAAGATAGACCTCTTCCATTTCATCGGCCCGAAGCTGAAAGTCGGTGCTACCGATGACCTGAACGTTGACAATTTTCCGATTGCGTCGGGGTTGGAGATGACGCAATACATCTTCGGCAAACCGACGCAATAGTTTTAGATCGCCGGTTGAAACCAGATATTCCATATTGGGTTTGCAGTCGATCCGGATATAAGAAAACATATAAAACTGTTCGCCCTTGGGACCGGTAACTTGAAGCATGCCTACCCACGCCGATCCAATGTGAGTTTTATCGACGCGACTCGACCAAAAGCCCACGTTTCCGTAACGACAGGGAATTCGTTCCCAACTCCACTTTCCGATGGTTCCCGCATTGTTGGCGCCTTGTCCCACAAACGCCCGCAATGCCCGTTCCGCCGGCTCGGGGTCCATATTCCAGCAAACCCATTGGGGAATGTCGGGAAATTCTTGAGCCAGGTATTGAGCGGCAGTTACCGGGGTAAGGCCGTAACCAATCTGCCAATAATCGCCGAGGTCTTCAAAAACCGGTTGAATTTGTGGGGTTTTCATAATGTATTTCCATTTTATTATTGTGGCTTGCATCACATCCAGCCGCCGCGGGATTTTTAATGTCAAAGACACCTCCGGCGCACCGAATCTCAATTCTTGATTTAAATCCCGGCAAACGATGGCCAATCAGAAATGTTGCGATTTATCCGGAACACGCATGCAATCGGCGACCGACCATTTTCGGGCACAATTCTACTGTGATCGTGATAATGGTGTTACGTTAGTATAGCTTGCTGATGTGATCCCGATCCGAATATTTTTACAATAACAAACCTCATTCTGAAATCAAGGTGACTTGTTATAAAATTATTCTGGAATAATTAAGAATGCGGGTATCTGCTTCACTTCCACTGTAATACAAACAACATCGGCCAGTATTTTCCAGTTACGAGCAAGTGGCCGGTTTGTTCATCGTAAGCAATTCCATTCAATACCTCGGCCCGGTTGGGTTGTGCTAAATGCCTTCTAAGCTCGTTCAGTTGCATGTATCCGGTCACTCGTCCCGAGCGTGGATTAATTCTCACAATTCTATCTGTCAGGTAAACGTTTGCGAAAATCGATCCGTTTATAAATTCGAGTTCGTTGAGGTTCATCAAGGGGACACCGGATTCAGTAACCCGCAATTTTTTGACGACGGAAAAATCCGTAGGCTCAATAAACTTCAACGTGCTGGTTCCATCGCTCATGATCAAGTGTTTACCGTCGCTGGTGAGACCCCAGCCCTCGCCATCGTACGAATACGATCGAACGATGTCGAACGTGTCCGGATTCATAACCAACGCAGTATTTTCCATCCATGTAAGTACCCAAAGCTCTCCGGCATGCATGGTTAAACCTTCACCGAAAAATCGGGAATCCAGCATGGTTTTGCGAAGGACGCGACCGGTCAGCGGATCAACTTCCCGCACCGATGATTCGCCGTAAAGTCCGGTGCTTTCAAAAAGTCTACCATCAACGAGCTGTAACCCCTGCGTATATGCATCCAAATCATGTGGACGGATGGCGACGATTTGAACCGGAATTTGCTCCGATTCGGTGGACAGCACACCGCAACCGGTAAATATAACCAGCAGGACTGCGGCGAAGTAATATAGTTTATACGGCATCAATGGTGAATATCATGCTTGCACACGGGACGGGTTGGCAATCAAAAGGATGGGTGAGGAACTGAATTACGGCGGATTAACGCAAGGCTCGTCCGGTAATGTTGGTTCGCCCTTGCAGGGGGGTGGGGTCGTCAATAAACCGGAAGACAGTTTCCCCGGGTTTGGCAAGACCCAACTCTTCACGGGCGATCTTTTCGATAAAGCGGGGATCGTTAAGCAAACGTTGTTGTTTCATGCGAAGATGACGCAAAATTTCCTCGTCGCGCCGGATTTCATCCTCAATTTGAAGTTGCCGGGTGGTCAAATCACGGGCTTTTTGAATTTGGGGATAAAACAACGATCCGACCCATATCAGGCCGACCGCCACAACCAGGGCGGCAGATATTCGGTATATAAGGACCCAAATTGTCATATACTGGAAAATTAAATAAAAATGCGGGGAATGGTCAATCCATTCCCCGCACTTCTGCATGGCCTATTTTACACGCCGTAAACAGCCGAGGAACCCAACCGTTCTTCAATACGAAGGAGTTGGTTGTATTTGGCAATACGGTCCGTGCGGCTCAAGGAGCCGGTCTTGATCTGGCCGGCGTTGGTGGCGACCGCGATATCGGCGATTGTGGCATCTTCGGTTTCCCCCGAACGATGGCTGATGACAGCGGTATATTTCGCTCGCTTGGCCATTTCAACCGCTTCGAGCGTTTCGGTCAATGTACCGATCTGGTTCACTTTTACCAGAATTGAGTTTGCGGTTCCGGTATCGATTCCGCGCTTGAGGAATTTGGTGTTGGTGACGAACAAATCGTCGCCCACCAATTGACAGCGACTGCCAAGTCGGTCGGTCAGGATTTTCCATCCCGTCCAATCATTCTCCGCGCAACCATCTTCAATGCTCTTGATCGGATAACGCTTCAGCCAGTCTTCGTAAAAGCTGACCAATTCATCAGCGGTGCGTTCGGACTTGTCGCTTTTCTTGAAGACGTATTTATTCTTTTCTTTGTCGAAAAATTCGCTGGAGGCGACGTCGAGTGCGATGGATACTTGATCGCCGGGTTTGTAGCCGGCCTTTTCTATTGCCTCCATGATCACTTCCAACGCGTGTTCGTTGCTCTTCAGCGCCGGGGCGAAACCGCCTTCATCACCGACCGCTGTGCTCAATCCGGCCTTTTTCAACACGCTTTTCAACGCGTGAAAAACTTCGGTTCCCATCCGCAGGCCTTCGGAAAACGTTGGCGCGCCGTGAGGAATGATCATAAATTCCTGGCAATCGATTGGCGCGTCAGAGTGAGCGCCGCCGTTCAGAATGTTCATCATGGGGACGGGAAGCACTTTGGCATTGGTTCCGCCAATGTATTGGTAGAGCGGCAGACCGAGTTCGTTGGCGGCGGCATGAGCTGTGGCCATGGATACGCCGAGAATGGCATTGGCGCCGAGTTTGGATTTGGTGTCGGTGCCGTCAAGTTCGAGCATGGCGCGGTCGATGGCCACCTGATCCGTGGCATCCATGCCGACCAAGGCGTCCTGGATGGCTTCATTGACATTGGTCACGGCGTTCAGCACGCCTTTGCCAAGATAGCGGGACTTGTCGCCATCACGTAATTCGATGGCTTCATTTTCACCGGTGGAGGCGCCGGAAGGCACGGCGGCACGTCCCAGCGTTCCCGAATCCAAATAAACATCCACTTCAACTGTCGGATTCCCGCGGGAATCCAGAATTTCACGTCCTTGAATGGCTACTATTTCCGACATGGTATTGTTCTCCTGAATAAGTTGGTTAAGTGTGGGAATGTAGGCAATAGATGCGCCGGATGCAAGCGGCAACCGGGTCTGTTAATTTAATTCCAGTGGAATACGGGATTACCTGATGATAGGCTGGAAGTCATGAACAAGCTGAAAATCGGGATATTTGGTGGAAGTTTCAATCCCATTCACCTGGGCCATCTGATCATGGCCCAGGACGCCGGAGAGGCTTATTCCCTGGATCGAATCATTTTTGTCCCGGCGGCCATAGCTCCGCACAAGCTTACCCAGACACTGGTTACGCCATCGCATCGTCTGGACATGATCAGGCTCGCTTTGGGAGACCGGTCGGAATGGGAAGTTTCGGATGAAGAAATCCGTCGCGGCGGCGTTTCCTATACCATCGACACCGTCCAACATTTTATCGCAGTTTATCCCGAGGCGGACATCTACTTTATTATCGGCGGCGATACCTTGCCGGAATTGCATACATGGAAAGACATCAATGATTTGCTGGCGCTATGCAAATTCATCACCATGGTGCGTCCGGGATTCGATCCGGAATCGCTCCACCGGCAATCGTTGCGACTTCCTCCCGGACATGTTGAAGCGTTGATCAGTCGAGTCACAGTAGGGCATGTCATTGATTTGTCTTCAACTGAAATTCGCGTGAGGGTTGCGAAAAACGAATCGATTCGTTATCTTGTGCCCGACTCTGTGGAGCGTTATATACGCGAACATCAATTATACCGGAAATAAGGAATACCATCATCGAAACGTTATCATCAGTTAAGTTAGCGCGGGAAATCATCGAGGACAAAAAAGGCGGCGATGTCGTCATTCTGGATGTCCGGAAAGTTTCAGTTGTAACCGATTATTATGTCATCTGCACCGGCAACAACTCGCGCCATATCAAGGCATTGGCCGACACATGTGACAAGGAAATGCGCACGGAAGGCGCCAAGGCCTACCGGCAGTCCGGAACGCCGGAAAGCGGCTGGATGATTCTCGATTACCTTGACTTCGTCGTTCACATTTTCAGCGAAAAGGCACGCGAGCATTATGCGCTGGAAACGCTTTGGAAAGATGCTCCGCGCGTAAAGTGAAGCAAGAGTAATCCATGAACGGCTCCGCACCATCCGCTTCAGCATACCGCGTCAAGGAATCGCTGACCATTGTCATTCTGGGGGCATCCGGCGATCTTACGCTACGCAAGCTAATGCCGGCATTGTATGCCATGTATCATCACGGCTTCATGCCTGATGATTTTGCCATCGTCGGATTTGCCCGCCGCGACTATACGACCGAATACTTTCGTGACATGATGCTTGAGGCTCTTCGCAAACACAGCCGGGTTCCCGTGTTGTCACCCGGTGTGCAGGAATTTCTCTCGCGTCTGCACTACCACAAGGGTGACATTGAGACCGTTGAAGCATACAAGGATTTGGCCGCACGCATGGACCGCGATGGATTCCCGGCCAACCGGCTGTTCTATTTTTCCATCAAACCGGATTTGTTTGTCACGGCGCTGGCGCATCTTAAAGTGGCAGGATTGATTGCGCCGCCACAAGGGTCGTCCTGGACCAGGGTGGTAATCGAAAAACCGTTCGGTCATGATTTGGTCAGCGCCATTGAACTGAATCAGGTGGTACGCCGCCACTTGGACGAGTCACAGATTTATCGCATTGATCACTATCTTGGCAAAGAAACAGTGCAGAACATTTTGTCGTTCCGCTTCGCCAACACCATTTTCGAACCGTTATTCAACAGCAGTTTCGTCGATAATATTCAGATCACCGCCGGCGAAACAGTCGGGATGGAGAGCGGGCGGGGCGCTTACTACGATGTCACCGGCGCCATACGTGACATGGTGCAGAATCACTTGTTGCAGTTGCTCTGCGTTATTGCGATGGAGCCGCCGGCAAGTTTGACTGCCGACGCGATTCGCAATGAAAAAGTCAAGGTGCTTCAATCCGTGCGTGTTCATCCGCTTGAGGATGTACGCCGCCATGTGATCCGCGCGCAATATGTGGCGGGTAATCTGGGAGACAAAGCCGTTCCCGGATATCTTGAAGAAGAACGTATCGCCACCGGTAGTAAAACCGAAACATTTGTGGCAATGCGTTTGTTCATAGAAAACTGGCGTTGGGCCGGCGTGCCTGTCTATTTAAGAACGGGCAAACGCTTGCCCCGACGCACCACGGAAATTGTCGTGAATTTCAAGGTGCCGCCACTTCAATTGTTCCAAACGGTGGAATGTGTGGGTGAGGCCTGCGACTTGACCCGATCCAAGCCAAATCAGGTTATATTCCGGATTCAACCCGACGAAGGCATCGATATCCGTTTTTCGGCCAAGCGGCCAGTGCTACAGGTCCAGGTGGAAAACGTTGCCATGAGTTTCGATTACGCCCAGACATGGAAAACGGATTTGCCGGAAGCTTATGAGCGCCTGCTTCTTGATGTGTTGCGCGGAGACTCGACGTTGTTTACCCGTTCCGACGAGGTGGAAACTGCATGGCGGATTATTGATCCGGTGCTTAAGGCTTGGGATACCAACGCGGAAATTCCTGTGTATACGTATCCCGCTGGTACGTGGGGGCCAAGCCGGGCCGATGTCCTGTTAAACGAGCATGGTCATAAATGGCGTAATCCATCCAATCACACCGGTGGTTGATCTTACTCGTCGGCAATGTGCCAGAATGGTGTCGCCGGATCACCAGCGCGGGCAGGTGCTCCGTGGCTTTCGATACCTGCTTCATACGCCAGGCGACCGGCTACCACGGCATCGGCAAATGCTTCAGCCATGCTGATGGGATCGCGTGATTTGGCAATGGCATGTGTGATCGCAACGGCATCAAATCCCAATTCCATGGCCAGCGCCGCTTCAGAAGGCCGTCGAACAGCCGCATTCAGCACAAGCGGAAATTTCGGGAAACGTGTTCTGATTGTCCGCAGAAGGGGATGGTGAATCATACCCGCATTAGCCGGATCATTTGTTCCCAGAAACAGCGCGGCCGCTCCGGCGTCCATCAATCGTCCCGCAGTAGTCGGATCCGGGGCAATTGAGGGGATAACCTTGAATTTGAGTTTAATTAATTCCCTGGTTGCCTCAATCAGCGCCGTGTGATCCGGATACCCGGTGGCCTCGTCGCCGATGATTTGAAGGACAATCCATTCTGTTTCGTATTTTGATTTTACCCGATCCGCCAGATTGATGGCGTCGGCGGCGGTTTGGCATCCGTGCGTGATGGGCAGAATATCGAGGCCGGAGTCGATCAATGTGGAGGCAAAGGTATCAAGATTGGCGCTAACATTTTCATTTGAACTGACGTTTATCAGCGCCAGTTCCGCTCCCGATGCTTCCATCGACTCGCACATGACTTCCGGAGAACGGAAATGACTGGCATCCGGGAAAAGTCTACTGCTGTAAATGTTGTTGCAAAATGTCCACATAACAACATCGTATCATATAAGATTTATAAAGACCACTCTTCCATGATTCCGTGGGAAAGTGGATGTGTTTCTCCGTTGTCGATAAATGCCACGACGATATCGCATAGGGCGGGTGCGACGAGAAAACCAAAGCGATGAAGGCCGTTTACCGAAACCAATCCTTGTCGCGGAATGATCAACGGTAATTGATTGGGAAGCGCGGGCCGGAAGTTGACGACAGTTTCCAGAACTTCGCCATCACCAAATCCGGGATGCACCGTGTAAGCCGCTGATAAAAGTTCCAACGTGGAACGCACCGAAATAGTTGAGCCTGACTCAATGTTTTCAGACGTGGAGCCGATGGCATATACATGATCAGCTCGCGGGGCAATATAGATGCAGTATCGAGGATGCATAATCCGAACAGGTCGGCTGATCTTTACTGCAGGCGCGCGAAGATAAATCATTTCTCCACGAACGCCGTGCAGGTCGGGCATGGCGGATTTAGCGCCAAGACCGCGACAATCGACAACCCATTCGAACTTATCGCTACCGCGAGCCGTGGTAATTTCGTGTTCTGAAACTGAAGAAACTTCGGTTTGCGTGTGCCACGTGATTCCGGATGAGCGGATGCTTTCGCCAAGCACATTCAACAGTTCACGGTTGTCGATATTTTGTTCACGTGAAAAATAAAACCCGCGTTTGAATCTATCGTTCAAGGATGGTTCAAGATTCGAGATGCTCTTGGAATCCAATTCGCTGACAGACCGATCATCATAAAACGCTGACATTGTATTGGATGCCAATTCATCCAGTAGATGCTCATCTTTTGGGTGTGCGATGGCAAGCGTACCGTTTTGGCGGTAATAAACAGGGCGAGGCAAGGTTTCCAGCCAGGCCGGCCATTGTTCGATACCGTAGGCGCCAAGTTCGGCAATGGTCTGTCCTGCGCCTTGGGAACCAGATGCGGCCAGCATGCCAACTGCGGCCCAGGAACAACTTGTGCGGGCACTGCCGTCGTCCCGGTCAAAAAGAGATACCTGCCAACCCCGGCGATGAAAAGCCAGCGCAAGCAAACGGCCCATGATTCCTGCGCCGGCAATCGCGATTGTTTTACTCATGTATTGTTACCTGATTTGAACAAATATTCATATTTTTTGGCTTGTGTATAGGGGAAAATACTACTACGACTACAGACAAGCAGGAAGTGTTGCAGTCGCTGGCATGACCTGCTCGTTTAACGAAAAAGCGACAGTCAAGTAGAGTAGGATAGAGAGTGAATATATTCGTAGGGAATCTTCCTTATGCGGCAACCGATTCGGATCTGCGTAAGGCCTTTGAAGCGTATGGCCAGGTTTCTTCGGCCAGCGTCATTGTAGACAAGTTCACCGGCAAATCACGAGGCTTCGGCTTCATTGAAATGCCAAATGCAGAGCAGGGACAAGCGGCAATCGCCGCATTGAACGATCAGGAATTGCACGGTCGTCCAATGCGCGTGAACGAAGCCAAGCCCCGCGAAGAGCGTCCGCCCCGCCGTGAAGGTGGTTTTGGTGGCCGTGATCGCGGTGACCGTGGCGATCGTGGTGACCGCGAAGGTGGTTATTCTCAACGTCGCTCCGGCGGCTATGGCCATCGTGGTTGATTGACGCATGCCGGAAATACCGGCAGACAGTAGAAACTAACCCGTCTTGCTCCGGAGAGCATATCTCCGGATGCAAGGCGGTTTTTTTATCCGGTTCCTTTTGCTTAACGCGTGTTTCGTGCTATAACTCGACGGAACCATAACTTCTTTATCGAGGTAGTTGTTTGTGACGATTTCTTATTTTGAATTTCCCGTGCTGGCCAACATTGGCTACTCGTTTGCGACCAGTGATGTTTCCGGTAAAGTCATCATTTTACTTCTTCTAATCATGTCGGTCTTTGCCTGGACCATCATGCTTTCAAAATTTGGTGATTTGCGAAAAGCCAAGACCATGTCGGAACGCTTCATCCAGGCCTATCGCCGCGACGGCGCGCCACTCGGGTTGTTTCTAAAGCGCCAGAATTATCCGGAAAGTCCGGTATTCCGTGTTTATGAAAAAGCCTGTACGGCGGTTGGCATAGAAATGGAATCACGCGATGGGCGATTTGATGTGGATGCGCTCGGTCTCGGCGGTGCGTTGCCCCGTTTGAGTCTGCTTCAATTAGGCGCCGTGCGAAATGCTTCCGAGCGTGAAGTTGCGGATCAGGTCCTGCGTCTGGAACAACGCATGGGAATACTGGCTACCGCAGTTAGCGCAAGTCCGCTGATGGGTTTGCTGGGCACGGTATGGGGAGTCATGAATTCATTTACCGGTATGGCGGAACAGGGGTCGGCCAATTTGTCCGCCGTTGCTCCCGGTATTGCCGCCGCATTGCTGACCACGGTGGTGGCGCTGATTGTGGCGTTACCATCTGCGATCGGATACAATATCCTTACCAGTGAAATCCGCACACTGACCGTGCAGATGGACAATTTTGCCGACCAACTTGTGGCTGACATGCAACGTCACTTTATTCGGGAATAATTTTATCATGGGTCGTCGCACCACAATCAAGCCGCTTCAACAAATGAGCGAGATCAACATGACCCCGTTGATTGATCTTACGTTTCTCCTGTTGATCACGTTTATCATCACCATGCCACTGGTGGAGCAGGCAATACCGATCAATTTGCCCAAGGCCAAGACCCAGTCCGTCGATCAGCGGGAATCACGCTCCATTACAGTCGATGTCAAAGGGCAGGTCTACCTTGATAGCGTTCCCCTGGCGATGGATGATCTGGCCGCGCAAATGAAACTGATTGCCACGGCATCGCCTGACACAACCGTGATGGTCCGCGCCGATGAAAAGCTTCATTATGGCACGGTTGTGGAAATTTTACGGATTCTGAACGATGCCAATATTACCCGTTTGGCGTTGGTGACGACGCCGGACGAACCCCGACGGCGATGACCGATCGTTATAACAAAGCATTTAAAATCAGCATCATCATGCATGCGGCGTTGTTGGTCGTTGTGCTGTTGGTTCCCTTGCTCGGCCGTTGGTTCAAGCGGGAAAAACCCCGCGAAATTATTACTTTTGTGGAGCTTGTGCAACCTGCTCCGCCTGCACCCGCTCCGGCTCCCGCGCCGCCAGCCCCGGAACCTGTAAAACCGCCGCCACCCAAAGTGGAGACGCCCAAGCCGGAGCCGAAACCGGAACCACCAAAACCGGAGCCGACGCCAACGCCGGTGCGCCAGCCTACTCCCCGTCAGGAAATCAAGGTAAACACCAATCGTATCGTTCGCCGCGATGCGCCGCCGCCACAACCTCAACGTCCACAGTTGACCGAACAACAATTGCGCGATCAATTATTGGCATCATTGCCAACCACGCAAACAACCACCGCGCCTGCGACATCGCCCAACGAACTTGCCGCCTACTATGCCAGAATTCAGGGACTCTTGTATAACGCGTGGGAACAACCCCCGGGAGTTGCCGGTTTAAACACGGTCGTGACAATTCGGATTGCCAGAAACGGTGCGATCATGCAGAGATCGTTTACACGCCGGTCCGGAAATGAATCCATGGATGCATCGGTCATGCGGGCTTTGCAATCCGTTGCCACGTTGCCATCGCTTCCCGGCAGTGTGCGTGACGCTTATATAGATGTTTCAATAAAATTTGAGTCCACTGGATTATCCATGTGACTAATGATGCAATTAAACCAGCTTACCCCGGGAGACAGGAACTCATGATACGTAATGTGATTTGGATGATGGCTTTAATAGTAGGGTTTGGCGCGAATTCGACGGCGCAGGACATAGTGATATCGCGTGGTGTGGCCAAGACTTCTGTCGATGTCGCCGGCGTACAGATCGGAAACGACACAGGGTCACAAACATTTCTGCAGGTGCTTAAAACCGATATTTCGCGATCTGGATGGTTGGAGTTGGGCAGGGCGGGAATGTCGGATTTTATTTTGACCGGTCGGGTCCAATTCGATGGTTCGACCATGCGTTCGACCCTCCAGTTGTCGCAACGAGGATCCACTCGTGCATTGTTGTCCAAAACCTACAACAGCGATTCCAGCGGTATTCGACGCATCGCACATGAAGCGGCGGATGATATTGTGCAAGCCATAACGGGACGACGGGGGTTTGCATCCGCTAAAATTGTGATGGTCGGTAATCGCACCGGCTCAAAGGAATTGTATATGAGTGATTCTGACGGACGAAGCATGTATCCAGTTACCGCAGATAAAAGCGTCAGTCTCGCCCCGCGTTGGAGTCGCGACGGAAGTCGAATATTTTATACATCGTTTCTTCGCGGTTTCCCGGCTATCTACCGGATTGACCTGGCAACCCGGCAAAGGACCAGAATCTCGAATTTTTCCGGGCTGAACAGCGGTGGTGCCGTATCGCCGGATGGAAAGGATCTGGCGTTGATTCTTTCAAAAGACGGGAATCCTGATCTTTATATCATGCGATTGGACGATGGCGCCTTGACCCGGCTTACCACGACTCCCGGAGCGGTGGAAGCCAGTCCGAGCTGGTCGCCGGATGGTCGGCAAATTGTGTATGTGTCTGATCAGGCGGGAAATCCGAATTTATTTGTGATATCCAGGTCGGGAGGTTCACCACGCCAAATCACGACCAGAAACCGCCAAAATGTTGCTCCTGACTGGGGCCCGCATGGAGAAATCGTTTATGCAAGTTTGATCGGTCGCCGGTTCCAGATATGCGTGATTAACCCTCAAACAGGTGAAATCCGGCAAATTACCAATGACAACAATGCGGACCATGAAGATCCGTCCTGGGCACCCAACGGTCGGCATATCGCTTGCGCGAAAACGAGTCAGTTTCGATCAAAAGTTTATCTAATTGACAGTATGGGAGACGCCCCCATACTGCTTACCGATTATGACGGCGATTGGTTTTCGCCAAAGTGGTCACCTTGAACAACAAATATTTCGCGGAGTGGTAATTAACATGCGTAAAGTACTGTGGGTAATGGTAGTGGTTGCGTTGGTCGTTTCATCCGGCTTGACCGGGTGCAAAAAGAAACCCAAGGCTGGTGCGGGCGCCGGTGGATTCGGTGATTTCGGCGCTCTTGGTCCAATCGATGGGGCAGGATATGGAAGTCTGATGAACCCGGATGATCTTCAAGCCGTGGCGAGTCAGTTTCAGCCTGTTTATTTTGAATATGACAGCGCGCAAGTCGGATCCGGCGAGCGTTCCAAATTGGAAGCCATCGTTGAATTTATGCGTGGCAATCCACGTGTTGGCTTGATTGTCGAAGGACATTGCGATGAGCGCGGCAGTAACGAATACAACCTGGCATTGGGAGAACGTCGCGCCCAGGCCGTGCGTGCTTACCTGATCGGTCTCGGCATTGCCGCGGACCGGATACGCACCGTCAGCTACGGCGAAGAAAAACCCGCGGCTTTCGGTCATGACGAATCGGCCTGGCGCCTGAATCGTCGCGCTACGTTCAGCCTGTATTAAAATCAAATAGATGGATTTTGATGTAGAGGCGCACGCAGGTGCGCCTCTTTTTATTGTGTATTCGGATCAAGCCGCCAATTCATTTTCCTCAAATCCGGAAAATACATCCTGGAAAAGTTCGGGATGATTTTCCTTGAGTTGAATTGCATAGTCGAGAAACGAACGAATTCCATCGCCGAGAATTTTGTCCACTTTTTGCATCAGGTGTGGATTTTTCTGTGCTTCATGAATGAATAACGCGTTTGGATTCCGTTCCTTGAATAGTTTTACGTCCTGGATAAAGTGAAGAATGTACACCATGCCGTTAAACACATCCTCGAAATCATTGGCCAGCGCGAGGTCGAGGAATTGTTTCCATACCGATTCAGCTCTCACGTATTCATCGATGATTTTCTCCATCGCTTCCGGCGAGGGATAAGTCATTTGATTGTTCGCTTCACTCCTTTTTTCCTTTAACTCGTCAAGGGAGGCGCCGCGAACAAAGGATATGGTCAACGCCGGCTTTTGAACCGCATTGACGTTCGCGATAAAGACCTTGCGCATGTCAGAACGGAACATAAACCCTTTGATGTATGTCAGGCGCCGCCGTTTTTCGCGAGACTCACGCCCTCGAAAAAACCGGTCTAGAATAAACACCGTAACGAGGATTTCAAAAGGCGTGCCGGATAACTCAAGGAAATATTCGATTTCCGTTGCCTTGTATAAATAAAGAATCAACGCGGTGGATAGAGCGAGAAGAGAGTAAATGATGATGTTTTCCTTTGATTTCATGATGCAATCCCTCTCTATTTATATTTGTCCCATCGTCGTGACGTACATGTCGGGGCAGGTTGCCAAAGCATACATATCAGGTCAAGGCATATGGAAAATCCCGAATCCATCGATCTTGAATCCGTTCAATATTAATGCATAATGTCCAAATGGCGATTTGAGGCGGTTTGATTCATAATGAACTATTCGATTTCACATCATATGGGATTTATCGGCGGATCCATGAGCGGCGGGGAGATAATTCTCATCCTGCTCGCGCTTCTTCTTTTGTTCGGATCGAAGAATCTTCCCTCCATTGCGCGAAATATCGGCAAATCCATGGAGACATTCCGTCGGGCAAGCCGCGAGGTTACGGATGAAATCATGCGCGCGGATATCGATGATGAGAAACCTTCCGCCAAGTCAAAGACGTCGGTTAAGACGGTTGAAAAAATGGAAGATGTAAAGGACGCAGAAGTGGAAGTTAAGCCAAGCTCTCAAGCCGTCCAACGTGATGACTCAACCAGGGAATAAAGAAGAGCCGGGCTTGGTAAAGCCGTTTCTGGAGCATCTGGAAGATCTCCGGACCACATTGCTTCATTGCGCCGCCGTTTTGGCCGCGGGCATGGCCATCGCTTTTCCGCTAACGCCGGTGATTCTCGGAATTCTGAAGCGTCCACTGCAATCAGTCAGTCAAAATCCCGATCACCTTCTTCAATCCATGGAGGTCTCCGGGGCGTTTATTGCCGCGATGCGGATGGCCTTTTGGAGCGGATTTCTGATGAGCGCCCCGGTGCTGGTTTTTATTGTCGGGCGATTCATCATGCCCGCACTGAAGCCCGGCGAGAAACAACTGGCCCGCAATGCCGGCATTTTGGGCGCTGTACTTTTTATCATCGGGGTGATGGTCGGTTATTTTTACACCTTGCCGTTTGCGTTGGCCGCGATGTTTTATCTTCATGACTGGTTGGGTGTATCCGCGCTGTGGACACTCTCAAGTTATGTCACGTTTTCAACCCAACTTCTGATTGCGTTTGGTTTGGCTTTTGAAATTCCCATGATTCTTCTGATCCTGGGGCGATTGGGTATCGTCTCTGGCGAATGGCTTCGAACACATCGCCGTCACGCGGTTGTTGGAGCTTTGATCATCGCCTGTATTCTGACGCCGCCGGATGTTGTATCCCAGATCGTGATGACATTACCTCTGGTTTTGATGTATGAAGGTTGTATATGGATTGTCCTGGCATGGGACCGCAAGAAAACAGAGACCATGGGTGATCCAGCGGATAAGGGAACCGACCAAATAACCGGTTCCACGAAAACCGAAGAGGGTAACGGATGACATTGCGACTTGCCAGTTTTGGCATGAGGGGATATGTCGGCGATTCATTGAATCCCCGTGATGTCATGGATTATGCCGCCGCATTCGGAACATTTACGGATGGTGGTCGTATTCTACTGGCCCGCGATACCCGTTATTCCAGCCCCATGTTGCATGCGGCGGTGGCCTCAAGTTTAATCAGTTGCGGGTGCGAAGTTCTGGATATGGGAATCTGTCCCACACCCATGCTTCAATTCTCGGTGCAACCGTATGGCGCGTCCGGCGGAGTATCGATCACCGGAGGTCATCACGGGATGGGGTGGAATTCGCTTTCCCTTATTGGCGCTGATGGCGCCTTTCTGGAGCCCGTGGGTGGTGAAACGGTGCTTGATATTTTTCATGCCGGGGATTTTTTGCGCAAACGATCGGACAATATCGGCAGTGTCACCGAAATTTCCGGATTTGATGAACGCTATTTTGAAACATTGGCCACGCATATCGATGCAAAGGCGATAAAGAATGCGAATTTGACCGTAATGATTGATCCGCTGGGAGGGGCCGGTTGTCCCTACATCACCACGTTTGCCCGGCAGTTGGGTTTCAATCTGATTGGCGTTAACGATCAACCATCCGGTTATCTTCCACGGGAAGCCGAACCGCGCCCGCGTAGCGCTTTGCAAATGGCGTCGTTTATCCGGCATGTGAAAGGGCAGGTAGGATTTGTCTTGAGCAGTGACATGGGGCGAATGTCCATGGTCTCGGAATCAGGTGAACCGACCAGCGAGGAATATACATTTGCCATTATTGCCGACTATGTTTTGAGCAGGAGTCCGGGCGTCGTCGTTACAAACTCCTGCACCACCCGGACAATCGATGATGTGGTTCGTCGACACAACAGCCGGCTGGTTAAGACTCCGGTGGGACAAGCCTATATTGTGTCAGCGCTGGAAGATGAGCTGGGCGTGCTTGGCGGTGAAGGTAGTGGAAGCGCAATGCTTCCGGCATTTAATCGAGGCTTTGATGGATTTCTCATGATGGGCCTGGTGCTGGAAGCTATGGTTGTCGGCGGCAAACCTCTTTCCGAGCTTCTGAACGCATTGCCGCGGTATCACATTATCAAGCGTAGCGTCGCCTGCGGTTCGCGCCAGGGTTACGGAGCAATAGAACACTTGAAGGAACGGCTTTATGAATTCGGTGATGTTGACGGATTTGATATGACCGACGGATTGCGCATCAACTGGAATGACGGTTGGGTTCATGCCCGGGCATCACACACGGAACAAATTGTCCGTGTCATATCCGAATCCGAATCCAGGGAGCTGGCCGAAAAACGAGTCGAAATGATGTTGCGTTTAATCGGATCGGTTATTTAGCCATGAGCAATGGAGAATCCATCAATATCAAGGAAACGCTAAAGGTCGCGGTATCCGGTGTGCGTGGTGTGGTGGGGGTGTCGTTTACCCCCCAGCTTGCCGCTTCTTTTGCCCAAGCCTTTGGAACGTTTGTGGGGGTGGGGCCGGTCGTAATCGGGCGTGATACCCGACCAACCGGATTGATGATTGAACAAGCCGTGGTGGCCGGTCTGCAAAGCGTGGGTTGCACACCCATACTCGCGGGTATTGCCCCCACACCAACATTGTTGATGCTGGTGCCTTCGCTCGGTGCGCGTGGTGGCATCGCGATTACCGCCAGCCACAATCCCGGGGATTGGAATGCATTGAAATTTATCGGGGCCAACGGATTATTCATTTCTGAATCACGTGCTCAAGAATTGTTCGATGTTTATCATCAACAGGATTTCCCGTTGGTAGAGGAAACTTTGATTAAAAAAGTCCGGTTCGAAAAGTATCCGACGGAAAATCACTTCAAACGAATTCTGTCCTATATTAACCCTCAAGCCGTAAAACGCAGGAAACTTAAAGTAGCCATCGATTGCGGAAACGGCGTAGGCGCCTTGTATTCGCCGATTTTTCTGGATGCCATGCTGGGATGTGACATTTACCCGATATTTGATACGCCTTCCGGACGTTTTGAGCGGGAGCCGGAACCTTTGCCGCAACATTTGGGCCGGTTAAGTCAGGTTGTGCAGGAAAATCGATGTGATATTGGGTTTGCCCAGGATCCGGACGGCGACCGATTGGCCGTGGTAGATGACAAGGGGAGGCCGATTGGCGAGGACTTGACACTGGCTCTTGCCGTTTGGCAAGTGCTGGACAAACATGAACGAGGGACTGTTTGCATTAACGTGCCCACCAGCAAGGCGGTTGATGTGGTGGCCGCCCGATATGGTTGCCAGGTTGTCAGAACAAGAATCGGTGAAATCAATGTCGCCGAGGCTATGCTTAAAAATGACGCTGTCGTTGGCGGTGAGAATATCGGCGGAATCATGATCAGCAAAATCCATCCCTGCCGGGATAGTTTCAGCGGCATGGCGGTTATTCTGGAGATGCTGGCCATGCGTGATCAATCGGTATCGGAAATAATAGGCAGTTTGCCCTCGTTCAGCATTTACCGGGGAAAAGTTGCCATTCGTCCGGAATTGGCCCCCATAATTATCCGGCACATACGCCATACACATGAACCGGCAAAAATTAACATGCTGGACGGCTTGTTTGTGGATTTGGGAAAACATTCCTGGGTCCACATTCGACGATCGAACACGGAATCCGTCATGCGTATAACCGCGGAGGCGGAAAGTCGGGAAAGCGCCAAGGCTATCGTCGATTCGTACACGAAACTGACAGCGGAAATCATCGAAAATAATCGTTGATCGGTTACAATAAATGCCGGCGCTTCACGTTATAGGGAAGTACCGTCGGGAGAAATCATGCAATGAAAAATGCCCTTGTTATTTTATTATTTGTCATGGCTGTCGGAGGCGCTTCGGCATCATTTTACCTCTATCAGGAGAATCAACGGGTTAAGTCTGAAGCCAGGGTTTTGCATGATACCGCCACTGAAGTCGAAAAAGAGTTTAATGAATTGCAACAAAAGTTGGTGACGGCAACTGCGGCGCAAATTTCAGAAGAGATGCCGACAATCCGAACTTCGGAAACTCCGGATTACCAGGTCATTATCGAAGATATGGAAGCCCGATTGCGGGCCAAGGATGAAGAATTGGAAATGTTGCGCGCCAATGCGGCCGGTATTGGACTTCCCGACACGATCCGGGCCTGGATGCCGGAAGATCGAAGGGATTGGCTGTCAAATCTGCAAGCAAACGACCCGGAACGTTATCAGGATATCATGGAGCGCCGCGAACGCGCCCGTCAGACCGCGCGGTACGAAATTGCCCGCAGAGCCGCGCATTTCTTATTCCGCGATGAGTCGCAAATGAGTGAGCAGGAATCGGAACAACATCAACGCATGATGTCCCTTTTGCATGACTCCCTGATTTTGACGGAGCAATTGAACGCGGAATTGCCTTCAGATCAGCGAAGGGAAATTGGCCGCGAATTGCGCCGCAATATGAGGGAATTAAGTCCGCTCCTGGAAACAGAGCGTGATCGTGAGCTGTTTCGCATAGGAAAGGACCTGGGTTACAACGACGATCAGGCGGCCCAGTTTACCCTCTATATTCGCGATGTGATCGACTTGACGTCAGTCCAAAGCGTTTTTCGTAATTCCATGCGGGCCATGGGCGGCGGGCCTTGGGGCAATCCCGACCGGTCAAGTCCGTGATTTACCCGATCCTTTCAATATTCAGCCTGATTCGTTCTTGTTTTCCCGAACAGCTAAGCTATATCTAGCGACTTTCGGAAAACACCATGAACAACGAGAATTTCGAACAGGAAAAGCCGTCGCACTTTATTCGCGATATTATTGCCGCCGATGTTGCATCCGGTAAAAACGATGGAAATGTTGTCACGCGCTTTCCTCCCGAACCCAATGGTTATCTTCATATAGGTCATGCCAAGGCCATCTGTCTGGATTTTGGCATGGCACACGAGTTCAATGGGCGTTGCCATCTTCGAATGGACGACACCAATCCGGCCAAGGAAAACATGGAGTACGTCGAATCAATAATGACCGATGTTCGCTGGCTCGGATTTGACTGGGGCGATCACTTTTACTTTTCCGCAGATTACTTTGAGCGAATGTTTCAAGTGGCTGAAGAACTGATTCGCAAAGGCAAGGCCTACGTGTGCGAGTTAAGCGCGGATGATTGGAAAGATTACCGTGGCGTTCCGACCCGACCCGGCAAGGAAAGTCCCTATCGCAATCGAACTCCGGACGAAAATCTGGACTTGTTCCACCGGATGAGAAACGGCGAATATGAAGACGGCACACTTTGCCTTCGCGCAAAGATAGATATGGCTTCCCCTAATATGCATCTGCGCGACCCGGTAATTTACCGGATCA
Source organism: Kiritimatiellia bacterium (assembly GCA_035327305.1). Lineage (GTDB taxonomy): Bacteria > Verrucomicrobiota > Kiritimatiellia > CAIVKH01 > CAIVKH01 > CALMUP01. The sequence continues at coordinate 90,935 of DAOLDL010000002.1, read as the reverse complement.
TGCGCGAAAACCATTATCGCACCGGTGACGCCTGGTGTATTTACCCCATGTATGATTTTGCTCATCCATTGGAGGATGCCTTTGAAGGAGTCACGCATTCATTGTGTACGCTTGAATTTGAGGTTCATCGCCCGCTCTACGATTGGGTCGTCGATCAACTCGAATTGCCCTGCCGTCCGCGTCAATTTGAATTTGCCCGACTTAATCTGACCTACACGGTGATGAGCAAACGCAAACTACTCCAATTGGTGAATGAAGGATTGGTATCCGGATGGGATGACCCGCGCATGCCGACTATTTCCGGTATGCGCAGACGAGGCTACCCGCCGGAAGCCATTCGACGGTTTTGTGAAATCATCGGCATCACAAAGTATGAAAGCCTGACCGATGTCGCTTTGCTGGAGCATTGTGTGCGTGATCAGTTGAACAAAACCGCGGAACGGCGCATGGCGGTATTTAATCCATTGAAAGTTCGTATTGAAAATGCTTCGGATCTGCCAGCATCCGTACGTGCCGTAAATAATCCCGAAGATCCGGCCGCCGGTGATCGCGACATCCCGTTTGGTCCGGAAATACTTATCGAACGGGACGATTTCATGTTGGAACCACCGCCAAAATATTTCCGGCTCGCGCCCGGAAAATCTGTGCGTATTCGCTATGCGGGCTACCTTACATGCAAAGACGTGATTAAAGACGGACAAGGCAATGTGGTCGAGTTGGTTTGCACCTGGTTGCCACATGATGCTGACATCAAGGTCAAGGGTACGATACATTGGGTTCCGGTTTCCGCACCGGTGGCGGATGTAAGATTGTATGATCGGTTGTTTACAGTTGAAGAACCGGATACCGGTGACCAGGTGCCGTTTACCAATTATCTCAATCCTTCCTCCTGTTCTAGAGTGAAAGCGCGCATAGAACCGTCTCTCACCGGGTGCGAGTCCGGTAAATCCTATCAATTTGAACGAATCGGGTATTTTACGTCGGATTCAAAAGACCACTCCCCGGAAAGTCCGGTTTTCAATCGGACCGCCACGCTCAAGGATAATTGGGCTAAATCAGCAAAAAGTACGTGATTCGCTTTCTATTCATTGAGTAATATTCCGGTTGAAAGTGTCCAATATCTTTTAGCCGGGGATACAAAATGAGTCGGTACATACTAAGTTCATTCATTGCATCTACGCTTCTGTTTTTGGTCATTTCGGCCAAAACCACGACCGCCAATGAATATGTCGAGGCGCTCAAGGAATTGTCAGCGCCACTCGATCACGGTCTGTCGACTCTGTACCGGAAAATGGCGGATCGCCGTTTAGTCCTGTTGGGTGAATCAAGTCACGGGACATCGGAGTATTATCGCCGGCGGGGAGAAATCAGCCGCACCTTGATTGAATCGCATGGATTCTCATTTATTGCGGTTGAGGGCGATTGGAACGCCATCCACAAATTAAACCAGTATGTAAAACGCAAACCCGACTCGGGAAATAGTGCGCGCGAAATAATGTCCTCCTTCGGGCGTTGGCCGGTATGGATGTGGGCAAACGAGGAAACCGCCGATCTGGTCGAGTGGCTAAGGGAATGGAATGCCGGGCGCGATGACGATAAAATGGCGGGTATTTACGGAATTGATGTTTACGGCAAGGAGGATGCCATCCGTGAGTTGCCGAAATTGTTGGCATTAATGGGCAATGATGCAAGTGGATGGATAAAGGACAAGTATCGCTGTTTTGATCCGTACATGCAGGACATCATGATGTATGCGCAGGCCCGGCGCATGGGTATGCCGTCTTGTGGTGATGCAGTACGAGAAGTCGTTCAATGGTTGAAAAACGAACGAGAGACAATGGATGTGGACGCCGGCGTTTATTTGCACATGAAGCAAATGGCCTGGGTGGTGAAAAATGGAGAAAAACACATTAGCGCAATGGCGCAAGGCGGGCCTGATTCCTGGAATCATCGAGTTGATCATTTCTACCAGACGGTGGATCGATTGCTTGATCATTATGGAAATGATGCCAAAGGAATTGTATGGGCGCACAATACACATATCGGGGATGCCCGGGCCACGGCTATGATTCATCGGGGACAGAGAAATATCGGTCAGCTTGCCCGGGAGTCGATCGGGCGACAAGATACATTTGCCGTTGGGTTTGGAACCCATCGTGGCGTAGTGTTTGCCGGGCGTGTGTGGGGTGGAGCGAGGGAAGCCATGAATATACCGCCGGCCATGCCGGGCAGTCTGGAAGATATGTTATTCCAAGCCGGATCGGGTGATTTGTTGATTGTGTTCGAGGAAACGCCGCAAGTCCTGCAATCGCCCGTTGGTCACCGTGCCATCGGCGTGATTTATCATCCTGAACATGAAGCCCCTGGGAATTATGTCCCGACAATATTACCGGAGCGATACGACGCCTTTATTTTTATCGAGGAGACAGAGGCATTGTCGGCGTTAATGTAGCATTGTCCTCCACTCGAATCGTTGACAGTGATTGTTTTCCCATATAACGTACTGGCAGGTAGTGAGCCTGCCATATAACGGAGCAAGTCATTGACGGCCAACGACGAATATGTAGTTGAAATCCTGGAAAGTGTTGGATTAATCAGCAGAGCCCAAGCCCAGCAAGCGCTAGCGTGGGCGGAATCCAACGACAAACCCGTGGTGGATGCCTTGGTTCAGCTCCAGATTGCCACCAAATCAGATATTTTAAAGGCCTTGGCCAATCAATTCGGGATGGAATTCATTTCCCTGGCCGGCATGGATATCGATCAGGAAGTCATCGATCTCGTGCCCGGTGAAGTTGCGCGTCGCTACAAAGTTATCCCAATTTACCGCAACGATAACACGATTACGGTCGCTTTAAGCGATCCGCTCGATGTCGAGACTCTGGATAGTTTGCGGTACGTGCTTCGTTGCGGTGTTGAAGGGGTGGTCACTACGCCGGAAGAAATCGAAGCGGCGTTGAATCATTTTTATGCCAACACCGGCATGTCTGCCGCCTCCATGCTTCAAGATATGACCGAAGGTGCGGTGCAAACGCCCACCGGCGCACTGGAATTAACCGGTGAAGATGAAGTTACGGATGCCGATGCACCCATCATCAAGTTGGTAAGTTTGATCATTCTCGAAGCTTTCCGAAGTCGGGCTTCAGATATTCACCTGGAGCCGCAGGAAAAGAAGTTCCGGGTTCGTTATCGAATCGATGGTGTTTTGCATGAGGTGGAAAGCCCGCCCAAGCGCCTGCAGTCGGCTATCATCAGCCGTGTAAAAATCATGGCCAACATGAGCATCGCGGAAAAGCGCCTCCCGCAGGACGGTCGAATTCAGATTAACGTGATGGGGCGCGACCTCGACCTGCGTGTCAGTTCAGTTCCTTCAAATCATGGTGAATCCATTGTCATGCGATTGCTGGACAAGGAAAGCCTTCATCTCGGTCTGCCGAAACTGGGATTCTTCTCCGACGATCAACAGATATTCGAACGTTTGATCGGCTTGTCGGACGGTATCGTGCTGGTGACCGGTCCGACGGGTTCCGGTAAAACCACCACGTTGTACGCCTGTCTAAATTACATCAACAAGCCGGATCGCAAGATTATTACCGTTGAAGATCCCGTGGAATACCAGATGTCCGGTATCAATCAGGTACATGTGCGAAGCGACATTGGTTTGACGTTTGCCGCCGCTTTGCGCGCAATGTTGCGTCAAGCGCCCAATATCATTATGATCGGGGAAATTCGCGATATGGAAACCGCGGAAATCGCGGTTAACGCATCACTGACCGGACATTTGGTGTTCAGCACACTACATACCAACGATGCGCCCAGCGCCGTAACGCGATTGATCGATATCGGTGTCAAACCCTTCCTCGTCGCATCATCAACCCGTGCCATTATGGCGCAACGCCTGGTCCGGAAAATTTGCGAAAAGTGCAAGCAACCGACCAAGGCTACCGAATCGGAACTACGCCTGCTTGGTCCGGCCGCCGAACAGATTTCCAATGCCAGTCTTTTCAAGGGTAAAGGATGCACCGATTGCAGTTTCACCGGTTACAAGGGTCGTATTGGTTTGTTTGAAATTTTTGTAATCAATGATGAAGTCCGCCACTTGATATTTGAGCGTGTGTCGGCATCGTTGCTCCGGACAAAAGCAAGGGAACTTGGTATGCGCACCCTGCGAGAAGACGGACTCCGCAAAGTCATTGCCGGTCAAACCACGTTGGAAGAAGTGTTCCGTGTCACCATGGGAGACCAGAACTAATGGCAACGCCTTCATCGACGATTAACATGCACGATCTGCTCAATCTGGTGGTTGAGGAGGGGGCCAGCGATCTTCATATCGCGGTGAATTCACCGCCGGTGCTTCGGCTGAATGGCGGCATGCAACCTTTGGATACGGAACCATTGACCCCGGCCGATACCGAACGATTGATGCTGGAAATAACCGATGAGGAGCACCAAAAGCGACTTCATGACAATTTGGGAAGTGACTTCGGTCTCGGATTTGAGGATCGCGCGCGGTTTCGTGTAAGTGTATTCAAGCAAAAACAATGCATAGGCATTGTTCTCCGCCAAATTCCCAAGTCGCTGTTGACCCTGGAGCAAATTGGCTTGCCTCCGGCCATTCAGGAGTTGTTGTATCGCCCCCGCGGTTTGATACTGGTGACCGGTCCTACCGGATCGGGAAAAACCACTACACTGGCCAGCATGATCAATATTATTAATGAGACACGCGACTGCCACATTATCACAATTGAAGATCCCATCGAATATTATCATCCCCACAAGAAAAGCATCGTGACCCAACGGGAAATCGGTGTGGATGTCCCGTCGTTCAGCGAAGCATTGCGGCGTGCCTTGCGTCAGGATCCGGATGTCATGCTGGTGGGTGAAATGCGCGATTTGGAAACCATGGAAGCCGCCATTACCGCCGCAGAAACCGGACACTTGGTGTTCGCCACATTGCATACGACCGGCGCCGCCCGGACCGTCGACCGGATTGTAGATGCTTTCCCGACCAATCAACAGGAGCAGATACGCACCCAACTAGCATCCAGTATCGTCGCGGTTATTTCACAATTACTGCTGGTGCGACAGGACAAACCGGGTCGCGTGGCGGCATTCGAAATCATGATTTCCACGCCTTCAATACGCGCGCTTATCCGTGACGGCAAAACATACCGTATCGATTCGGATATTCAGACCGGCGCCAAGTGGGGAATGAATACGTTGGATGCTCATTTGATCTCATTGTTTGAACGGGGTATCATCAATTATGAGGCGGTGGTAACCAGCGCGCAGGATGTTGACGGCGTAGTGGAAAAACTGCAAGCCATGCAGGGAAGAAAGCGATAAAACAATGGCCGATGTCGAATACAAGGATCCTCTGCTTCAACAATTGTTCGAAGATCAATTGATCACTCCCCGGCAGGCGGAAGAGTTAATTGACGAACATGAACGGATGGGGAAACCCATTCGTGAACTGTTGGTGGATATGGATGTCATGTCCGAGGACGCCGTTCTCGAAGCCATTGCCCGCCAACTCGGAACTGAAGTTGTGGATATTGTTCACATGGAAGTTCCACAGGATGTCATCCGCACGGTTCCGGCAAGCGTGGCTCGCATGTACAACGTCGTGCCCATTCGAATGGACAGCCAATCGATTGAATTTGCGACATTTGATTTGTTGAGTCCGGAAGTGATTGATGAATTGTCGTTTGTTCTGACCCGCGACATCAGCTTTGTTGTCGCCCGCGAACACGATATCAAGGGCTTCCTCAACCAGTTTTATGGCGATGACAGCGAATCGGTCACCGACATGTTATCCGCGCTGGAGGATGAGCTGGAAAGTGTGGGGCAGATTACTGCCGGCGGGTATAAAGATGAAGTTGTCGAACTCGAAAGCGCCGCCAATCAGGCTCCGGTCATACGTTTTGTGAATCTGATTCTTTATCAAGCCGTTAAAGACAAGGCGTCGGATATTCATTTCGAGCCATTTGAAAATGAATTTAAAATCCGTTATCGCGTTGATGGAGCTTTGTATGAAATGGCTCCGCCACCCAAGCATTTGGCATTGCCGGTCACTTCCCGTATTAAAGTTATTTCCGGCCTTAATATTGCCGAACGCCGGGTTCCCCAGGACGGACGTATTCAGTTGAGTATTGCCGGGCGGCAAATCGATTTCCGTGTTTCCACGTTGCCTACGCAGTTCGGCGAAAGCGTGGTAATTCGCGTCCTTGATCGTTCCGTGGTTTCGCTTGATCTCGACAATATCGGAATGCCCGACGATATTTACCAGGATTTCTGTGACGATATCGCCAAACCGAACGGTATTGTCGTGGTAACCGGACCAACCGGTTCAGGTAAAACCACTACGTTGTATTCCGCGCTTCGACGCCTGAACCAGATTGAAACGAAATTGCTGACGGCTGAAGATCCGGTTGAATATGATATCGAAGGCATTATTCAAATTCCCATGAACGAAGGCATCGGTTTGACCTTTGCGCGAACATTGCGCGCATTTTTGCGTCAGGACCCCGATATTATCATGGTGGGGGAAATCCGTGACAAGGAAACCGCGGAAATTGCCATTCAGGCGTCACTGACGGGTCACTTGGTATTCAGTACCCTGCATACCAATGATGCATCCGGCGCAGTCACCCGCCTGATCGACATGGGTGTCGAGCCGTTTTTAATTGCCTCTACCCTCGAAGGTGTGCTCGGTCAGCGCCTGGTGCGAACTATTTGCCCGAATTGCAAGACGCCTTACGAGCCGGAAGATGAGATTTTACGACAACTGGGACTGACCCGGGACTCGATTGGTGGTCGCCAGTTTTACTTTGGCGCAGGTTGTGTCCAGTGCAATGAAACAGGATACAAAGGACGCCGTGGCATATATGAATATCTCCGGGTAAGCGATCCAATCCGCGAACTGATCAATGAGCGCAAACCTACGCTGGTCATTCGTGACAAGGCAACCGAGTTGGGTATGCGTACCTTGCGCGAAGATGGAATTCGTTGTATCCTTGACGGTTACACAACCGTCGAAGAAGTGCTTAAGTATACTTGATTATCCGATCGCTCGTAGTGAATCAGGGACCACGTACGAGCCACCGGTTTACGCAACCTCTTCTCTGCAGTTGAAATTGATTCAAACAGGCTATCGCAGGTTTTACGTGATTGGCGATGTGATGCCGGGAATAGCTGTCGGCGGTAAAGGTGGTTGTATTACAGGCGCTTGAGCTGGTTTAACGGCGGGTTTCTTCCTGGCGGGGGATGTTTTTTTCCTGGCCGCCGGGCGTTTGCTTTTTGATTTTTG
>DAOLDL010000002.1:0-83529 GCA_035327305.1 Kiritimatiellia bacterium | reverse complement strand
CGTGTTAGCAATCCGTTAAGCTGGATCGTTTTGTGTTTTGGCTTGCCCTGTCCTTGTGTATAACTGGCGCCATCCATGATGAAAAAATGGCAAGGCATTCTAATTGTTCTGATCGGCATCGGCATATTGTTGCGAATTGCTGGAGCTCTTTTGCTGTCAGGCAGTTACAGTCGCGATCACACTGTTCCCTGCCTGATGGCCAAGCATATAAGCGAAGGTGTTCGATTCCCCGCGATGTATTATGGACAAGCTTATCTTGGCAGTCTTGAAGCTTATTTCGGCGCAGTTTTCTACCGATTACCCATTGATAAGAATTTTGCCTGCAATCTGGGTACTGCGCTATTCGGCATCGCGATCATTCCCCTCATCTGGTACTGGGGTCGAAGGGCAGGGGGGATTACCGCCGGTCTTTTTGCGCTTGGCCTGCTAACGATTGGGCCGCCCATATACATGCAGTTTATGAACTGGTCGTTCGGGGCTTATGCCGCCCTGACGTTTTTCAATACCGCCACATTGTTGCTGGCCATGAAAATTATTGAAGTTCATCGAGGTCGCAACTCCGTCCCGGGATTTCATTGGATGCTGGCCCTGGGTTTTGTCGCCGGACTGGCCTGGTGGTCTGGACCTCTGGTTTTACCCGGATTGATAACCACGGCAATGCTGTTTCTGTTCCATTTCCGAACCAAATGTTTACGACTGCCTGTGTTGAGCGGTGTATCCGCCGCCTTTATCGCGGGAAGTCTCCCGTTTTGGTTGTGGAATTATCAGAATGAATGGGCGTCGCTGAAATTTATCAGAAGTGGAACTAGCGGAAGTTTTTCCAAGGGACTTGTCCTTTACGCAAAAGCGATGGCGGATACCGCGATGGATTCGATGGTTGATTGGTCCTGGCTTGTCGGATTGTTATTCTTGGCGGCAATTATTTACGGATTCCTTGTCACATGGCGGGTACGTGGTGAAGATGCTTCGCGTTTGCATTTGCTGACGGCATTGTTGCTTGTCGTTGTCGCCATGCTTTTTTACGCGCGAAAACCCGAACAAATAGGTCCCCCCCGTTATTATCTTCCGCTACTTCCCGCGCTTGCCGTCCTCACCGGAAATGCCCTCGCTGTGTTGAACCGAAAAACCAAAATCCTAGGCTGGCTTATTCTGATTGTACTACTGGTTCCGCAAGTTCGATTTATCCCTGTGTGTTGGAAATGGTATCAGGAAAGGCATGCATATTTTGCCGAACTCGACGCCATGCGTCCCTACTTCGAATCATTGGACACCGATATCATTTACGCAGATTACAGTATTCGTGAATACGGTTTCGGCATGAATTTCTATTTCGATGAAGCATTCTGTTTTACCGAAATACCGCTACAAGAACGCATGTATTTTTATCTGCAGAAAGCGGAAATGGAGTCATATCCGGCATTTTTGAACCGCTTCCGACTGATTCATGATTTTCTCGAACAAACCGGAGGCTCCGCTGATGTGTTTCGATTTGTCCGCGGTTTCTGGATGACTCACCGGTTGAAACCTTCGCCCATTCATCCGGTTGCCGTTACCAATGGGTTTAGAATCATCGAATCCGTCAGTGGTAGCGACATCACGGATAGACTGACCGATCACAACAAAGCCACTTACTGGAAAAACGCGCGCGTCGATGGCGGGAAGCAGTTGATTGTTGAATTCGAACAACCGACAGATGTCGCAAAAATCCGATGGATCGCCGAACCGCCGTTCCGTCCCATACTTTTATCGGTGGACGTTCGCAGGCACGGCGATGACACGTGGCATACCGTCATTGATAATTGGTTGTATACGGAATGGTACTGGTCCGGTCCAAGACCCTACGCACATGGCGGATTCGACCGGCTTGAGACATGGAAATCCTTTGGTAAAATCGAGGCAATGCGTATTACGTTCAATAAAGATGATACGCATACCTATGTGCAGGTTTCCGAATTCCATGTATTCGCACCGGGTCCGGAGCAACGCACCGCGGCGCAAATTGCCCCGGATATTCAACCGCTGATTGAGTTCCTCAAAGCTCATTCCATCCGGAAAATTTATGCGGACCGCTGGGAAGCCAATCAATTATATCTGCGCGGACCTGATGGCTGGTTGCTTTCACTTGATGATGTCGCAATGGTTAAAGAGACACGACGTATGCCGGCCAGAATCGTGCTGGATGTACCGTTTGCCATGGTTTCGCGTGAGGAAAATCAGGCGATTACCGCCAGTGTGCTGGATAAACTGGGACTTGAATACGAGTTTCACCAGGTCGGAATCTGGCGGATTTATCTCGTGAACGCCGATGAGACTTACAGGGGCGAAATGCCCATGATCTGGCGAGGATTCGGTCCGCAGTTAACACCTTCATTTCCATGGATCAATGAAATGTGTAAGCGGGCGGAGTCATCCCTTCGTGACGGCCATGTTGATGACGCGCACTATCTGGCAAGCAAGGTTCTGGCTATCTGGCCCGATTATCTTCCTGCCTTGGTTGTGCTTGCGGAATGCGCGATGATCCGTGGTGAAAATAGTCTGGAATATGCCTTGCGTGATAAAATCGAACAATTTTCCCCGGTTAATAATTTCACACCAGTACGTTTCTTTAACGGCATCCGGCTGGTTGGAGTACGTCCTGACAGGATTGTTGCCAAACCGGGCGAAAATGTCATTTTGCGGTGGCACTGGGTGATTCCCGGGTCAACGGACATGACGGCATGGGCGGTTTTTGTTCACATCAAGGACCGTGATGGCAAAACCGCTTTCCAAGGCGACCGGGTGTTGGGATCCGAACGGCTTAACATTGCACGCGTGGATGAAGGGCGAATTGTAGAGTTGCAGACTCTTCATGTTCCTGATGACATGGCCGCTGGCGCTTATTCGGTACACACCGGGTTATATCTTGCCAATCCCCCGCATAAACGCAACGGAATCTGGTCGACAGATCGCAGGACGTTCATGTACCGAAGAGCGGTGTTACCAACGGAATTTACGGTTGAAACGCGGTGAGCGATTGCCCTCCGCCCATAATGGGCGAAACGAATCATCACGCAACAGGAGTTCCGTATCATTTACCCGCACCTGTTTTGCTACCCAATTGTTTTCCTTCAGATTATCCGTTTGAAACGCTATTGCGCGAACAATGTGTCCGGTGGCAAGTGTGGATATGAATTCGTCCACGAAATTGGCCGGCCCAAGATGAAGATTTATCAATTCATTTTCGGGTGTTCGTAGAAATAGATGCGAACCGATGTAGGCGCGTCCGGTGGTGTTTTTGCAAGGTCCTGTTTTGATGCCTTCCAATGTGCCGGCTATGGATCGTGTGATTGGAATCAATCCCTGACGCACGATACCTTCATCTATTCCCGTGCCTTTTTGCGCAAGTGCGGCAGAGCCTGCCAGTACACTTGCGGCAAGCCATACTTTTACAAGCGAAGTATTCATGATGATTTCCTTTCTCTGTGTTACCCGTCATAGCCACATAACGAGATAGAGATGAAAATCGTGTTGCGTGATCATGCGAATCCGCGGATTCAGCAATTTGCCGATATCAGACTGCGGCTTTATCTCGCCACAGTTCCACGTGTGCATGCCGGAAAACAACTTTGCCGGCGGTCAGGTCAAGTGGGCGGGTCAATAGCAAGTCAGCCATGTTTTTTTTATCTGCGCCGGTTACGACAAAAACAACACGTTGCGCCTTTTGAATTGTCGATGCGGTGGCGCTGATGCCGACTCTTCCATCAGGACGATCAACGGCTATGGCGCTTGTGTTTTGACTCTTGGTCAAATGATCATCGGAAAACAGCGACGCCGTATGGCCGTCGGCGCCCAACCCGAGAAAACTCTCAAGCAGAATACCGCCGCGGTTGAAAAATGAATCCAGACGTCGCCCGAAATCCTTTGCCGCCTCCTCACGAGGCAATGCGGTATTTACCATGATTTTTTGGATTTCGGCGCATTTCACGGCCTTCATGAAGGGCGTCATCATGAGGAAATTGCTTTCCGGACTATCAAGAGGAACCCAACGTTCATCGCTGATCATCAGCGTCATGTTTTCAGGAATGATGCGTCCGGAGCGCGCGACAATTTCGTAAGCCGCCTTGGGTGTTCGCCCGCCCGCCAACATGATTGCTACAGGGCCATCGATCATTTCCGCGCGATCGAATGCCTTGAGTATCGCCGTGGCCAGGCCGGTCGCCACTGATTCGGCGGAGGGATAAATACAATGTTTAATCATCCATCCGCATGTTGGAGTTTTATTATCCTGCATCTTTGAAGTTCGCCACCAGTGCAGTCACGCTTGCCTTTGCGTCGCCAAATAACATGCGGGTGTTATCCTTGAAGAATAGCGGATTATCAACACCGGCAAATCCGGATGCCATACTTCGTTTCAGCACAAAACATGTCTTGGCTTCGTCAACATTGATGATCGGCATTCCATAGATCGGACTTGTCGCGTCCTCGCGGGCGGCGGGATTCACAACATCGTTGGCTCCGATAACGATTGCCACGTCGATGGTGGACATAATGGGATTTACGTCGGGTGGCTCAACGAGTTGTTCATAGGGGACGTTGGCTTCGGCAAGCAGAACATTCATATGGCCGGGCATGCGTCCCGCCACCGGGTGAATGGCGTATTTGACTTCACAACCATTTTTTTCGAGAAGATCGCCCAATTCCCTGACCACATGTTGTGCTTGAGCGACGGCCATTCCGTAGCCGGGAACCACAATAACGGAACGTGCGGCCTCGAGAATGTAATACGCGTCGTCGGCGGTGATAGGCTTGGCCTCACCTTGAACACCGGCGGCGCTACCCGATGTGGTTGTTGCGCCGAAACCGCTGAACAGCACATTGGCAAGGGAGCGGTTCATGGCTTTACACATGATTTGAGTGAGAATAATGCCGCTGGCGCCTACCAGACAGCCGGCCACAACCAAAACATTATTGGTTATAACAAAACCTGCCGCGCAGGCGGCGAGACCTGAATAGCTGTTTAGCAGGGAAATTACCACCGGCATATCGGCGCCGCCGATGGGAATCACCGCAAGCACGCCGAGTACAAGTGAAATAATCAGTGCAATAAGAAATATTGGATACGTGGTTTCCGGGGCAAGAGATCCGATAACCAATATGACAATGGCGGCGATCAACAGCCCGGCGTTTACCGGCTTTTGAGCCTTGAACAAAATGGGTTTCCCGGTAATTTTTTCCGCAAGTTTGGCAAAAGCAATCAGACTCCCGGTGAATGTAATGCCGCCAATCAATACGGCAAGGTAGGTCGCCACCATGGTGAAGGTCGCTATACCTTCGGGTGCTGAAGCCGCCAGGGCGCGATGATATTCCGACCAACCCACCAGCAAGCTTGCCAAACCGCCGAAACCATTGAATAACGCAACCATTTCCGGCATGGCCGTCATTTTGACCCGTTGCGCGGCAATGGCGCCGATCGCGCCGCCGACAATAAATCCGGCAAGAATGATTTTGTAGGATTCAACGTCCTTGACCAGAAGCGTGACGACAATGGCTATCAGCATGCCAATGGCCGACACTAAATTGCCGCGTGGCGCGGTCGAGGCCTTGCCTAACATTTTGAGTCCAAAAATGAATAGAACGGCCGCAACGATATAACTGACATCAATCAACGATTGCATATTCATCGCAGATCAGGCTCCGTCTTTCTTTTTAAACATCGATAGCATGCGATTGGTAACCAGATAACCGCCAACGACATTGATGGTGGCCACCGTAACCGCAATGAAGCCGAGGATGGTGGTTATTTTTGAACCGTCATCCACACCTGCGGCAATGATGGCGGCCACTATGGTGATGCCGGATATGGCGTTGGATCCGGACATCAGCGGAGTGTGCAATTGCGACGGCACTTTGGATATAAGTTCAAAGCCAAGAAAAATGGCCAGAACAAAGACAAAAAACAGCAATGTCATATTAAGCGTCCTTTCCCTTTTGCAACAACTCTTTGATCACCGGATTTACCACTTCGCCGCCATGTGTAATCAAAGCGCCTCGAATTATTTCGTCTTCCAAACGAAGATTGAAGCGGCCTTCCTTCTTGGCCCAGAAATGCTCCACGAAGTTGTAGGCATTGCTGGAATACATCTGGCTGGCATGCACTGCGACCCGGCCCGGCAGATTGCCAAGGCCAATGATGCGCACACCGTTCACATCGACTTCCTTGTCAACCTCGGAACCTTCGACATTTCCGCCGGTTTCCACGGCCATATCCACGATAATACTTCCCGGCGCCATACCCGCGACCATTTCCCTGGTCACAATAACCGGCGCCTTGCGACCGAATACCTGGGCTGTGGTTATGACGATATCTGACGCGGCACAATGTTTGGCCATGGCTTTGCGTTGTATTTCAATCTGCTCTGGCGTCAGCGCCTTGGCATAGCCATCTTTGGTTTGTCCGGTCTCCCCCAGGTCAATTTTGACGAATTTGGCTCCCAGTGACTTTACCTGGTCTTCGACCACGGGTCGGGTATCAAATGCTTCCACCAGTGCGCCCAGCCGTTTTGCAGTGGCAATGGCTTGGAGTCCCGCAACACCTACGCCGATTACAAATACTTTAGCCGGGGCAATGGTACCGGCGGGCGTTGTCATCATCGGGAAAATTTTTGCACTACGTTCCGCGGCGAGGATTACCGCCACATACCCGCCGAGGTTGGCCTGCGAACTGATCACATCCATTTTTTGTGCGATCGTTGTCCGCGGAATCATTTCCAGGCTTATGGCGCTGATGGATTTCGACGCGAGGGCGCGAATCAGGTCATGTTCGTTAAACGGATCCAAATAGCTGACATGAATGGCCCCGGGTTTCAGGTGGTCCAGACTCGCGACGGATGGCTTGCGAAGGCGAATAACTATGTCGGCGGAAGCCAGGCTTTCATTCACATTGCCGGCAATTTGGGACCCAGCCTTGGCGTAGATTTCATCAGAAATTCCAAGCGATGCACCGATACCGGATTCAACCGACACGTTACATCCGAGTTTGACGAATTTTTCAATCGTTGCCGGAATTACGGGAATTCGAGATTCCCCCGGATGTGTTTCTTTGGCGATAAATATATTCATGCCACCTGCTACTCCCAATTAAACAAAGATCGAGTAAACCACGTATTTGAAACAGGTCAAGCTGTTTGTCTACAAAGGGTTGGAATGATTCAGGTAACCCATGATGATTTCCTCGCCGAACCTTGATGTTTATTCTATGCCAAGCCGTAATAACTGCTTTATGCTGGCGTCCTATGACCATGGTGAATCAGGAAATTGCCGATACTTTTGAGGAATTAGCCGATTATTTGGAGATTAAAGGTGAAAATCCCTTCAAAATACGGGCCTACCGGAATGCCGCACGCATTATTGCCGACCATCCCGTTGAAATGAGCCGGGAAGTCGCAAATAAACGGGACTTGATGGAAATTGACGGAATCGGCAAGGAAATCGCCGCGAAAATAGCAGTCATGTTGGTGACGGGTTCCTTGCCAGCATTGGAAACGGTTAAAAAAGAATTTCCGCCATCCCTTCCTTTACTTCTCAAATTACCTGGACTGGGCCCGAAGCGATTAAAAGTCTTGTTGGATAAATTGAAAATTGCCTCCATGGAGGAATTGGTTGCGGCGGCGAAGAACGGTCAGATCCGCGAGTTACCCGGGTTTGGTCCAAAGCTTGAGGCTTCACTGCTGGAAGCCGCCACGAAGAAATTGGATACAACCGTGCGCCATTTGCGCGCTCGAGCCATGAATACTGTGGATGAAATTTCGGCGCATATACGGAAAGTCGGCGGTGTTCACAGCCTGGAAGTTGCCGGCAGTTACCGTCGGGGCAAGGAAACCGTTGGCGATCTTGATTTTCTGGTGGTAGCGGCTGAACCCGATCGAGTCATGAAAGCGTTTGTATCGTTGCCCGGCACCGAGCGTGTTTTGGCTGAAGGGGAAACCAGGGGAAGTATTCTCTTGAAGAATGGTATCCAGGCAGATCTTAGAATGGTTGAAAAAGAAAGCTTTGGTTCCGCCCTGCATTATTTTACCGGCAGTAAATCGCACAATATAGCCACCCGCAGAAAAGCACAGCAGGCTGGCTTGAAGCAAAATGAGTACGGCATTTTCCGGGGGGAGGGTCGAATCGCGGGGCAAACGGAAGAGGAGGTCTTTTCCGCGCTTGGATTACCATGGATTCCGCCGGAGATTCGCGAAGATTCAGGTGAACTTGAAGCGGCTGAAAAGAATAATATTCCGGACTTGATCAATAATACGGATTTGATCGGTGATCTCCACAATCATTCCACCTGGTCGGATGGAAGTGAAAGCGTTGAGCAAATGGCCCGGCATGCCGCTTCATTGGGGTGGGAATACATCGCCATTACCGATCACTCTAAAAGGTTGACCGTGGCCAACGGCTTGAACGAAGAACGCTTACGGCGGCAAATTGAAGAAATTGACCGGCTGAACGCCGAGGGCGCGTTGGGCATACGAATCCTTAAAGGCTCGGAAGTGGACATCCTTGAAGACGGCAAACTCGATTTGCCCGATGATATTCTGAAGTTGCTGGATATCGTTGTAATTTCGGTTCACCATAAATTCAATCTTGATCGGGAAAAGCAGACGGCAAGGGTTCTTCGTGCGCTGGATCACCCCTTCATCTCGTTGCTGGCGCATCCAACGGGCAGGCTTTTGCTTCAGCGTGATCCGTACGAAATCGACATGGATCGTGTGCTGGAGCACATTCGCCAACGTGGTTGTTTTGTCGAATTGAATGCCCATCCACTGCGACTTGATATAAATGAACATCATTGCCGCAAAGCTCGAGAACTTGGGATTCCGGTGGCAATCAGCAACGATGCCCACAGCATTCCCGATTTTCATAACCATCAACACGGCGTCATGCAGGCCCGGCGGGGTTGGTTGGAGAAAGCGCATGTTCTGAACACATTGCCCTTGCCGGAACTCCTAAAGAAACTTCAATCAACATTTCGATGAACCCGCATGAACGATAAGCAATTCCGAAAAGGCTCACCGCTTGAACTTGTTATTCTGGATACCGCCGAAGATGACGCGTGCATGGCCAAACTGCCGGGCGGAATGGTCGTTTTCGTCAGGGGCATGATCGCACCCGGCGATCGGGTACTGGCCTCCATCAGCAAAATTAAACGCAACTACCTGGAGGCCAGATTTGATTCCCTGATTCATCCATCACGACATCGCACAGATCCCGTGTGTCCGCATTACGGTGTTTGCGGTGGATGCAAATGGCAACATGTTCAATACGAACAACAACTTGAATACAAACAAAAAGTCGTGCAGGACGCCCTGGTTCGACTGGGCGGGTTTGTTGATGTCGAGGTGGCCCCGCCAATTGCTTCGCAAAAGATTTACCACTACCGCAACAAGGTCGATTTCACGTTTTCAAATGAGCGATTTATTCTCGACGAGGAAATGAATGTGCCGCCGGAATCAAGGAGCAAACCCTCTGATTTTGCCCTGGGTTTTCACCGGCGGGGATGTTTCCACAAAATTATCGATATCGACACATGCCACATCGCGTCGGAACGTTCGGTGCGGGCGCTTTCCCTGACCCGTGAATTCTTCATAAAGAACCGGCGAAATGCCTACAGTACAATTTCACATGAAGGTTTTTTACGCAACCTGGTCTTACGGCATGCGGAAACCACGGATGAATTCATGATCAACTTGATCACCAGTGAATATGACGCCGGGTTAATGCATGCCTACAAGGATTGTTTGTTAAACAATCTTGGTTCGCAACTCACGACGCTCATCAATAGTACAACCAGCAGAAAAAACCTCGTTGCGTATGGTGAAGTCAACCACGTCCTTCACGGTCCGGGATATATAACAGAATTATTTGATGATCTTCGTTTCACTGTTTCACCCAATTCCTTTTTCCAGACAAATAGCGGGCAGGCTTTGACGCTTTATCGTGTAGTGATGGATCTGGCCGATATCAATCGTGATGAAGTTCTTTTCGATCTGTATTGTGGTACCGGATCGATCACATTGTTTGGCGGGAGAAACTGTCGTGCCGCGTACGGATTTGAGTTGGAGCCTTCAGCGGTGGAGGATGCCGGGAAAAATGCGGAATTAAATGGTATGACGCATTGTCGATTCTTCGCGACGGATATGAAGCATTTGCGTTCGGCGATGGAGGGGGCCGGGGAGCGCCCGGATGTGGTAATCACCGATCCACCCCGAGCCGGAATGCATGCGGATGCGGTGGAGACTGTTCGATCACTGGCGCCCAAAAGAATTGTCTATGTAAGTTGCCACCCGGGAAGCCTGGCTCGTGACGCCAAGGCGCTTTGCGAAGGTGGCATGTATGAATTACGACGCGTACAACCGGTGGATTTATTTCCGCACACATTTCATATTGAAAGCGTGGCCTGTCTGCATCGAATAGCGTGATGGCCGGATTGTTCTTAACCGGTTTTCGGAAGATAACGCATAAGCATTTCCAGCGGATCGAATGACTGGCCGGCATGATTCCAGAACTCGATATGAAGGTGGGGCGCAATCGAAAGAAATTGCCGGCCCATGACCGAATTGCTGGTTTGTCCCATTCGTCCTATTCGAACGCCGGATGTTATATGCTCATTAAATTCCACTTCGCAATTATCGAGATGTGCATAAAGCGAATAGAAAACGTGACCGGAATCCGGCCAGACATGCTCGATGATTACATGAATTCCAAATTCTGATTCTTCTATATCTTTATTAATTCCCGCCACCTTGCCTTGATAAACCACGAAAACATCGTCATCCGGCAATACAACCGGTTCCTCGCTAGGATACTCCGAGCCGGTATCGCAATTGGTAAACATCACCGTGCATGTTTGGCCGGTTGGTGTCACGGCAATCGGAGCAATGTCGCAACCACGATGAAAACGCTGTCCGCATTCTCTCGTCCAGCCGGGTTTCCCATAAAGGGGGTTTGCACGTGTGCGCGCAATATAGTCGGATAAATTGCTGAATATATCGCGCCGTCTGGTCGGCCACGAAAATATGATCCCCGAGCCTGCCGGGAGCATGGTGAAAGCTTTTGTTGATGGGCGTATCATTTATTCATGATTGGCGGTGTACGGCAATTTATTGTCTGATAGTGCAATATGCGGGTGTTGAAAACCATATAAAATTACATTGCCAACCCACGGCCATGAAGTAACGTATTCCGGATTCGATTCATCAGTTATCAGTAAATGACTCGAATTCTTTGCTTCATGCATATTCCAATTGTTTACGTAATTATCGGTATGTTGACATTGATTCTCGGCGCTGATTTCCTTGTCAGGGGAAGCGTGGGGTTGGCCAATAGATTCCGCGTGCGCCCCTTGATTATCGGGTTAACCATCGTCGCCTTCGGGACCAGTGCGCCTGAACTTGCCGTAAGCATTAAAGCCGCGTTAGCCGGTCAGGGGGATGTCGCGGCCGGTAATGTGATCGGGTCCAATATATTCAATATAGCGGTCATATTGGGTCTTTCAGCCATGGTTATCCCGTTGAGCATTCATCTTCGCCTGCTTGGATTTGAAATTCCTTTGATGATCGGCGTGTCGCTTGTCGGTGTTGTCATGTTGGCCAATCAGTGGTTATCCCGCTGGGAAGGAATTATTCTTTTCGGCGGAATAATCGGGTACACTGTTTACACCATTTGGAGTGCGCGCAATGAAGAATCGGAAGTCGATCAAATCACGCAAAACTCGTTGCCATCGCCGCCCTGCCGTTTGTGGGTTGATGTGCTTTTGATTGTCGTCGGATTGTTTGCATTGGTTTTTGGCGCAAAGTGGATCGTGAAAGGAGCCATTGATCTTGCCCGCATGTTGAATGTCAGTGAGGCAATCATAGGTTTAACGATCGTGGCCGCAGGGACAAGTTTGCCTGAACTGGCGACATCCCTGTCGGCGGCATCCAAACGTCAAACCGATATTGCGGTAGGAAATATTGTCGGCTCCAATATTTTTAACATCTTGAGCATTCTTGGTCTTTCCGCAGTTATCCGGCCATTCCGTACCTCCAATCTGGAAATGTATGACCTCGTAGTCATGATGATCTTTGCCGTAGTGCTTCTCCCGTTCGCACGAAGTGGCTTCAAATTGTCCCGCATGGAAGGATGTGTAATGTTTTTCGGATACATTGGTTACGTCGTCTTCAGGCTCTTACAAGAATAGAGGTTCAACATGTCGATACCGATTACCCTGCAAACCGCAGTATTGTTGATTTTGTCCAATATATTCATGACCTTTGCCTGGTATGCTCACCTCAAGGATTTGCGCGACAAGCCGTGGATAATTGCCGCGCTCATCAGCTGGGGTATCGCTTTTTTCGAATACCTCTTACAGGTGCCGGCGAATCGGATTGGTTACACGGCGCTGAATCTGGGCCAGCTCAAGATCATGCAGGAAGTCATAACGCTGGGTGTTTTTATACCTTTCAGCATCTATTATATGAATGAACCATTCCGGTTGGATTTCGTGTGGGCCGGAATGTGCATGGTTGGCGCGGTTTATTTTGTTTTTCGTTAACCGATTCGAATCGCCGGGTCGATATTCACATTGCGCGTACAACACCTACAACTGGTCCCGCCACGGAAAACTCGTCGGTTTCCGGATTGATCTCAATAGGTGGGTACTTTGAATTGCCCGGAATAAGTGTATAGCCGCATTCGGTTTTGTGAAAGACCTTTACGGTTGACTCTCCGTTTACATAAGCAACGGCGATGGCATTGTTATCCACATGCGGTGAGCGGCGAACCACCACGAAATCACCGTCATAAATTCCATGATCGATCATGCTGTCACCACGAACCCTCACAGCAAACAATTCACCAGCGCCAAAGGTGGAGTCCATGGAGAGAGTGCCGAGGACATTTTCAATTGCCAGAATTGGTAAACCTGCGGCTACGTCACCAACAATGGGGATGCTCGAATCGCGGTCACGCGACTCCTGCAGTTCTTCGACCAGTCGAATGCCCCGCGCTATGCCAGTTGTTCTGGTTAAATAACCTTTGCGTTCAAGAGCCTCCAGATGATCGGATACCGCTTTTGGGGATCTGAAACCAAATGAATCAGCAATTTCCCGCACCGTCGGCGCCATTCGATTCTTTAAAAAATACCGCGAGATATAGTCCAGAATCTGTTTTTGTTTAGGCGTTAAAATTTCCATGGAATTTTCCTTTACCCCGAAAGCTATACATATGTATAGTATATGGCAATGGAGGTGTAAAGATGAAAAATATCGAGATTTCGAGGGTTGAAGTGCAAAGCAATCAGTTGGATTTCCCCGACTCCAGCCAAATCAGTTGTATCTTATCCAAGCTTGCGGAACCGATACGTTTGATGGCGTGGCTCATGTATGAGACGGCGGCGAGGCTCGGTGAAATTCAGTCGTTACGCAATCTGGACTTTAATCGCGACACGATCAGTTTTACCTCGCGAAAGCCAACGGCATTCCGCGTGTTCAAGTTGACTGCGGAGCTTGCAAACTGCCTGCTGGATTATCGGGCAAAGACCCGTCGCTTGTTTTTGGATTCAGGTAGGTGTGGCGAGGGAGCTTTGCCGTTTTCCCATCAGTGGCTATTTCCATTGAAGTCAGTGCCGGGTTTTGAGCATGTTGATTATTCATGTGTTATACCGACGGAAGTATTCAGTTCCAGCGTACTTCATACTGCCAGGATCTCGGGATATTCAGGCGGTTTTCACTCCCATACATTGCGTCTTTGTTGTGCGCGTAAATGGTTGGATGATGGATGCTCAACGCAAGAATTGCATGCCCGGCTTGATCATTCCGACATCATGACCACTTTGATGATGGCGCAGGCGTTGCGGTATGGCGGCTTGACATATACACAATCTCTACAAGATCACGGAACGACCCGTTCGGCCATTACTGTAACTTCCCGTCGATCATGATACAGCTGTTTAACGCTCGAACGGTAACCTGTCAGTTGTTGCAACATCTCAAGAATGGGTTTTAACGCAATGTAGGGTTGTTCTTGCGGAAGTTTTATATTGCAGACAATCGTTCTTGCGTTCCCGGATTCCATCCAACGCCGCAACAAACCTTGTGCAATGCCAGGGGCAATCAACATGTCGGCAACCAACCAGTCAACCGTTGGCCAATCCGGTGGAGCATTGAAAGTGATGCCGTTTTCTTTGATATGTGTCATGTTTCCCCAACCGGTTTGATGTGGCGGAAGTTTCATCGGTCCATGATCGACGGCAATCACGTCACAGCCCCGCCTGATAAAAGAATACGTCCATCCACCGGGTGCCGCCCCCAGATCAATGACTTTCTCGCCCGCACCGGGTGTTCGCTGAAGCCGGTCAATCGCTTCCTCCATTTTTAAATAAGAGCGGGATGGAGCAAGCGGGTCAAATTTCATGCGATGGGACCGGCGAATCTCGAAGATGTTTGCGTCCTGCACAATGTCTCTTGAGTGCCAAAGTCCTTGCGGACTCAAAATCAGATTTATCAAAGAGCCACCCGGTTTAAGCCTTTGCAATGCTCGCTGACGTTTTTCAATGTCCGGAGCAATTTTTCGTCCTTCTCGTAACAATGCATTCCACACGCCTTCAAGTCGGTGCCGCACCGCTTCATCCGCATCATCCCATTCCAGGGTCAATAGCCGGGGCGCCCACAATGGTGTATCCATGACGATATTTCCGAACAATTCCATGGCGGTATCCGGTGTCACAGGTTTGAGTTTGCCTAATGGAATTAGTTTCGGACCCGGCGTGCGCATGCGTTCAAAAATCAATGTCGGCAAGGAGGTTGTCTTGTGGTCGTTCACAATGACAATGCCCGGGCAATCGATCCGGATAGCGGCACGATTAATCCCGTGTGCTTCGATTTCGTCGACAAGTGACGAACTGAATTCCGGGCGACAGACAAAGAGCATATGCGATGCAGGAGATGGTGGATTCATCAATCGAGGTTGCGTTCTTCGAGTTCGTGTTCTTCCAATCCCAGATAATGACCCAACTCATGAAGGTATGTCCGGCAAATTTCTTCGCGGTAGTCGGTTGCATCATGCCGGACGTAATCCCAGATGTTTTCCATATATAATATGATTTGAGTCGGTTCCACACTTAAGGAATTTAACTGTTCGGAAATAGGCATGCCGGTGAACAATCCAAGGGTGTCTGATTCAATTCCACTTTTTGCATCCTTTGCCGATGGGGTCATTTCAAAAATTACCGGGACGGCTTGAGCGTGATTGCGTACCGGATCCGGCAACCTGGATATGATGTTTTTAACTTCCTGATGAGCGGCGAGGTACAATCGCTGTCGTAATTGTGCTTTGGCGCCACGCGTTGTCATAATATGGCATTTAAGCAGAAAAACAGAAAGCCGCAAATGGGAAAGCTGTGGGATTCCCTGGCAATCTTGTGACAAGGACGCAGGTTTGCGGTTTAAGAATTCTGATCTCTGCAGAACTATCTTGAAGCCACATCAAGGAGGCGGCCGTCCGATGCGCGTAGCTCGATCTTGATCGGCATCTGGCCATATGCATGGGTCGAACAACTTAAGCAGGGATCAAAACAGCGAATAACCGCTTCAACACGATTCAAGGCGCCTTCAGGAATTTTGTTGCCTTTCACAAATTGCTTGGCCGCCTGCAGAATTCCCGCATTCATGGCCAGATTGTTGTGTCCGGTGGCGATGATCATATTCACTTTGGTGATCAGACCGTGGTCATCAATTTCGTAGTGGTGGAGGAGGGTGCCTCGTGGCGCTTCGGATATTCCCACGCCAATCCGGTTGTTCGGGGCGGCAATGGCCCGGACCCGTCTGTCCATACACACCGGATCGCTAAACCACTCGGCTATTTTTTCCAGACCGAAAATAATTTCGATTAACCGCGCATGATGATAATGAAATGTACTGTCCACCGGTCCGTTACGATTGATTTCGCGAAACGCAGAATATGCTTCATCCGCGATCGGTGTGCCGGCATGAGTCGTTAAGTTCATGCGGGCCAATGGACCCACCCGATACATGCCGCCGGGGTATCCCTTCGGTTTGTAATAGGGCGACTTCAGGTAGGAGTCGGGTTCAACGTGTTCCTCCAGAAATTCGCCGTAATGTAATGTGGGAATGGCGGCTTCCAGTTCGTTGCCGTTTTCATCGATCATCCGGAGTTGTCCGTCGTAATGCTCCAGCCCGCCATCGCTTGTCACCAATCCCATGTAAAGACTGGGATGCTGGCCGAGGTATTTGATTTCGTCAGCAAACTTAACCGCCCAATCCTGATAGGAATCCAGGGTCTGTCGTGCAATATCAAGCATGGCAGGAAGCTTTTCCAATACCCGAACACGTTGATCTTCGGTTAAGGGACGGCTGACGCCGCCCGGTACCACCCACGCCGGATGAATTCGTTTTCCGGCAAGATCTTCGATGATCTGTTGTCCAAACTGTCGCAAGGTGATTCCGTTTCTCGCCACTTGTTCATGCTTGGCGGCAAGTCCAAGGATGTGGCGCTCGGACGGATCCGCGTCCATGCCAAGAACCAAGTCAGGTGATGACAAATAAAAGAAACTCAAGGCGTGGGATTGAATGATCTGTGCGGTGTTAAGGACCCGGCGCAATAGTTTTGCCGCTGGTGGAATATCCACCGCCAGCAACATGTCGCCGGCTTTGGCCGATGCCATCAGGTGGCTGACCGGGCAAATGCCACAGGTGCGCGCAGTCAATGCCGGCATTTCCTCGAACGGTCTTCCGACGCAGAACGCCTCAAAACCCCGGAATTGCGTTACATGAAAGCGGGCGTTCGTTACGACGCCTTGATCATCCAGTGATATGGTGATCTTGGAGTGCCCCTCAATACGAGTTACCGGATCTATCAGTATGGTTCGACTCATGGTTTGTCATCCAAATCGGGGTGGAACGGGATTGGGCTTGCCTTCCAGCACAGCCAGAAGCGCCTTGACGATGGTGTCGGCGGATGGCGGACATCCGGTTATGAAAACATCGACCGGCACAACATGATGCACCGGCACGCTTTTTTCAAGGAGTGGTGGAATGACTTTCACCGGCGGCTCATCGCCATAAACATATTCCATGATGTCATCCACGCTGAAGACATTGCGCATCCCCGGAACATTGCTGGTCACCGCGCAATCGCCCAGGGCAATCAATGTCTTGGTCCGGCTCCGGATATGTTTAATTTTCTCCTCATCCTCCACACTGCTCACGGCGCCTTCAACCACGGTTACATCCACATTCTCCGGGAATATCTTGAAATCCACCAGCGGACTGTAAACGAGGTCAATTTTTTCCGCGAGGTCGAGCAGGATCATGTCCATGTCCAGAAACGACATGTGACAACCGGAACAGCCATCAAGCCAAACTGTGGCAAAGCGAATTCTGCTCATGATGCAGGCTCCTTGTTGCGTGTGATTAGTTTTGGAATGGCGTGACGTTTTTTCATTTCCGCCACGGCTTTTCCTTTTTCGACCAAGGCTCCGGTGGGGCAAACGTGTACGCATTTACCGCAACTTGTGCAGGAAACCGCCTCGCCCCAAGGCTGATTAAGGTCGGCAATGATGCGGGCATCAACGCCTCGCCCCATGATATCCCAGGTATGTGCGCCTTCTATTTCATCGCATACCCGCACACAACGTGCGCACAATACGCAACGGTTGTGGTCCAGCGTGAATCGTGGATGGCTGGCATCAACCGGACGTTTCGGGTTGAGGTAGGGCAGGGTGATGTGGTCCACGCCCAATTCCGTGGCGAGATCCTGCAATTCACAATTTCCGTTGGAAACACAAACGGCACAAACATGATTTCCCTCGGCAAACAGCAGTTCAATGACCGTGCGACGGTGTTGTTCCAGTGACTCGGATGTAGTCCGTACCACCATCCCATCCGTGGCATAGGTCGTGCACGCGGGGAGAATCCGGTTGGTTCCGACAATTTCCACCAGACAAAGACGGCAAGCTCCCGCAGGTGACAAGCCTTCGAGAAAGCAAAGTGTCGGAATGTGTATTTTGTTTTCACGCGCAATGGTCAGAATCGTCTGATCTTCGCGCGCTCCTACTTCGCGTCCGTCAATGGTCAGTGTGATGACTTTTGCGCTGGTTGTGGTCATGACACGGCCTCCCCATGTTGATCCACCAGAAGTTCTTCGTATTCGTGACGGAAGAATTTCAAGGTGCTCAACAGTGGATTTGGCGCGGTTTGCCCGAGTCCGCATAGACTCGTGGTACGCACCATTTCGCATAGTTGTTCGATCCGCTCCAGATCCCGGTGCGATGCGCGTTTTTTGCGGACCCGTTCCAGTAGGTCGTACAATTGTGATGTTCCCACCCGGCATGGTACGCACTTGCCACATGACTCCGACTTGCAGAACTCCATGAAAAAGCGAGCGACATCGACCATGCTCGATGTTTCATCCATCACGATCATGCCTCCGGAACCCATGATGGATCCCATTTTCTTCAGCGACTCGTAGTCCACGGAAATATCAAACCGATCCGAGGGAATACAGCCGCCGGATGGACCTCCGGTTTGTACGGCCTTGATGGTGTGTCCATCTGGAGCGCCTCCGCCCATTTCCTCCACGATTTCTCTTAAGCTGATGCCCATGGGAACTTCGATCAAGCCGGTATTGTTGATTTTTCCGGCTAAAGCGAAAACCTTGGTTCCTTTGCTTTGTTCCGTACCCATTGCCGCAAACCAATCCGCTCCCTTTACGAGAATAGCCGGGACATTCGCAAATGTTTCCACGTTATTGATCAATGTCGGATTGCCCCATAAACCTTTTTCAGCAGGGAAGGGCGGGCGCGGTCGCGGTTGACCTCGCCGTCCCTCAATCGATGCGATCAACGCGGTTTCTTCTCCGCATACAAAGGCCCCGGCGCCAAGCCGAATTTCCACTTTAAAGCTGAATGAACTTCCACAAATGTGATCGCCCAAAAGTCCGAATTTTTCCGCCTGGCGAATAGCCAGCTTTAGTCGTTGCACGGCAAGCGGGTATTCCGCGCGCACATAAAGGTAACCTGCGGTTGCGCCAACCGCATATGCGGCGATGGCCATTCCTTCCAGAATCCGATGCGGCGCGCACTCCAATA
Organism: Kiritimatiellia bacterium; assembly: GCA_035327305.1. Classification (GTDB taxonomy): domain Bacteria; phylum Verrucomicrobiota; class Kiritimatiellia; order CAIVKH01; family CAIVKH01; genus CALMUP01. Next base: position 64,418 of record DAOLDL010000002.1, on the reverse strand, counting down.
CACTGCGGTCCATGAAAGCGCCGGGGTCGCCTTCATCAGCATTACAGATCACGAATTTCCTGGCGCCGTGCGCCTTGGCTACGGTTTCCCACTTTAATCCGGTGGGATATCCTCCGCCGCCGCGACCACGAAGGCCGCTTCGTTTTACTTCGTCCAGTATGTGCTCCGGTGATCGGTTGGTTACGCATTGCATCAAAGCTTCGTAACCGCCGTTGGCCAGATAGGACTCGATGCGTTCGGGCTGGATTTTCTCGAACTTATCCAGTACCACCTTGACTTGTCGGCTGAAAAATGGCGCTTTGAGATCGCATTGCTTTTCCATGACCGGTGTCGTGGCCAGAGAATCCACCAAAGCTGGAATATCGTCCTTGCCGACGTCCTGGTAAAGTAAACCATCGGGTTCGACCGACACCAGCGGTCCATGCGCGCAAAGCCCCATGCATCCGACCCCCACCGCTTTGTAGGGTACGTCGGCCCGGCGTTCGAGTGCGGTTTGAAGTGTTTTTAGGACTTCTCCGCTTTTGCATGAAAGACAGCCGGCGGCAGTGCAAACACCGATGCGTTGCGGTTGTTTGGTGATGGCGTCCTGCTCGGCTTTGGCTACTTGCTGGAGGGCTTCGGGGGTCATGATTCCAGCTCCTTGATGTGATTGACGACTTGATCCGGTTTGATATGCCCTAATACCTGTTGATCCACCACCACGGCAGGGGCTAATCCACAGGAACCAACACAGCGCGCCGTCATGACCGACAAGTGGTCATCCGGCGTGGTCTCACCAGCCTTCACGCCAAATGCGTCATCAATTTTTTGCATGATGGCATCGGCGCCTTTGATGTAACAGGCAGTTCCCATACAGACCACGCAAGTATGGCGACCCTTCGGTTTAAGGTGGAAGAAGTGGTAGAATGTTGCGACACCGTAAACCTTGCTTAACGGTAGTTTCAATGAATCCGCCACGCGACGCATAGATGATTCGTCGATAAAGCCATAGGTCTCCTGTACGGCATGCAAGGTTTCAATCAAGGCATCGCCGCAGTAGCCGCAACGTCGCATGACCGCCTCGACAAGGCGCCACCTTTTTTCATCGCCGATAACATTAGTTTCAACGGCATTCATGTTTTCCTCCGTTATACGGATTTTTGTCGCACACCATTCAAGTGTTCCGCTTTGACCAGGGTGAACATACGATTGACCGGATTATCCGTGACATGGGCACAAACGATTTCACCGATAAATATGGTGTGATCACCCGTTTCCACCGTTTGTTTGACCACGCATTCAAAATTCGCCACGGCATCACGAATCAACCGGTTGTCAATTTTATCCGCCGGAACGGTTTCACAACGAATAGTGCCGAACTTGTCGGTATCACGACCGGATTTTGTGCCGAAGTAGCGGGCCAGATTAGCCTGGTCCTCGGATAGAAAGGATAAAACAAATTCACCAGCGTGCTTGATCACTGCATTCGTGTGACGGGAATTACCGATTGCCACGGCAATCAGTGGCGGCTTCATGGAAACCGGCATGAACCATCCAATCGTCATGGGGTTGTAACGTCCGGAGGAATCACGGGCAATACAGACGGCAATCTGCTCCGGATATCGGCTTTCAATGGCCATGCTATACGGGACTGTCTTTTGCATCGCTTGCATCCTTTGCGGGCGGTTTTGGTTTGGGCGGCGGCGGAACAAACGGAATCGGGACTACAAGGACAGACTTTTCGGTCATGGGTTCGGAATATTGATTGCCGGTGGTCAGGCATTTCCTTGGACATGCCTCGACGCAAGCACCGCATTGAATGCAGGACAGGCGATCAATGGTCCAGGTTTGACCTTTACGATCGACTTTGATTGCCTTTGTCGGACATCGAACATCGCAGATAACGCAAAGATTGCATGTGGATGGCTCTATAAGTATGCGACCCCGGGTACCGGGGAAGTATTCCCGCGGTATAACCGGATAGGCCACCGTCACCGGTTCTTTGAACAGGTTCCGCAACGAAAGTTTGGTCATGGCGAGAGGTTTCATTTCATCGCTCCGCACAACTGATACATGGGTCGATCGTAAGCACGATCAAGCCGACATCCGCCAGTTCGCATCCTTGCAACATGTGAAGCAGGGCGGGAATATTGGCAAACGTCGGGGTTCGTACCCGGAACCGACTCAAGTTCTTCGTTCCATTACCTTTTACATAATAAATGACTTCACCGCGAGGCTGTTCCAATCGGGCAAAATATTCGCCATTGGGGTAGCCCTTGGGTTTTTCGAAAACCGGACCTTCGGGGGTGCGGGCCGCAACTTCCTGAATGAGATCAAGGGATTGGCTGATTTCATGCAGTCGCACCATGCAACGCGCATAGCTGTCACAAGCGGTTTCCACGATCGGGGTTATGGATAAGTCGCGGTAGGCCGCATATCCTTCAAGCCGGGTATCGGTGCTAATGCCACTGCCTCGAAGAGTCGGTCCGACCGCGCCAAGTTCCCATGCATTATCGCGGGAAAGCATGCCGATCCCACACAAGCGCGACTTTACTGAATAGTCGTCGCGGAAAACCTTTTTAATTTCCTCAAACTCAACCGCTGCAGAGGCGACTTTGGCCGCGCAACGTTTCAACGTTTCATTATCGACATCGCGGCGCACACCGCCGATTTTGGCGGATCCGAAAATGACGCGACCGCCGGTGGTTTCCTCGATTACATCGAGAAGCGTTTCGCGAATCCGCCAGCACTGCATGAAGAGGTTCTCAAAACCAAACGCATCGGCCAGCAAACCTGCCCACATCAAATGACTGTGCGCCCGGGAAAGTTCCGCCCAAAATACCCGGAGGTAATTTGCACGGGGCGGGATTTCGACATTCATGACTTTTTCCACGGCTTGGCAATACCCCATGCCATGAATGTAACTGCAGATGCCGCACACCCGCTCCGCAACGTAGGTGAATTCGTTGAAATCTTTTTTCTCAACCAGCTTCTCAAGTCCGCGATGAATAAAGCCAAAGGAGGGGATGGCCTCTTTGACATGCTCATCTTCCACCACCAGATCGATATGGATAGGCTCCGGCAGGACAGGGTGTTGAGGCCCGAATGGAATGACCGTTCGTTCAGACACCGGCTTCTCCTTTTTTAATCACGCACATGCTGGTGGCAAACGGCTTTTTAACCGACGTCTTGAAAAAGTTGCCGGCGTAATCGAGTTTGAGTCCTTGGAACGAAATGCCGAAAAGGTCGTGCAATTCATTCTCATAGGCAAAGGCGCCAAAGTATATTTCGGTAATGCTGGGCAGGATCGGTTGCTGTAATGGGATTTTAAGCCGGAAATGCTCAAATCGGTTGTCGATGGTAAAGCTGTAGCTCATTTCAAAGGCGTCCAGCGTCGTGGCGCAAATCTGCACCAGTCGCCATCCTTCACGCTTCATGATCTGCGTGCGTTCAAGCAGATCGGTTGAATCAATTTCATGAATGACTTGCTCGGGGATCATGATGCTTTGCGCGACTCCTTAAGTGTTTTGCGCTTCTGGTCGAGTATGGCGATGCCTTTTACCACGCCATCGATGATGGATTCTGGGCGTGCGGCGCAACCGGGCACATAGACATCAACCGGAATGACCGTATCCACACCACCTTTGGTGTTGTAGCAATCCTTGAAGATTCCACCGCTTGTTGCGCAAATACCAATGGCGACTACGACCTTGGGGTCAGCCATCTGCTCGTAGATGGCCCTGACTACCGGCTCACTTTGTTCATTGATATAGCCGGTGATGAGCAAAATGTCGGCATGTTTGGGGTTGCCGGTGTTAATGCATCCGAATCGCTCCACATCATAACGGGGAGTCAAGCAGGCCAGCACTTCGATGTCGCAACCGTTACAACTGGCGCCGTCGTAATGGACAATCCATGGCGATTTGGTGAAAAAGCTCATGGCTGTCCTCCCAGCCAGTAATAAATCACAATGAGGTTGATGGCGCCGAGAATGGAGGCGGTTGTCCAGGAGCTTTTCATTGCCCACTGCCATTTCATGCGGGCGCTGGTATTATCCAGCAGGATTTCGAGTCCGTAAACAACCGCAACGAGGAGGATGGCCGCGACCGGATAGGGTGCGAGAAAAAGGTAAAACAGACCCAACAGCATGATCGTTTCATACCAGTGCGCAATTTCCACCAGTGCAAGGGAAACGCCGGAAAATTCCGTGGTCAGTCCTTTGACGATTTCCTGATGAGCGTGATGGGACGTGGCAAGGTCAAATGGTGATTTGCGAAGTTTAATGGTTAGAATAAAGGCGAGCGCGGCAAATATACCGGGTAGAACATACAGTGCCGGAACGGGATGTGTGGATATCTGTTCCACACGGAAGCTTCCGTTTGCGAGATAAAATCCCATGGCGGTCAGCAGGAGAATCGGTTCGGCCGCCATCATCTGGAGCAATTCACGTTCGGCGCCAATGTGACTGAAGGGTGAATGGGCGGCATAGGCTCCCAAAACGAGGAATACGCTGGAAAGCGCAAACGCGAAAATCACAATCAACAAGTCGCCGCCAAAGAAAAATTCAAATCCTGCCGCCATCATGAAAATCAGATGGCCAAATACAAAAAAATGTCCGGTGCGACGAACACCGATCGGCTCTTTCTGAAGTAGTTTGAATAAATCGTAAATCGGCTGAAGGATGGGGGGACCGCGTCGACCTTGCATGCGTGCCGTGATGCGGCGGTCAATGCCGGCCAATACGGCGCCGATCACCGGCGCCAGCAATAGATAAGCAAATCCCGCCAGAAAGTTTCGCGTCATAATGCCACCACCATGAGTACCAGCAATAGTGTCAGCGAAGCCAGATATCCCCAGCGGCATATACCGGCCTCGGGAAGATATTCAGCCAGGTAATAGTTTTTGAATCCCATTGAATATTCTTTGCCGGCGGAGCCGGTGAATCGGTAGGGGTGTTCGTAGTTGGCTCCTGCAAGATAAGGCGCCACGCGACGGAAACGTTCGCCACCCCGATAAAGAAGGCTTAACGGAAGTAGCGCCACCAGCAAGAGCATGATGGACATGACCACCATGGTCTCGCGATCAATAATCATGGTGCGCCCGTAGGCGGAAATAACATAGGGGTCGATCATCATTTCCGCGACCCAGGGGAAAGCTGCGCAACAGACAATCACCATGGACGTCAGTACCGCCAACACAATCAATTCGAGCGAGTGGGTGTCATCAGGAACCGGGCGGGTACCAGGCTCCGCGCCAATGATTTTACCCATCCACTTTGCCCAGAAAAATAGCGTCGCTGAACTGCCGAAAACAACAAATATCGGCAGGATGGGATTGACTACAATCAGTGCTTCCAGTGCGGCCCATTTGCTTATCAATAATCCGAAAGGCGCCAGGAACATCCCGGCGATTCCCACCAACATGGCCACGGCAAGCGCCGGATGACGCATAATAAGTCCCTGCATATCCTCGATATCACGACTGCCAAGACGATGTTCAACCGTGCCAACGGCTAGAAACAGAAGTGCTTTGGCGACTGCGTGGAATATAATTAATAGTATGGCCGCCCAAATGGCATTGTATTGTCCGGTGCCTGCGCATGTAACGATAAGGCCAAGGTTGGCGATGGTGGAGTAAGCCAGAACTCGTTTGGCATTATTCTGGCCGATGGCGATCAGAGAGGTGAGGAGAAAAGTAGTTGCACCAATCAATGATATCATAAGTCCGGCCGTGGTGTCTTGCAAAACCGGGGCAAACCGGATGATTACATACACACCGGCCTTTACCATGGTGCTGGCATGTAGCATGGCGGAAACAGGTGTCGGCGCCACCATCGCACCGAGTAACCAGGGCGAGAAGGGAAACTGGGCCGATTTGACCAATCCAGCCACACAAATCATGGCAACCGGCAAAAGGTAAAGTGCGTCACCGGAAGCCACTATTTGAAGCATATCCAGGGTTCCCCCCCGCCAGATAATCAGAATCCATCCCAACGTCATGAAAATCCCGCCAATCAGATTCAGCTTCAAAGCCAGAAATGAGTTTTTGATGGCTTCGTCAGAACGTGCGTAGCCGATCAGGAAAAAGGAACAAATAGTGGTGACTTCCCAGAAAAAGACCAGCCAAGGCAGGCTGTTGGCAAATACCAAACCAAACATGGATGAGAGAAAAATAAACAGGAGAAAAAAGAAAACATTACGTCGATCAGGAAGGTTTTTGTGATGTTCATGCCAATCTTTCATGTAGCCAACGGCATGGACGCAAATCAGTCCGCCGATCAGCCCGACGATTGCCGCCATGATGGTCGATAAATGATCAATTACCATGGGCGCAGGCACTACTTGTTCCGAAATATGCGTGAGGTGCTCGGCCCACCAGGCCAGCGTTGCCTGTGTCGCGGCCAAGATCGCCGCGAGGTACTGTCGATGACGAATGCTGATGATGAACAGGAGAACGCCGATTCCCAGTCCCAACCAACCGAATACTGGAAGCCAATCGTGTTCATTGATTGGCATCAGTAGAAATTCAGAATGCAGTTGATTGAAGAGCAGATGCAGGGACCCAAGACCAATAACCGTGGAACATGCGATCACCAGAGGTTTTCGCATTTTCGTGAGGCCCAATGCCAACATGACAAATGCCCCGATAAGAGGAACTAAAATTAATCCCAATGGAACATGCATGTTGGTTCGGTCCTTTATTCCGTCAAAGAATCGCTACCGGCATGAGAATCATCAGCATACCGGCAATGACACCGATCAGGAAATGGCAATACAGGTTACCGGACAGCTATCGGCCGCTTCTTGAACTTTGTCTTCCAATCCGGCTGGCACTTCAGGCGTTTTGACGATTGAAATATTGTCATCCGTCAATTCGAATACTTCCGGCGCCAAATCACTGCAAACTGCACAACCCGTGCAGGTGCTGGCATCAACTTCAACTTTCATTTTTTATTCTCCTTATTTTGTACTGATTCACTATCACTTACCACGGCATGCTGGCGGCATGGTGTCGTTTGAAATGCTCAATGGTCTTGATATAATTCGCGCGCTCGAATGCCGATGGATCGGAAACGGACTTCTGGCTCATGGCGCCTTTCATCTGTTCGATCGACTCGTATTCATGTTCATCCATCCAGGCGACCAGATCGGTGAGCAAGTGGTTGAGGTAGGGGATGCCCTGTTTGAGCAAGGCGGATGTCATGCAAACAATATCCGCGCCAGCCAGGATGTATTTAATAACTTCACGCGATGAATGAACGCCGCGAGATGCCGCCAGCGATATGCCGAGACGGCCATACAGGATGGCAATCCACCGGAGCGGAAGCCTGATTTCACCGGGCGAGCTAAGGGTGAGGTTTGGCACGACTTCGAGTTCTTCAAGATCGAAGTCAGGTTGTATAAACCGGTTGAAGAGAACCAGTCCATCAGCGCCAGCTTCCTCAAACCTTTTCGCCATATTGGCAATCGAACTGAAGAACGGATTCATTTTTACCGCGATTGGAATGGAGACTGCGTCACGGACCGCCTTCACGATATCGATATAGGACTCCTCAACCTTGCCACCGCTGATTTTCGGGTCGGTGGGAATCATGAATATGTTCAATTCCAGTGCTTTGGCGCCGGCTTTTTCAATTTGCGCCGCGTAGTCAATCCAGCCTTCATTGGTCATGCCGTTCAAGCTTCCAATGATGGGAATGTCAACAGCCTGCGAAGCCCGGTGAATGATGTCGAGGTACCGGTTCGGTGCAACATGGTATTCATCCGTTTGCGGAAAGAACGACAATGATTCCGCATACATATTGTCGCCTACCGATGTGTAGTGGTCCAAAGCCGCCGCTTCCATGCGAAGTTGCTCTTCGAATATGGAGAACATGGTAACTGCGGAAGCTCCGGCGTCGGCCAGCCGGCGGATGTTGTCCACGTTTTCCATGATGGGGGACGCGGAGGGGACGAGCGGATTTTTCAGATGAAGACCCATATAGTTGGTACTTAGGTTCATGTCGTGCTCCTGCTTTCAACGGCGGCAACAGCCGGTGCGGGTTCATAGCGTTTAACAAGGCTTTCGTGAATGGCCCAGCGCTCCTTGACATCCTGCTCCGCCAATTTGAGCAACCGGCTGGCTTCTTCGGGATGGCTGTGATGAAGCATCCGGTAGCGAACTTCGTTGTAAGCATAATCCCGGAGTGAAATGGTGGGAGGTTTGCTGTCGAGACTGAACGGGTTTTTGTCCGATCCCATCAGACCCGGATTGAACCGGTAAAGCGGCCAGTGTGCGCTGTCGACCGCGAGTTTTTGCTGTTTCAGACCATTTGCCATATCGATGCCGTGTGCAATGCAGTGGCTGTAGGCAATGACCAGCGATGGTCCAGGATATTGTTCTGCTTCAACCAATGCCCGCAAGGTCTGGCGTGGATTTGCGCCCATCGCAACCCGGGCAACGTAGACATGACCATAGGAAATGGCCAGTAGGCCAAGGTCTTTTTTGCCCAATTGTTTGCCACCGGCGGCAAATTTTGCCACCGCGCCGCGTGGCGTTGATTTGGACATCTGACCACCGGTGTTGGAATATACTTCGGTGTCCAGAACCAGCACATTGATATCGCGTCCCGAGGCGAGTACGTGATCCAATCCGCCGTACCCGATATCGTACGCCCATCCGTCTCCCCCCATAATCCAAATACTGCGGTTGACCAGACAATCAATAATCGACAACAGGCGCCGCGCGTCCGGATCTTTGACGGACGTTAATATTTCTTTGGCGGCAGATACTCGTTCCCGTTGTTTTTCCACCTCGGCTTTACCGGTTCTTCTTCCGTTCAGGATATCGTCTACCAGTTGATCGCCCAATTGCGGTCCGAATTTCTTTATCAATTCACTGGCATATTCCGAATGTTTATCGAGGGTCAGCCGGTATCCGAATCCAAACTCGGCATTGTCCTCAAACAGCGAATTCGACCAGGCGGGGCCTCGTCCCAGATGATCGACTGACCAAGGGGTGGAAGGAAGGTTTCCGCCATAAATCGATGAACAGCCGGTGGCGTTGGCCACCAGCATGCGATCACCGAAAAGCTGACTTAATATTTTAACGTACGGCGTTTCTCCGCAACCACTGCAAGCTCCAGAGAACTCGAACAAAGGATCCATGTACTGCACATCCTTGACCAGGGTTCCATCCAGTGTCGGATCCGTATTGACCGGCAACGTTTCGTAAAAACGGATATTTTCACGCTCGTCTTCGAAAACGGGAGCCTTGGCTTCCATATTGATTGCGCGTAATCCGACCTCCTGCTTGTTTTTGGTCGGGCATACCCCGACGCATAGTCCGCACCCGGTACAGTCTTCAATGTAAACCTGCAAGGTATACCGTGATCCTGGTGCGACATCCTTGCCTCGTAAGGTAGCGGATTTGAATGCGGCGGGCGCATGGGTTAAGTGCGATTCATCATAGGTTTTGGAACGTATGACGCTGTGAGGGCAGACCAGTCCGCAAAGTCCGCACTGGATGCAAATTGTTTCATCCCAAACCGGCACCATGTCGGAAATGTTTCTTTTTTCCCATTTCGTCGTTGCTGTGGGGAATGTCCCGTCTACCGGCATCTTGCTTACCGGCAGATTGTCGGCTTCTCCGATCATCATCGGGACGAGTACACTTTGTACAAATTCAGGAGCGTTGTCTGAGACAATTCGCGGCGGCGCGGTGTCAGCGGTGACGGCTGACGGCACATTTACCTGATAAAGATGGGCAAGGGTATGATCCACGGCGGCGAAATTCTTTTGAACAACTTCCACGCCTTTTCGTTTGTAGGTTTTTTCGATCGCCTTCTTGATTTGTTCAATGGCTTTGTCGCGCGGCAAAACGCCGGAGATTGCGAAAAAGCAGGTTTGCATGATGGTGTTGATGCGCGAACCCATGCCGCTTTCCCTGGCGACTTTGTAGGCATCAATGACGTAAAACGATATCTTACGGGCAATGATTTGTTCCTGGATTCGTCCCGGCAATTTGTTCCAGACGTCATCCGGGCCGAAGGGACTGTTAAGAAGAAATACCGAGCCGGGCGCGGCCAGCTTGAGCACATCGGTTTTTTCCAGGAAGCCAAATTGGTGACATCCGACAAAGTTGGCGGATTGAATCAGGTAGGTGGAGCGAATGGGGTCGGGACCGAAACGAAGATGTGAAACCGTTTGCGATCCGGATTTTTTTGAGTCATAGACAAAATAACCCTGTGTATAAAAATCTGTCTCTTCCCCGATAATCTTGATCGAGTTTTTGTTTGCACCGACCGTGCCATCCGCACCAAGTCCATAAAACACGGCCCGGACAACTTTATCGGATTCAATCACGAAGTCGGGATCGATTTCCAGGCTGGTATGCGAAACATCGTCGTTGATACCTACCGTGAAGTGATTTTTGGGTTGTGCTTTCGCGCATTCGTCATATACGGCTTTTACCATAGCCGGGGTGAATTCCTTGGAGGAAAGTCCGTAGCGTCCGCCAATGATCCGGGGTAGGGACGGCATGGACAACCTGCCATCATTGAATTGTTCCACCAGGGCGGTGATGACATCCTGATACAGGGGCTCTCCGGCAGATCCCGGTTCCTTGGATCGATCCAGTACGGCAAGTGTCTTTACCGTGGCGGGCAGGGCGGCGGCGAAATGTCCGGCGGAAAACGGGCGGAATAACCGGACCATCAGAACGCCGACTTTTTCTCCATTGGCCAACAGGACATCAATCGTTTCCTTGACGGTTTCAACCCCTGATCCCATCAGGACAACCACGCGTTCGGCTTCAGCATGGCCGTAGTAATCATAAAGTTTGTACTTACGTCCGGTCAGTGAAGCCAACTGATCCATGGCGGACTGAACGGCATCAGGAACTGCCGCATAAAATGGATTCACGGTTTCGCGACCTTGAAAGTACACATCAGGATTTTGTGCCGTTCCGCGCATGACGGGTTTGTCAGGATTCAAGGCGCGTGCCCGATGAGCCAGCACGGCTTCCTCATCAATCATGGCGCGTATGACATCGTCATCCGGCGTTACGACCTTGTTTACTTCATGAGATGTACGGAATCCATCAAAGAAGTGAATAAATGGAACCCGGGTCTTTAACGTGGTGGAATGGGCGATCAATGCCATGTCGGCGGCTTCCTGCACTGAAGCGGCGCCAAGGAGGGCGAATCCGGTCCCGCGCACGGACATGATGTCGGCATGGTCACCAAAAATGGAAAGACCCTGGCATGCAATTGCTCGTGCAGATACATGAAATACCGCCGGAGTCAATTCACCGGCGATTTTATACATGTTGGGGATCATGAGAAGTAATCCCTGGGACGCGGTGAACGTGGTGGCCATGGCTCCGGTTTGCAATGCGCCGTGAACAGCGCCTGCGGCGCCACCTTCACTTTGCATCTCAACAACCAGCGGGACGGTGCCCCAGATGTTCGTGCGGCCCTCGCTGGACCATTGGTCGGCCAGTTCGCCCATGTTGGAGGAAGGCGTGATCGGATAGATTGCGCAAACTTCACTGACTTTGTGCGCAATTGCGGCGGCGGCTTCGTTACCATCAATAATCGAAAAGGTGGAGTTCATGGCGAATATCATCGTTATAAAGCAGTTTTAATACCATCGGGCACGCGCCGTAATGACCTATCAGGGAAAAGACGAAACGTTTGAGCGGTCTATTCGTCGCAGAAGGAGTATCGGTGCTTCCCTGATATTGAAATAATGGCGGTGATATTTCCTTTGTGCTGGTTGCCATCGAGATGGAATCAAACAATGGCACGGTGGGGAGACCTGATAATGAGTGATCGATTATATCCGTTGGACGCAGTGAAGTTGGCTCGATGGCTCCGCGATGAATGGAGTGCCTCGGGTTCCATGTTGGGACTCAACCGCAAGGTCTTTTTCCAGCCTTCACCCGACGATTCATTCAAGACTTCGGTATTTAGACAAAATATTGATTCCCCGATTGGAGTTGCCGCCGGCCCGCACACGCAAATGGCGCAGAATATCATTGCCGCCTGGTTGTGCGGCGCACGTTTCATTGAGCTGAAAACCGTTCAAACGTTGGATAAGTTGGATGTATCCAAGCCTTGCATCGACATGGAAGACGCCGGCTTTAATGTAGAGTGGTCGCAGGAACTGCGCATCGCGGAATCCATCCGTGAGTACACCAATGCCTGGGTACTGATCCATGCCTTGCATCGCATGCTGGGAATGCCGGGCGACAGTCCCGGTGCGATATTCAATATGAGTGTCGGCTACAACATGGAGGGAATTCTCAAGTCAAATGTGCAGGAGTTCTTCCGCAGTATGGATGATGGATCGAACCTTATCTCCGCGGTGGTGAATGATCTCCGCGATCATTTTCCCGGTATAGATGACATCCACATACCCAAACGTATATCCGACAATATCACACTTTCCACCATGCATGGTTGCCCGCCCGAGGAGATTGGTGCGATCTGTCGCTATATGCTGGAGGAACGTGGCCTTCACACCTACGTGAAATTGAATCCTACGTTGCTGGGTGCGCGTGAACTTCGCCGGTTGCTAAACGATGAGCTTGGTTTTTCTGATATTACCGTTCCCGATGAAGCATTCGGGCATGACATCACATTTGATCATGCCGTGGCGTTGATTCGTGATTTGCGGGAGATTGCCGAAAAACGAGGATTATGTTTCGGCGTCAAGCTTTCCAACACGCTTGAAGTCATCAATCATCGCAAGGTATTTTCATCGCGGGAAAAACAAATGTACATGTCGGGCCGACCTTTGCATGCCATTACGGTGCAGGTGGCGCGAAAACTCCAGGAAGAATTCGACGGCGAATTGGATATGTCATTTTCCGGCGGCGCTGACGCGTTTAATATCCCCGCGTTGCTCGGTTGCGGTATGAAAACTGTGACCGTGTGTTCGGATCTTCTGCGTTCAGGCGGTTATGCGCGAATGACCCAGTATTACTCGATTCTTCGCAAATCCTTATCGGAACTCAACAGCGTGAACCTCGATGACTGGGTCGTGAAGTCCGCTGGAGTTAACGACAAACGGAAAGCCGCACTTCATAATCTCGCGTCGTATGCCGAACATGTGTCGGCAGATAAATCCTACCATGCCGATACTTACCAGCGGGCCGACACCAAGTCATTGCGTCCGTTGGGTTCGTTTGATTGCATCAAGGCGCCTTGCACCGATGTCTGTCCGATTGAACAAAAAGTTCCACAATACATGCGGATGGTGAAGACCGGACAACTTCAAAAGGCGGCCGACGTTGTCGAACGTGACAACACCATGCCGGCTATTTTAGGCCGGGCGTGTCATCATCCCTGTCATGCCCGATGTGTGCGCAGTCATCTGGATCAACCGGTGGAAATCCGGGAAATCAAAAGATTTATCGTCGATCACGCACGCGCTAACGTGAACACGGAAACAAAACGCAAGGAACGCATCGCGATAATCGGCGCCGGACCTTGCGGCCTGGCGACATCTGACTTCTTGAGTCGTGCCGGTTATCAGGTTACGATCATGGATGCGCGCGACCGCGAGGGCGGCATGGTTTCGTCTTCGATTCCTGGCTATCGTGCTTCCGATGATGCATTGCTCAAGGATACGTCATTTCTTGTACAACGCGGCGTTCAGATCAGGCACAATGTCTGCGCAGGCAAAGACTTCACGTTGACGGATCTTCGGAAAGAAGGCTTTGATGCCGTTGTCATTGCGATTGGTGCGCAAAAAGCCGGAAAGCTGGGAATGGAAGGGGAGAACGTCGACGGGGTCTGGGATTCCCTTTCGTTTCTGAAAGAATGCCGTGAAGGGCGTCCGCCCAAACTTGGTAATCGCGTCGGGGTTGTGGGGGGCGGTGACGTTGCCATGGATTGTGCCAGAACAGCATGGCGGATTGGTGCGGAACAGGTGTCGGTGATCTATCGGCGCACCCGGTATGAAATGCCTGCGCAATACGATGAAATTACCGGACTGCTTGACGAAAATATTCCTGTCCGTGAATTGCTGGCGCCCAAAAAACTGCTGGCACATGAGGGACGTCTCTCCGGACTTGTGTGCAGTGTGATGGAGCTTGGCGAGCCGGATGCCGGCGGTCGGAGAAAACCCAGGCCAGTTGAAGGAAAGTTCGAGGAACTCCCTCTTGATGCATTGATCGTCGCGATCAATCAGTCTGGCGATTTCGATTGGTTGAAAAATGAAGGTGTGGAATTTAATTCCAATGGTTACATCGAAGTAAAGCCAACTACACTGGAAACTTGTTTGGACGGCGTGTATGCGGGGGGTGATGCAATTGGTGACGGGCCGGCAACGATTGTAAAGGCGCTTGGGGATGGCAAACGGATTGCACGTTCGATTCGGGAGCGGTTCGAAGGTTCTATCGCACCGACCGACCGCGCGATTTTCCCGAAAATTGACCGTGGTTCGATTCAATTGCATCGGGCTACGCGTTCGACGCCTGAATCCATTCCTCAACGCCCGGCCGGTCAGCGCAGGGATTTTCAGGAAGTAGTGGAGACATTGGGCGCTGACGCCGCACGACGCGAGGCGGCGCGTTGTCTGGATTGTGATCACTTGTGCAGTTACTGCGTTGGAGTTTGTCCCAACCTTGCCTTGTTCACGTATGAGCATATTCCCGCTCACTGGAATTTACCGATCGGGCGGATACATAATGGGCAATGGTTCACTCTCGGCGGAGAAACCATTCGAATCAACCAACCCTATCAGGTCGCGGTTTACTCCGACTTTTGCAATGAATGTGGAAATTGCGTCACGTTTTGTCCAAGCATTGGAAAACCTTATAAGGATAAACCACGCATTTATCTGAACGCCGATGAATTTGTGAGTGAGACGGATAATGCTTTTCTGATGGAGCAAAAGGGGCGCGCCAGCTTTGTTTATTCCAGGGTGAATGGCGAAACGCATACATTGGCAATCGCGGATACTATTGTCTACACGACTCCCGAATTGCGTGCCGAATGGCATTTGGATTGGCATCTTGTGGCGGTACACGGGACAAGTGTAAAGTCAAACAAGGAGCAAGTATCATTGCGTCACGCGGTGGAAATGGCTTCGTTATTTTATGGCGTCACGCGATCCGTGTCCTACATGCCACTGATCATCACAAAGGAGGCATAGTCATGGGAAGCGTACTTATAAAAAACGGCATTTTGGTTACGTTGGATGAACAAGGCGATTTCTTTGATCACGGCGCGGTGTTGGTCGAAGATGAAACCATCGCCGCGGTCGGCGATGTGGGAGATGCGTCGGCGGACCGGATTATCGATGCGAATGGACGCGTGATTATGCCGGGATTTATCAATACGCACCACCATCTCTATTCAACATTGGCGCGTGGATTCTCGCCACCCGGTGAGCCAGCTTCGAATTTCAAACAGATACTGGAACGGCTTTGGTGGAAACTGGATTATGCATTAAACGAAGACGATGTGTATTATTCGTCCATGCTTCCGATGGTGGAGGCCATCCATGCCGGATGCACCACCATCATTGATCACCATGCCTCACCCTCGTGCAGTTTCAGTAGTCTCGATATCATTGAAAAAGCATTCCGTGAAGCCGGGCTGAACGGCTGTTTGTGTTATGAAGTCTCCGACCGTAACCGCGTGGGCGAGGGTATTGAAGAAAACATACGTTTTATCAAAAAATGCCGGGATGATGATGACCCGCAGATTAAAGCGCTGTTCGGATTGCATGCTTCCATGACCTTGGGCAATGCCACACTGGAGCGTTGTGCAACCGAAGGACAAACGATGGGTGTCGGTTTTCATGTCCATATCGATGAAGCGGAATGCGATGCTGAAGAGTCGTTGGAAAAATATGGAGAGGCACCGGTTGACCGTTTTGTAAAGGCTGGAATTGCCGGTCCGGGATCGATTTTCGCCCATGGTATTCACCTTGACGAACGGGGATGGAATCTGCTGGCCGACACCGGATGCATGATGGTTACAAATCCCGAGTCCAACATGAACAACGGCCTGGCTGTTACCCCTCTGCTTGAACTGTTGCACGCGGGAATTCTGGTGGGACTTGGCACCGATGGAATGTCCAACAACATGATCGCGCAGGCCAGGGCCGCGTATTTGATTCAGCGGGCCGTGCGGCGCGATCCGCGTGTGGCGTTTGTTGAAGCTTGCCGATTATTGTTGGATAACAATCGGTTGATTGCCGAAAGAATATTTCCGGAAGGGCGGGGTCGTTTGGTCGAGGGATATCTGGCCGACCTGATCATTATGGATTATGTGCCATTCACGCCATTTGATCCATCGACATTTTATGGTCACTTTCTGTTCGGATTGGTGAATGCCCCGGTTACCATGACCATGTGCAGAGGCCGGGTCCTGATGGAAAACGGAATCATTCATCATCTGGATGAGGAAAATATTCGTCGCAAGGCCGTTGAACAAGCGCGTGCAATGTGGAAGAGAATTGAATGAAAATACTTCTGCGAAACATCCACACCCTGGTCACCATGAACGACGGTGAAGCGCCGCTGAATGGCGCGGACCTGTTGATTCAAGGAAATCGCATCGCCGCCATCCATACCGGCCCCCATAAACCATTCCCACCCGCCGACGCTGAAGTGATCGACGCCAGCCGTCACGTCGTTTATCCCGGTTTTATCAACACCCATCACCATCTTTATCAGACCCTCACCCGAAATATTCCCTGCGTGCAAAATGCAAAACTATTCGACTGGCTCATAGGACTCTATGAAATCTGGCGCGGTTTGACGCCTGAGGCCGTGGACATCAGCACACGTGTTGGTGTGGGAGAATTGTTGCTGTCCGGTTGCACAACCACCACCGACCATTTTTATGTCTTTCCTGAAAACACCACGGGTGAATTGCTCGATGTTGAGATCGCCGCCGCTCGCGAAATGGGCATTCGATTTCATCCCACACGCGGAAGTATGAGTCGCGGGCGATCCGATGGCGGATTACCTCCGGACGATGTGGTTCAGCATCATGAAGTAATTCTGCGGGATTGTGCGCGAGTCATTGACGCCTGTCATGATCCATCTCCGGACTCCATGTGCCGCATCGCGTTGGCTCCTTGTTCGCCGTTTTCCGTCACCTCTGAACTTTTACTGGAGACCATCAGGTTCGCGCGTTCACGTAACGTGATTTGCCACACACACCTTTGCGAAACTGTTGACGAAGAGGAATACTGTCTTGCCACCCATGGCATGCGGCCGCTTGAATACATGGAGAAAAACGAGTGGCTGGGGCCTGACGTCTGGTTCGCTCATGGCATCTATTTTAACGACGCTGAAATTCACCGACTCGCCGCGACGAAAACCGGTGTTGCTCATTGTCCGACATCGAACCTGCGACTTGGCTCCGGTATTGCGCCGATTCCAAAAATGCTCAAAGCAGGAGTAAGAGTGGGATTGGCGGTGGACGGAAGCGCCAGCAATGACAGCTCCAGCCTGTCGCGCGAATTGCAGATGGCTCTGTTGGTGCATCGTGTTGGCACAGCAGTTGACGCAATGCCTGCGCAAACCGTGGTGCGAATGGCTACGATGGGCGGGGCGGAAATGCTGGGATGGAGCGACCTGGGACGCATCGCACCGGGTCTGCTCGCCGACCTCACAATGTTCCGCCTCGATAAAATCGAATACGCCGGCGCCATGGCCGACCCTGCATCAGCAATTCTTTTCTGTGGTGCAGGTGCCCGTGCTGATTATACCATTGTCAACGGCGTGATACGCGTGGCCAAGGGCGAGCTTCTCGGCGTGGATGAGCAGAGGTTGTTCCATCACGCGAATGATATCGCCGCAAAGATGTTGGCCGCGGCCAGGTAAATCATGACGAAGGCATTCTATCTGTGCGGGTAGATATGGATCTGTGGAAATTCCGAAATAAAAGAAATAGTGGATGTATCGGCTCCCGCCGAGCCGTGTTCAAGAGACTTGGCAAATTTCTTCATTAGTGGATTCCCTTAATCGACGATAGGGGCGTGTAATTCTTCCTATTCAATACTGCGGCGACTACCATTCATGCGTGGGAGAATACTTATGAAACTAAGTGGATATCATCGACCGACGACTCTGGATGAGGCAAAACGTATTCTCAAGGAATTAGGCCCATCCGGACTTCCAATGGCAGGTGCTACGTCCCACTCATTCCTAAAAGGTGATGAGGAAAAAGTCGCTGTCGACCTTGCTTGGATGGGCTACGACCGTATCGATCATGGACCGGACAGTTTTACCATCGGAGCCAACACACGCATCGCCGATCTACAATCGTATCATGCTCCCGGCTGGGTGCTGGATCGCGTGGCCCTTCGGTTTGTCAGTCAGCCCATTCGCAACATGACCACCATCGGCGGCAATATCGCCCGCGTTTTTCCCTGGAACGATTTTCCTGTCGCACTACTTGCGCTTGGCGCGGTAATGACCATTACAGGCCAGGATGTCCAAACCCATACCGCGGATGTTTATTTCAAAGGTCAACCGGCGCGCCTGTATGAACCCGGTGATTTGCTCGTGGAGATAAAAGTACCCGCAGTCAAAAGCGGTTGCGGTTTCGCTTACCACAAGGAAAACGTGGTGAACATGGACTTCAGCCTGCTGACGCTGGCGGCCTGGATAAGACTCGACAAGCGAACGGTTGCCGATATTCGGATAGCGGCAGGAGCGGGTGTACCGCTTCCGTGTCGTCTCCCCGGGTTGGAAAATGCACTTGCCGGAGTAGCCATTTCCACCGATGCCATCAAGCAGGCGATTGCCTCGACATTGGATTCGGTGAAATGGAAAGGAGGCGATGGCTTCAGCGATGATTACATACGCGCTCTGGCCCAGGCACATCTTGAAGACGTAATAATTGATGCATGGCAGATGGCCAAAGGAGGTGCGACATGAGTAACATCATGACCATACAACTCACGTTAAACGGACGCAAACAATCCGTGACGGTCGATGTAAAAACAAAGCTCATCGACATTCTCCGTCAACTCGGATGCTACAGTGTGAAAATGGGTTGCAGTGAAGGCGCTTGTGGTTCGTGCGCAGTCAATCTGAATGGTCGCGTCGTGAATTCGTGTCTTACCTATGCGGTGCAGGCCGACGGCGGAATCGTGGACACTGTTGAATCGGTCGGTTCGCTGGACAACCCACATCCCATTCAGGCGGCGCTGGTGGAAGAGGGCGCAGTTCAGTGCGGTTACTGCATGCCGGGTATGATCATGGCCGCCAAGGCGTTGTTTGATATAAATCCGACACCTACCGACGAGGAAATGGCGATTCACCTCGACGGACAGCTCTGCCGTTGCACCGGGTATGAAAAAATTCAAACGGCATTACGGAAGGTTGCGGCCGCCGGAAAAGGAGGCGTTGCATGAAAAAGAACTTCACGGTTGTCAACAAGTCCGTCAAAAAAATTGATTCCCTCTCACTTGCCACTGGTAAGCCGATGTTTGTGGCCGATTTCAAGCCTGCCGATGCCTTGATTGTGAAAATGTTGTGGAGTCCACACGCCCACGCTCGCATCACCTCGATAGATACCAGCGAGGCGGATAAAATGCCCGGGGTACATATTATTCTGCATCATGGAAACGTCCCCAGAATCGCACACACAACCGCCGGGCAGGGATTTCCCGAGCCATCACCCTATGATACGTTCATGTTCGACAACAAAGTGCGGCATGTGGGTGATCGTGTTGCCGCCGTGGCGGCCGAAACCGCCGAACAAGCTATCGAGGCCTTGAAGAAAATAAAGGTCACGTACGAGGTTTTGCCAGCAGTGTTGTCCATAGAGGAAGCGCTGAAGCCCGGCGCACCGGTTATTCACGATGAACCCGAGGCGCATATTCCGATCCCCGTTCCTTACGAACCGGCCAGGAATCTCGCCGCCCGGGTGGCTATGGATGTCGGCGACTTGGAAGCGGGCTTGCGCGAAGCGGATGTTGCAATGGATCACGAATACTATACCGACTATGCCCAGCATTGTCCCATCGAACCACATGTCTCAATGGCGCACCTCGCCGCTGACGGCCGGGTGATCATCACCACCAGCACGCAAGTCCCATTTCATGTACGTCGAATCGTAGCCCAGACATTGGATATTCCCGTGCGAAAGATTCGTGTAATCAAGCCGCGCATCGGCGGTGGATTTGGTGTAAAACAGGAAGTGCTTTTGGAAGATGTGGTGGCGCTGATGGCAATGCGAACCGGTCGCCCCGTGTTCTGGAAATACACCCGCGAAGAGGAATTCGTCTCTTCCCGGACTCGTCACCCGGAAAAGATGCGGGTTCGCACCGGTGTTAAAAAAGATGGAACCATTACCGCCGTCGGTCTCGATTGCATTACCAATACCGGCGCTTATGGATCGCATGCCTTGACCGTGGTCTGTAACAGCGGCAGTAAAATATTGCCGCTATACCGGACCCCGAACATTCATTTTGTTGGAGAATCGTGTTACACCAATCTTCCGGTTGGCGGAGCGTATCGAGGATATGGCGCCACGCAATCATCGTTTGCGATTGATTGTCAAATGGATGAAATGGCGGAGGCCATCGGAATGGATTCGTTGGAGTTTCGCCGCAAGAATGCTATTCGCACGGGCGAAACATCGCCGGTGTTTCGCGCATTGGGTGAAGGCAAGGCCGGCGTCGAGCAATCGATTGGAAGTTGCGAACTTGATAAGTGCATCAAACTCGGCGCAAAGGAGATCGGCTGGAAGAAACGGGGAAGATGGCAGGACAAGAAGGGGCGGTTCCGCCGTGGTATTGGTATGGCGGCGTTGATGCAGGGATCGAGTATCCCCGAAATCGACATGGGTGCGGCCTCCCTGAAAATAAACGATGACGGATCGTTTAATCTGCTCATGGGGGCAACCGATCTTGGCACGGGTAGCGATACCGTGCTTGCCCAGATTGCGGCGGAGACACTCGGTTGCGATATGGACAAGATCATTGTTTATTCATCTGACACGGATATGACGCCGTTTGATGTCGGGGCGTATGCTTCCAGTACGACATATTTAAGCGGTATGGCGGTTAAAAACGTGGCGGAAAAGGTGGCCCGACAAATGATTGAAGTGGCAAGCGCCATGATGGAATGTCCGGGCAAGGAAATCAAGCTGGCCGACAACAAGGCGGTATCCGCCGATGGGCGATCGGTCACATTCAGTGAAATTGCCTTGCGGGCGCTTTACGGAACCGATCAATTTCAGATCGGTGCGGTTTCCTCGAGGATATCGCATAAATCTCCGCCGCCATTTTCAGCGCATTTTACCGAAGTGGAAGTTGATACGCTCACGGGTCGTGTCCGGGTCCTTCGATATGTTGCCGCGGTGGATTGCGGAACCGCGATCAATCCCAAGCTTGCAGAAGGACAAACCGAGGGTGGGGTACTTAACGGAATCAGTTATGCCCTGACCGAAAAATATTTGTTCAGTCCCAAAGGCAAGATGTTGAACGCCGGCTTTCAGCATTACAAAATATATTCGATGCGGGACAAACCGGTGATCAAGACGATCCTGGTGCCGAGCTACGAAAAAACCGGACCGTATGGCGCCAAAAGCGTATCGGAAATTTGCATTAATGGTCCACTCCCGGCTATCGCTAACGCAATTTACAATGCGGTGGGTGTTCGTTTGCGCACATCACCTTTCACCGCGGAAAATGTTTTGAAAGCAATGCAGGCAAACTAAAACAGACAAATACACAGACAAGAATGACTGTGTCATCTTGTTACGCATAATCGTCTGGGATTCGTTTCTTTATCATCTCCGGCCTTATCGGGTCCTCGTTCGCCAATGAAATCGGGATCCAGGTTTTGATGGTTTGCTCAATACCAACACCGATTTTACGGTGCAAAATCAGGTGCATGGTCCGTATATCTAAATCCTTTTTCAGTATTTATCGTGGAAAAATGATGGTTTTTATGCTCAAATTCGCACTTGTCGTGCCAAGTAAAATCGCTATTATAAGGCACTTATTAATGAAAACCACGACTGCCATTACAATTATTGTAACTACCTCGGACTCTTGAGGGGCTGGCGGCGTCTGCTGTTTGACAACCCCTCTTTAGAGAGGGGTTTTTTTGTAACATTTTACAGGAAGCGAATATGAAAGAAATAGGATTGGGATTACTGGGTTTCGGCACCGTCGGCGCCGGGGTAGTGGAAGGTCTGCAACGTAATGGCGATCTGATTGCCAGCCGCTCCGGGGTTCGTCTGGTCTTGCGCAAAATCGCCGACCTCGATCTTGAGCGCGATCGCGGCGTGGTGGTTGATCGGTCCGTGCTTACCACAGACGCGATGTCGGTCATACGAGACCCTTCTGTTCACATCATCATCGAATTGATTGGCGGCGTAGGAATCGCCCGTGAACTGGTCACCGAGGCGCTCAAAATGGGAAAACCCGTGGTCACGGCCAACAAGAAACTTCTGGCCGAATACGGCGCGGGGTTGTTTGCCCTTGCCGACGAAAACAAAGTGGATCTCCGGTTTGAAGCCAGTGTGGCGGGCGGAATCCCGATCATACAGGCTTTGCGCGATGGACTGATCGCCAATCACATTCCAAATCTTTATGGCATCCTCAATGGCACCTGCAATTACATCCTCACCAGGATGGAACTGGAAGGTCTGCCGTTTGACAAGGTTCTGCGCGAAGCTCAAGACGCGGGATTCGCCGAAGCGGAGCCAAGCCTTGATATTGATGGTCACGATACTGCGCACAAAGCCGCATTGTTGGCCTCTTTGGCTTACGGTTTCCCGGTACCGCTTTCTTCCATGTACGTGGAAGGCATACGAGGTATCGCCCGCGAAGATATTGCTTATGCGGCGGATATGGGCTACCGGGTTAAATTGCTGGCGGTCGTCAAAAAGCAGGACAACGCGGTTAGCGTCCGGGTTCACCCGGCGCTGGTTCCGGCAACCCACATGATTGCATCGGTCAGCAGTGTATTCAATGCGGTCATGGTGTCCGGCGATATCGTGGGCGACACGCTTTATTATGGACGGGGCGCGGGACGGCTCCCGACGGCAAGCGCGGTGTTAAGCGATGTCGCGGCCGTGGCCCGTCAGCTTGCTACGCAATCGCGGCATCATTTGCCGGCATTTATTCCGGAAGGCGAAAAGCCCGCCATGTTGTCGGTGGATGATATCACCTGCCGGTACTATCTGCGTTTGTCGGTGGAAGATAAACCCGGGGTGCTGGCCAGAGTTGCCAAAATTCTTGGCGATCACCGCATCAGCATTGCCAGCATGATCCAGAAGGACGGTTCCGACAAGGGATCGGCGGAAATGATCATGATGACCCACGCGGCCAAGGAAAGAGATTGCCGGGAGGCATTGGCGCAAATTGATGCGTTGGACTCGATCAAGGCTCCGACCGTGCGTTTCCGTGTGGAAGATTTTAATTGATGTTCCGTGAAATATGTATTGGTCATTTATGAAGGTGCGGCGGATTTGCCTTCCGATGAGTTGGAGGGTTCAACCCCTTTGCAACTTGCCCGGAATATTCATGCCACGGCGTTGGTTCGCCGCGGTGTGGGCGGCTATCTGTTGTGGCCAGCCGATCATGCAGGCACAACCGCTCCGGAAATGACCGGTATCGTTTTGGGAATTGCTTCAGAAGAAGCGAAAACCATGGTGCGCGGTCCAGTGGAGGGCGCGCCAGGAAACGGTTATTGTTACCGTGGAAATTTTGTCACATGCGACGGATCAGAGGTCCGCGAAAGCCGGGTGACCGGTTTAAGCTTGGACGAAACTACATGGTTGGTGGACTCGTTGGCAGATGTGGCCAAATCGCATGGCGCAACGATCACGATTACCGGCAGAGGCCGGGTTGCTGTCCGTTTTGATAAGGCGGAGACTGCTTCAGACGCAGGTGAATTTCCTGCTCCGGGGGTCCGCTTGCCGGAGGATGGTGATACATTGTCCGCCCGTGCGAAGTTCATGCGAGCCGCGGCTGAATGCCTTGCTCGTCAAAGCATCAACGATGTGCGTGTTGATCTCGGGGAAAATCCCGCCAACGCACTTTGGCTCTGGGCGGGCGGTCCGTCGGCAAAGATCAGTCGTCCCTTCATCGGGGCGCCACTGATTTCGGCGATGGTGACCAATAGTCCGCTCGGGCGGGGAATTGGCACGTTATGTCGTATGACAGTCAAGCATCTGGGCGATGTATGGGCTGATTCAGTGCAACCCGAATTGATCGGCGTGGATGAGTTGGCGGACGTGATGGCACGGCATGAAATCACCGTGGTTTATGTTGAAGCCCCGCTGGAAGGCGGTCGGTTCGGTGAAGGCGTGGAAAAAGTAAAGGCGTTGGATCGGCTGGACATTCATGTGTTGAGCCGTATCACACAAGCAGTTGAGTGTATTCCAGATACGCGTATCATGTTGGTCGCCATGCCGGAAGAGGGCCAACTCATGGAGCAGATACCGGTGGCGCTGGCCGGCAACAATGTTTCGCCCGACAAGGTCGGGCGCTGGGACGAGGTTTCGTGCCATGGGGGCGGTTTGGGCCGCTTGCCCGCTCATCGTTGCATAAGTAAATTATTGGGAGACTAAACGTATATGGCATTGATAGTACAAAAATATGGAGGCAGTTCGGTGGCGGATGCCGATTGCATGCGCAGGGTTGCTCAACGCATCTTGAACACCCGCAATCAAGGCAACAAAGTTGTGGTGGTCGTGAGCGCAATGGGAGATACCACCGACGATTTGATTGCCTTGGCGAAACAAATCACCAGCGATCCGAGTGAACGCGAGCTGGATATGTTGATGGCCAGCGGCGAACAAATATCGTCGGCCGTGCTGACCATGGCATTACATGCCATGGGGGCGGATGCCATCGCCATGAGCGGTCCGCAAGCTGGAATCTTTACCGATGCCGTGCACACCAAGGCGAAGATTCGCGACATCAAACCTACGCGCATCTTCGAACAACTTGCGAAAAACCAGATCGTCATTATCGCCGGCTTTCAGGGGTTGAACCCCAATCAGGATATCGCCACGCTTGGTCGCGGGGGATCGGATACCACTGCAGTGGCGCTGGCCGCGGCGTTAAAGGCCGACCGATGCCAGATATTGAAAGATGTCGAAGGCGTTTACACGGCAAATCCCCGGGTGGTTCCGGAGGCTGTGAAGTTGGATGAAATTGCCTACGATGAAATGCTGGAGCTCGCGAGCCTCGGCTCGGAAGTCCTGCAATCGCGAGCCGTGGAATTTGCGAAAAAATATGGCGTGACCCTGGAAGTCATGTCGAGCTTTGTGGAAAAACCCGGAACATTGGTTAGAGAAGAGGTTAAGAATATGGAAGACATTGTAGTGCGTGGTGTGGCCGCTGATAAAGGGCAGGCAAAAGTTACCATTTCTTCGGTGCCGGATAAACCCGGTGTAGCCGCAGAATTATTCAAGGAGCTGGCCGCCGCCAGCATCAACGTGGACATGATCGTGCAAAACGTCAGCGCCATGGGCGTTACGGATATTTCCTTCACGGTGCCGGCCACCGAAGTCAATAAAACCCGCAAAACCTTGAAAGCGCTTGAAGGCCATCTCGGCGAGCGTCAGCCCGACATCGATGAAGATATTGCGAAGATCAGCATCGTAGGCGTGGGGATGCGCAGTCATTCCGGCGTCGCATTTCGCATGTTTGACGCATTGGCCAAGGCAAAAATCAACATCAGCATGATCGCCACCTCGGAAATCAAGATTTCCGTGGTGATTAAAAAAGCGCATGCCGACAAGGCCGTGCAGACGTTGCATAAAATATTTGAGTTGGATAAACAGGTTGTAAAAAAGAGACCCGTTAAGAAAAAATAAACACAGGCAGACGCCACGTCTGAACATGGAATTGGCGAATGGATCAAGCCGGGAAACAGGAGCAGGTTATGAAAAAAATAGAAATATATGATACGACTCTGCGCGATGGCGCCCAGGGTGAGGGCATTTCCTTTTCCAGTGTCGGCAAAATCCGTGTCGCAAAAATTCTGGATGAATTAGGCGTCGACTACATCGAGGGCGGTTATGCCGCATCCAACCCCAAGGACATGGAGTTTTTCCATGCGATCAAGCGCGAGCGTCTTCAGCATGCCCGTATCGCCGCGTTCGGCAGTACCCGCCGCGCCGGTATCAAGGCGGCGGATGATGCGGGATCCCGCGCTTTGATCGAAGCCGACACTCCGGTTGTCACCATCTTTGGAAAAAGCTGGGCCTTTCATGTTCATGAAGTCCTGCGCACCACAGAAGATGAAAACCGGGCCATGATCTTTGATACCGTCCGGTTTCTCAAGGAAAACGGACGTGAAGTCATTTATGATGCCGAGCATTTCTTTGACGGTTATAAAGATTCGCCGGCCCATGCGCTGGCGACACTTCGGGCCGCAAAGTCAGCCGGCGCGGACCGGATCGTATTATGCGACACCAACGGCGGAACACCTTACTTTGAAGTGGGTGACATAACCCGTGACGTGATTTCGCAGATCGGCGGTAACGTCGGTATTCATACCCATAACGACTCGGAACTGGGGGTGGCGAATTCGCTGGAAGCGATTCGAGCCGGCGCGATGCATGTGCAAGGCACCATCAACGGGTTTGGCGAACGATGCGGCAACGCCAATTTGTGCTCCATCATACCCAATCTCGGCCTGAAGATGGGGTACTCTGTTTTAAGCTCACCGGAAAAAATGGGTCAGCTCAAAACCGTGGCGGACTTCGTGTACGAGATGGCCAATGTGCGCCCGAATGACAAAGCCGCGTTTGTCGGTCACAGCGCGTTTGCTCACAAAGCCGGCATGCACGTCGACGGCGTAAACAAGAATCCGCATAGCTTTGAGCACATCACCCCGGAATCCGTTGGAAACCAGCGACGGGTGCTTATCTCGGAATTGTCGGGAACCAGCAATGTTTTCCTCAAGGCGGTGGAAATGGGGCTTTCGCTCGACAAGAAATCACCCGAGGTGAAGAACATCCTGAAGGAACTCGAGGTCATGGAAAAGAAGGGCTACGAGTTCGAGGCGGCGGAGGCATCTTTCAAGCTTTTGATCCAGAAAGTGCTGAAGGCGCACAAGCCGTTCTTCTCATTGGAAGGATTCCGGGTAATTGTTGAAAAGCGTCATGCCGAAGAGCCATGCATTTCCGAGGCGACGGTCAAACTCCGCATCAATGGTGACGTCCTGCATACCGTGGGAGAGGGGGATGGACCGGTTGATGCCTTGAATGATGCGATGCGAAAAGCCTTGTCGGCGGCTTATCCGAGTATCAAGGATGTACATTTGGTTGATTACCGTGTTCGTATTCTCGATCCGGAAGAAGCCACTGCCGCAAAAACCCGGGTGCTGATCGAATCTTCGGATGGCGATAAGACGTGGGGAACGGTCGGCGTTTCTACAAACTTGATCGAAGCTTCGTGGGAGGCCTTGGTCGACAGCGTGGAATATAAATTGTTCCTCGATGAACAGAAAAGATCCGGCAAAGCGTAACGGATAAAGTGAACGGTTATGTTGAATAAAGGTGAGAAAACTGAAAGGCGAAGTTACGCGACGCCATGAATCGTGTGAGTTATGTATGATAGCGCAATATTTTATCGCGTGTGTTAGTCGAGCACTTTAACAAATTGAGTCCGCCATGAGTGAATTACCGAAAAATTACGACCCCAAAGCTATTGAAGAAAAGTGGAGCGCATTCTGGCTGGACCATAAGGTGGCTTCACGTGATCATCGCAAGGGCGGCGATCCTTTTTGTATTGTGATTCCTCCTCCGAATGTCACCGGCATCCTCCACATGGGGCATGCCTTGAACAATACCATTCAGGACATTCTGATCCGTTGGCGTTCACTTCAGGGCCGCAACAGTGTGTGGGTTCCCGGCACCGATCATGCGGGTATCGCCACGCAAAACGTGGTGGAACGAGCACTGAAAAAAGATGAGGGCAAATCGCGGCGCGACCTCGGTCGCGAGCAATTTGTCGAACGCGTCTGGGAGTGGAAGGAACAATACGGCGGGACCATTATCCGACAATTGAAGCGGCTTGGTTGCGCTTGCGACTGGGATCGCGAACGCTTCACCATGGATGAGGGATTGAGCAACGCGGTGAAGGAGGTATTCGTTCGCCTTTACGACAAAGGGCTGATTTATCGCGGTAAATACATCATTAACTGGTGTCCGCGTTGCGAAACCGCTCTGTCTGACGAGGAAAGCGAACATCAAAGTGTTCAAGGCAAGCTCTATCACTTTCGCTATCCGGTGAAAGGAGAAACCGGTCGCTTTGTAACGGTGGCCACGACGCGTCCTGAAACGTATCTTGGTGACACGGCGGTGGCCGTGAATCCCAAGGATGAGCGCTACGCGGACCTGGTAGGCAAAATGCTGATCCTGCCGGTTCTCGGACGTGAAATCCCGGTGATCGCCGATGATTTTGTTGATCCGGCCTTTGGAACCGGTTGTGTTAAAGTGACGCCCGCACACGATCCGAACGATTTCGCCATGGGACAACGCCACAATCTTCCCATGATCAATGTCATGACCGACGATGGACACATGAACGAAGAAGCCGGCCCGTATCAGGGATTGGAACGGTTTGCGTGTCGGAAGAAAATCATGGATGATATGTCTGCCGCCGGACTTTTGGCGAAGGTGGAGGATCATCCACATGCCGTGGGGCATTGTTACCGGTGCCACCAAATAGTGGAACCGAGGTTATCACCGCAATGGTTTGTAAAGATGAAGCCGCTCGCCGAGCCGGCGTTGGCCGCTGTAAAAGATGGCCGGATCAACTTTATTCCGGATCGATGGAACAAAGTTTATATCGAGTGGATGGAGAATATTCGCGACTGGTGCATTTCCCGGCAGATTTGGTGGGGGCACCGGATTCCGGTGTTTTACTGCGATGACTGCGCGTATGAATGGGCGGATCGCGGTCAACCAGGTGCATGTAAAAAATGTAACTCGTCCAGAATACGCCAGGATGAAGACGTACTCGACACCTGGTTTTCTTCCTGGCTATGGCCGTTCAGCGTATTTGACTGGCCCAAAGGGGAGTTGAAGGATCAGCGTCTCGCACAAAATCCCGATCTGGCATTTTATTATCCTACGCACTCTCTGGCAACGGCATCGGAAATTATCTTTTTCTGGGTGGCCCGGATGATCATGGCGGGGTTTGAGTTCATGGGGGACATCCCATTCCGTGAAGTCTACATTCACGGCACGGTGCGTGACAACCAGGGCCGTAAGATGAGTAAAAGCCTCGGGAACTCCATTGATCCGCTCGACATCATCAATGAGTACAGTGCGGATGCGCTCCGCTTCAGTTTGATCATGCTGACCGCGACCGGTCAGGATGTCTATGTGTCTAAGGAAAAATTCGAGATCGGGCGCAATTTCGGAACGAAAATCTGGAATGCCGCGCGCTTCATGCAAATGAACCTCGACAGGGAAGGCATCACCGCGTCCGGGATGACTTTAAATCCTCATAATTGGCGACCGGATGACTGGCACATTGTCGCGCGCGTACAGGATGCGGCAAAAGCCGCTGAAGATTGCCTGATGCGTTATCGATTCAACGATTACGCCAAGGTGTTGTACGATTTCATGTGGCACGAGTTTTGCGACTGGTATCTTGAATATGCGAAAGAATCACTTTATGGCGATGATCAGGATCGCAAACATGAAGTGTTGCGGATTATGCTTTACGTTTTCTCCCGTTCCTTGAGATTGCTTCATCCGCTCATGCCATACCTGACCGAGGAATTATGGCACGCCTTTGGATTTGGCGCTGAAAGTGAAAGTATCCTTCATGCGGAATGGCCACTCGAAAACGATAGCCCACTGCGAAATCTTGCCGAGCCATATGTCCTATATGTGGACGGCAAGCACGAGTTGATCCGGGCCGGTCGCACCATGCGTGGCGATTATGAAATTCCACCCGGACAGAAAATGGATTTTGTCATTAAGCCGACCAGCAGTGAAGACGAAGCTTTGTTCCGTGACGATACTTCCGGTATTACTTCGCTGTTAAAGTCCGGAACGTTGACCATTGATTCGAGTTATGAGCCGCAGGGTCCTATGCCCAGTGCCCTGTGCAGTCGCGGTACAATTTTCATGTCGATGGCCGGTATAGATATCGAGGCGGAGAAGAAACGCCTTGCCGGTGAAATCCAACTTGCCGAACAAAGCCTTGTAAAAACCCGGGCCATGCTGGCCAACGAAAAATTCATGGCCAAGGCAAAACCGGAAGTAGTGGAGCAAACCAGGGCCAACGAATCAACCATGGTTGAAAAAATCGAAAAACTATCACGCATGCTTGCGGGGATGTAACGCACGGTTGATTGTTTTCGTTGTGATGCTGAATCTCGCCGGTAAGTAAATGTTTGTGTCGCTATTTCGCCAGCCGCAAGATCAGGGTTTGGATTAGGGTAAAAACCATTGCCAATTGAGAGGGTTTATGTCTCAATCGGACGGTCGCCTTTAATCGGCGGAACCCATTATCATGGAAAGGAATCGAACATGTCGCAACTGCCTGTGAGCAACACCCGCAATGTCGTTTTACTTGGCCATACCGGAAACGGTAAAACCACCTTGATCGATGCCATCCTTTACAAAACCGGGTACAATGACCGGTTGGGCCTTTCCTCCAACGGGTCGAGCATGGCCGACTGGACCGACGAGGAAAAGGATCGGAAAATATCCATTTGGGCCAAGCCTTTCCATGTTCAATACAAAACCACCGAAGGCCAATCGATGGACCTTACATTGATTGACACGCCGGGTTATCTGGATCTTTATGGCCAGTCCGTGGCCGCGGCTAAAGTGGCTGATGCGGCCTTGATCGTTGTTGATGCAGTCTCCGGTGTGCAAGTCGGTTCAACCCGTGCGTGGCGGTTGTGTGAGGAAAACGATTTGCCCTGCGGCATTGTTATTACCGGACTCGACAAGGAAAACGCCGATTTCGACAAGGTGTTGGCTAATATCCAGTCGGTATGGGGCAAGAAATGCGTACCGGTCGAGTTGCCCACCCATGATCGCCATGCCATTATCGATATTCTATCCGAAACAAAAATTCCCGATGAACTGACCGATGAGGCGGAATTGGCGATGAGCGTGCTTGAGGAGGATGCCGCCGAGGAAGACGATGCCTTGCTGGATAAATACTTGAGCGGCGAACATTTGAGCCACGACGAATTGACCATGGGTTTGCGAGTCGCCATCAAGCGCCGCCACATCGTTCCGGTATTTGAAGTCGAGGCATTGCAAGATGTTGGCGTGGGTGAGTTGTTGGACGAGTTGTTCCGTTTATTTCCTTCGCCGATCGACCACGAAGTCTTGGACGCGGCAGGTGAACTGATCGATGTATCGGCGGACGCTCCGTTTAGTGGATTGATTTGGCGTTCGATCAATGATCCGTTTATCGGTCAGTTGCAGTTTCTGAAAATATACAGTGGAACGCTTTCCGCTGATTCTGAAGTCTATAACAATACGAAAGGTCAGAAGGAACGTATTGGTCCTCTTCATATCTATAACGGAAAAAAAGATGAAGTCGTTCCGTTGGCCACAGCCGGGCAAATTGTGGCCTTGGCCAAACTGAAAAGCACAGGTGTGAATGACACGCTATGCGCGATTGGAAAAAACATCACACTGGATCCGATCAGGTTTCCCCAACCAGTTACATCCGTGGCCGTGGTTCCCAAAACACAAGGGGATGACGACAAGGCTGGTATTGGTCTTCACCGGGTTGTGGAAGAGGATCCGACCTTGCACTTGGAGCGAAACACGGAAACGCATGAATTGATTTTATCCGGCATGGGCGATATCCATTTGGATATTGCAGTCAGTCGGATGAAAAAGCGAAGCAATGTCGATGTCGAGCTTAACATTCCCAAAGTCGCCTACAAGGAGACTGTGACCGGCTTTGGCGAGGGTCATTACAAGCACAAGAAGCAATCCGGTGGTCGGGGCCAATATGGCGAAGTATACCTGAAGGTAGAGTCTCGCGATCCGTCCGATGATGCGTGGTTTGTGAACGAAATCGTGGGCGGAGCCATACCACGCAATTTCATCCCTGCAGTGGAGAAGGGTGTTCATGAAGGTCTGCAACGCGGTGTGTTGGCCGGTTATCCCATCATCAATGCCAAGGTCAGGGTTTACGATGGAACCTACCATGACGTCGATTCGTCCGAAGTCGCTTTCAAGATCGCCGGTTCACGCGCCTTGTCGGACGGAGCATCCAAGGCTCGTCCGGTCTTGCTCGAACCGATTATGTCGCTTAAGATAACCATACCCGAACAATACATGGGTGACATAACCGGTGATTTGAATCAACGCCGGGGACGAATTTTAGGTATTGACGTGGACGCCGGGATGCAGACGATTTCGGCGGAAGCACCTCAGGCGGAAATTTTCCGCTATGCCGCCGAGTTGCGAAGCTTGACACAGGGGCAGGGAGTGTTTGAAGCGACATTTGCCCGGTATGATGTTGTGCCGGCGCATATTTCGCAGAAAATCATCGCATCTGCGGTCAAGCGCGATCATGAAGATGAATAACGGCGGTTGAAGGATTGATCAATCATGGCAGGTCATAGCAAGTGGGCGAACATCAAACACCGGAAAGCGGCTTCTGATGCCGTTAAAGGCAAGGTATTCAGTAAAATTGCGAAGGAAATAACTGTCGCCGCGCGGCTTGGCGGAGGCGATCCGGCTGGAAACATTACTTTGCGCTCACTGATTACCAAGGCCCGCGGCGTGAACATGCCGAACGATAACATCGACCGTGCCATTAAGAAAGGCACCGGGGAAATTGCCGGAGATGCCATGGAGGAAGTTGTTTACGAGGGTTTTGCCTCCGGTGGCGTATCGTTGATCGTTTCCTGTCTTACCGACAATCGCAACCGCACGGCGGCGGAAATACGTCATGTATTCAACAAACAGGGCGGTAATCTAGGTCAGCAGGGAAGTGTCATTCGAAACTACAACCGCAAGGGCCAGTTGTTTGTCGATGCCTCCTCGATTGAGGAGGACAAACTTTTGGAATTGGCGTTGGAAGCCGGAGCCGAGGATGTCGTGCGTGATGGCGACGCGTTTGAGGTGTTGACTGATCCCGGTGATTTTCACCAGGTTGTGGAGGCGCTTTCAAAAGCTGGCGTAAAAATCGGGGACAATGAAATTACCATGATCCCTGCATTGTTGGTCCAAGTGACGGACAAGGAACAGGCAACACAACTGATGAAGTTTGTCGCCGCATTGGAAGATTTGGATGATGTCCAGCACGTCTACAGCAATTTTGATTTAGAGGAAAAACTGCTAGAGGAAGTGTCGGGCTGATCCGTATGCCTACCGAAACCGGCAAACATGCTGATCTGCTGGTGCTGGGTGTCGACACGTCCCTCCGGTCGTCCGGGGTGGGGCTGGTTAGAGGACCGGTTCGCAATCCGCAATTCATCACGTGCGGAACCATCAAGACGCCTGCGAGTCAACCTCATACCGAGTGCTTGCGTCGACTGGATGCCGGAATATCCGAACTGATTGAAGAGCACAATCCGGACGTCGTCGCGATTGAAGGCATATTCTTTTGCAAGAATGTACGCACGGCGATGATTCTTGGACAGGCGCGCGGGGTGGTTCTTGCGGCGGCGGCCCGGGCCGGCAAGCCCGTTTATGAATACGCACCGCGTGATGTAAAAAAATCGCTGTCAGGATTTGGCGCCGCTTCCAAGGATCAAGTGGCGAAAATGATCACCTCGTTGCTCAAGCTGAACCGCGTACCGCAGGAAGACGCGGCTGATGCTCTGGCGATTGCGCTTTGCCATTTGCACCGGGTAACTGGAGTTCGGGTCACGGAGCCTAAAGCGTTGTAGCCGTTCTTATGCGGACCAGTTGAACAGTGAGGCGCCACAGACACGAATCTCTGTGTTGCATCATACCGCTATCACTCATCAGAATATCCTTGTCCCCTCGATTCAATATCATATTATCGCCTTTTGTGCCTTTACACAAAATGCACATCACTCGGGTCATTATAGAGTATGCAGTTTAGCCAAAAATTGCTAATGGACTGGGCTGGGGTTGCGATATACCGCGACGCCAAGTTGCTCTACGACCGCGGTGCGGTCCAGGATGTTGATTTCTCACCTCCCATTCTCGAAGGAACGCTTTCTTTTGGCAATCGTTCACTGAAAAGCAAAGCCAGGATTCAGCCCGACGGCACATGCGAGAATCTTTGTCCGTGCCGCGACAGCACGGAACGCGGAATCATTTGCGCGCACATTATCGCCCTGGGCATGGTGCTGGCCAAGCGTGCTGAATCCGAAATTGCACGCCGGGAAATTAATATCAAAGAGGAAACCGTCAAGGCGGCCCGTGTTGCTACGATCGATGAGTCTGCTTACTTGCAACGCATGGTGGTTAATAAACCGTCACAAGATACGGCCGAAGTGGTTCTTGTTCTTGATGAAGGCTGGGGTAATTCACGACTCTTGCGGCATGTACCTTTGCGATGTTTGATCCGAACGGGCAAAGCCCTGACTCCGGTGGATAAGATGCCGAGGGAAAAACCGGTGGCCATGAACAAGGATGACGATGCCTTGATGTATGTGCTCGAAGACATCGCGGAAGGACCGGTTCCGGAGAAAATCGATCTCAAGGCCCAGGACTTCGACAATGTCCTGAAACTCAAGGAAGGCAAGGCATTGAGTTTGCCAGACTTTTCCGCCGTAAAAATCGGCGGAACACCCATGCAATCTCTTCTGTTCGTGGATATGAACCGGAACACTGGCGAACTGGTGGTGTCTGTTCACACCGAGTTGCCATTTGTGAACGGGAAGGAATCGCCGCTCTATGTGGTGAAAGGCAAGCATGGGTGGGTATATGGCGCGGGTCATTTCTGGCCGTTGAGTCATGTTTTGCCCACTCCATTTCAGGATATTTATGAAGGTCCGGTAAAAATACCCCGTGATGCGATCTTGCGATTTTTTGACCACGAACTTCCTTTGATCGAAAAGGAAATGACGGTGGTCTCGGAATTAAACCGCGATTTATTTGCCATTGAACCTGGACAACCAAAATTTCACCTCCAAATTCGGGGTAGCCAGGCATCGTTGGCCGCCACGCTCCACGCTGATTATCAAGGTGTCTCCGTCGTGGCGGCACGCCCCGATCCCGCCGGACATTTTGCACATCCGGATCCCGACGATTTTATGCGATTTACCGTGCGGAATCCGGATGCCGAACAACGGGGTCTGGCTAGAGTCGCCCGGGCCGGATTCAAAGGGATTGTCGGCGATGACCTGACGTCGATCGTCGGCACGCGTGAAGTCATGAATTTTCTCGGTCGCGAATGGCCCGCACTGCGCCGGGAAGGCTGGAAACTCGATCTGCAAGGCGCGGTATCTGAATTCATGGAAAAAGCTGACTTTATTGCGCCGGTTGTACAAATTCATGAGAGCGGTACGGATTGGTTTGAAGTAGGGTTCCAATACGAAGACGGGCATGGTGGTCAGCTTTCAGCACATGATGTTCAACGCGCATTACGCATGGGGGATGCGTTTATAGAAATTGGATCACGCACATGCCTGCTTGACGCCGGCGCCATAGAATCCATGCAGGATGTGTTTGCCGATTGTGCCTCCGGCGAGGCGGATCGGGCAGGTCACTTCCGGTTGTCGTCAATTTACTCCTCGTATGTAAAAGCATCGTTGGATGCGTTGGATGGAATAGACGTAGAGGCGACTCCGGAATGGTTGTCCTCGGCTCGGCGGCAAAATCGCGAAGTCTCGTTGGAGCCGGTTCATCCACATCCGATGTTGCAGGCGTCACTGCGTCCATATCAACGCGACGGTTTAAGCTGGTTGCGATTTTTGGAAAAAGGTGGTTACGGTGGAGTGCTGGCGGACGAAATGGGACTTGGGAAAACCATTCAGACGCTTGCCTGGCTTCAGTTGGAGCGTGAGGATGAGCCTTCGCGTTATCTCCCCGCCCTGATTGTGTGTCCGACCAGCCTGGTTGACAACTGGGCGGCGGAAGCGGCGCGTTTCACCCCCAATTTGCGGGTGCTGACCGTGACCGGTACCGATCGCCACCAAAAATGGGCGGAGTTAAGTGAACACGACATTATTGTCACTTCTTATGCGTTGTTGCGGCGGGATATCGAACAATATGCGGCTCAACAATTTTCCGTGGCAATTCTCGATGAAGCCCAGCATATCAAAAACAAGGCGACGCAGAATGCCCTGGCGGCCAAACGACTTCACGCGAAGCATCGTTTGGTGTTGACCGGAACCCCGATTGAAAATGGCGTTTCCGACTTCTGGTCGATCATGGATTTTCTCATGCCGGGTTACCTTGGCCCTCACGAGACATTTCGTCGAAATTACGAGCTTCCCATCAGTCGGAGTGATGACATGGGACAGATGGCTCAAGTTAAGCTGAAGCGAAAATTGAGTCCGTTTTTACTACGCCGTCTTAAAAAAGACGTTGCGACGGACCTTCCGCCAAAAATCGAACGTGTGGCTTTCTGCAGTATGACAACGGATCAGCAGACCGTTTACCGGACCTTGCTGGATGAGTCGCGACGGAAACTTACGCAACTTGTCCAGGATCAGGGATTCAATCGCTCCCGCATGGAAGTGCTGAAGACGTTGATGCGATTGCGGCAGGTATGCTGTCACCTTTCGTTGCTGAAAAACCTGGAACTTCAGTCCGATAATCCATCGGCTAAAATGGAATTGTTTCTCGAACTGCTCAACGAGGCCATGGATGGCGGACACCGCGTACTGGTGTTCAGCCAGTTTGTTTCCATGTTGACCTTAATTCGGGCGGAACTGGATCGCCGGGGTGTTCAATATTGTTATCTCGATGGCAGTACCCAGGAACGTATGCAGGTCGTGCATACCTTCAACACGGATCGACGGATACCGATTTTCCTCATCAGCCTCAAGGCCGGAGGAACTGGTTTGAATCTGACCGGAGCGGACATGGTCATTCACTACGATCCCTGGTGGAATCCCGCCGTGGAAGCTCAAGCCACGGATCGTGCTTACCGTATAGGACAAAAGCGAACCGTTTACAGCGTGAAGCTTATCACCAAAGGTACTATTGAAGAGCGGGTTCTTGCCATGCAGGATCGCAAGCGGGCGATCATTGACGCCACGTTGGAAAATGACGAGCAGGTCATGGACAAGTTGTCGTGGGAAGATGTCCAGGAACTTCTGGAGTTGTAGTTGGCGGTTATGGTCTATTTCAGCGAATCGTGCTTGCTCGAACCAAGGCGAAAAAGCGATCCTCGTATTCCTTGAAAAGCCTGGCTTTATGCAGAAACTTGGAAAGTTCAGGAATGCGGCCCGGGTCGCGCGATGCTTCAAGAAATAGCCGATCAATTCGGTGGCGGATTCCTTCTGGGTCATGACGCAAGTCCTGCGCATTGGACAGGGCGGATTGCTGTACCACTTCTGCCATGAGTTGCAGAAGGCATACCTCCCACGGTTCGTCGACCCCACGAATCAATGCATGCATGGGCTGTGTACTTGCAGACACGTCCTGCTTTACCCGATCAAGCACATTGGCCAGATTGTCGGTAATGATGTGTTCGTTGATTTTTTCCTTTTTAATCGAAAAACCATATTTCAACAGCACCAAGTGACTTTCATTTTCGCGCAACCAATTTAGATAGTGATCGGCTTGTTCTTCGCCAAAGCCTTCCAGCAGTGTCTGGGCGATGGAGTCCGGAGTTATAATCTGTGGGCGAAAAGCGTGAATGCGACCTTCGCGCACGCGTATTTGATCCACGGAATCCATGATTTCTGAAATTAAATGGTAATGCAGGGTGGTTGTTCCGAAAGTTTCCAGGGACTGACGGGGACGAACAATCACCTCGGTGTTGTTGATCGCATACCAAAAATCAAATGATTCGTTCATGAAATGATTAACCGTGGGCAATTTTTAATAAGACAACACCGGATACAATCAGCGTGACCCCGGCAATTCGCACCATGGAGGCGGCATCACCAAAGAGTAGAATGCCTGCCAGAAACGTGCCGGAAGCGCCGATCCCGGTCCAGGTGGCATAAGCAGTGCCAATGGGTATGGTTCGTTGAGCCAGCCACAGGAAAAACAAACTGGTCGACATGCCGACAACAATCAGCAAAATCCCCTGCAACCCACGGCCGGGAATTTGTGATATTTTCAGTCCGATTGGCCAGGTCACTTCCAGCAATCCGGCAAGTATTAATATAAACCATGACATAATAGTTCTCTAAATAGTACGATGCACAAACCGTCAACTATATGATAAATCCAGTCAAAATGCCAGTATCTGATTCAATAAATCGTGTCGTTGAAATTGCCTTGGAAGAATGGCAATGGCGTGAACGCATTGATCGCCACCACCAGAAACTTAATCCGATCATCAACGAGCATTTGGATCGGGCATCCCGGCATATTGCTCATCCGGTGATGGATTTTCTTTTTACGTATTATCCTTTTTCCGTGGCGCAATTAATGCGCTGGACGCCGGGACTTGGCGTTAAATTGTCCGGAAATGCGGCAGAGTTTATGGCTGGAATAAAGGGGGGGAGGACATTGGACGATGGCTGGGAGCTTGATATCACCACGTTTCCTTCCCGGCGTTGCGATGCCGTGCGGTGGGTGGTGGAACTGCTGGAGAAAACCGCGGAACGGCCACCCCGGTTTGGATGTTATGGCCTTCACGAATGGGCCATGGTGTACCGTTGCGGTGCGGCAAGACATGATCGTGTGCCTTTGCGGTTTCCCGCAGATCAGCTCGCGGGCATTGTCGAATCGTTGCCCATAGCGTGTTCACATTACGATGCATTCCGCTTTTTTACACCGGAAGCGAGACCCTTGAACCGACTGCAACCCACATTAAAAACGCGGACGGATATGGAACAACGAGGTTGCCTGCATGTTAATATGGATTTGTACAAATGGGCGCAACAGTTCTATCCGTGGATTTCCAGCGATTTAATCGCCGACTGCTTTTTGCTGGCGGTTCAAATCCGGGAAGTTGACATGCGGGCGAGTCCGTATGATTTGCAGGCATGGCAGTTGGAGCCGATTCGAATCGAAACGGAAAGCGGCCGTCGGGAATATGTCGACTATCAGCAAGCATTTGCGACGGCGGCTGAACCTTTACGCGGGCGATTGGTTGATGAGTTCCGATGTCTTGCCCGTGCGATTACAAGCCAAACGCCGACAGCGACTGATATGTAATCACCGCGGCGAGCCAGGCAATCGCGGTATAAACAGTATATACCCCGAGCGCCCAACGCCACGCACTTTCCCGGGCGATCGTCACCAATGTCGCGGCGCATTGCATACATAAGGCGATAAATACCAGCAGTGCCACGGCCGTTGGAATGGTAAAAACCGGCTGACCGGCTTTTGCACCTCCAGCCCATGTGGCATTGCGCAATGCGGCGGAAATTGTTTCATCGCCTTCATGGGCGGGGTATAGAACGCCCATGGTTGCAACGATGACTTCACGGGCGGGAAAGCTTGCAAGAACTCCCACGGATATTTTCCAGTCAAATCCCGCCGGGGCAAATACCGGTTGAATCAAGTGTCCAAGGCGGCCAAGATAACTGTTTTCCATTTGCGTTGTCTTGTCCAATTCCGTTTCATTCTCGGATACGGGAAAATAGGCCAAAGCCCAAATGACCATGGAAACCAGGACAATCAGTGTTCCGGCGCGCCGCACAAAAGACAAGGCGCTGTTGTAAACGCGTTGAAACAGATCACGAAGGCGAGGCCATGAATAGTCCGGCATTTCCAGGATCAGCGGGGTGTGTCCGCTTTTGAAAAGTTTGCGATTCAACAACCATGCGGCGGGAAATGCCAGAAGTATTCCCAGAAGATGCAGGGAAAATAGTGTAATGGCTCCGGCGGCATGTCCATATCTGGGCACAATTATAGCGCCGACCAAAAGCGTATAAACCGGTAATCGGGCCGAGCAACTGATCAACGGGGTAACCAGCATGGTGGTAAGTCGGGTTTTAGGCTGTTCAATGGTGCGGGTGGCCATAACACCGGGAATAGCACAGGCAAAACTCGACAACATGGGAACCATGCTTTTCCCGTTCAAACCGCAACGGCTCATCCACCGATCCATCACACAGGCGGCCCTCGCCATATAACCGGAGTCCTCCAACAAACCAATCAGGAAAAAAAGAATTATGATTTGAGGAAGAAATGTCAGGACACCGCCAACGCCTCCGATGATGCCATCGGCAATAAGGCTGATTGTCCACGGCGGTAAAAACTCCATGGTTGATGACAGTATTGAAAGGTGTTCCGTGGCAATTTCCAGTAATTCGACCACCGGAGCAGAAAGGGTGAACAACATGAAAAACATGATCGGCATGATCAAGGCAAAGATCAGTACCCCGTAAACCCGATGGGTTAAGATGCGATCCAGTTTATGCGTAGCGTCATATTTCGTATCGGTGCATTGGACTTCAACGTTTTCAAGTATTCTGAACGCAAGTTTTCGCAGAATTAACGTTTCCGCGGCCATCGGATGATAACCGTGTTGTTCAATTAACTGGCGACCCATTTGTATGGTCGGTTGTACATTTTCTGCGGTGATTAATTTTTCCAGGCTTCGAGTATATTGACGGCTAAAAAGCAGGCGTCTCCATATCGCGAAGCCAAGTCTTGTTCCGCGATGACGTTCGGAAAGTTCATTTGATATACTCTTGATAAAATCCGGCCATAATATCGGATGCGGTGCCTTCGGTGAGGAAAGGGAATTAAATATTTGTGACTTCAGTTCATGCACACCCCATCCAGTGACGGCAGATACGGGAATCACTGGAATGCCCAGGCGTTCCGATAACAACGAGAGATCGATGGATTTGCCACTTTTGGCCAACAAGTCCCAGCGGTTAACTGCGAGAATGACTGGAATTTCCAAGTCGATCAGTTGCAGGACCAGCAGAAGATGACGCGACAGGTTGAGCGCATCAACGACTGCAACTGCAAGGTCAGGTGGCTGTGCATTGTTATGGCCGAATAGCGCGTCCAAAGCGACCTGTTCGTCTTCTGTGTGTGGTGAAAGATTGTAACATCCGGGCAAGTCAATTATTTGTGCGTGTGTGCCGTGAAGCGATATGGAGCCGATCTTCTTCTCCACAGTGACGCCGGGAAAATTTCCGACTCGTTGCCGCATCCCGGTCAGGCGATTAAAGAGGGTGGTTTTTCCGCAATTCGGATTTCCAATCAGGATGATATTCTTAACGGAGTTTTTGTTGGCCGGTGATTGGCCTGCTCCTTCACAATCAAGTAACAACGGGTCGGAAATTGCATTCATGACTTGCCGGCAACGGTATGCTTGCAAACCGTAATGTGCTTCATCAAGGATCGGCAAATCGCCATTCGTGTTTCATCGCATTTTACAATGGCGGGATCATGGGTGTGCAGAATACAAATGGAAGCGCCTTCGCACAATCCCATGGCGCGGAGTCGGCAGGCACATGATTCAGGCGCGTCGACGCAATATACTATCGCCTTTTCATCATACGCCAATTCATCAAGACGGCTAAAACTTTCCTGACTCTTGAGAGTATTCATTATGCTGGTCGCCTGTAGATGATTGGTATACCAAACATACGCTTACATGCTCAATGCGACAACATCCCGATCGCATTATCAGGGAATTGCCTAGACCTGGGCGAGGTTGGTTAAACGATAAGAAATCGCATGTTTTTTGCGCGGCGAGTTGGTGCGATCCTTGCTTTAGACAAAGGATATTTCATTTAGTCCCGCTGATTACA
This sequence comes from Kiritimatiellia bacterium, assembly GCA_035327305.1. GTDB lineage: Bacteria > Verrucomicrobiota > Kiritimatiellia > CAIVKH01 > CAIVKH01 > CALMUP01. The sequence goes on along the minus strand of DAOLDL010000002.1, from coordinate 22,685 downwards.
TCCGCCACGGTACAACCGAGTTGTCGTAACTCGACTTCATGAGTAGTCAGAGGTGGCATTACATAAATGACATTGCCGAGCGGGCGTAGCAGAATTCCGCGCTCCATGAGTTCGACGCGAATGCGATGGGGTAGTGAACGTTCGCCAACCAGTGTTTTGGCAGGATGAAGTTCCACTGCGGTCATCAGTCCCAGACTGCGAATATCTTTTACGGAAGGATGGTTTTCCAATGGCTGGAAACAATCAGCCAGAATTTTTCCAAGCATTGGAATTGTTTCGATAACGCCATCAGCATAAGATTTCAACGCGGCCAGCGATGCGGCGGCGGCAATTGGATTCCCGCAAAAGGTGTGTCCGTGTTGAAGTGTGTGATCGTTTGGAGTATCGGCAAACGTTTCATAAATGGAATCACGAACAATCGTGGCGCTGATCGGCAGGTAGCCACCGGAAAGACCTTTTCCAATGCAAATGATGTCGGGATCGACGTCGGCATGTTGAAAAGCAAACCATGCGCCGGTTCGCCCAAATCCGGTGGCGATTTCATCCAGAATCAGCAACACATTGTGCCGGCGACACCAATCAGCCAACCGGGACAACCAAACTGCACTGTAAATACGCATCCCGGAAGCGCCCTGAAGTAACGGCTCGACCACGATACTGGTCAGCTCATTGGCATGTGGGGCAAGTATAGCTGACGCCTCGGAAAAATCGTCGGATTCCGGAAACGGCAGACGAAGTACGGGAAACAGATGTTTTCGGTATGGCAGGTGAAAATGTTCAAGGTATCCAAGCGCCATGGCGCCCAGGGTATCGCCGTGATATGCGCCGTCGATACAGGCCAGCAGATGCCGGTTTGTCTGGCCGGTATTGGCCCGGTACTGGATGGATATTTTGACGGCTTGTTCGATGGCGGAAGCGCCATCGGAAGCAAACAGAACATGGCGATCCGGCGAAGGCATCAATTCTGCGAGTTTTCGGGCAAGTTCAATCGCGCCGGGATGGGTCATATTACCCAAAATACTGTGCTGGAGTTCCGCCGCCTGCCGTTGGATGGCGGAAATGATTTCGGGGCGTCCGTGGCCCAGGTTACAGCACCACCATGATGAAATTGCGTCCACATAACGTTTGCCGTTATGGTCGATCAAATAAATCCCTTCGCCCCGCGTGATCACCGGCAAACCGTCATTTCGCAGGGTCGAAAAGCGGGTATAGGGGTGCCAGACGTGCTTGAAATCTATGTGTAGCGGATCGTGGTTCATAATTGTCGGTTGAAGAACATGCCAACGCATGGTAATAAACTGCGAGTTTACAATGTCTTCAGGAGCAAACACCATGAAAAAGAGTAAAGCCGCGCCGTGGACACGTCCGATGCCCGAGGAACAGTTTGACTGGATGCGGCGCATACTGGCCGCGCCGAGTCCCATTGGACTGGAAGCCGCGATGTCGTACGGGGTACTCAAACCGGCTTTCGATAGCTTCAAACTTTCCGGTTGGGATATTCATCAATTCAAGGGTAACGCCGGCATTGTTCTGGATACACATCCCGGCGAAGATGACCGGACTTCCATCATGCTGGTGGGGCATGCGGACAAAATCCGTATGCAGGTCCGAATGGTTGGAGATGACGGAAAGGTCTGGATCAACAGCGATTCATTTCTTCCCTCGACCTTGATCGGACATGAAGTCCAGATTTTCAGCGAAAAGCCGGGTTCAAACGGCGAGTACCGCGTGATCGAAGGCGGAACTGTCGAAGCTATCGGAGCTATTCACTTCGCACCGCCTGATATGCGTACGGGCACCAAGGGCATCAAGCCGGAAATGCTGTATGTTGAATTGCAAGCCTGTGGCAAAACACCGAAAAAGGACATTCAGAAAGCTGGAATCAAGGAAGGCGATGCCATTATTCTGAAGCGACCAATACGCCACGGTTTTACGGCGAACACGTTTTATGGCGCATATCTCGATAACGGACTGGGGTGCTTTATCGTTGCCGAGTTGGGGCGACTGCTTGCGGAAGCGGGTGGATTAAAAAATATGCGTGTTATGTTTGCGATTGCGTCGTATGAGGAAATCGGACGGTTTGGGAGTCGTGTTCTGGCTGGATTATTGAAACCGGATATTTTGGTTGGTGTGGACGTTGATCACGACTACAAGGCCGCACCGGGGGTGGGTGAGCAACATTATACACCCAATACGATCGGCGCAGGATTTACCCTTTCGTCCGGCTCAATTACCAGCGAATACGTCAACCGAATGATCGACGGCGTATGTCGAAAACACAACATTCCGTGCCAGCGGAGTCCGACCGGGCGTGATACCGGAACCGACGCGATGGCGGCCGTACTGGCTAGTATTGATGCCGCCGCAGTTTCGGTCGGAATTCCCGTTCGCAACATGCATACGATTTCCGAAGTCGCACATACCGGGGATGTTTTGGCCTGCATTCATGCCTTGAAAGAAGCGCTTTGGGAAATGGACAAAGCCAATCGCGGTCGCGGATTAAGCCGCCAGGATCTCAAGGACAATCACCCCCGGCTGGATGAAGCGGTGACGCTTTGATTTTTGATTGCCACGGAGTGGTAATTCCATACATAATTTAACTCCATTTTTAAGGTGAATCATGACTACTGCGCAAAAACATCCATTCAAAACCGAGGTCCGGCAGTTGCTCGATCTCGTCATTCATTCCCTGTACTCCAAGAAGGAAATCTTCCTTCGCGAACTTGTATCGAATGCCTCCGATGCCATTGACCGTGCGCGTTTCGAAGCCTTGACGCATAAGTCCCTGCAACGCGACGAAGAAACGTGGCGAATCACCATCACCGCGGATAAAAAGAACCGTACCCTGAAGATTTCCGATAACGGGATCGGCATGACCGCACAGGAAGTCGAACAAAACATCGGCACCATTGCCAGTTCCGGTACCCGAAAGTTTTTGGATTCCTTGAAGACCGATGCAAAGTCCGCGAACAACCCGGAAATGATCGGGCGATTTGGCGTCGGATTTTATTCGGCATTTATGGTGGCGGAGGAAGTAACCGTGGTGACCCGGCGTGGTGGCGTGGATGAACCTGCTTTGAAATGGTCTTCCAACGGCGACGATGCCTACACCCTTGAAGAGACCACACGCAACGATTTCGGCACGGACGTTGTTCTGAAACTGCGGGAAGGAATGGATGAGTACCTTGATGCCTGGCGGATCAAAGCCATCATTAAGCATTATTCAGATTACATAAGCTTTCCAATTCTGCTGACTGCGATTGATGCGGATGGCAAGGAGGAGCCGAAGGATGAGACCATAAATTCGCGGAAGGCGATCTGGAAAAAAGCTTCATCGGAAATTACGGAAGACGAATACCATGCTTTTTATCGCCACATCAGTCACGCCTCCGATAACCCGGCGAAAACAATCCACTACAACGCTGAAGGCGTGACGGAATTCAAATCATTGTTGTTTATTCCCACCCAGGCCCCGCATGACCTCTTCATGCGTGAAGGTCAAAAAGGAATTCACCTTTATGTGCGGAATGTTTTCATCACGGATGATTGCAAGGATTTGCTTCCACCTTACATGCGTTTTCTTCGCGGGGTGGTCGATTCAAGCGATTTGCCGCTGAATGTGTCGCGGGAAATGTTGCAGGACGACGCGATCATCCGGCGCATGCGGAAAAGCCTGACCACTAAAGTTCTGTCGGTACTCGGGGACATGAAACAAAAGCAGGACAAGGAATACCGCGAGTTCTTCGACACCTTTGGCCGCGTGCTCAAGGAAGGTGTTCATATTGATTTTGAAAACAAACAGAAGATTGCAGACCTCCTGCTGTTCCATACCACGCGGACGGAAGAAAAGCTTCTGATTGACTTGAAGTCCTATGTGGAGCGCATGCCGTCCGAGCAAAAAGACATTTACTACATTGCCGGTGATACACTGGCAGGATTGAAGACATCGCCATTGCTGGAGGCATTCGAGCGGCGCGGTTACGAAGTTTTACTGCTGACTGATCCGATTGACGAGTGGGTGACCATGGGGCTTCCCGAGTACAGCGGCAAACAGTTGGTGGCGATCGATCGTGGCGATATGGACCTGGGAACCGAAGAGGAAAAGAAGATTGCCCAAGATAAGAAAAAGGAAGCCGAGGAAAAGGCAAAAGACCTGTTGGCGGCCATGCAAAAACATCTCGCTGATGAAATCAAGGAAGTACGTTTGTCGTCGCGGCTTACCGATTCCGCTTGCTGTCTTGTAAACGATGAAGCGGGAATGTCGCCGCATCTGGAGCGGATACTGAAAGCCATGGACCAGGAAGTTCCGGCCAGCAAACGGATACTCGAGGTAAATCCGGATCATCCGTTATTCGGCAAGATGGATGGACTTTTTCGCGAGTGTGCCGATGATTCCCGGATCAAGGATTATGCAGAATTGCTGTTCAACCAGGCGCTTATTGCCGAAGGCAGTCCGGTTAGAAATCCTGCGCGCTTCACTCGGCTGGTCAGCGACCTGATGGTCAAGGGTTTGTAATCGCCACAATAGGAGAGTCGTGCTGATCCATGCTAAATGATCAAGCCGCCTTTGCCACCGCCAGCGGGGTGTCCTCCCATGTGGGGACCGCCCAGCTCACCTGGAGTAACGATGCGTGACGCCTGTTCGCGTTGATAATCCTGAACACGTTTGATCATTTCATCCACCGCCTTTTTCACGGCTTCAGGAAATTTGGAAATGGCTTCGGCAAGATTAGCGGCCTCGATTGGTGCGGTCACCGGAATCATGCCGGCATTGGACATGAGTTCAGTCTGACAGATATACATCGTTGCGCGCATGCTGTCCGGAGAACCATCGGTCAGTATAGGATAAAGCACCTTGATTGTGCCGGTCCGTAAATCCGTGATGGTTTCCTCGCGGTAAAGATTGCCGGTGTCCAATTGTATTTCGTCGATCGACTTTTGTTGTGCGCTCATCAGGAAATTCCTTATTTAACGGTTCCGATTTTGATGTTCAAATCTTCGCGGCGTTCCAGCCGGTCTTTGCGACCATCCTTGATCCATAGAATCCGGTCGGAAGTGGCCAGCATTTTGTGATCGTGGGTGGCGGAAATAATCGTAACACCCATTTCACGGCTTAACTGGCTTAACAGGGCGATAATTTCCTCGCCGGTGTGAAGATCAAGGTTCCCTGTAGGTTCATCGGCAAGTACGATGGCCGGTTCATTGGCCAGCGCACGGGCGATGGCAACGCGTTGTTGCTGACCACCGGATAACTCGTCCGGGCGATGTGTCAGGCGGTGACTCAACCCGACCTTGCCGAGAATTTCCTCCGCCCGGGCAACGGCCTTGTGTTGTTCCCATCCACTGAAAACCAAGGGCATGGCGACATTTTCCGTCGCGTTGTATGCAGGGAGAAGATTAAATTGCTGAAACACATAACCAATGTGTTTGCCCCGGAAATACGCCAGCTCACGACTGCTCAAATCGCTCAAGCTTACCCCGGCAACCTTAATGGCGCCCGAGGTGGGTTTGTCCAAGGCGCCAATCATATTGAACAACGTACTTTTTCCCGAGCCGGATGGCCCCATGATGGAAAGATACTCGCCCCGGTAAATGTCGAGATCGACATCCTTCAGGGCATGAACCTGAATCTTTCCAAGGTCAAATACCTTGTTAACTTTGCGGATTTCTATGAGTACGTCAGGCATGGGATAAAGTATCAGGGAGTTGGAAATCAATTAATTCATCGCAAATATGATATTCGTTCGAAAACCCCTTAATTACATTCCATCGTTGGTCTGATGACCGAAGTATCTGTGCCAGCTTCTTTTCGCCTTGGACACAATTAACGCCTTCTACTTTATTGCGAATATGCCGGTTATCGTTCTTCTCCGCCAGTTGCGCCGGGGCGCTATTTGATGATCTCCTGACCTGACTACCAAGCTCGTATAATTTCTCACGTGGCCATCTTGTGGCCAGGGTGCAGACGGGTAAATGTAACTCGCAGAGTCTGCGATACATATATAATAATTTGACGTACATGTATATTTTCTCGTTCATCTTTGCTGACACCAGAAACCTGACACCCATACTCTCAAAATGGCAACGGCAACGCCGCTTTGCTTAAGAACGTGATGCCCACACCCACGGTTGTAATCAAACCCATGCCGCAGGCGAATCCGGCGCTTACCACCGGTATGTATTGGCGCCATTTTAAACCCATGCGTTTTTGAAAATAATACCGGCCAAGCAGGGCGCCGATGAATTGGGGAATCACCGCGTGCGGCATGGTTTGTCCAAGACCGCGTACCACGCCGTACGTTAGCATGACCGGGGCGCCGACAACACTCATGATCCAGAACAAAAGACCGCCGAACACTGTGCCGATGGTGATGAATATCCAATTGAAAGCTTCTTCAAAAATGGAAAATTCGCCGAGCGTGGAGGTAAACATGATGCACGCATTTTCCGCATGGAGTTTCCACATTTCTTCAGCAAACGGATAAACCGCCGAAGGAATGTCGGCCAGACTCCAGATGAAGTTCATGAAGAAAATGGAGCTGATCAAGATGATCGGGAAAAGTACCACCTGGGTCTTCCAGATGCTGGTGAACTTGGTGCCGGTAAGTTCGCACTGTTTGTAGAAAACGCACATCTGTCCGTAATTCGCCATCGGAATCGGCAGGAACCAAACTGCCACACCTTGATACCCGCTCATGATCAACGTGGCCTCGCGTATAAACGGAACTTCAACAACTTGTCCGACCATACCCTCCAGTCGAGCGGTCACATAGCTGATGAGCGGAGTATAGACAAAACCCAGGAAGAAAAGCACTGCCATAACTCCGGGATGCCAATCAATCAGCCAGCCGGACACCAGGATGTACGTAATCGTCACAAAGAAATATACCACCACAACGAACCAGCTCTTGATGTCACCACGACCTTTGGGTACGTCCGATATGGGGGTGGCTGTCGCAGTATTGTCCCGGTTTTTCCTTCGATTGGCCATGGTGCGTATGACCTGTGCGATACCCCCGATTGCCACGGCCAAGGCAATGCCGATTTGGAAGCTGAAGTAAAAGTCGACGTTGTTTTTGTAAAGCGTGGTTATGGTGTTATCACCGGCCGTCCATGATTTCAAGATGCCCGCATCGGCCAGTAATGGATTCAAAACAAATGTAACAATCAGGCCAATGAAGCTACCGACCATGGCAAAGTAGGGTAGAACCATACCGAAAATAAGATTGCCCAAATCCCATGACATGCCGGTTGCCACGGCCTTGAAATAGTCGCCGGTCTTGGGGGTGAAATCGGAAAACGGAATCGGGAATATCTGGATGGGATTTCCCGTAACGGCGCCGCTTAAAGTCGGCAAAAGCAGGTACAAAGTACCGAAGCCAAGGCCGATGGCGCCTCCAATCGAAAACACACGCCATCGCCATTTGTCTTCGGCCTTGGCAATCGATTTTTCATCCGCATCTTCCGCCAATGCCATAATGCCCTGGGCGCCGATCGGCGCCATGGGGAATGGAAGTTTTTCAATGTCGCTGGCTACGCGGAACAAACCGTATCCCAAGACCATGCTTGCCAATTGACCGAAGAATGTTCCGAATATCACCATACCGATTACCGGAAGCCAATCGACATGGAAAAAGGTCCGGTCACCGTAGGACGCCGAGGATGCGGGCGGAGCAAACCACAAGGGAAGCTGGTCGGCGATTCCGTTGGCGATGGCCGCTTCACTACGAATGAAAAACTGATTCCATAACAAGCCGTTAAACGGCATGCCCATGGCCGCGCCGGCCATGAAAAAGAGCACAAATATTTCCGGTTTCTTGAGGGTTTTCTGCGCCCGTTTGGCAACTTCGATAAACAGGATCACAGTAACCCATTGCGAAGCGGAACCGATGCTGTCGATACCGGCCAGGAGTCCCATGTAAATGGCGCCCGGAACCATCAGCAGGGCAATGAAAATCGCGCCAAGCAAGGAGGTCCAATTGAATCCATCCTCAAACGAGGAAGGAACCTCCATTACCTGCCGGAACTCCTCCAGCTCTTTGTCAATTTTCTGACTCATAACAAATTAACGTATTCAACCACTTCAAAATACATCAGGAAATTTCATTCATGCTCTTGATAGCCACCAACGTTTCCTGCCGGTACATTTCCATCGTTTCACGGGGCAAGGAACGCCACAACAAAAATTGGGTGCGTAAATCATCGAAAAGCGCCTTGTTTAATCGCACCCAATCCTTTGGTTGACCGGATTTGCGAATCAATTTGATTTTCACTTCGTCAATGCCCTGGATTTCGCTCGGAGCACTGCGCAATTCGAATTGCTGGGTGACGCCAAGATCGAACGGCGCAAGCGCCAGGTGAGCGCTCAATCCCAGGTTGTTGTCGTCATATTTTATCAGTTGCGGGTTTTTGGCCATGAACGCGCCAAGACCGGTATCGCTGAAATTGTTGAAGTGCTCCTTCAGGAAGCTGACCACACCGGTCAGGTCGTATTCGGAAACTGTGAAAGGGAACACAATGTCATAAACATCGTCCTTGGGAGTGGGTGGACGCCAAGACCGCAACAGCCCCGGATTGGCGCTCTTGGATGCCTTGATGGCCGGGAAAATCGAGGAAATCAAAACCGTAGCCATGACAATCAGGATGGTGACGATGGCATTCGTGGAAGAATAGTTCATTTCCGGCACTTGCAGTAATCCAAACGAGGCAAGCACGGAGAGGATTTTCATCGCGCCTTGTGCGATCAAATACCCACCCATGCCGCCGATGACGGAGTAAACCAGGGCTTCGGCAAAGAACAAGCTCGCAACATGGGGCGGGGCAAGCCCAAGCGCGCTGAAGGTGTAGATTTCCTTTTCACGATCGGCGACCGAACCAAGCATGGTTCCGAATATAACCAGACCGCCCAACAGGATGGGGAACAACAAATCGCCAACACCGCTTGCCGCGACCACCGTGCCTTGAATGTGGCGGTAGACACCGTCTATCCGGGTGGCGAGTACAGGGCGACGATCGAGGATGCGCGCGAGATCTTCGGCAATGATGGAAGCTTTTTGGGCATCTTCCGTGTAGAAGGTGACTACGGTCGGCTTGCCGCCGGCTCGGCGCGTGTTTTCCTCCGAGGTAATCACCACTGAATCGGTTGGCAGGTTCGCCCAGGTACCTTGATCGGTGAGCAAGTCTTCGGGAGATTGCTCGGTTGCGGCCTGGGTGCCTTGCATTTGCGCGTAGTCAACGGGAATGATACTGGAGGCATCCATGTCGCGCATTGCACCAAACGCGGAGGCATTTACGAGCGGGCCGACAATCAAACGTTGTCCCTTGACGATTACCCGGTCGCCGGGTTGTACCTTGAGCAGTTCAGCCACCGCTTCGGTCATGAATACGTGAGTGTGAATCAGCTCCGGTTCGCTGATGCCGAGCAGATTCATAAAATCGGTGCGATATTTTAATTCATTCGCAGGAATGCCGAGCATACCTTTGATGGTCACGGGGTTGGATCCATCATCATGCGCGGCGACGAAATCGGGATCGCCCTGGAATTCCGGACAGAGCCAATATCGCACGGCGATATCGCTTTCGCGTCCCCAGCGACCTTTAAGAATTTGGACAAAATCAGGATTATAGGTGCCCCAATTCGGACTGTGCAATAGTACGCCGGTGTAGCCGGGTGATGGGGACGAGAAGAAACGGATGATACCGCGTTGGGTGTCAAACGAAGCGAAGCAAAGAATGGTAAACGTCAGCAGGCAGATCGTAATGGCGGTGAGAGCGGTTCGCAGAGGGCGGCGGCGCATGGTGGAGATTCCCATGCTCATCGCCGCCATGATGGTGTTAAAGCGTGAAATATCCGAAGCATGTACCGTTGAGGTCATACCCTGGATGGCTTTCAACTCGACTTCGAATTTCTGCATGATGATGAAAATGACGAGGCCGGACAGGGATACCACGGCAAACCCGAGGAAAATAATGATTGGAGTCTGCGCGATGGCGAATGCCGGGTGAGAAAGATAAAGCAGGATAAATGTCGCGATAAAAAATCCGACAAACCACCCGACCTGCTTGTAGATCAAACTTGAACCAATCAAAAGGCGTTCAAGAGCAAATGCAAAGGGAATACAGAGAGCCAGAAGCACCAGTACGGCAGTGACCAGGTCGTCCATGCCAGTGCGTATCATTTCGTAGATCGGTTCCGAAGCTAGAAGCGCGGAAGCGGAAAGCGCCTCACTTCGTACCGGGTCTTCGGTGACACTTGCTTCATCAAGCAGATCGCGCGCACGTCCATGCAGTTCTTCCAGCGAACTGTTCAGGATGTCTTTTGACCGCATCAACTCCAGTCGAGATTCATTCAAGCGCCACAAATCCCAAGCGCCGAGGCTGGCCGTGGGCATGGTGAGCCAATTGTCGGAAAGAGAAAGTCCGGAGCCGAGTGAATCACGCCAGGTTACTTCCTTGTCCGAGGTTTCGTTATTGAGACCAATCACCGAATTGATGTGAAACATTTTGATCGCATTGATCTTATCTTCGGCATAGATAACCGCGATTCCGTCAGTGGTTTCCGAGTAAGCACGTTCAGAACTGTCGGCGGATAGGCGACTGTTACCGCGTGCGTCCATGAATACTGTGGCGTCGGGCCACAAACGAGGAGGCAACATCATCGTTCCGCCACGGACACGAATCAAATTCATGCGGGTCTTGACCGACTCCCGCGATTTCTGATCCGATGTCTGTAAAATCTGTCCGTTTGCATCAAAGAGCGCGGCAAATCCGATGGGATTGGGGGACGAGTCGTCACGGGGAAGGGCGCCAATGGAGTAACTGCCGTTTTGATCCGACATTATCACATCAAACTGATCATACCCCGGAGCCTTCACCGGATTATTATACGGCCAGAAGGCGCGATTCCAGGGATTGTTGCGGGTGACTTGAATGACAACATTGGCAAGTCGCTGGTTGGGAATCGAACTGCCGCCATGGCGTCCCATGACGAGTGCGCCGACGGATTCACTGGCCCGGAAGCGCGGGTTGATGAATTGGTAATCGGTCGTGATGACCCGACGCAGTGACAAACCGCGTTGATCGGCCACCGCTTCAACTTGGGCATATTCCGTGGCCTGACTGCCGACGTCCGTAATCATGCGGCCGATTTCATCGAGCTTGGCTTTGATAATGGCAACATCGAGGTAATCAAGCGTATCGGATGGTGTGCCTTCGCGAGGCATCGTTTCGTGCATGGTGCCGAGCACAATGTTATAGATGCCGAATCGTCCCGCCACTTCGCCGCCATGAATCAGCGCCGGCGCGGCCCAAAGCAAACGAGGCTGACTTAGCGAACCGTCCACCGAGGAAACTTCAAAATTGCGGATCGGGTTGCGTGACCGAGAGAGGGTGTTGTAAGCACGGAGAAAGCTTTGTTGTACGCGACCGTAAAGGCCGGGTTGATCGAAGTTGACGGATCGTATTTCCGAATCGCCGCCGATCACGACGCCCCAGCGCGGTGTAGCATCGCCCAGAATCAGCGATGCATGCAATGATATCCAATTGTCACCGATCAGGGCGGCGAGTTTTTCCCACGAACCAAGCATTACTTCTTCGCGTTCGAGTTCGAGTATACGGGCGTTGATTTCTTTTTTAACTTCGTAAATCACGTAATCGACTTTTTCCTGGCGGCGGGCCAACTCGGCATAATTCTGGCGGGTCAGCCGGTTCAGCGCGCGCCGGATGTCGTTCCAATCATCAAACTCAAACTTGGTATCCTCGATAGTTTGTTCCATCGCGGCGAAATCTTCATCCGTTAAGGATTTGTCTTTCTTCTTAAGCTCCAGCGCTTCACGCAACTTGACCAATTCGCCGCGTTTTTCGAGGGACTCATCGCGAGCTTTGTCACGCAGTCGACGGAGCAATTGCCGTCCGATTTCACCGGTTTGACTTCGAATCGGGTCGGGCAGATTGATCATTTCCGCCATTTGTTTCAAGAAGGTGGCTTCATCGCGGGTTGACTGCAGGCGTGTTTTGGTAGTGGCTTCGGTGGCGCGTTGTTCAAGCGCCCAATAGAATGCCACCGCACCGCCATGCGAGCGCGCCTGGTTATCCAGGAACAAAAATACAATATTCCGGCGGGGTCGGCTCTTCTTCATCGTCTCTGCCAATTGCAGTAATCCGGCGCAATTAATCGCATTGCGAGCGGCCGGCGACAGCTCGGGGAAATCGCCAAACGAATCAAGCGGGGCGGAAAGTATGATGGCTTCCTCTCGTCCGAGATCAAACGTGGGATTACTGCCCTTCAGGTAGCCGATTACGTTTCGCCCGATTTCGCGTGTCCACGTCACCCGGCTATGGATGGTGATGGTGCCGACCGTCGACAAATCCTCGCGTGGTCCCTTGTAGTAGTAACGTGGCAGATTGCCGTTTGCCCGGACATAGTGATGGTTGTGCGAGTCGGCGACACCATTTTCCACAAAAATGATTGCTTTTGCGCCCATGCGGAATGCCTTCAACCACTGCATCCCTGCGTTGTAATCCATGATGACAATCCGGTTGCGGACCTGAACCTTGTTGAGTTCATAGTCACTGCCGTTTCCGACATCCACAACTTCGCCGGTCAAACCTTCCGGAGGCGTGACGGGCGGCACGATTCCATTGGGGCGTGCCGGAATCAAGGTCAACCGCGAGCCGCCGGGAAGGACAACCTCGCATTTGATCGTTTTGTTTTGGACTACAGGAAACTCCTGGACGATGACGTCATCGAGTCCAATTTCGCGCAGGCGTTTTTCCACGTAAGAAGCGGCGGCATGATGTTCGGGCGTTCCGGAAAGCCGGTGGGGAAAATCCAGCAATGCCTCGGTGTCGATCAATAATTGACGGCCTGAAGCAGGCAACATTGCGGCCGCCATGACAATCGCAAATGCGGTCAAGAAAACGGCGCGAAATGCGTATCGTTTATTGTCATTGCTTTGAATTGACCGGCACATTTTCACTTATTCGATACTCGCAAGTTGTACTTCCACTTCATCGCGTCGAGCGATGCGCTCGATGGCGCCATCACGTATCCACATGAGTCGATCGCACATGTTCATCATTCGGTGATCGTGGGTTGCGCAGATTATGGTCACGCCGCGTTCGCGGTTCAGTTTTTCAAGAATGCTCAAAATTTCATCGCCGGTACGGTGATCCAGGTTGGCCGTCGGTTCATCGCAAAGCAGGATGCTTGGATTGTTGGCCAGGGCGCGGGCGATGGCCACCCGTTGTTGTTGTCCGCCGGACATTTCGATCGGGCGATGGAACCACCGTTCCTTGAGGCCGACCAATTCCAGAAGGGCCATGCCGCGTTTGCGCGATTCATCGGGAGTTACGCCGCCAAAGGCCATGGGGGTCGTCACGTTTTCAAGCGCGGTCATATATTGAATCAAATTATAGGACTGGAAAATGTAGCCGATTTTGCGGCACCGCAGAAATGCCAGTTCCTCGGCGGTAAGTTGCGCGACATCGACTTCATCGATGAAAACGCGTCCTTCCGACGGGCTGTCGAGCGCGCCGATCATGTTGAAAAAAGTACTTTTTCCCGAGCCGGACGGTCCCATCACGGATATGAATTCACCGGTGTAGATTTCCACATCGACACCGCGCAATGCGTGGGTGGTTTCTTCGCCGCGTCGGTAGATTTTTTTCATTCCTACGGAACGGATGATGACGCGACGTTCGGTAGTATCCGCGACGGCGGCTTCGGTCATCGTTTTGGAAGTATCGGCGCTCATTCGATGCGCATTGCCTCCATTGGCGCCAGGCGGGCGGCCCGGAAAGATGGATATACGGCGGAAACGGCCGCGAGAATGACTCCCACGGCAATGGAAAGCAGGCTGGCGGTAAACAGCGATCCCAGCGGCAGGGCGTCAAACAACAATCCCTTGAACACCGCGAGCATTCGCAATATGGCAATGATCAAGCCGATTAATGTACCGGCAATTCCGCCGACCAATCCGAGGATGGATGCTTCAATAAGAAAGACCGTCATGATAAAACCATCAAGCGCGCCAAGGCATTTTAAGGTTGCGATTTCGCGGAAGCGCTCGGTTACCGACATCAGCATGGCATTGGCGATACCAACCGCACATACCAGCATGGATACAAAGGCGAGCCAGGTCATGCGCTCGCCGATTCCCATCAATCCGCCTCCGGTTTCTACGGTGGCCCGTTCTGCCTGTTTCAGTAAAAACGCGTGGGCGCGGCTCGCTGCGCGTTCGATGATGATGGCTGAATTCCAATCGGAAACCGGATATCCCGCTTCCATCATACGGGCGAGATACCATTCGGCATGGTCCTCGCGTTTCAGCATATCCCAGACGAGGGCGGGGGTGACATCGCCGGGCATAATATCCCGGCGGGCGGCGACGGCTTGTCGCACATCGGCGTGATTGACCGCATCTTCAATCAAAGAGCTATCGGCAACATCGCCCACTTGCTCGGCAAGAAGTCTGCCTTCTTCGGCGGACAGTGAAAACCCGGCGTTTCGAATGGTATCGCCAAATGCACCGTCGGCAAAACGCAGGGACTCCATGAGATTGCGGCCGGCCATTTGCTGTTGAATGGATTGAATGGCGATTGATTGTCCGGAGCGAATGCGGTCGATCAGTGCGCGCAGAATCGGCCAGTTGTCCAGAAACGTGTTGAATGCTTCCGGCTCGCTGATAAATCGAATCGTACGCATGTCGCCAAGCCTTTGGTAAAAGACATCCCGTGCCGAAGGTTCCTGCAGGCGGTCAAAGATCAGCGTTGTTTCAGCGCTACCAACCAGAACGCGGCGGCGTCCGTAGTCTATGTCTTCGAAAAAGGCGAGATACTTTCTTGCATCAAGTGAAAGGGTGCGCAGAGCCTCTGTCTCCGGTTCGGAAAGTCTTCCCAACGCCTGCAGGTTGGCAATGGCATCGCTGTCGGTTTCGCTCACGGCGGCTTGCTCGATGATTTCGCCGGCGGTTTGAGGAATGGACAGGCGGGCAATCCAGCGATCGACACGGCGCATGTTTTCAATTTGTTCCTGCGCTGTTTCGGCGACCGTTTTCTTGATAAGGCTTTCGGCGAGGATGTTCATGAGAAATGCCATGGCGACGCTGATCACGGCCACGGTGACCATCGCGCGAAAAAGCCGGTATTTGACGCCAGACAAAGCAATGCGGAGGGTTTTGGCAAACCCGAGCAGTGGTTGAGGTTGGACGTCGATGACTTTCATTTCGCGTTAACCGGGCATGACCGCAAAAGGTTTAGGCAGTTCGTATCCGCTCAATAAATAGTAGATTAAACTTACGATCATTGGAACGACGCCACCGAGCATTTCTCCGGCAATCAAGCCGAACATCAGTGGTTTGAGTTTCTGGTAAATACTTGCTCCGCCGTACTTGGTAACAAGGGTTTTAATCAACCAGCCAATGATAAACGATTGGGCAAATGCGTTGCCGGCATACGTCGACCAGACCAGAAACATGACGGGATGAAGCGGCCAGTTGGCGAAACGGAGGCGAAGTCCGGAAAAGAGAAGTACGAGTCCGGCGGAAATTAAAAATGTCGCGATGGCTTGTCCATTGGGGCTGGCCTGCGTGAAGCGTGACAATCCGGTGGCTTGACCGGCGGTTTCCAATTGGCCTTGGGCGTCGAGGCGTTGCATGATGCCGATGACGTCATTAAACGGGACCTTGGTTTGCTCGATTTGCCACGATGAAACATCTACGCCGGTGTTGTATTGGAAATACAGGGTGACGGGAATTCCGACGGCCAATCCGACAATCAACGCAAGCGCGATGGCGCCGGCGGTTCGTCCCACTTTTTGTTTGCAGTCGTCGGCAAGTTTCAGCGCGTTGATAACATAAGGCATCAGCGCTTCACGGGTATCGTAAAACAAAACGATGCAAAACATGAACATAATGAGCATGATTTGAGGACCGAGCGCATGAGCGCCGAAGATGGCCCATAAGATCGTGGCCGGTGTGCCGGTGGTCACAATGAAAAACAATCCGGTTTCCGCGAGTAGACGGCTCATGACCAGGTAGATGGCAACACAACCCACCGCGAACAGCAGTGCGATGGGCCAATCCAGTCGGGCGACAATGGCCGTGTAAATCACAAATAGAATCATGGCGGCCAGGAATACGCGGGCGCCCCATACTGCCGATGATTCGATTTTATCACTTCCGCTGATGCCGAAAGCGCGTTTGAACACATTCGAATAGTAATGTCGTCCGGTATATATCAACACAACCAGCATGGCGAAATACGCGCCCATGATCATCATGCTTTCGCGGGTCAGTCCGAATGGCCAGCCGCCCTGCCATCCGGTGGTGCCCACGCCGTAAGTAGCCAGCGCGCCGGCCACGAAAAACCAGATGAAGGGACCTATGCCGAGCGACAGCGAAACATCCTTGGGAAGAAAATATGCCACGGCGACAACGGTAAAAAAGATGGTGAAATAGTCGGACAGTTGTTTTGCTCCGCCGCCTTTTGTGAATGTGTCGGACATAATCGCAAGCGGGCTGAAGTCCACGCCAAGCGGAACGCGCCCCAACAGGTATTCCGGAAACCATGTGTTCAGGTAATTATACGTATGCAGGGAAAAAACACCGAGAAGGCCGATCCAGAAAATTCGGTTGGCAAAAATGGGACTGCGCTCGCCGTTTTCGCTGGGGAACAGCGATTTGGTAAACGTGACAATTGGATAAGGCAAATGCTCGTGGTCCGCCCACTGCCGATGTACGACGGTGGATAGCCCGACCATGGCGATCCAGAGGCATAAGATAATGGGGATCCAGAACACCATGGGGCCAGCCCAAGCTTCCCACGGGACGGCAGAAAAGGAAATCCAATCATCTGCTTCGCCGAGGCCTCGGGCGAATCCATTTAAGACCGTTTCTTCATCCTGGCTGACATCGGCCAGCATGCCATCGGGCACAAGTTCCATGATGCCTTGTTTTTGCCAGCCTGGTTCGGTTTTTTCAAACCGGTGCGGCATGACGAGAGAAGGTGTAAGCAAGCGAAGCAGGTTCGACCCGGGAATCGCACAAGAGGCCAGCACCATGGCGAGAATAACCGCAAGTTCGCCGGGGCGCAGGGCAAGCGATTTGTGGATTCGGGCGAGCAGGGGATAGATTAACGCAAGAAAAAGGACGAGAAAGCCATACACCGAGATGGGCATGAAGTTCCCCACGAACATGGTTTGCTTCATGATCCAGTCGTTAAAGTAGGTGTAACAACAAACGAATGCTACGCCAATAAGCCCTAAAATGACCGAACGCAAAGTCAAAAAAAATCTCCAAAATCAAACTAACACGGGCTCAATACCCGTGTGCCGTGCCGCTTTGACCCCGGCGATTTATGTTTTTACCGCCGATCCCCCGGCGTACCGCCCGATATAAACCATTTTTGCGGTCAAATAGCAACTGCCAGAGCACCGCGTTTCAGCAAATCTTTCAGATACGTGGTAACAGAAACCCGGCTCTCGTGAAACGTCAAATTGTGTTTTTGAGCAAATAATTCTATAACCCGTTCCACATCGTTCCTGCCGTCGCACCAATCCCACAAATCCGCACCGATTTGATCGAGATAAAGGGTTCGATAGGCCGGCGGTTTGACCACCCACGAAATCGGCGGAAACAGGTAGCTTGGGCGCTTGGTGGGAATTTTCAATATGAACTGGGTGTGTTTGTCATTCCACTCGGAAGTGACTTTCAGATTGCGGTAAATCCTGGATTTAAGCATTTCCTGCCAACTTGGTCGTTTCGTCGGGGTCGGTGGAGGGATCATGACGTAATTCTCGGGGTAAATTCAGGGGCGGATATAAGCAGGGTCTCGACCGGCAGTTGTTCTCCGGGGTGTTTTTTCCGCAATCGCTGGGTTACCTGGTAAAGCCGTCCATCCTCCGGTGCGATCCATGCGGCGGCCTGAAGTTCACCTTTATGAAGGTGTATGCCTTCCGGTTTGAAAACGCCTTCTGCGAACACCACATCGACGGCATGCATGGTTTTGTGGTAGAATCGCAAATCACGCGCATCTGTTTGTAACCGGGACTTCAGCCAGGATTCGACATCGGCAAACAACCAGGATTTAACCATCCCGTAGCGTGAAAAGTTCCATTTGTTGCCGGATTTCGGATTTGTGAAGTTGAATTCAGTTCGCGCGGGCTGGGCGACGCAACCATCAAACGCGGCCGTTGCCGGTGGAAAAACATGCATGCCAAATGCACGCCACTGTTGGCGACCTTCGTGCGGCGGGCAGGCCCGGATACTTGAAACCAGATCGTGCTCCAAATCCGGATCCCGTTCACCTGTCCACAATACAACGCATTCCACGAGACAGCCGATTTCTCCGAGGTAGCGCCCGAACCTTGACGTTAATTCGCCGTTCATTTCACCAAAAAACCCGTGCCAGCCTGCTTTTTTGATCAGTTCCTTGCCGGTAAGTTTTTTTTCCTGCTCCAGCTTGCTCGTGTAGTCCGATATCATCCGGGTGTAATCGGGTTCGCCTTTGACTATGCTCCAGCTCAACTCGAGACGGAATTGGTAACGGTCGGCAAAGGCGCAACGTCCACGCGTGAATTCGGATGAAAACTGCAGTAATTCCCAGTCCGAAGGTAAACGGATGCCCATATGCCTCCAAATCCATTCGACGTTTTTTTTCATCGCAATGGGGTCAGAGAATTTTGAATTTGGGCAAGTCCTGGATATCAACGACACCGGCAAGACGACCATGATCATCAACAACGATCAAGTCATCGACGTTGCGTCGCTCAAATTCCGCCAGCACTTCCACGGCCAGTTGATTTTGATTGAGCGTGATGGGGCGGGGGGACATGACAGTGTCGATAAGTTGTCCGGTCAGGTCGGGCATGGAAAGGTGGCGGCGGAGGTCGCCATCGGTAAAAATTCCGGCAACTTGTTGGTTTTCGTCCACGATAACTACCGATCCGGAACGCGCTTCCGTCATCGCCAGTACCGCATCCTGTACTTTCTGCCCTTTGGTCACGGTGGCCATGCGGTCCCCGGTGCGCATGATGTCGGAAACTTTCAATAGAAGCGTGCGGCCAATCGCCCCGCCAGGATGAAGTTTTGCGTAATCTTCCTTTTTGAATCCGCGTGCTTCCAGTAACACCATGGCCAAAGCGTCTCCGACTGCCAAGGTAGCGGTTGTGCTGGAAGTCGGCGCCATATTAAAAGGACAAGCTTCGCGGTCGACCGTCACGAGAATCACAACGTCGGAACAGCGGGCGAGAAAATTATCCGCCGAGCCGGTGAGGGAAACGATGGCGACTTTTTTGCGTTTTACCGCGGGAATGAGGTTTCGCAACTCATCGGATTCTCCGCTGTAACTCAATGCCAGCAACGTATCTCCATCGGAAAGAATTCCAAGTTCCCCATGCAGGGCATCGGTGGCATGGAGAAATACCGCCGGACTTCCGGTGCTGGTCAGGGTGGCGGCGATTTTTTGTCCGACCGGCAGATTTTTGCCTATGCCGGTCACGATGATCTTTTTGCCCTGATGAATGCTTGCCAGCAAAAAGTCGACGGCGCGGTCGAATTCAGCTCCAAGCTGGGCGCTGATTTTCTTGAGGCCTTCCGCCTCGATGGCGATAACTTCGCGTGCTTTATCGATATAACTCAAATTGTATCTCCCGGTCCGGTGTCCAATCATTGGAAAAACCGAACATGGTTTTTTCCATACATTGGAAAGTGGTTCAGTATGACGCACTGCGACGTGTTTTTCCAGTTTTTTGACAATTACGCACTTGAGTCGTTATTTTCCCGGTATAAAGCAAAAAAGCGCGTGCTTTTTTAAGGCACGCGCTTTTTTGATCGGTAAATTGACCGTATTACTTTTTGTAACGTTTGTTGAACTTGTCGATACGTCCGGCGGTATCCAGCATCATTTTCTGGCCGGTGTAGGCGGGATGCGATGCGCCGGAAGTGGAGCAATGAACGATGTGGTATTCAACGCCATCGATGGTTTCGCGCTCCTTGGAGGACAAGGTCGAGCGGGTCATCAAGCGTGAGCCGGTAGGGGCGTCGATAAAACAAACATTATTCAATTTCGGGTGAATTTCAGCTTTCATGGTTTTCTCCTGTGCACGTTATGTGGCGTACACTTATTTAATTAAAGCGGTGGAAAATAGCATCGTGGTGTGATTTGTAAAGGAAATTATGGCGTTTTACGATCTCCTGTTGCGTTGCCGGGTCATTCCCATTAAAAGATGAGAATCGTAATGAAAGCATACCTCGATTTATTGCGTCATGTCCTCGATAACGGTGTCGTCAAAACCGACCGGACCGGTGTGGGTACGCTTAGTGTTTTTGGCTATCAAATGCGGTTTGACTTGTCGCAGGGATTTCCCGCCGTCACTACGAAAAAACTTCATTTTAAATCCATCATTCATGAATTGTTGTGGTTCTTGCGTGGTGACGCCAACATCGCGTATTTAAAGGAGCACGGGGTTACGATTTGGGACGAGTGGGCGGATGCACAAGGCGATCTCGGGCCGGTGTATGGTGTTCAATGGCGATCCTGGCCCGCTCCGGATGGTCGCAAAATCGATCAAATTGCCCGGATTATTGAAAGTATCCGGACAAATCCCGATTCCCGGCGCCTTGTGGTAAATGCATGGAATGTAGGTGATTTGGAGCGTATGGCGCTTGCGCCCTGTCACTGTCTTTTTCAATTCTATGTGGCGAATGGGCGGCTTTCCTGCCAGCTCTACCAACGAAGCGCGGATATTTTTCTGGGTGTGCCGTTTAATATCGCCTCCTACGCGCTTCTCACCATGATGGTAGCTCAAGTGACCGATTTGCATCCCGGGGAATTCATACACACCCTGGGGGATGCGCACCTTTACACGAACCATAAACAGCAGGCACAACTGCAACTGACTCGTGAACCTTTCCCACTGCCGCAAATGAAATTGAATCCGTCGGTAAAATTCATCGATGAATTCAAATACGAGGATTTCAAGCTGGAAAACTATCAATGCCACCCGCCAATCAAGGCGCCGATCGCGGTATGAAACTCTCCATGATCGCGGCATGGGACCGCAAAGGGCTGATCGGTCGGGACGGTGAACTCCCGTGGCGATTACCCGCTGACCTTCAACACTTTAAATCAGTTACGATGGGTAAGCCGGTCATCATGGGGCGCAAGACGGCAGAAACCTTGCCGAAACCGCTTCCCGGCCGGAGAAATATTGTCCTGACCCGTGATCCTGCCTACCATCGCGAGGGTTTTGATGTCTTCCACGATGTTGACTCTGTTCTGACATCTTTGCAACACGTTGAAGAGACTATGGTTATAGGTGGAGCGGAAATATACCGGTTGTTTTTACCGTTTGTTTCCCATGCCTATATCACCGAGGTTGATGGTGAATTTGAAGGAGATACGTGGTTTCCGATTTGGCCATTGACCACGGAATGGCGTTCGATCAAACGCGAGCGATTCCATGCTGATGAGAAAAATCCGCATGCCATGACGTTTATTGAACTGGAAAAAGTGGAAAATAATTGAGCATTCGGTTATGATTATTCGTCAATAGTGGTAAGTATGATGGATGTTTTAAGTGATCGTTCTAAATAAATAAGGAGAATACCATGAAGAAAATAGCACTTGTCGTTGCCCTGCTGGGCGTGGTGGCGTTGGTCGGTCAGGCTTGGGCCGGCAGTTCCTGTTGCCCGAGTTCCAAAGCCAAAAAGTCGGTTGAAAAAGAAAAGAGCGCATGTGTCAGCGCACTTTCCGGAATCGAATTGACCGCCGACCAGCAGGAAAAAATTGCCAAAATTGAAAAGGATTGCAAAGCCAAAGGTAGCACGGTTGAAGCCTGCAGTGATTCCATGTCAAAAATTCGCGAAGTTTTGAACGATGATCAAAAAGCGGTTTTCGACGCCGCCTCGGCAAAATCGTCCGGGAAATCCGGATGTGGCAGTTAATATCCGTCAATACGGATTTGAGTTTAAAAGCGCCGGTTGATCCGGCGCTTTTTTTTATTTCATCCCCCCTGCGAAAATCCTGGAAACACGATACACCGTATCGCGTATCGTATTTACATTTAAGGGGAAATCAGGTATGTAATACCCGTGCGTCTAGCACATCTAAAGGAGCGTCCATGAAAAGTTCGTGTCGAGTTGCGTTGTGTTGGCTCGGTGTGTTCTGTTTTGTGCTTTCCACCCATGCTCAAGGTCCTCTTGTTCCGCCCGGCGCTCCTGCGCCTTCAATGAAAACCCTTCAGCAAGTTGAACCGCGCACGCCGATTGACGCGTTGCCGCATGTCATCATCGCTTCCGGTTCGTATTATGTCACGGGCAACATCGGCCCCAGTGGACCGGGCGCGGGTATACTTGTCGCCGCTTCCGATGTGACCATAGACCTTAACGGCTTTGTCCTGCAGGGCGATCCCGCCGACGGTGCTCACGGTATCCTCGTTACGCCGGGATTGCAAAATGTGACAATCCGCAATGGCGTTATAAGAGACTGGGGGAACGACGGCATTCATGCATCCGAGGTGAGAAATCTGCATGTCGAAAGCGTGATCGTTCACAGTTGCCTCGGCGATGGTCTTGATTTCAGTTCCGGCACGGTGGGAGGAAGCCATTTCCACAACAACCTTGGGGCGGGGATTCAAGGCTCCAAGCCCATTCCCGGCATCGGCATTGTGGTGATAAAGAACCCCG
>DAOLDL010000001.1:162375-163607 GCA_035327305.1 Kiritimatiellia bacterium | reverse complement strand
CCTTGATACCCACGGTGCTGGTGGCCTTGCGACCTTTGAGGATGCCGGCGGAAATTAGAATCCAGCCGGCATGGCAGATAAAGGCGATGGGTTTTTTCTGGTCATTGAACTCGCGTACCAGCCGGAGGACGTTGCTGTCGCGGCGCAACTTATCCGGGGCGAAACCGCCGGGAACCAGCAGTCCGTCGTAATCGGTGGATTCTACATCGGCAATGTCGATGGTTGCGTGGCAGGGATAGCCGTGTTTGCCTTTGTAGGTGCGGTTGGTTTCCGGTCCGGCCACGTGCACCAGCCAGCCTTCCTCCTCCAGGCGGATTTTTGGATACCAAAGTTCCAAGTCCTCGTAAATGTCATCAACCAGCGTTAAAATCTTTTTCACGGCTATAGACTCCTGAACAACAAATGATTAGAGGAGGATACTCTTAATTTGCTCCGGATGCAAGCGGTGGTACGTCGAGGCAGCGCGAGAAGAATCGCCGCCGGGCGGCGCTTTGGAATGGTTTGAGCGGTGGTGGTGGAATTCAATCCAAAGCGCCGCATAGCGGCGCACTCCAAAAGTGTATTCAACGCAACGGCTTTTAATGCTGACGACTGCCAACAACTGCACGGCTAGGTTGAATTTTTTAAAACTGCCCTTACAGTTGGATCATGCCTGAATTACCGGAAGTTGAATCATCGCGCCGCGAGGTGCATCATGCGGCGGTTGGCCGGACCATTCTCGAGGTGCAAACCGTGGATGATCGTATTGTGTATGACGGCGTCACGCCGTCCGCGATTCGCAAAGCGTTGACCGGGCGGGTGGTGACGGGGTCCGACCGGCGCGGCAAGCATTTTTGGCTCGAACTGGACCGGAGGCCATGGCCGGTTTTCCATTTCGGCATGACCGGGTGGATGCATGTCTACCGCAGGGAGGAAGAGCGGCCCCGGTTTTGGAAGATTGAACTCCTGCTCGACGATTCGATCCGTATTGCCATGCGCGACCCGCGTCGGCTGGGTCGGATTCGACTCAAGCACGACCCGGTTGCCGAGCCGCCGATCAGTCTGCTTGGCTTCGACCCATTGCATGCGACGCCGCCGGTTTCGATATTCACCAGCGAGTTCTCCCGACGCAAGGCACCGGTGAAGGCGGTCCTGCTGGATCAATCGTTCAGCGCGGGTGTGGGTAATTGGATCGCCGATGAAGTTCTGTATCAGAGCGGAATTGATCCGCGACGGTTGGCTTGTTCTTTGAC
>DAOLDL010000001.1:50900-162275 GCA_035327305.1 Kiritimatiellia bacterium | reverse complement strand
CCGGGGATTCAACTCCCCGGCTGCGCTTTGGTTAACCAACCGTTACCGGAATCTGCCTGCGCGCGGCCTTGGCGCCGGGCATTTTGCCGATCGTTACATTCAGGACACCCTTTTTGAAGGTGGCCTTGATGTTGTCGCGGTCGGCTCCGTCAGGCAGGGCGATGGAGCGGTGGAATGTCCCGTATGACCGCTCGACCCGGTAATAGTTTTTATTCTTTTCCTCTTTCTCGTGTTTGCGTTCGCCACGAATGAGCAGGGTGTCGTTTTCGAGCGAAACGTGAATATCCTGCTCATCGAGGCCGGGGAGGTCGGCCGTTACGGTAATTTCCTTGTCCGTCTCGGCGATGTCCACGGCCGGGAGGTTGCTCCATCCGAAATCCGGACGGAAGAATGAACTTACTTCCGGATCGAATCGGCGGAACAACTGGTTGACCATGTCCGACATGCCCCGTGTGAGGTCATAGGTGGGATCCCCCTGGGGTTTCAGCACCTCAACCTCATGTTTTTTTCTTTTCCATGGGATCAGGTTCTTGACCATGACGATTCCTCCTGTTTTTGACCGGGTTTAAGCCGACGTCACCGCGATTTTGCGGGGGCGTACTTTTTCCGACTTCGGAATGGAGAGGGTCAACACGCCGTTTTTGATCGCGGCCTTGATGTTGTCGACATCCAGATCCGAAGTAAGGGAGAACACGCGGCGATATTCCACCGGAGCAAATTCGCGGTATTGCAAATCATAACCGGCGGGTTCATTCCATCCGGCATTGCCGGTGATGGTAAGAACATGTTTCTCAACCGTGATGTCCACACCCTTTTCATCCACCCCCGGCATATCCGCGACAATCATGACCTCGTGTTCGCGTTCATAGAGGTTGACGGCCGGGGTGACCACGGGGCGGGTGTTTGTTTCAACCGGTGCTTCAGTTTTGGCTACTTCATTCATAACGTTACTCCTTTCCCGCTTAGGCGGATTTCACTTCAATGCGTTTGGATTTGGTTGATTCATGACGGGGCAGGGATACTCGCAACACACCGTTTTCATACCGGGCGGTTACCTTGTCGGCATCCACGGCAAACGGGAGCTGCAGCGAGCGACTGAATTTGCCGAACGCTCTCTCCTGGCGATGCGCAGTGGACTGTTCGCTGATAAACGGGTCCTTGCGTTCCCCGCTAATCGTCACGACATCATCGGCGACGGTCAGTTCAAAATCATTCTGATCGACGCCTGGCATTTCGATTTCCAGAAACGCCTCGTTCTCATTGCTCCAGAAATTCAACGACGGGTAATCCGTCCCGCGGCTGTGAACATCCCGGAACAAACGATTCATCTGCCTTTCCAACAGGCGAAGCTCCGAAAATGGATCGAAGCTCAAATCCCAACGATTCCAAGTAGGTCTAATCATGACACTTTCTCCTTTCATGCTTGTTTAATCTTTCAAGCTTACAATAAGCATTATGCATGCCAGATTTGAAAGATATTCATAATGCATTACATATAAACGATATACGATACAAGCCTTACGAATAACAGGGACATTATGACACTTATATGAGTCGGTAGTGTATACCAGTGGGTCATTATGACGCTACGGCTATGTAATTGATATTTTTTCACACTCAACTACAATCTGCATTCATGGATAGAGTTCTTGTAATCGTCAACCCGAATGCAGGTTTCGGGCAATCTCTTGGCGAATTGGCGGAAGTTGTTGAACGAACATGGGCTGAACGCGCAGACACGATTTCATATCAGATCAGTCGTGACATCAAGGATGGTCATGCAAAAACAAAACAAGCGATTTCCGATGGTGTGAATGTTGTCTTGGTCGCCGGTGGCGACGGCATGATCAATACAATTGGCTCTGAATTGATCGGTACGGATGTTGCCTTGGGCGTTTTGCCGGCGGGCAGTGGTAACGGATTTGCCCGGCATTTTGGCATTCCATTAAGCCCGGAAAAAGCGGCTCAAGCCCTGGTAAATGCCAAAACATCGCGAATTGATGTCGGATTCGCCAACGGACGCCCGTTTTTTGTGACCTGCAGTATGGCCGCGGATGCGTCGCTGGTGCGAACGTTTGAAAAAATGCCGATGCGCGGGATTCTACCTTATGTTTTTGCCGCGGCTTATGAATTTTTTGAATATAAACCCGCACCTTTCCGGGTCAAAATTGACGATGGACCCGAGGAGCAATTTGTTGATCCGCTGATATTCACCGTAGCTAATTTAACCCAATACGGCGGTGGCGCGCGAATTGCGCCGAAAGCCCATGAAAATGATGGATTGTTGGAAATGGTCGTCGTGCAAAAGTCCGATGCGCCGGCGGCTATTGCCGGTATTGGCCGATTGTTTGATGGAACCATTGACAAGGTAGGCGGGGTGATTACCCGACGATTCAAGAAACTGATGGTCCGGCGTTCCAGTTCTGGCCCAGTGCAGGTGGACGGCGAATTGGTTGAGGCAACTACCGATGTGGAGGTGGAAGTTCGTGGTGGCGCCCTGAACGTCCTTATCCCTCCCGTAATGAAATAAATGATTTGGATATTTCTGAATTACCCCCGAAAGAGAATACTTGGTTTTTTCCCCCGGTTCTGATACCCTGTATCTGTTGATGGTTTAGCAAGGATACACAAACTATGACGAAAAGCCCCAGTACGAAGCCGGTAAAAGAGTGCAAGGGTTGTGCACTGAATCTTAAAACCCATTGCGCCATTTTCCATCATCCGGTTCTGAAGTGGAAAGGCCGTAATTGCGAGGGATATAATAATCCAATGTATATCCGACATTACGAAACCACCATGAAATTGGAAGGCGCACGCGCCCGCAAGCATGACCGTGCCGTCAAGGCCAAGGAAGTTAAGACGGTTGGCCATCGAGACGGTGTAAAGCGCCGCGCCGGTAGAGCCATATAATCGGGTTATCACGCACAAAGCTCCCTCACGAATGATTCAGAAGTCAATGAATCAGGCATTTATTTCAATTCGCATGTAACCATGTTTCTCGGTTATGACATGGATCCGGGCTTTATTCCTCTTGTTGTGGGCATTGTGTCCACTCCCGAAGGCCTGGAAAAAGTTTCCGATGATTTCAACTTTCCATGTGATGTCGTGGAAATCCGATTGGATCTCATCGGTGAGGACTCCTGCAATTGGCCCGTCGCCGCGCATCGGATCACCAAAGCCGGGATAGGCACTTTATTGACGATTCGCCACGTTTCTGAAGGCGGTCGTTGGAGCGCTGACGAACAATCGCGGCTTGATTGCTACATCCAGGGATTGCCGCATGTGACGGGGATCGACATCGAACTTAATGCCTCCATATTGCCGGACATTACGGCGGTTGCCCGTAGCAAAGCCACCATTGTCGGATCACACCATCAATTTCGAAAAATGCCGACATCAGCAGAGCTACAGGCCGTTGTCAAATCGGGACAGGCCGCCGGCGTCGATGTAACCAAAATAGCCGCGTATGCCAACGACCGAACGGAATTAAACAGACTGTCGCAATTGCTGAAGAAAAACTCCAAAACTGCCGTGTGCGCGCTGGCGATGGGACCGATGGGGCCGGAATCCCGCATCGAACTACCCATGGTCGGCTCGTGTCTGACCTACGGTTATTTGGATAAACCTAATGCGCCGGGACAACCCTCGGCCGCCGATATCCGTAATAGATTGATGGCTAAACATGAAGAATATCGTGTATTTGTCGAAATTCGCAATGATCTTGGCAGTTAGCGCTCATTTCTTTTGTTAATCGATTTGCAGTGTGCACGAAATACCGTAATCACCATGATTCACGGACGGACGTCACGTAATAATTTGTTATGTGTATGAAAAATATGCCGATTAATCCCAACGTAAGAATCGGTCATGTTCATCTTAAGGTTGCCCAACTTGAACGAGCGCTCGGCTTTTATTGTGATATCCTGGGATTTGAAGTAACTCAACGTTATGGCGCTCAAGCCGTATTTATTTCCGCCGGAGGTTACCACCACCACATCGGACTTAATACATGGGAAAGCGAGGGTGGGGGACATCCGCCTCCCGGTTCGACGGGTTTGTATCACCTGGCTATTTTGTATCCGTCGCGCGCAGATCTGATCGATGCAGTTAAACGAGTTCTCCACGCAGGCATACCGATTGACGGCGCAGTTGATCACGGTGTAAGTGAAGCCGTTTATCTTCGCGATCCGGATGGAAACGGGATTGAGTTGTACTGGGATCGCCCTTCCGAATTATGGCCGCGCGCGAAGGATGGGAGCCTTGCGATGTATACCCGAGCACTTGAACTTCCAGCATTTCTTCAAAATTCGTAAAGTTGGCCTCCGCTTGTTCGATGTCGATAAATTGCCGGCAAACACCTCTTGCTTGCCAAACCGGCGTTTCAAATGCAAAATGTTTGCATGCAAAGTCGATTGTCAGGCAACTCGCCAGCAACCTGTTTTCTACTTGTGGGTATGGCTGTCGCACTATCCGGATTAACATCGATTGCAGAAACCGAGTATGAGGTCGTCGACAATGACCTGTTTGACCACCGTCATTCATCATTTGCCCAGGTCCTTCAAAACATCGTATCCGATAATGGTCGCGTAAATTACGCATTGATTAAATCCGATCCCGATCAACTGCACAAATACTTGCGGGAGCTTGCCCGTGTGGATTCTGAATTATACCGAAGCTGGTTCTCTGATCAGCAGTTGGCCTACCTGATCAATTTGTACAATGCCCAAACCATTGATTTGATCTTGCGGAATTATCCAATCGACTCCATCAAGGATATTGGGAATTTATGGCGGGGACCATGGGGGCAACCCGTGGTCAGCCTGATGGGTAGAATTACAACGCTGGATTATCTGGAACACAAATTGATCCGTCCGACATTTAACGATCCGCGCGTTCACTTTGCCCTGGTATGCGCGGCGAAATCCGCTCCGGCGCTTCTTAATGAACCGTATATCGCCGAACGCCTGCAGGATCAACTGAATGCGCAGACCCGACTTTTCATCCTGGATAATTCCCGGAATGTCATCGATCTATCGTCCGGCATCTTGCATCTTTCCATGGTCTTCAAGTGGTTTTCATCGGATTTTGAATCACAGGCAGGTTCGCTGGATGCATATATTCGCCAGTTTCTCCCCGAGGAAACCGCCGCGCGTATGCATGGCCGGACATTTGCCATTCGGCATCTCGAATATGATTGGTCATTGAACGACAGTTCAAGTCCATAGATTTAACTCGTTTGGAAGTTGCGCCAGCGCGATACATGGATACTATCGTGACCATGAATCGTATGTGGGTAGAAATTGATTTAAGGCAGTTGGAGCATAATATCCGACAGGTTCAGGCCGCTCTGGGACCGGAAACAAAACTGGTTTTCGTTATTAAAGCCAACGCCTATGGCCATGGATTACGCGAAGTGGCCCGGCATGCTTTCCAATGCGGAATTAATTGGTTTGCGGTCGCGTACCTGCAGGAAGCGCTGATTGTACGTGAAGTAGCGCCGGATGCCTCCATCATTATTCTGGGGGCAACTGCACCTGATGAAGTCAAACAACTTGCCGAAAACTCTATAATTCCCATCCTGGTTGATGAGTCTCATGCCGCACTGCTGTCAGATGCGGCAAATAATTTGGGATGTAAAATCGATGCCCACCTTAAAATTGATACCGGTATGGGCCGATTCGGCGTGCCCTGGATCAATGCCGTGCATGCCTTTCGGGAAATCGACCGCTTGCCCGGTCTACGACTAACCGGAATCTGCACCCACTTTGCCTCGGTGGAAATCGCGCGGCCATCGCTTGGTCCGGATCAGGTTGAGCGCTTTCAATCCATTGCAGATGAAATATCAAAATTCTGTGATCGGCCGCTTATGCGTCATGTTTCCAGCAGTCGTGCATTTCAATGTTTTCCCCAGTGGGATTTTGACGCGGTGCGGCCAGGCATCATTCTTTATGGCTATGGCGCACGGGATGCGGGCTTGCGGGTTGTCACCCAACCGGTGCTTCAATGGAAAACCAGAGTAATGATGGTTAAGAAGGTACCCGCCAATACACCTGTAGGATATTACAGCAGTTATGCCACACCGAAAGAAACCTGCATTGCCACGATCGCCGCAGGCTATGCGGATGGTTACCATCGTTTGCTGGGCAACCGGGGATTCGCGCTTATTCATGGACGCCGTTACCCGGTGGTGGGAAGAGTCAGCATGAATTGGATAACCCTGGATATCGGACCCGACAGCCCCGCTCAACCCGGTGATGAAGTCGTTTTGATTGGTTCCCAGGGAAATGAACATTTCTGGGCGGATGAAATGGCCCGCATGGCCCGCACCATCGCCTACGAAATGCTGACCAGTATCGATTCCACCGTGGAACGCATCTATGTGACGTAATTTCCCGGCATGGACGCCGGGTCGGATAAAAATATTCATTGGCGTTTGAGAACGTCATCATTACGATGTGCGGCATGAAAATACTAGTGACCGGCGGTGCCGGATATATCGGAAGTGTCACGACGGAGTTATTACTTGATCGTGGGCATAACGTCCATGTGTTTGACAGCCTGGAACGCGGACATCGTGCCGCCATTGATGATCGTGCCGGTTTTATTCACGGTGATCTTCGCAACCCGGATGCCATTAATTCGGCCATGCAAAGTATCAAGCCGGACGCCGTCATGCATTTTGCGGCGTATGCTTTGGTGGGGGAATCCATGGAGGATCCCGGTATGTACTTCCGAAATAATGTGGTCGGGGGACTGAACCTGGTGGAAGCCATGCAAAACGTCGGTGTTCCCCGCATCGTATTCTCCTCCACATGCGCCACCTACGGTCAACCCGACACCATGCCGATGACCGAGGATCTGCCACAGCGACCGACTAATCCGTACGGTGAATCAAAACTGCAATTGGAAAAAATACTGCTCTGGTATCGCGAGCGGCGCAATCTGCAGTCCGTATTTCTTCGCTATTTCAATGCCGCCGGCGCCACGGAAAAATTCGGTGAAGACCATGAACCGGAATCCCACCTGATCCCGAATGTACTTTTCGTGGCTCTTGGTCGAAAAGACAAAGTCATGATGTTCGGGGACGATTATGATACGCCAGACGGTTCATGTATTCGCGACTACATACATATTGTGGATCTCGCACAGGCGCACATCCTCGCGTTGGAGGGAACCATGCAGGGCGCCTTCAACCTGGGCAATGGTGATGGGTATTCGGTCAAGGAAGTGGTCGATATATCCCGTGAAATTACCGGACACGATATTCCCGCCGTTGTGGCGCCGAGACGTCCGGGCGATCCGGGTCGTTTGATCGCCGGGGCCGATAAAGCGAGAAAGGAATTGGGTTGGAATCCCCGTTTTCCCGAATTGAAAACCATCATCCAGCATGCGTGGGACTGGCATCAGCGAAACCCGAATGGCTATCCCAAATGAACATGGACGTCGAATTGGTCACCACCGGAGCTGAATTACTCAATGGCCGGGTGATCAATCGTCACGCCCAATGGCTGGGCAACCAACTGACTCCCCTCGGTTGGCGATTGGTTCGTGACACAACAGTTCCCGATGATTTGACGGCCATGCGCGAAGCAATTTTTTCCGCGCTT
The DNA here is from genome assembly GCA_035327305.1 of Kiritimatiellia bacterium. Lineage (GTDB taxonomy): Bacteria > Verrucomicrobiota > Kiritimatiellia > CAIVKH01 > CAIVKH01 > CALMUP01. The sequence continues at coordinate 154,668 of DAOLDL010000001.1, read as the reverse complement.
GATCGAGTTGATGTGGTCATTGTTACCGGCGGACTCGGACCGACGTCCGACGATGTTACTCGCGAGATCGCGGCGGATTGGATGGGGACCGGCGTGGTCATGCATGAACCTACCCGTACAGCGGTAATTGCATCATACCGATCCCGCAATAAACCATTGAACAGCACAGTGGAACGTCATGCGCTGGTTGTGCAAGGCGCGCACATCCTTCACAACGCGCATGGCATGGCTCCGGGCGAATATCTAGCCAAAAATGAAAAACATCTGTTTCTGTTGCCGGGACCGCCGCGCGAGTTTCATGGCGTTATGACCGATCACGTTCTACCGTGGTTTGCTCAAAATCGCATTGGCGATATTCCAATGACACAACTTTTTCAAACCGCCGGGCTGGGGGAGTCCGATATCGCCGCCCGCCTTGAGGATAACGGTTATAGCCAGCTAAATGTCGAAACAGCATATTGTGCCGAACCGGGTCGCGTCGTAATCCGGATCACCCAAAAAGACGCTGATAAAAACGCCTTCGAATCCGCCGCCTCGATCATCCACAATACATTGGGCCGATCGATATATTCGGAAATGGATGAAACCATTGAAGCCACCGTTGCGCGCCTGCTGGTGGAAAAGGGAAAGACCATTGCCGTGGCAGAATCATGCACCGGCGGAATGCTTGGTCAACGACTGACGGCCGTACCTGGCGCTTCAGGCTGGATGAAAGGCGGTATCATTGCCTATCATAACGATGTAAAATCACGGCTGTTGGAGGTTGATCCAACTTTGTTGCAGGAACATGGCGCGGTTAGTGAACCCGTCGCATACTCCATGGCGCAAGGTGTCAGGAAAGCCTGTCAGTCTGACTATGGTATCGGCATCACCGGTATTGCCGGACCGGATGGCGGAACCCCGGACAAGCCGGTTGGATTGGTTTACATAGCGGTGGTGGATGCCCAGGGCGGCATAACGGAAACCCTGCGTTTGGGGCGTGATCGGGAGACAAATCGCGAGGCATCGGCCACACTGGCCATGCATCTTCTCATTTCCCGGATTACCTGACGCACGTGGCGACCCTTTCTTGACCTTTGAGCATTGCTCAGCTACCGTTTCGCCTCTTATGAATACCGGTCGTGACATTCCTTCAATCAAGATTCTGCCTTCGTTGCTTGCCGCAGATATGGGCAACCTGGCGGTCGCTTGCCAGAGTGTCATGAATAACGGGGCGGATGGCGTTCATCTTGATATTATGGACGGCCATTTTGTCCCGAATTTGAGCATGGGACCCGATTTTGTAGCCATGTCGGCCCGGGTCGCCCCGGATCTGTACCGCCATGTGCATTTGATGGTTACCAGGCCTCATGAACTGGCTGACGCATTTATGGACGCCGGGGCGCAGACCCTTCTATTTCATGTTGAAGCGCAATCCGACTGCCGGGAGCTGATCGCCCACATTCGTGGCCGCGGTGTAAAACCCGGCTTGGTGTTGAATCCCGAAACCCCGCTTGATGCGGTTTTACCATTTGTTTCCTCAATCGATGAAGTTTTATTCATGACCGTACACCCCGGCTTTGGTGGGCAAGCGTTTTTGGATCATGTATTACCCAAGATGGCCGAACTGCATCGTCAAGCGCCCGAACTGCTTATTTCCGTCGACGGCGGAATCAACCTCGAGAACGCGCCTAAGTGCGCCGCTTCCGGAACATCAATTTTCATCGCCGGAACGTCGTTGTTTCGAGCCACGGACATGAAAAAAGACATAACAACCATGCGGGAATCATGCCGCGAAGCATTTGCATGACCATTTTGAATCATGACTGATCTAAATCACATTCGTAATTTTTGCATTATTGCCCATATCGATCATGGAAAATCCACGCTGGCGGATCGCCTTTTGGAAATCACCAAGTCCGTGGAAAAGCGCGAGCTAAAGGAACAATTGCTAGATGACATGGATATCGAGCGCGAGCGCGGCATTACCATCAAAGCCCATCCGGTGACGATGAATTACCTCGCCAAGGATGGAAAAACCTACACGTTCAACTTGATCGACACTCCGGGGCATGTGGATTTTTCCTATGAAGTCACGCGCAGTCTTGCCGCATGTGAAGGGGCGTTGCTGGTTGTGGATGCCACGCAAGGTGTGGAAGCCCAAACGGTAGCCAATACGTTCCTCGCCGAAGGACAAAAACTGACCCTGGTTCCGGTAATCAACAAAGTCGACATGCAAAATGCCAATGTCGATGATGTCATACATCAAATCGAAGAAATCCTGGCCATCGAGGCTCACGACTGTCTTCGGGTCAGCGCAAAAACCGGATTGGGAGTGGAGGCTGTGCTGGAAGCGGTACTTCATCGCATTCCACCGCCCGTTTCATCCGGACAACACACGAGAGCATTGGTTTTTGATTCCGAATTCGATGCCTTTCGCGGCGTTATCACCTATTTGCGTGTGGTTGATGGTGGAATCAGCGCCGGCGATCGCATTCGCTTTCTGGGTTCCGGCCGCGATTTTGAAGTCAAGGAAGTGGGCATTTTTACCCCGGAACTGGTAAAAACCGGACGTCTAAGCGCCGGGGAAGTCGGCTACATAATCAGCAATATTCGCGATCCATCCGAAGTGAAAATCGGTGATACAGTGACGCTGGCCCGGCATCCCGCTTCCGAACCTCTGCCGGGATTCAAGGACGTTCACCCCATGGTCTTCAGCGGTTTATACCCGATCGAAGCCAGCGATTTTGAAAAGCTCCGTTTCAGTTTGGAAAAATACAAATTGAATGACAGCTCTTTTACGTTCATGCCTGAATCCTCGGTGGCACTGGGATTCGGTTTCCGTTGCGGTTTTCTTGGTCTCTTGCACATGGAAGTGGTGCAGGAAAGACTGCGACGGGAATACGAAATCGACTTGATCACAACCTATCCCAATGTTGTCTACCGGGTTTATAAGACCGACGGGTCCATGGAGGAATTGGAAAATCCATCCCGCCTTCCAGATTTAAGCGCCATCAAAAAAATTGAAGAACCCATCATCAAGGCTTTCCTGATCTGCCAAAACGAAACCATTGGCGACATGATGCAATTGATCATGGATCGTCGTGGCGCCATTGAGAAAACCGACTCGATCGACACAAGGCGGGTCATGTTGACCTGTAAGTTGCCCCTGAATGAAATCCTGATCGATTTCCATGACCGGCTTAAAAGCATCAGCCGGGGTTATGCATCCATGGATTACGAACACGCCGGTTATCAGGAATCCGATCTCGTGAGAATGGAAATTCTTGTGCACGGAGAAGCGGTGGAAGCTTTTTCATCCATCATTCACCGGTCCAAAGCAGAGGGCAGGGGACGGCAATTGTGCGAGGCGTTGAAGGAATTGATTCCGCCCGCCATGTTTGCCATTGCCATCCAGGCAAGCGTAAACAACAAAGTCATTGCTCGCGAAACAATTCGCGCCATGCGCAAAGACGTGACCGCGAAATGTTATGGCGGTGACATTTCCCGCAAACGGAAACTTCTGGAACGCCAGAAGGAAGGCAAAAAGAAAATGAAGCAGATCGGTCGTGTCAGCATTCCGCAGGAAGCCTTTGTCAAAGTATTGCGCGGCGGCATGGAATAAAACCACATCATGAATTACTGGCAACGCAGAAAACTGAAAAAAGCTGTGCAACATTTGTTGCACGAGGCACGACACGCGCGCCATATGCGTGAAGATATCGCGCCTGCCGCCGCTATTGAAAAAATAGTGGAATGCGAAAATACCTTGCGTGACGCATGGGACAAGGAAGACATGATGTTGATCGATCAGGCGGCCGATCGGCTCTCGGAGGCGGTGCACAAGGTTTATCCGCCGCATCCCCGGCCTCGATTGAAGGAAAATGTCGAAATATTGGTGGTTGCCATTGCCGTTGCCATGGCGTTTCGGACGTATTATGTACAACCATTCCGAATCCCCACGGGATCCATGCAACCAACATTAAACGGCATCACTTACCAGGAACAGCGAGAGCGCGGCATCATGGATTATTTTCCCCTGAAAATATTTCCGTTTCTGATTTTTGGCGAGAAGTATGTGGAAGTACGCGCCCAGGCATCCGGTGTGGTCGACTTCAACAATGAGTATATCGATGAGTCCTATGTGATTCGCATCGCCGGCATTCCGCACGTTATACATCGGGATATGCCACGATATTTTGACGTCCACCGTACGGTTGTAAATAAAGGCGACTTGCTGGCAAGCGGTCGTCGCCAGCTTGGCGATCATATTTTCGTGCTTAGGTTATGGTATAATTTTTTCCCGCCCAAACGCGGAGATGTATTTGTGTTCAGCACGAGGAATATCCGGCATCCAGACATTCGAACGGACAATTATTACATCAAGCGACTGGTCGGCATGCCCGGAGAGAAGGTGAGCATACAACCGCCATATCTTGTTGTGAATGGCAAACGGGTTACTGAACCTGAAGTATTTGACCGCCAGATTAACGGAGACGGATATCACGGTTATATATTGATCGGCGACGGTCATGGCGCGGCATTATTACGACGACCCTCGGATTCGATCCAACTCGGTGAAGAGGAATATCTGCCATTGGGTGACAACACTCGGGCCAGTCTGGACGGCCGCTTTTTCGGTGCGGTAGACCGCGAAAGCATTGTCGGTCCTGCCTACATGGTTTACTGGCCATTTACGCGACGCTGGGGCGTAATTCAGTAACCGGAATTATAGATCACTACTACGCGAAATTCCTGTTCGTTATTCACAGCGCTAACCCGTATATAGCGCAAATCCGCACTCGGTTATCATCAGTTTATTCACAGCTTGCCATAGTGCCGTAATGGCAGGAAAAGAATTCCAAACACCGATCTGTAGTGCCACCAGGCACACTTTAGTAGACATAATATATATTATGCGACGTTAGGTATGGTCCAGTTTTACGGCTATTTATAAGGTACTTAGAGAATCCTCCACGATCAACTTATGAGGCTTAAATACAACTCTTCGTATTGCCTTGCGGAATTAAACCACGAGAAATCCTGATTCATCGCCCGCTTCTGAAGCGCTATCCATTGCTTTTTGTTCGCGAAATCCTTGATGGATCCATGGATCGCCTCGGCCAACGCTTCCTTGGTGAAGGTATGGAATTTGTATCCATATCCTTGCCCGGGATTTTTCGTTACGTCGACCACGGTATCCGCCAACCCGCCGACGTTGTGCACAATTGGTATGGTTCCGTAACGCATGCTGTATAATTGATTCAGCCCGCATGGCTCGTATTTGGACGGCATTAAAAATATGTCGGCTCCGGCTTCAATCCGATGAGCCAGCTTGATGTCAAATCCAAGCTTTACCACCACTCGTCCCGGCCATTTGGTCACCCAGGATGTCACCATTTCCTGATACTCATCCGACCCACTGCCCAAGACCACCAGTCCGGCATTTGTCTTCTCCATGATTTCCGGAATCACTTGATGCACAAGCGCAATGCCTTTTTGAACAGTCAAACGAGTGACCATTCCGATCAAAGGCGCATCCGGTGAAATTTTTAGTTTCATTCTTCGAATCAGATCAGCTTTACAAACCGACTTTCCATCCATGTTTTCGCTGTTGTAATTTGAGGCGATGTTTTTGTCTTTATCCGGATTCCATTCATCCATATCGATTCCGTTGACAATGCCACGCAATCGATCTTTCACATTCGCCAGTACACCTTGCAGGCCGCATCCCCATTCCTCGGTCTGAATTTCACGGGCATAAGTTTCACTTACCGTGGTAACCATGTCGGATGACGTGATGCCCGACTTCATGCAACTGATATTTCCGTAGTATTCGAGTACATCCACCGAGAAACAGGAAAATGGAAGATTTGAATACGAATAATCATCGCCGTTGAATATTCCCTGAAAGGCAAGGTTGTGAATTGTGAATACTGTCTTTTCGCGGCACTTCCTTCCCTCGCCTTTCATGCCGTATTTAAGATAAAGAGGCATCAACCCGGTTTGCCAGTCGTGCGCATGTACAATATCAAATGGTCGATTCATATGATCGATGAACGCGATTACCGCCTTCTGAAAAAATACGAAACGCTCAAAATTGTCGTCATAGTCGCGGTCGGGCAAGTTGTACAACTGCGAGCGGTCAAAAAATTCGTCGCGCCGGATGAAATAGATGTTGGGCTGTCGGTCTGATCGAACTTTCCATATATCGGCACGGTAATTGTGAAACCCGACGGGAATGGATAATCGAATTCCGGTGTCCTCGATTGACCACGAACTTTCCAATACCCGCCTGTACATGGGCATGATACAAGTTACGTCATGCCCCAAGCCAACCAAGGCGTTCGGAAGCGAACGGCAAACATCCGCCAACCCACCCGTTGACGCATATGGCGTTATTTCACTGGATACAAAAGCTATCTTCATACTGTACAATCACCTGTCCAATAAGCGATGTTAGTCTAAATACCTCCAGTTCATAATGAAACGTACACAAAGTTTGCGGGATCGACTATTAGAATTTATCCGTAGCCCCGGATATAGACCGGTCAAAGACCACCAGCTGGCCGAAGAAATGGGATTAATGAGCCACGAGCGATCTGCTGTCCGCAGTCTCCTGCGGAACTTATCGCATGAAGGCATTATCAGAAAAATCAAAGGAAATCGATGGAGCGCGTCGACCGCCTCCGCTGACAAGTCGCCTGTATCGCATGTGGGACAACTGTTCGTATCTCCCCAAGGGCATGGAATGGTTCGTTGCACCGGCGCAAATGGTGATGGCATTGAGTTTTTTATTCCGCCGGGCAAAACCGGAGGCGCTTTGCATGGCGATACCGTAGAGGTTGTCGAAAAAGATGCGCGGTCAACAAGAAGTCACACCGCAAGAGATAAATCAACGCCTTCCCGTATCAAACCCGAAGGCCGAATTGACCGTATTGTATCCCGGTCCAAAACGCAGTTGGTCGGTAAACTCATGCGTTCAAGCGTCTATTGGTATGTCATCCCCGATCATCCACGCATCAGCCAGAATGTGAAAATTTCCGGTTTTGCCCAAGGCGTACCCAAAAAACCTGTGATCGGACACAAAGCCGTTGTCCGGTTGGAAGAAAATGCATGGAATGAAATGCTGACTGGTGAAGTAATAGAAATGCTAGGCGCTCCTGACGATCCCGGCGTCGATGTTCTTTCCATATTGCGCGAACACGACATTGCCACAACATTTTCCGAGAATACGGAAAAGGAAGTGCGCAGTCATCACACATCATTTACGGAAACCGACATCAAAGGGCGTTTGGATTTGCGCGATGAGATGATCATTACCATCGATCCGGCCGATGCGCGCGATCATGATGACGCGGTATCGCTTCGCCCCCGACCGGAAGGCGGTTGGATATTGGGTATCCATATTGCGGATGTGTCCTGGTTCGTCAAACCCGGCTCCGCCGTGGATCGTGATGCGTTTCGCCATGGAAACAGTGTTTATATGGTTGATCGTTTCATTCCCATGCTCCCCCCCTACCTCACTTCTGAAGTATGCAGTTTAAAAGCGGGGCGCGATCGGCTGGCCTATTCGGTTTTTCTCCAGTACGACGAAAATGCCCAACTGCTTCAGGTGGAAATGGGCGCCTCGATTATTCACCCGAGGATACTTCTGGACTACGAAAAGGTGCAATCCCTGATCGTGCATGCCAAAGCAGATGGCATCCCGCCTGAATATCATGAAGTTCTCCGCAATATGCATCACCTTGCCGATCGCCTGCGACGCCGCCGCATGGCGCACGGCGCATTGGATCTGGCCATGCCCGAAGTATATTGCCACCTCGATGATAGCGGACAGCCGGTTTCCATCACGCGGCGATCCGCTCCTGAAGCGTATCATCTTATCGAGGAGTTTATGCTTGCCGCCAATGTTGCGGTTGCCGAACGCCTTCAGGAATCCCGCGTACCCGCAGTCTACCGGATACATGATGATCCCTCGGACGACCAATGGGCGCAAATGGCCATCGATTTAGGCCAGTTGGGTGTGGCGGAATCCCCCACTGACCGCCATGATATCCAACGCATAATACGCGCTTATGCTGATCAGCCGTTGGGTTACCCGGTTTCCATCGCATTACTTCGAAATATGAAACGGGCAATATACAGCGCCGAATGCAGTCCGCATTTCGGCCTGGCTTTTGACCGATACACCCATTTCACATCGCCTATTCGCCGATATTCCGACCTTCTGGTACATCGAACATTGCGAAACATGGACCAGGGGCATGGTGGCGTTTACAGCAAACGCGAATGTGATGAAATGGCCACCCACTGTTCCCGTCGCGAACGGGAAGCTTCTGAAGCCGAGGAGGAAAGCCTTATTGTCAAACGCATCCAGTATTATCAGCGGCTACTTGAAAAAGGTGATATTGGTCCGTGGGCGGCTTTGATCACCGGCAGTACCACGCGCGGCCTGCTGGTGGAAATCGTGGACACGTTACAGAGAGGTTTTATACCGACATTCGCCCTGCCCGATCCCTCCATAAAACTGGATCGAACCACCGGGTATGTGGTTGGCAGGAAAGGCCGGAAATTTGCCCGCATCGGGGACGTAGTTCCGGTGGAATTAATGCGCGTGGATCCGGCTCGCCGATCCGTGGAATTGCGATGGTCGGAAAATCAATCCAGGAAAAAAGGCCTTGCAAAAACTAAACACAAACCGGACAAACAACCGCGGCGTCAGCGCAACAGATAGATCAGTTTTTCCATTTCCCCGTCGCGCTCTATATCGAGAACAACCGCGCCCAGGCGATCCTGCATAAACTCGCTTATAAAGTATTCCGCACGCGCCTGACTGATCATGCGCATGGAGTTAACGGAGCGAATGCGGTCGCCTTCCCGCAATCCCATCGCATCGAAGAATTCATGCTCTCCTTCTTTTTGCAGATGGTAACCCGCAACTTCTCCATCCTGATAGTCAGGTTTCATTGACATATAAATCGCGGCAATTCTCTCCGGCTCATCCAGTAACTCATGGTAATAGTCGACCAGCGCGTCCTTCTGAATGACCCATCGGGTTTCACCTATGCGACGACCGAATTTGTTTTCTTCGACGGGAAATTGCGATTCCTCTTCCGGAGATTCCGGGGAAGCGGCCATGGCTTCAGTTGATCTGGTTGTAACACCGCCTTTAAAGCTCAAATTGATTTCGACTTCGATGCCATCGCGGCGCATGATCAGCCGATCCTGATAAATGCGAAGTATGTCGTAGTCCTCGAACGATTGTCCTTCATTGACAATGTGTTGCTTCCGGGTTTCCACATCATCAATAATCGCCATTCGCCGCCCTTCGCGACCGCCATTATCCGTTCCGGAACCCATAACAAAAAAAGTTCCGGCAAGTCGGAATCGATCATGGCTGTTGCCAGGGCGGGCGGCACGATCATTGCGTTGGAATGCACTCCATGCTTCGGAGGGAATTTCAGGGCGTTCAATGCGATCAATTTTTGTGGCTACCAGAGCCATTGCAAGCTCCTGTTCACCGGTTTGGCCGGCGCGCACGATGGTGAATCCCCGAATAATCATGAACGCCACCATGCCCGACATGGTCACGACAACCAGCATTATCAATTTATATCCGCGGCGATTCATCAGCTAATATTCATGAGTCGGTAAATGCGACCCTTGTTTTTCAGCGCTATACGCATATTCCGTGGTTTACAAAATGGACATCCGGACTGATATGAAATTCATGGGAGTAAGCCGGATTTTGTTCTATCCGATCATTTATCTATGCGATCAACCCGAAGCTCCGCGCCCGAAGGCACATCGAGACGGGCCGCCTCTCGCTTCCTATTTGATCTTGCTCCGGCTGGGGTTTGCCTTGCATTCCGCCTTACAACGGAACCGGTGGTCTCTTACACCGCCTTTTCACCCTTATCCCGATACGCACCTTGCGGCGCAATCAGGACGGTTTGTTTCTGTGGCACTTTCCGTCGCCCCGGTTTACCCGAAGCCCTCCCGCCCTTATCAGGCGAGACAACCTGCCCTTTGGAGTCCGGACTTTCCTCCCCTCGCTTGCACGAAGAGCGATCGGTCCCCATGAATTTCAGAATTACTATATTCGATCAGGCCTGCCAGTACAAGAGCCGTCCGCAATAAGCGCAACCGACCATGTTTTCGCCACGTTTGGCATCCTGTACCTGCTGGGGCGGAACTTTCATGTGGCATCCACCGCACGTACCGTTTTCAACTGCCACGATGGCGTAGTCGCCTTTGTTATTAAAAATTCGGGTATAACGGCTTAACCATGAGGGATCAATACCGTCCGTCAACCCCTCGCGATTCTTCTTGGCTTCCTCAACCTCGGCCTGAATATTGGCGAGACGTTCATCAAGGGCTTTTATATCGACTTGCACGGATGATTCATCCGATTTCAACGCATCTTCACGCTCGGTGACGACTTTTTTAAGGTTTTCCGTCTCTTCCATCAGGACGATTTCGCGTTCCTCCAACTCCCGGACCCGACCCATATTTTCCCTGATTTCCCGTTCCAGAGCGCGATATTGATCGTTGGATTTTATTTGGCCCTGTTGGACCCGGTATTTCTTGATGGTGTCTTTGACGGATTCAATTTCAAGTTCGACCGCTTTGATTTGTGCGGTGTTTTTCTTGAGATTTTCCAAGGCGGCTTGATGAGCCTCCTGATTGGCCTTCAGGCGGGATTGAATCAATTGTTTACGGGCAGGGATGTCGCGTGTTTCCTGCAATAATTGTCTTAATTTACGGTCTCGATCCTGTAATACCAGTAACTTTTCAAGGGTCGTCACCTGCGGCCGCCTCCTGTTCAGTGTTCATGCTCGATTCTTCCCGGCGGAAGTCCATCGAATACCCATTCAAACTGTCAAAAATCCGAAACTGGGACGATATGAGTATCAGGATTCAAAGTCAACAGCACAAATTGTGCCGAAATCAAAAGTAATCGTCCGTTATACATCTTCACTATAGTCCAGGCGCAACTTTTAAGCGGAACATTCGGGTCGGATTGTCGGATTCTTCAATGAATTCCATTATTTGCTGAATTCCCATCTGCGGAATTCCGTTTGTCGACCAATCGGCGCCCTCATGCTGTAAATTGGTGGTACTTTCCAGGCTATAGGCCCTACCCCACTGTCCGAGAAATTCAACGCGCAAACCGCTATTATCATTTATGGCGTCGATTTTGGTGATCCGAAGGTAGGAATTTGTGTCATTTGGATTGGTGCCGGCAATAAATTCTTCGAGATTCGTCACACCATCTCCATCGGCATCCTGCCAGTAAAGCGTGTTATTCCCTTCGATGCCGGTGGCCGCACCAAATTTCTCGATCATCCACCAGTCTGGTATACCGTCATTATCGCTATCGGCAATTGCCTCGGTTTTGAACTTCGCTTCGAACGGAGCGTAGAAGTTCAGTCCATCTACAATGTCCGCCGCCGCTTCATACACATTCACGGTGTATGTCGTTTCACCGGAAAATCGACTCGCTCCTTCCGGGGTAAAGGTCAGCGTCGTACCGGAGTTTGACCATTCGATTCGCCCCATAACCGGCGGTTGTATTGAAAATGCTCCAGCCGTCAAATTGGTATTCATGGGTTTGCTGAAATGAAGCGTTACCGGACTGGTCACGGAATGGCCGGTCGAATCATGACCGGGTAAAAATGCTTGAACCAACGGATCGAGTGGCAACCACTGATTTCTCGCGATAAACATTTTTGCGGAAAATGCCGGCACGTGTATCACCGGTGTGTTGGTCATCGCATTGACCGTGATGATTTCATTGGTGTTTAGTAAATTCACCATCTCCGTACCAGGCGCATAAAACGATGCACGGTTCGTAAGTGATCGCAAGCCGGATGCCGTATTCAGGATCACAAGTATTTCCTGTCCATCCTGACGTCGGGCATAGGAAAATATTCCCGGTCCGTCAGGTGTGTTCCAACGGTTCAAATGTTGTCCACGCAACAACGATGGATACAACCGCCGGAAGTTATTCATCTTTGCCACATGCAAAAATGATCCGCCCGACATGTTGTAATTGTCTCCCAGCGATGGTCCCTGCTCGTACTGACCGTGGAACATATCTTCACGATTGCCCGGATCATTGCCCCCGTTGAAGTTTTGCTCCGTCCCATAATACAGACATGGAATTCCTCGTGATGTGTACAGAAAGGAAAGCGCGAGAGCCAGCTTGTTGGTATTGTTATTCGCCTTGCTGGAATGCATGAAGCGAATGACGTCATGGTTGTCGATAAAGTTGATCAATCGCATGTGCGAGTCAGGATGAAAATTGGGGGGAATGGCGGTGTAATGATCTTCAATCTGTTTGGTGTTCCCCGATGCATTGCCGAATACGCTGTTCATCCTTTCATATAGCGGGAAATTCAGAACCGTATCGTTCGCATAGGCGCCGCCGGATTGTGTTCCGGTATAATATCCGACCGTGCTTTCCGCTGAATGAAACACTTCGCCAAATTGGATGAAATTGGTTTTTCCCATGGCTTTGGCGAACAAACGGATCTCATTGTTGAAGAAACGCCAGAATCCAATTTCCACATGTTTGACCGTATCGATACGAAAGCCGTCAAAATCCGCCATCTGAATCCAGTATTTGAATATTTCAACCATGTTGGTGCGCACGTAATGTGTCTCGGTTTTGAGATCGTCAAGGCCGCTAAGCGCACCCAATACAAGCTGATTTGGATCATCGAAATTACCAATTCGCCCGAAATTGTGAAAATTCGTCAGCGAATTAAATGGCGTCGGATAGGCTGTTTCGTTGGTCCAGGCAAGATTGTATCCGGATGCATTATACGTAGGCCATCCGGGATCCGTACTGTAAATACGCCGCCCCTGATGATTGCATACGATATCAAGAATAACGCGAATATCCCGGGCATGAGCCGCCGCCACCATGCTGGTTAAGTCCGCCATGGTTCCAAGATTCGGATTCAACTGATAAAAATCCTGGGCTCCATATCCATGATAAGCGGAGTGAACCGCATTCAAATGAATCGGTTTGATCCAAATTGCGTTTGCTCCAAGCGCTTTTATGTAATCCAGCTTTTTCTCAATTCCACGGAAATCACCGCCATGAATGCGGTTGCTTACGGCGGGGTTGTATGGCGACTCCGGGTGACTGTTGTTGTTTGACGGATCGCCATCATAAAAACGATCCGTAAAAATCTGGTAAATGTTAATGTCCCGCCAATCCGGAGGGGAGGAATAACCGGCATCAGGCATCGGCAATACCTTGAAACGGTATGGATTGGCTCTTGCGACTTCCTCGAATTCCGTGGACTGCGCCACTCCTCCCGCTGTGTACAAATACGTCGGAAGAAAATCACTGAAGGGAACTTGAATGTAGTAATCAACATGATCATTTTCGTTGAACTCACCGGGCGGAATCACTCCGGAGTAAAATTTGTCATTCCCGCTTTCACTGTGAAATGTCATGGCAACCGATTTCCACACCGTGCTGGTCGATGACCTGTAGAATATTGTACTGCCGACTTGCAATTGATTTCCAGGATTCCCAGCGCCTTGAAATTGACTTCCACTGAATATTGTCACGGGCGTATTGGTGAATATGGCCATAAATGGAGTGCGCATGGCATGTTGCCCCAACGGTTGTTGATTGGGTGGAATATGCCATGCGTTGCCTTTGCGCGGACGGAAACCCGCATTGGTCGTCAGTACAAAACGATCTATTCTTGCGCCATCCTCGCGCATCCAGATACTGCACGAAACAATGCCGGTCGCTCCCGGCATCATGGTAACTTGACCGGATGTCGCATGATGTAGATTTGTCCAGTACCATTCACCGGTCGCGGGCCATGTCAAAGGCGTTGCCAGATTTGGTGAACTGCTTACACCAAAATGTATGGAGTCGTCTGCGCCGGAATTTGCCCATCCCCTGACCCATACATGATGAATCATATTACTTCTGAAAAGAACGTCGTAACGCAACTCCGGGCTGTTTGCGGAAAGATTGGTTTGAATGATCGCATCGTTATTGGGCATTGCTTCCATGTAGCCGTTTCCGCTGTAGGAGCTGATGCTGTTGGTGAAAACCCACGAATGAGCGCCTCGGGGCGAAATATTGGTGTGAAAGGATTCGACTTCAATGACCACTACTCCGCCGAAAATGGTATGTGGATCGGCTAGCGCCGGTGAAAGATTGAAACTTCCACCCATTACAACCAACAACAAAATGCCGCCCCGAAATAGCATCGATCTGTCACTCATGGGCATTAACATACCGACTTCAGGTATTTTCATATAGAGAAAAGTAAGGACGCATACTTTACATTTTCGGCCATACAGGATAATTCTATCCGGATGCTTCGGTATGTGAATCATGGGGAACGCCGGTTTGGAATAACCCCGATGTATGTGCATCGGCGTTTAAACTGGGAGTTTTTCTTTGTATTATCGGGCAAGTGCCGTCCGGTATTCGATTATACGATACCGGACACAAATCAACCCTTCCGCACCCGCACGTTATGGGTGTTCCCACCCGAAACACCTCACGGCTGGCATGGCTGGAAAAATGACGCATGTGAAATTGCGGTTTTCCATTTTTCTTCCGTTCCGTCTTTGATCCGGAAACTGGTGGATCAAACGGGATATTTAACCGCATCGCTGTCCCGTCAGCAATGTCAGCAACTATCACGGGACACAGGTATACTTGTCCGTCATTATCAGAAAATAACCGAGGAAAGTATGCTGATATTCAATCGCGCATTATTGGATTTTTGTCTGATGGCGGTTGCCGGAATGGATTTCAAACCCATCCCCCAAGATGTCGATTTCAATGCAAGAAAGGTCGATGCTTGCATTGCCTGGTATCTGGAGCACATGGCGGAACGTCCCAAGCTGGAAGATGTCGCACGTTCGGCCAATTTATCTGTTCGGCATCTTCGCCGGCTTTTTCATCTCGTTCGCGGGGAAAGCCCGCAACGCACATTCACCAATATAAAGATAGAACGCGCCATGGACCTGCTGGTGAATTCCTCGGCAAAAATCGATGGCGTCGCCCGCGATTGTGGATTCTCCAGCGGAAGCGACTTTTGTCGCGTCTTCAGTCAGATCCGGGGCATCAGTCCTGATGCCTGGCGTCGCCAGGGACTTTCCAATTGCAAAAAGAAACCGTGGTAACGGGAATGCAGTGCTACAATCAACTTCCCCGGTATGTCGAATACCCGAACGGACTCAACAACAGGGGAATGTGGTAATGCGGCCTGGTATCAGTAATGACAAATACAACATCGGCATACGGATAAAATCCGGTGACCTGATTTGCCATGAAATACTCTTCGGTGTTAAACCGCATCCGGTATTTGCCCGGCTTGAGTGAATGGTCGACAGGAAGCAATTCCCCCACCCGACCGTCATCGTTGGTTATTCCCGTGGCAAGTATCATCCATTTATCAGGCGATTCTTCGTAGTACAAACGTACCGGAACGCCTGACGCAGGCGATCCGGTGGCCGTATCCAGGACATGCGTGGTGATGGGAGAACGTTTCATAGACTTACCTCATGCAACGTGCTTCAAGTATTTTAACAAACGACCGGGCGTGAAGTTCCTCAATGGACAAACCGGTCATCCGTGCTTCCTCCTCGGTGATTGCCCCGCAATTGATTCCGCGCAGGAAGTAATTCAACAGTCCCTGCCCCGTGGCCGCGTCATCAAAAACATCGCCAATCAGCGTCGCCTGCGCGGCTTTTTCGATAAAGGTCTTGAGACGTACCGACGCCTCGGTTAATCCATTCAGGAAGAAATAATAAACAGCCGCATAGCGGATGCAGAATTGCGCCGGATGGAGGTCCCAGCCCTGGTAGTATGCCTGTTCAAGTGAATGATTGACATGCTCAAGCATGATGCGCCATGCGCGATGCACGACTTCACGGTTTTCTGCAACTTGGCGTGGCGACAACTTCTTGCCCGGTTCAGCCCGGTTCGGTCCCACCGGCATGATGTTGGTCGCGCCGTCGGAAATCCATATTCCCGTTCCGGCCAATGACACCTTCATCATGTGGCGGGCAAAATCGCAGGCCAGATGGTTCATGCGCTGGTGCGCGGCGGTAATACTGCAGGATGCGGTGTAATCATAGACGCCGAAATGAGCGCCGGTGCAACGGCCTTCAGCCGCCTTTACCAATAGCGAGACATTGCAATTGCCTTCGTGATTGATAATGGATTGCGGCGTTTCAATCATCAATTCGCACTTCAGCATACCCTTCTTCAACTTGAGCTTGCGCTCAAGTTCCTCGAACAAACGAACCGCGGCCGTTACATGTTCCGGCAAAGTGACTTTGGGAAGCGTTACAACAAAGTTCTCCGGCAATTTCCCGCCGGTAAGCTTGATCAATTCCGTTACAAAGATATCCAACGTCGCTATCGCGCGCTTTTTCAATTCCTGGGTAAACGGTTTGATGCGAATTCCAATGAATGGAGGAAGCGAACCCAACTTCATTCCTTTTGCAACTTCCGCGGCGGCAATGGCGGCCTGACGATCTTCCTCGGCATCAGGACGGTTTCCATAACCGTCTTCAAAATCAATGCGGAAATCCTCCACCGGCTCGCGCTTTAATTTTTCGACCACGCGCTCATAAACCGTATAAAGAAGCCAACCCTCGGGATTGGATTTCTTTACCTTCGCCTCATCGCGTTTAATGTCGATTACAAATTTTTTGAGTCCGGCGGCATTTTTCGGCAGTCTCTCGCAACCGGGAAGCTTAAGCGCCCGGGCAAATGTGGCAAAGTCCGGGGCATTTTCCGCCAGACTTTTCAGCGCCACATCTCCCAGTCTTCTTGCCGCTTCGGCTTTGAACAAGTGGGCGCCACCATAAACGGTTTGAACCGGTTGGCGGGCCGGAGATTCACCGGGATACCAAACGGCGAACCTGTCGTTTGCCTTTTTCAATCCGGAAAGTACGTCGCCAAGCGTTTTGGCCGATAGGGTACGTTGTGTCATAATCGATTACCTTTCTCCATCGCGTTTCAATCCTTCAACCATTTATCAATGCGTATGCGAGTGATTTTCTTTTGCTCTTCACCGGCATTGGCAATTTCCTGGTCGCGGTTGTTGTTCAGCCGCACCGTCAGCAAAGACAACATTTCATCCGCGCTTTTTCCGGTGGCGCAAACAATAAATATAAAGCCAAACTTTTTTTCGTATGCGTTATTCCCATCCGCCAAAGCCTGGATCACTTGATCTGTGGCGGATTGAACTCCGGATTGTTCCCCGGATGCCCATTCCTTGGTGTTGGCAAATTTCTTGCGCAGGCTGTTAATATCGCCAATTCGCGGATGTGCCGTATACGCTTCCAGCCAGTTATCCTGACTCAACGCATCCCATGTGCGATCCGCCGCCGCACAAACCGCATCAACCGATTGATACGGGCGACCTTCAGCCATTTTCCTTGCCCATTCGCGACAACCGCAACATCGAAGAAAATGTTCCTCGACGTCGCGGACATCCAGATTATTTAATTCCGCAATATTCATGAACGTCAGATACCCGCGGCGACATTCCCCAATACCCGCAACCGGCTAATGCCGCCATCGGGGAAAATATTGAGTTTGACGTGCGAAAAGGGCCCCTTGTTTTTCAAGTCGCGGTCGAAATAATGTTGATGGTGCGCTTGCAACTTTGTACGCGGCAAGACTTGAACCCACTCAACATCATTCCAGGTCAGAATATCGATGTTTTCATCGGGAGCCAGACAGGCATCCATCGAACACTCATCGGGATAATTTCCCTTGAAGTGATTGGTGTCCACCTCCAACTGGCTTATGATACCGGGCCGGGCCAGCTTGACAATCACCCAATCATAACCCATGCCGCGGCGGCGTTTTGTTTCCCAGCCATCCCCCATATTGGCGGCGCGACCCGGCATGATCAGATTGTGCATGGAGCTGAAAAACATGTCACTGCACGCGACCGCTTTGCCGCCGTTGGCCAACGCGGCCAGATCTATGGTTTCAGCAGGGTCGGCATTGGTCCAATCCTTGTAAACATCCCCGTATACCCGAAAACGGGCAACACCGCCGTCCGGATAAATGTTCAATCGAAGATGCGTCCACGGTGTGCGGCTTCCAATGGCAAACAGATTTTGTGCTCCGGGATTCAATGGCGACCGAGGAAGTATTTCCGTCCATTCACCATGTGCGCTCATGGCCGCGTCAATTGATGCAAATGCCGGGTTGTTGCCGAGAAAATGGTTCGTGTCGATATCGACACCGTGAATTACTCCGGGCAAACCAAGCTCGACAATACACCAGTCGTGACCGGGCGTCCGCTTGCGACGGGTTTCCCAACCATCCATCCATTTGCCGCGGTCGGTAAATTTGTCCGCGATGAATATTCCACGACCTTCTTTGAGAAGATTCTCCTTCTCGGCGAAGAACTCATCGTTGGCGGACAAGGTTTTGCCTCCGATTTTTTCTGATGCAAGGTCAATGAAGCCGGCAAACGAAGCCGTATTATTAGCATTGTGACTCATGGTAGCACCCCTGGGATTAAACTATTGAACCGTTACGGATGGAGGATAATTCGCCCCAAATATTCGCAACCACCCTGTTCTGCGTCATATACAACACGACCGCGAAGATATGTTTTTTTAATCTGGCCGTAAAGTTTTTCGTCTGCATAAGGCGTGATTTTATGTCGGTGAGCCAATCGGTTTGCATCGACAGTAAAAGCTTTTTCCGGGTCAAAGATCGCAAAATCCGCATCTGAACCCGCTTCAAGCACGCCCTTCTGCGGATACAAACCTGCTAATATTGCCGGATTCCTACTCATCCAGGCACTGATATTTTCCAACGGAATCCCGCGTTTGCGACATTGAGTCCAGATTATAGGCAAACCCAATTGCAGGGATGATATTCCGCCCCATGCCTTGGCAAAATTACCACTTTCCAGTTCTTTCATGGATGGCGGACAAGGCGAATGATCGGAAGCAATCATATCAATTTCTCCCGACAGCAATGCATTCCACAATGCCTCCCGATGCTCCTTTTCCCTTATAGGCGGAGCGCATTTGTATTGTGTTTTGCCATCCGGGATTTCCTCCGCACAAAAATATAAATAATGCGGACACGTTTCCACGGTGAGCGGCAGTCCTTCCGCTTTTGCCTCGCGAATCAATTCAAGGGCATCACGGGTGGCGAGATGAACGATGTGAATTGGACAACGTGTTTCACGACACAAGGCAATCAACATCCCGATGGCATCCACCTCCCACTCGGATGGCCGCGAGGCGAGATAGCGTCGATAACTTCTATCATCTCCGTCGGGCACCAATACCGGTCCGTCCAATTCTGCATGAGCAAGCAATGGGACGTTATGCTTGGCAAGCACTGGCATAACCGCCGCCAATTCCTTTTGAGTTGCCGCTGGAAAATCCGGGATGCCTGAATAAACCATGAAAGCTTTGACGCCAAGAACGCCTTTTTTCAATAAGGAGGGAATATCCTTTTCATTACCCGGGATCAGCCCGGCATGAAATCCACAGTCAACGGCCAATTGACCCGGCGCCCGGGCGGCCGCAAGCTTTATTTCAAATGCTTCCAGTGTGGTGGTAACCGGACTGCTGTTAAGCGGCATGTCAACCAGCGTGGTAATGCCGCCGGCCACGGCTGATGCTGTCGCGGTATGAAACCCCTCCCATTCCGTCCGGCCGGGTTCATTGATATGGACATGCGTATCCACCAGCCCGGGCAATATCCAGTCATCTCCAACATCGATGACTGGCGCGGTCGGCAATGGTTGATTTTCCCTGAATATTCCCGCTATTTTCTCCCCTGCCACATGAATGCTTCCGGAGATAACTTCACCCGGAAGCACAACGTGACGACTGCGGATCAAATATGAATCCATTTGTTTATAGTAAGAAATGGCTTTGATTTGGTCAATTGTTGTCCAAAGAATCGGAATTCAGCCCCCGATCGAGCGTTCAATATCCAACCTACCCAGGGAACATTATTCAGTATGCATGGTTTGACCCGATTGACCCGACGATGAGGATGCCACATGCATTGCAAGTGATTTGATAAGGGCAATGCATTGTCCTCCGGCTACGAGACCGAGGCGGTGTTGGGAAGCAGTGGTAATATGCGCCAGCAGTTTCTGTCCGTTGGCGAGACGGGTTACCACCAGGCATTCACCGCGTGGTCCTGGATAAATGGATTCAATCTCCACCGGCAAATGGTTGACAACGCTTATTCCTTTGGGATCGCCCACTGCCAGGATCACATCACGAGCACGAATACGTAAACGCCTAGGCCACTTGTCTGTGATCCCCCCCGGATCGGGAATGCGCAACATCACACCCTCACAATCGATTTGGCACAGCCCATCCCTGTCGGGACCGGATAACGTTCCTTCCAAAACTGACACTGGCCCTTCTTCGTCAAATAACAAGGAGTCGGGACGCGTGAGCGCATCGCGCAAATCCTCCACCCGCTCCACGCGGCCATTTCGCATAAACGCGACACGATCAGCAAGCCGTTCTACTTCGTCGGGAACATGGGTGACAAGGAGGATGGGCACGCCGGCATCACGGGACAACCGGGTGAGAAACGGCATGATCTCGCGTTTTGTTTGCGTATCAAGCGCCGCGAGAGGCTCATCAAGCAATAGCACTTGCGGACTGCACAGCAATGCTCGCCCCAGCGCAACACGCTGGCGTTGTCCCCCGGATAATTGATCGACCCGCCGGTCAAGCAAGTTACCAATTCCGAGCAGGTCGCATACATTATCCAGGTGCAGACGGCGGAGAGCCGGCGGTGTTCGGCGGTAACCGTATTCCAGATTTCCACGCACGTTGCGATGCGGCAACAAACTGTGCTCCTGGAAAACCAATCCGATCCGACGTCGGGCCAGAGGAACAAACAAATTCTCGTCCTGCCATATCTGCTCACCATAACGCACAATCGCATTGCGCGGTCGCTCCAGACCGGCAATGACACGGAGCAGTGTCGTCTTCCCGCAACCGGATCGCCCGAACAGCGCCGTTACACCCTGAAGTGGGAAGGAACTGTTTACATCGAGTGTAAACGAACCAACGTGTAATCGAGCGGTAATTTCAAGGTTCATGGCCGAATGGAATCAAAACGACGGTTAACGGCATACACGATAAAAAGTACAATGAACGCTATGGACAGTAGCAGTATGGATAATTTATGCGCCCCCGCGTAGTTCATTGCCTCGGCATGATCGTAAATCAAGACCGACAATACTTTTGTCCGTCCCGGAATACTGCCGCCAATCATCAGGATTGCGCCGAACTCGCCGAGCGTGTGGGCGAAACTCAACGTGGCGGCAACGATAAAACCGCCACGTGTCAGTGGCAGAATCACCGTAAAAAAACGATCAATGGGTCCCGCACCAAGCGAAGCGGCCACTTCAACATGTCGGCGGCCGAGCGACGAAAAAGCCTGGTACAGGGGTTGTATCGCAAATGGCATGGAGTAAAAAACCGATCCGATCAGAATACCGGTGAATGTAAATGCAAGGTGCGTAAACCCCATTGCTTCGAGTGTACTTCCAACCCATCCGCGCGGTCCAAGCAGAAGCAGAAGATAAAATCCTAATACCGTGGGCGGCAACACGAGCGGCAGGGCCACGACCGATTGGACAGCAATGCGCAAAGAAGAACGCCCGTTGGCAAGCCACCATGCAAGGGGTGTACCGATCACCAGAAGAATACACGTGGTGTACAAACCAAGCTTTAACGTGAGCTGAATGGCTATTATGTCGGATGGCGCCAGATTGAACATGTCATCTCCGTCGATATCAGTTGCGGTGCTGTTCCTTCACGGATGCCTTCCCGGCAAGACAAAGCCATAGTGCTCCATGATTGTTATGGCCGCCTCCTGCGTCATGAAACGCGCAAATTCGTGCGCCAATGAATTGTCCTTCCCGTACTTGGTGATTACATAACCTTGCGTCAGCGGTTGATGCAGGGCGTCATCAATCAAATGGTAACCGTGCCTTGCGAGATCGGGGAAAAGTGCAAGCGACAACGCAATAATTCCTGCGTCCGCCGCCTCGGACTCCGTCATCTGCGCGGCAGACGCTATATTTTCCGCAAAAACGAGTTTGGATTGGATGTCATTCCAGATGCCGACGGCCATAAGCGCTTCCTTTGCGCGTTGTCCGTATGGAGCGTGCATTGGTTGTGCAATGGCAATGCGGCGAATCGACGGGTCGACCAAGTCGTGAAGCGTCATGACTGAAGCGTTGTGCCGCTTGCTCCACAATACGATGCGTCCGATGGCATACACACTCGGTTCCGTTGCGGTTAACCCGTCACGATGCAGGCGCTTTGGGAATTCGACATCGGCGGAGAAGAAGATATCGTACGGAGCGCCGTTCACGATCTGGGTGGTTATTTTGCCGGACGATCCAAAGATTACGTCGATCCCGGCAGAGGGGTATTGTTGCTGGAACAGTGACACGATATCGTTAAGCGCATAACGCAGATCGGATGCGGCGGCTATGGTGATGCGGTCACCGGCGCGCGCATCGATACCAAACATCAAAAGAATGAGTAATACTTTGAGGCCAAGGCATTTCATGCATTTTCCTTTTTGTACTTTTTAATGAAACCCCTGGATGAAGCGGTCACTGTTCGCTGGATATCATTGGTTAATGAAGTAAAGTCACGCATGAAACGCAGGGCATACGGTGTCAGAGTGGAGTTTCCGCGTGTCGCGCCTCCCTTGTGCCTGATCAGGACGGGTTGACCCAGCGCCTTTTCGAGACGACTTAGTATCTTAAGCGCCTTTACATAAGACAGGCGCATTTCCTTCGCGGCCTGTTGAATGGATCCCCTGCGACGGATACCTTTGAGCAGCTGTATAAGACCAGGCCCGCAAAACTCATTGTGCCGACGATCAGCCAGCACCACTTTGAGTTGAACTCTCATTCCGATATTTATAATTGTATATATCGGAAGTATCAAGACCTGCCAATCGCATCTTGAATATTTCGAGACTCAACAAATGGCGATTAAACGCCGTCTTTGACCATTCCGCCTTTTTTCTTATCCACCGGTGGAAGAGGAGTAAATGTTCCGGTTTTAAGAAAGTGAATCGTGTTCATAATGGCTTGCTTGTTTTTCATTAAATACGGATGTGTCGCATGGATCACCATGTGTCCGGTCATACCCTCGACTTTGGTTCGTTCGACCGAAACCTTTCCGTCATCTTTGCCGTCGATCATCAGGCTGTTGATCCAATTGATGGATCGGTCACCGGCTATGATTCCAAGTTCAAAAGCCACTGGTCCAAGGTGATTGGGGGTTGAATTATCGCCCGTGCCAAGCTCCTGACCGGCCAATCCTCCGATCGACTTAAAAACCGGCCATGCTCCGATTCGATCTACGACTTCACTTCCCTGATTTGGTGGACCCAGCATCACCACACGTCCGATCCGGGCAGTGTCATGTCGCGCAACATAGCTTCGTACCAGAATTCCACCCAGCGAGTGGGTAACAAAATGTACTGTTGAGCAATCGTCGAACTGGTCGTTCTGCAAAGCTGAAGTGATAACCTTGTCGGCCAGCGTTTCGATGGATGCCGTACGGGACGGGTAATTCACGTTATACACCACAAACCCAGCCTTCCTTAAGGCCGACTCCATTTTTTTCATGCTATCACTGGAGCGGCCAAGTCCATGCAAAAGCACAACGCCCTCCCTTGCCTGGATATCCTGCGCGATCGAATCCAATCCAGGATGCATTGTAATAAGGATCAGCAATGGAATTATTCGGTGCATAAGACGAACTATTACGCGATGCAAGATTAACATACTTTCACATTATGTAAGCCACAAAAGCCGCATTAAGTCACCCGCCATTAAATTCGCTTAACGAAAGTTGCTATACAATCAAACCGTGGTTGATATCCTGATTTACAGTGATTATGTTGCAACACTGAATTTACTCATGATTCGATTTGCGCCATCCACAACCGGGCATGCACATCCGGGAACCCTCATGGCCGGCTTGTTGTGCTGGCTATATGCAAGATCCAAACGGCTTCCATTTGTACTCCGCCTGGAGAATATCGATCCCGATCGAAGCAAACCTGCGTATGAAAAAGCCATTATGGATGAATTGTCATGGTTTGGCTTGGACTGGGATGTTTTGGTTTATCAGTCGCACAACCGCTCCCGCCATGATGCGGCGCTGGACGAACTTGAGAAACGAGGACTTCTATATCCATGCGCGTGTTCACGTACACGCTTGAAGTCCATGGCGATTCGATCACCGGATGGCGGATTTGCTTATGACAATCACTGCCGGATGCGAAAACTTCCGCCCGGAGGTTGGCGGCACAGCAAGGAATCGATTCGGATAATGCTTCCCGATGATCCCGTGGAAATTGTTGATAATAGCGGGATCGTCATCCGACAGCACCCGGTAAACGACATGGGTGATCCAGTGGCTTTGCGAAGGGATGGCGCCATCGCCTATCATCTGGCATGTGTCGTTGATGATGCATCAATGCCGTTGGTTAAACTTATACGTGGCCGGGACCTGATTCACAGCGCGCCTACGCAAAGGTTAATTCAGCAATTACTTGGATTTCCGGCGCTTGCCTATCGGCATCACTTTCTATTACTCGACCATGCCGGTGGGAAATTGGCCAAGTTTCACGGCTCGGTAAGTGTTCCGGAATTGAAAAATCACTTTTCAGCAAGCGCTCTATGCGGACTTATATCACATTGGTGCGGACTGAATCCATCGGCACAACCATGCCACCCCCGGGAACTTGTTGCGGATTTTGAATGGTCCAAGGTGCGATGCGATGATTTAACCATTGAATGGCTCGATGGACATTTTTTGATACACGATCAGCACCCCTGACGATCCCAAGCGGCATCACGGGGAGGTGAATCTGGATATTTTCGATGCATGATGGCCGCCGTACGATAGGCCAGTCCAAGTAAAACACCGCCAAACACAAGGATGGACAATATTCCAGTAAACCATGCCGGCCATGCAATATCCCAATGTTCTTTTGTCAGTCGCAAGATGAAATCCAGGAAGGCTTGGGAGGCAATCCACAAGGGAAAGAAAATTACCAGCGTGACAAACCAGGCAATTGATCGGACATTTTTTTCCTTCATAAATAACTGTAAAGGAAGCGCAGGGTATTGCAAGTGGTGCACCCGAGAGGACTTGAACCTCCACGCCATCGCTGGCATAAGAACCTGAATCTTACGTGTCTGCCAATTCCACCACGGGTGCGCCAGCCGTGAAAGCTATCAACAGGCGTATCGTGCTGTCAACCGTGGATAAATTGATTTCCAACCTGGAAAGACATGTCAGCGGTTGTTGATGATGCTGTTTATCATTCGTGGTCCACCCCGCTCAACCGGTTGTCCCACCGCTTCAATTCCGCCGTTCACCCTGGTCTGCAATCGTACTTTGCTGAAATTCTGGCCGTATGATTCCTGCTCAATGAGCGTTCCGAAAGGCGAATATTTGGCGTGTACGTAGATATTCGGCGCGGCCTGAAATAGCACATGGGCGTTTCCGTCTATATCCACTGCCAGTTCAGGTGTAGTGTTGATGATCGTTCGACCCAAAGGAAAAACGCCAAAACACAAATTGCGCTCATCATCGTCAATTCGTAATGCAATCTGGTCCTGATGACCTCTATTTACATGCAGGATCAGATACGTGCGGCTGGTTTGATCGGAGGCGGCAATACCGGCCGTCCGGATCACTTCACGTCCTGATACGATTTCCACATGCAGTTTCTGACCTCGGTAGGTTTTTCCCCGCCAATCAATACATGGTTCCACGCTGTAAAAACCCGTTTTTGCCATGGGAAAAAGCGACAGGATGTTATTGGTTAAAACCAACGACGATTGCGGCGGCACCATGATGGGTTCCGGTATTGCCCGCGGACCCAGCGGTTCAAGTATGAAACCGTAAGCATCTTTGACTTCGTAATAAAAGGTAGGACCTTCCGGTCGCGAATTCAAAACCATTGGCTGTCCCATTTTACTGCGAACAGTAGTTCTTGCCACTATCGGTTCATATTGCAAATAGGTGGCATGCGACAATGTCATGCTCAATTCCAATTGGGCATGCGACCATGCGGTAGTCACCAAAAGCGTGGTGACGGCAAATATGGAAATAACACAAATACGGTACATGCAGGTTCCTTATCTTCCCACGGCAAGTCGTGCGGCCAGCCGGGAAGGCAAACCGGCATCGATGATTTTCTTTTGCGCCGATTGTATGTCGTAGGGAATTCTTCTCAATTCTACCAGGTTGTTAATCATATCATAGACAACATACGCGGCGCGCGAATCCCCGTCTCGAGGCTGGCCCACGCTTCCAACATTTATAAAATACTTCTTTCCTACACCTATCCGGATTTTTGAATATAAACCGAACCTGATGGTGTCAGTTTTTTCAAATGCCAACGGGACATGGGTGTGGCCAAAAAAACAGACCGTAGAAGTTTGGTAGCTGAAATTGGCTTCAGCTTCCAATTTGTCGAAAACGTATCCCCACCCTTCCGGTGTATCCAGAGTGCTGTGAACCATGGTAAAGGTTTCCACCCGCGCGATATACCGGAGGTTTTTTAGATATTCCAGTTGTTCGGGGTTCAGTTGGCGTCTTGTCCAGGCCACCACATCGGCGGCCAAAGGGTGGAAATTGTCGAGATTCTCGTCGTACGCACAATAGTGATCGTGATTTCCACGAACCGACACAGGGCAAAGCACTTTTATTTTTTCAAGGCATTCCAGTGGATTGGCATTATAGCCCACGATATCCCCGACGCACGCGTAATGCGTAACGCCTTGAGATTTAGCATCTTCCAACACGGCATCCAGTGCATCCAGATTCGCGTGAATATCCCCAAGAATGGCATACTTCATACAAGTCAACTTTTGGGGATAGTATACGCAAAACCGGCGGTAATGTTCAAAAACAATCTGAAGCGGATTGATTCAAAAGAGGAGTTTAAGCATAGCGGATGACAAAGCCTTCGAATTCACCGGAGGTCGTTAACCAGTGTAAATCTTCGCGGGTCACGTAACGGTAAATGTGCGCTTCGCGCAATTCGCGAAGAAAATTCAATAATTCAGATTCGGCGCCTTCGGCAACCACTTTTACGGAACCATCCATCAGGTTCTGCACATAACCCGCAATTTCGTGGTTACGGGCTATTTCAACCGTCGTGAATCGGAATCCCACTCCCTGCACAGTCCCCTCAAAACTTGCAGACAGCCTTCGCATTCCTGATATTTCTTTTGATCCGGTCATGGTTTAATCCTGAACGTAACGGAATTGTGGTGTATTTTAATTTAAATGACAAGGATCAAGCAACTTTTGATTGGTCGAAACCCGAAGCGAACCTTGATCCGTTCCGCAATTCTTGTCGTTCTTTGCCTTGTCGTTTTCGGGTTTGTTATACGGCCAGTCAAAGTCAGAGGCGTCAGCATGGACCCCACCCTGAAGAATGGTTCCATTCATGTTGTGTTGTTAACCACCTATATGTTTAAGCATCCGGATCGTGGTGACATGGTCGCAGTCGGAATGCCGGGACGAAGAGCGTATTATGTAAAACGTGTTCTGGGGTTGCCCGGTGAAAACATATCATTCCGAAACGGACAACTTATAATCGACGGCCGCGAACTGACGGAAACTTATCTGAACGAGATTGGGCGTTGGCAACTATCATCCATGGATATTCCCGAGGGTTATTATTTCATTGCCGGGGACAATCGTCGTACTGAATTCAGCGATCATACTTTGGGTTTTGTCAGTTCAAGAGATATAGTTGGAAAACTCATTCCTTTGATGAAATGATCTGATCATGCAATTTCCTCTGAAAAAAATCATCATGACGCTGGCGGTAATTGCCATTGCTGTTTATTTCTGGCCAAATGAGTTGCGGAAAGTTGAAAAAAGAACCAAGGCCATGCTTTCCACGATGAATAAAAAAGGTCCGGAAAATCTGGCCCTTGCCTCCGCGAGGGTTTTGAACGTGGTTTCCTATTTTGCGCCCGACGCCGTAATCATCCCCGGTTATCCAACAACGCGTCGTCTGAATAAATCTGATGCAACAACACTTTTGCAACAAGCACGCGTGCGTCTGTCAAAGCTTGATGTTTCCAGCCGGGGAAGAAATGTCACACGACTCAATGATGATCAGATTCTGGTGGATTTGACGCTGGAGGCATTTATCGAATACCAAGGGACTCGTGATGAATACATCGGCACATTTCGAATCGTCTGGACAAAATCCGGAGGCGAATGGTTGATTACCCTGATTGAACCTTTGGATATAATCAGGCATCCCGCCCACAACTGGGGCGATTAATCGTGAAGACCTATGCGCTCGATCATACGATACTGTTCCAGGGTGCCAATTTTATTGATGACACGTTCCGTTTCAACCAGCGTGGGCTTTTGATTTGCCGTGACGACCACTTCCAGCAAAGTCTTCAATGACTTTTTCTTTTTTGTCGCCGCTTTAAGCGCTTTCTGCAGTGCTGTAGAAGTAAATGCCATCGGCGAACCGTAACGCCAAACCGATCCTGCGGCCAGATATTCACCGACTCCATGACTCTTGTCGGTCAGAACAATATCATCGGTGATCGGTTTTCCGGTCACGGCAATTCCATGTTTTTTTGCCGCCTTGGTGACTTCAGTCAAATCTTTGACCGAGACACCGGGACAGGAAGCTACATGCATTACGACCACACGGGCATTTTCATCCACGTATTTCATTCCATTCTGGAACGATGCCAATTGCGTTGCGCCACCAGGGACAATTTTCCGAATCTTGTGACAGCCAAAGAGTTGAACAATGGACACGACATGCTCCAACCGTTCACGTGGCGCTACAATCACCACATTTTCCACATCAGGGCAATGCTCACAGGCGGTTAGACTGTAAGATAATATCGGTTGATTTTGCAGATTAAGGAATGCCGTGGCAATTTCCGGACCCAACATTTCCTCTTTGCCTGCGGCAACAATGACGACCCAAGCAGAGGTAGTCATACCGAATATCCCGTTAAGAGGCCCACGTAAACATTCATCGTCTTATCCCCCGTTTCCCTAACTGTTTAATGGCATGGAATTTACCGTACAAAAGGCTAGGACACCATATCAACATGGGTCAAGCGGTATTATTCAGATAATGTAAGACTGGTGCATCTTCATGATGGAAAAGATGTTAGAACTACAATTCGCCAGCCTATTGTGGGTCCGAAAGAAAGATCAGGTGGGAAATGGCGTATTTTTCAGCAATTCAATCCGGTCCATGATCAGGCGTCCGATCGCATCAAAGTCGGTCTTGCCCCGCTCATTCTTTATGTCCAATTCGTCCGGTTGAATCGCCGGACCGTATTGAACTGTGATGGGATGAGATTTCATTTTTTTTGAGCCTTTTGGATAGGCTTCAAAACTACCGGATATGTAAACCGGAACGACCGGAACTTCAGCTTTGGCAATTAAAAAACCTATCCCACCCTTGGCTGACTGCAAATTGCCGTCCAATGTTCGGGTACCTTCAGGAAAAAGGCCGACGCATTGGCCTTGTTTGAGAAGTTGAATGGCGGATTTGATTGCCCCGACATCGCCACGGTCACGTGACAAGGGCACCACGCCGGTCCGGAAAAAATACCAACGGGCCATGGGATTGATAAACAATGTGTCTCGCGCCATAAAACGCACGACCCGGTGTTTCAAAGGGCAGGCAAGCAAAGGCGGATCAAGATAGCTGGCGTGATTGGAAGCAATTATCACTCCCCCCTGCTCCGGCACATTGTTTTCGCCACTGACTTTTAATTTAAATTTCCATCGCAACCAGCAAAGCAGTAAAACACGGGAAGTCTTATATACCCAAGCGGAGTAACTGGGTTGCGGTTCCGTCATGCTTTGGCACCAGCGAGTCGTATATCTTCCAGTATCACATCCACAACCTGTTCGGCATTCATGCGTGTGGAGTCGATCACTTTTGCGCCAAGAGCGATTTGCAGAGGCGCGGCCTTGCGCGTGGTGTCCTTGTGGTCGCGCCGGGCCAGTGAATCATAAACCTCGGATACATCGTTGTATTCGGATTTTTTGGCCAATTCGTTATAACGGCGCCGCGCTCGTTCTTCCGGATCGGCATCCAGATAGTACTTAAAGGGACTGTCGGGAAAAACCACGGTTCCTATGTCCCTGCCCTCCATGGCAAGCGAACCAAAACGGGCCGTTTCCCGCAACATATTCACCAGGAACACCCTGACTTCAGGGACTGCGGCAATGTCACTAACATGTTCCTGAACCGGTTGAGAGCGAATTTGCTCACCCGGTTCTTCGCCATCAATGGAAAATTCAACTGCTCCATCTTGCAAAAAACACACAAAATCTATCCGGTTGATCAAAGCGACAACCTGCTGACTGTCGGAAGTATCCAAGCCTTCGCGAAGCGCTTTCCATGTGATTCCACGATAAAACGAACCAGAATCCACATAATTAAAGCCCAACTTTTGAGCCGCCAGTCTCGCTACCGTGGATTTCCCTGATGCAGAGGGGCCGTCAATGGCTATAACAATGGCATCGCGGTTATTCGACATGGCCACCCAGCCCCCGCAAATGATCCCAGAATCCGGGATATGATGTATCAACACAGGCCACATTTTGAATTATGATCGGCGCTTGCGCATAGGTGGCGAGAATGGCCATGGCCATGGCGATACGATGATCACCATAACTTCGAACCGAGCATTCCGGCACAATCGGTTTTCCGCCGTTTACGATCATTCCGTCAGGCTGTTCCACTGCATCAATGCCCATCAGGCGTAAATTTCCAGCCATGGTGGCAATGCGATCGGATTCTTTAACACGTAATTCCTGGGCGTCCCGGATAACTGATTTTCCATCAATCAACGACGCCAAAACGAAAATGATCGGTAATTCATCAATTAAATTCGGAATGGCGTCGCCCCCCACTTCGAAAGGTTTCAGCTTGGCGCCTTTGACCGTAATATCACCGGCCGGTTCGATATGATTGGTGCCTTTGTATTGCTTGATCGATACTGAAGCGCCGGCCTGTTTCAATACATCGAGCAACGCCGTCCGCCGCGGATTCAATCCCACATTACGAATCGTAACAGATTTGCCCGGACGCGCGGCCACTGCGACCATCCAAAATGCAGCGGAAGAAAAATCACCCGGGATGATGAAAGGTCGAGCGTTAATGGCCGGTCCCTTTGAACCAAGTCCCTTGATTTCGACTTGAAGTCCTTTGACGGTGATTGGCAGTCCAAGCTCGGCGAGCAAACGTTCCGTGTGATCGCGGGTATGTACCGGCTCGGTAACTCTGGTAATGCCTTCGGCAAACAGGCCGGCCATCATAATGCATGACTTCACTTGCGCGGAAGCGACCGGCAATAAATAATCAATGCCTTTTAATTTTCCACCGGTTATTTTAAGTGGTGCGGTACCCTTTTCCCCGGTCAGCTCAACTTTGGCGCCCATCATTTCCAGGGGTTCTTTGATTCGCTTCATTGGTCGCGAACGCAAGGAATCGTCTCCGGTCAACTCGACAGTAATCGCAGAACCGGCAAGAATTCCTGTCAACAACCGCATGCTTGTTCCTGAATTCCCGATATCGAGCACGCCGGCCGGTTCCATGAATTTTCCACCTGTGCCTTGGATGTGCAATTTTCCGTCGGGCGTCTCGAACGAACGCGCGCCCAGAGCTTCCATGGCTTTAAGTGTATTGATGCAATCTTCGCTCTGAAGATAGTTTTCCACTTCCGAAGTGCCCTTGGCCATACCCGCCAGCATCGCCACACGGTGGGAAATGCTTTTATCACCCGGTACTCGAACATCGCCGCCGATTTTATCGACGGGATGAACGATGGCTGAAATCGGCATGTGCGATATCCCGTTATTCTTCGCTATTGTTTTGATTTCCATATTCTGTAAATGCCTTGCGCGAGGTCTTTCCCCCGTTCAGAATCTGCTCTATAACAGAAAATTCGTCCTGTTCCAACTTTTCGATAAAGTTCGTCAAATTTTCCCGATATTCAGACAATTCCTGAACAATTGATAATTTGTTTGATTTCACTATATCCATCCAGATATCAATGCCTCCGGCGGCTACCCTGGTCGTGTCGCGATAACCTGTCCCGCAAAAAGCCCCCAAATCACTTCGTAATCCCGGACGGCCGACCGTAAATGCCAATAAACTGGCGATTAAATGCGGCAAATGACTGGTTGTGGCAAGAACCTGGTCATGTTCTTCCGGGGTCATCAGGCATACTCGCCCCCCGACAACAGACCATAACGTCTCTACTTCCAACACTTTATCCGCAGGATCGTTCGCGTCGGGCGTGATCACAACCATCGCATTATCATATAAATCCGGCCGGGCGGCGTCTATCCCCTGTTGTTCAGACCCGGCAATTGGATGGCTTCCAATAAACAATGCCTGTCGTTTATCCAAACGTGCGCGGCATTCCCGCTGAATGAACGCTTTAGTACTGCCCACATCTGTAACGATTGCCCCTGGTTTCAAATGGTTGATCACTGAATCCAATTGTGCGGGAATGGATAATATCGGCGCACACAGCACTACAATATCCGCGTTGGAGACTGCATCAACGGCTGAATCGTAAACCACATCGACGGCCCTTCGTTTCAAGGCGACTTCGCTTCTGGCTTTGTCCCGGGTAAAACCATGAACCGTGACGTGAGGCTGACGGCTTTTGAGCGCCAATCCAAGCGACCCGCCCATCAGTCCCAAACCCAGAATGGTCACATCGTTCATGGGCCACTCCAGGTTTGCATGGTCCGGTCGATTGCCGCGGCCACTTTGTTAAGTCGTTTCATCATTTCGGCAAACTGATTCAAGTCCAGTGTCTGAGCGCCATCCGATGTTGCTTTAGCCGGTTCCGGATGAACTTCAACCAACAGCACATCTGCGCCGGCGGCCACTGCGGCTTGCGACATGACCGGAACAAGCGAAGTCAATCCCGTGCCGTGGCTGGGATCCACCGCGACGGGAAGATGCGAAAGGGATTTCAATACCGGTACAGCGTTCAAGTCCAGGGTATTTCGCGTTGCCCGTTCAAACGTGCGAATTCCTCTTTCGCATAAAATCACATGTGGGTTTCCCTGGCTCATGATATATTCGGCGCTCATGAGCAATTCATCGATGGTACCAGCAATGCCTCGCTTCAAAAGCACCGGTTTTTTGACGCGACCGACCGCTTTCAGCAGGGAATAATTTTGCGTATTTCGCGCGCCGATTTGCAGAACATCGGAAAATTCCCCCACCATTTCAACGTCACGCGTATCCATTACCTCCGTGACGAACGGCAAGCCGTATCGTTCACGCACATCCATGAGAATGCGCAATCCTTCCACCCCCAACCCCTGGAAAGAATATGGGGATGTCCGCGGCTTAAACGCGCCGGCGCGAAGCAATGTCGCCCCAGAAGCTTTAATGGCTTCCGCGGTTTGAAACATGATTTCGCGAGATTCAACCGAGCAGGGGCCGGCGACAACGACGATTCCGCTGGACCCGCCCAGCATGATATTTTTTCCAAATGCCGGAGCCACCGGTATGGGGATGATGGTATCAGAGGGGTGCTCTGTCCGTCCGGCTAGCTTGTATGGCACATTCATACCGGGCATACTCCCTGATGAATAACTTCGCGGAACGCCTGGATGAATCGCTTGTTTTCTTTTTCGGTTCCGATGGTAACCCGAACATATTCGGGCAGTTGATAAACATCGACCGGCCGCACGATAACCCGACGCAATTGCAGTTCTTCAAAAACTCGTTTGCCATTGCCGACCTTTACCAGAACAAAATTAGTCACGGACGGAATATAGAAGAGGCCAAGCTCGTCAAAACATTGGCAGACATCTTTCATTCCTCGGGCAAGGACGTTACGGGTGGTCAAGACAAAATCATCGTCCTGCAATGCCGCGATGGCGGCGGCCTGGGCCATGGCATTGACATTAAATGGCTGTCGGACCCGATGTAAAAGATTCACTCCTTCAACGGGAGCCAGGGCATAACCGATGCGAAGTCCGGCCAGACCGTAAGTTTTGGAAAACGTTCGCAACACGTAAACGTTTTTGTTTTCGCGGACATACCGCACCGTATCGGGCTGGAGATCCGGTGGTAGCAGTTCAATGTATGCCTCATCGAATACCACTGCGGTAGTTGACGGAATATCACGCATAAATGCGTCGATTTCCCGCCCGTCGACCATTGTGCCGGTAGGATTATTAGGATTGCTGATAAAAACCAGGCGGGTTTTTTCATTAATGGCATTGCGCATGGCGGTCAGGTCATGCCGGAAATCGGTCATAGGTACACTGATGACCGGAGATTCGTACAATGCGGCGACCAGCCGGTAAACCACAAATGCATGATCTGAAACCACAACATTGGAATCTCGATCCAGAAAAACATGGGCAAGCAACTGTAAGATTTCATTACTGCCATGACCGATAAATATCTGATTGCCGGGGATACTGATTTTTTTTGAAAGCGCCTTGCGAAGCTGGAAGTTATCGCCATCCGGATAAATATGCATTTGCGCCGCCGCATTTTGCATAGCGGCAATGGCTGACGGCGACGGACCTAGCGCATTTTCGTTTGAGGCCAGCTTGATAATGCCCTCCGGATCTCCAAGTCCAAGTTCGCGGGCCACTTCTTCAATGGGTTTTCCCGGTTGATACATCGTCAAACCATCCACCCATTTTTTTGCTATGGAATTTAAATTGTTCACGAAGCTAAATCCTTATGCGACCCAAACGGCCAGACATTTTCCGGCAATTTGCGTGGTAAAATTCCGATCGATATCTTTCGTGGAGACGTCGAGGTTTATTTTCAGCAAACCCTGATCCGGTTGATCAAGCAACGCCGTAAACTCCATGGATGCCACCGGCAAGTTACACCACTCCGCACTGTCATGACCCGGATCAAATCTATCTTTTTCATACAAACAATACACCACGGCAGGCCGCCCCGCCATCACATGGTCCTTTGTGTGGCCAATAACATGATAGCGCACGGCCTGACCCGTTTCTGGAGAAACGATACTCCAGCAACCAAACCAATTCCATGCATTCTGCGCTTGAGCGGATCCCTGGATTTTGTTTCGCCATTCGTCCGTAATCACCATCAACGCGTCCCGATTTCCGGCAAATGCCCCAACCAACTGGTCCAACGCAGAATAATAAGTCGCCTCTGCATGTACACCGGAAAGGAAATGAACGGCATGAGTCAGATTGGAACGAGTTGTTCCGCCGGCGATAATGTGTTCCTTGTGTTCAAGAGCCAGCGCGGAAGCCATGATTTCCCGGTATATACGACAAACGGATCGATGGGAAAGCGGGCCTTGATTGAGATTCATCAGGCGATTGAGAACGGTTCGCTCGCGAGACGGCACATAGAGTTCGTCACCGGTTTTCTTTTTGATATGACCGATTTCCACAGCTTTTTCGGCACGTTCATTTAACAGCCGGATAATCTGATCATCCAACCGGTCAATTTCCGCCCTTAATTGATCAAGCGTTTTGCTCATGATTAGCCGCGACTGGAGTCCTTATCGCTCTCATCATCCTCTACTTCTTCGTCCCAATCTTCATCGTCATCTTCATCTTCGTCATCATACTCTTCATCGTCGTATTCTTCGTCGTCGTCCTCATCATCGTACTCCTCTTCATCCGGATCTTCGACATTATCAATCGCCTCTGCATCCTGAAGCTTCTCCTCATTATTGCGGATGTCGTCATCAACCTGTGCTACAGGATCATCGGCAAGGGCATGTTCGTTTTCATTGAGGGGTAGTTCTGATTGTTTCTTTTCTTCTTCGGCAACTGCTTTTTCAATGGCTTCATTGCGCTTGGCTTCTGCCTGGGCCTTTTCCATGCGGCGTAACTCTTCTATTCCCGGAAGGTCCTGGACATTTTTCAGACCGAAATATTCCAGGAATTTCTGCGTTGTCGCAAACAACCAGGGACGCCCGGGAAGTTCACTGCGACCGGCGGCTTTAACCAATTGCATTTCCATCAAATTCTTCAGAATGGCATCAACTGCAACGCCGCGCACCGATTCGATTTCCGCCCGTGTGCAAGGCTGGCGGTAGGCAATGATGGCGAGTGTTTCAAGCGCCGGTTTGCTCAACCGGTTACTGCGGCCCTTTTCCAGCATCTGGCGTATCCATATTCCGCAATTCAAATCGTTCTGGAGTCGAAATCCATTGGCCACTTCGCCAACATGAATCCCAACCTTGGCCCGGACCAGCTCGTCATTTAATTCCTTGATCGCCGCCTCGATGTCCTCCTTGCCGGCTTTCCCGAAATCCTGCACAGGCCCTTCGTATTGCTTGGCGGCGTCGCGAAGCGTTTTATGAATGACATCTATTGCAATGGGTTCGCGGGCCGCAAACAGCAAGGCGCCGATGATTTGCTTCAATTCCGGTAAAACAGCTGTATCCGACATAGTCAATCCACTCCATCCTCGTTATTCTTCTTCAAACGGGACCAGGTCAATATCCCCAAAATGATCGCTTTGACGCGCCCTCACCTGCTTTAATCTGATTAATTCCAAAATTGCCAGAAACGTGCAGACCATTTCATACCGGTGACGCATACCGGACAACAATCGGGAAAGACTGGCGCGACCGCGATCTCGCATAAGGGTCATGATGTGGTCGATTTTTTCAGCAACGGTAAACTGCTCCGCGAATATCTCCTTCAATTCCTCACGCGGCGCTTTCTTCAGCGCTTCATTAAATGCCGTAATCAAATCGAATATGCTGACATCCTCCAAGGCAATATCCGGCTCCGGCCCCAGAAGTATACCCTCGCCGGAACGGGCAAACATGTTTTCCTGGCGCACTTCCAGCTCTCCGAGATGAGACGCCGCGTCCTTGAATTTCTTATACTCAACCAACTGACGAACCAGATCCCAACGCGGATCCTCTTCGTCTTCCATTTCCGGCCTCTCTTCAACCGGCAACAGCATGCGACTCTTGATCATCATCAATGTTGCCGCCATGACGATAAATTCACCGGCGATATTCAGATCCAGCATTTTCATCACATCCAGGTACTGCATATACTGGTCGGTAATACGCACTATCGGAATATCATAAATATCGATTTCGTCCTGCTTGATCAGATAAAGCAGAAGATCGAGCGGACCCTCGAATACATCGAGTTCAACTTTGTAGGGATCGGTGGCGGTCATATTATTCGAGACCTACCGCGCGGCGGGCGCTTTGCAGGACATCGCGCACTTCGTTTCTCGCCTTGAGCGCGCCTTCCTTCAAAACGCTTTCCACATAATCAAGGTTGGCTTCCAGCTCCTCGCGTTTTTTGCGAAACGGTTCAAAGTGCGCCTCGAACAATTCATACAACGCCTTTTTCGCATCGCCATAACCCATGCCGCCGCGACGGTAGCGATCAGCCATATCCTGTTCCTGCTCCGGTGTCGCGAAAAGCCGGTACAATTTGAAGACGTTGCATTCCTCCGGATTTTTCGACTCATCTACAGTCTTGCTGTCGGTAACAATACGCATGATGGCCGCACGCACAAGATTCGGCTTTCCGAATATCTCGATCGTATTATTGTACGATTTGGACATCTTCTGCCCGTCCGTGCCGGGAACGACGGCTACGCTGTCCTGAATGCGTGGTTCGGGTATTTTGAAAACCGGCCCATAAAGGATGTTGAACTTGTTGGCAATATCCCGCGTCACTTCTATGTGTTGCTTTTGGTCACGTCCGACCGGAACGACATCCGCATTTACGCTCAAGATATCGGCGGCCATTAAAACAGGATACGCAAACAAGGCGTGACTGGGCACGATGCCATGTGCGGTTTTATCCTTATACGAATGACAACGCTCCAAAAGCCCCATCGGGGTCACGACTGACAACAACCAGGTCAACTCGGTGACTTCCGGAATATCGCTTTGGCGATAAAAAGCGGTTCGCTTGGGATCGAGTCCGCAGGCCAGAAAATCCAGGGCAACGTCACGCGTGGCTTCACGTAAAGCTTGAGGGTCCTTGACCGAAGTCAACGCATGGTAATCGGCAATAAACAAAAACGCTTCGCCTTGGACCTGCAATTCCAAGGCGGGTTTCATCATGCCGAAGTAGTTGCCAATGTGCAATTTACCCGACGGTTGTATTCCAGATAAAATCCTCATAACACAATTATCTTTCTGTTCGTTTGCAAAAAGAAAAAGGCTATACGAACAGGTCGATTCGGGCAAAACAAAAAGCATACATGCAAAAACTTCAAAAGGTATGCAGATGCCTGATAAATGAAGGGTCTGTCGGCTCGATTTACCAGGTTTGAATGTGAATAGCGCTCCGTCATGTCGTGCGCAAGTTCAACTTGAACAACCTCATTTCATTCGGCATCTTCGCACAGGAGTTGGAGTTATGCCTAAATTGGATAATTTTTTCAAACTGGCGGAAAACAACACAAACGTGCGTACCGAGGTTATTGCCGGCCTTACGACATTTGTGACAATGGCTTACATTATATTTGTCAATCCCGCCGTACTGGGAACGGACTTCTCCGGCAAACCTACCGGCCTGGACCCGCAGGCCGTAATGCTGGCGACATCCATTTCCACTGCCCTGGCCACTCTGATCATGGGTTTGTTTGCCCGATACCCTATTGCACAGGCTCCAGGCATGGGTAACAATCACCTTTTTGTGTCGGTCGTGATGGGATTAAGCGCAATCGGCATCTCAAATGCGTGGCAAGTCGCGCTTGGTCTCGTTTTCCTGTCCGGCTTATCTTTCCTCATTCTGTCTTTATTTCAAGTCCGGCAAACCATTCTCCGTGCATTAAGTCCAAGCATGAGAAGTGGAATTGCCGCCGGGATTGGACTCTTTATCACGTTCATCGGACTTCGTAATGGCGGAATAATCGTGGAAAAACCAGGAACCCTGGTTGGATTGAATGTAAACATCACAAGTGTCGGACCCATGATCTTTACCTTCGGATTGCTGGTTATCGGCATTTTGCATGCATACCGCATTCCCGGATCGATCCTGATCGGAATGCTCTTTTCTTCCGTATTGGCCATTGCCATGGGACAAGTGGTGCCGCCGGGCATGTGGATTGGTTTGCCGGACATTCAGAGTCCGGCAGTTTTTCAACTGGATATCGCGGGCGCGCTTACCATTGCCTGCATCCCATTTATTGTCATGTTCCTGTTTACCGATCTATTTGATACGGTCGGGACGTTGACCGGTGTATCAGAGCGCGCCGGATTTATGAAGAACGGTGAATTACCTCGCGCTGGACGCGCGCTTGTGTCTGATGCCGTAGGTACCATGGCCGGCGCCATGCTGGGAACAAGCACCGTAACAAGTTATATCGAGAGCGCATCCGGTGTCGAACAAGGCGGGCGCACCGGTCTGGTTTGCGTGGTCGTGGCCGCAATGTTTCTGCTGTCGATCGTTTTTGCCCCCCTGATTGCCATGGTGGCATCCTTCCCCCCGATAACGGCATCCGCCCTGGTTATCGTCGGCGTTTTTATGGCCGGTAGCATTCGAAATGTTGATTGGGATGACATCACCGAATCGTTGCCGGCATTCATGATCATGGTTGGCATACCACTTACCTATTCGATCGCCGACGGATTGGCATTGGGATTGGTCGGTTATCCTGTGCTGAAAATAGCCTCCGGTCGCCTGCGCGATGTAAAATGGCCGATGTATATTATGGCCATTGCCATGGCCGCATATTTTATATTGGTACGCGCCAGAATTGGTTGACTTCACGACAACGGATCAAGGCTTCCGGCAAGTTCAACATGTTCATGATTGTGGTGTATGCCGGGATTCCCGAACAAGGATGCTTGATGAACATTTCATCCCCCCACTTGTTAATCGTTAGCCCTGTGGTACTGTTTCGGGATGACCGAAACACAACCGACAATAGAAGTTTGCGGAGTGGCATCTGCACCATTGGGAAAACCCCCATCGCTATGGCACCGCCGGGTCGTCAAGCCTCTGGTGTCGCAACTGATACAAGGCGCCACACCCGAGAAGTTGGCCCAGAGCCTTGCCTGGGGCGGTGTATTGGGCATTTTTCCCATACTGGGAACGACCATGTTGCTGTGCGGCCTGATTGCCATCCGTTTCAAGCTGAATCACATCGCCATTCAAACCGTCAACTGGCTGGTTTATCCTCTTCAAATACTCCTGATTATTCCTTTCCTGCGATTGGGAAATATCATTTTTGCTCGTGAACAATTTCCTTTGTCTTTGGTGGAAATTTCCAATGCATTTGCGACGGACTTCTGGTCCGCCGCAAATGAACTCGGCTGGGTGGCGCTTCGCGGAATCGTTGCCTGGTCAATACTGGCCGTTCCATTGGCGCTTATTCTAACATTACTACTTACCCCGATGTTACGTCATTTAAGGGATAAGGTTTTCGGAATCGGAGTTCGGTAGTGACCACAATTGCAACCTATCTAATCCAGGGTGTCGTCATCGCATTTTTAGTCATGCTGGCGCTGTGGCTGATTCAGCTAAAGACAAAAAATGCCGGGATTGTCGACATCGGATGGTCGGCAACCATACCGCTTTTGGCATTGGTATATGCATATCAACTAGCCGACATGACCGCCGTCCGGACCGTATTGGTTGTCGCGATGGCTGTCTTGTGGGGCGGGCGGCTCGTCATTCACATCCACTTGCGGTCACACGGAAAACCAGAAGATTCACGTTACGCCGAATTGAGGCGGGCATGGGGACATCAGGTAAATGGAAAGATGTTTCTTTTCTTCCAATTCCAGGCTATCGCCGCAGTGATATTCTCCATGCCGTTTCTGATTGTATTGCTTCACACCGCAACCACGCCGACACCGTTGGAAACCTCCGGCTTCCTGATCTGGCTGTCAGCCTGGCTTGGTGAATCGGCATCCGACCGGCAACTTGCCCGATTCAAGAAGGACCCGGCCAGCAAAGGGAAG
Organism: Kiritimatiellia bacterium; assembly: GCA_035327305.1. GTDB lineage: Bacteria > Verrucomicrobiota > Kiritimatiellia > CAIVKH01 > CAIVKH01 > CALMUP01. Next base: position 113,656 of record DAOLDL010000001.1, on the reverse strand, counting down.
GTTTGTGAGGCTGGATGGTGGAATTACTCCCGGCATCCCAACTATTTTTTCGAATGGTTGATTTGGGTTGGTGTTGCCGTGTTCGCACTCGCTTCTCCATACGGTTACCTGGCCATTTTATGCCCGGCCTTGATGTTGTTCTTCTTGTTCAAGGTCACCGGTATACCGGCCACCGAGGAACAGTCATTGAAAAGCAAGGGTGATGCCTATCGGCGCTATCAGGCCACGACAAGCTCCTTTATTCCGTGGTTCAAGAAAGAAATTTAACATGTGGTACTTAACTCTGCTGAAAACCAACCTGATTCCCGATTGCTTTATTCGTGCCGGCATCAAGCGTTTGTTGCGCGACCGGCTTGAATTGGAGCAACTTGGCAACGCCGATTCCTCCATGACACGCAAGTTGTCGTTCATCGAATCAATGTCGGAATCCCCCCTCGCCATTCACACAAAATCGGCGAACGAACGGCATTACGAGGTGCCCACTGATTTTTATCTGCGCGTACTGGGTCGTCACCTGAAGTACAGCTCCTGCCTTTGGGAAGATGACACGACGGATCTGACTGCCGCTGAAGAAGCCATGCTCTCCCTGACTGTCGAGCGCGCAGATATTCGCGACGGCATGAAGGTCCTGGAGCTTGGTTGCGGCTGGGGTTCCTTGAGCCTGTATATGGCGAAAAGGTTTCCGAATGCAGAAATAACCGCTGTATCAAACTCCCGGACACAGAAAGAATACATCGATCAGGAAGGTGCGGCGCGGGGCATATCCAATCTGAACATTATTACAGCCGACATGAATGAGTTTCAGCCGCCTGAACGAAACTTCGATCGCGTCGTATCCGTGGAAATGTTTGAACACATGCGGAATTATGAACTTTTATTGAACCGGATATCGGGATGGCTGAAGGATGATGGACGCCTTTTTGTACACATATTTGTTCATGATCGCTTCGCCTACCCCTTTGAAACAGATGAAGAGGACGATTGGATGGCCCGCTATTTCTTCACCGGCGGATTGATGCCGTCGTATGACATTTTCAATTACTTCACCAAGAATATGGAAGTGGAGCATTGTTGGAAGGTGAATGGCAGGCATTATGAAAAGACACTGAATGCCTGGCTCGCTAAAATGGATAGCCAGCGGAACAAGCTCACCCCTCTTTTTCGTCAAACATACAAGCATGAATGGAGAACCTGGTGGGTCTACTGGCGTATCTTCTTCATGGCCTGCGCCGAATTATTCGGATATCAAAAAGGAAACGAATGGTTCGTTGGTCACTATCTACTGAAACCAAAGCGATCCTGACCTTAACCATCAGCATATTGTTCTGAATATCGAACATCATGCATTGATCGGAAATATCCGCCGGTAAAGGATGGCCGAATTTGTGAATATTGTGTCCTGCCGGGCTGTATATCTTTATCGGGTAAACGGTGTATCTTTTGTCCCAATGATTTATTCACTTCGTTTTCAGATGGCCGCCGTCCTTTTTTTCAGGGGTTTTTCGGTTATATTTTGTTGTGCCGGTGTATGGTTGATTACCTCCAACGTGTCTTCCGCACAATCTTCGCGTCCGGGACTGGGTTCGATCCCATATGCCGATGGCGCCGGCACGGGGGTCACGTTTCGGGTATGGGCGCCAAACGCCACCAATGTGGACGTGCGGGGTGAGTTCAGCGGGTGGAATGACATACCTCTCGTGACTGAAGGTGGCGGTCAATGGTCACTGGATGTCCCGGGCGCTTTGGAAGGACAGCAATACCGCTACCGTATCAACAATACGTCGCTTAGGCGCGATCCGCGATCACGCCGCGTCACCAATTCCGGCGCGAATGGAAATTCTATTATTTATCATACCAATGCCTTCAACTGGGGGGGCGTGGAAATACCCAAACCGGGTCGTAAAGATACGGTAATTTATCAAATGCATATCGGTACGTTTGCCGGGTCGCCAACGCCCAGAACGTTTGATCATGCCACCAACTATCTCGATCACGTAAAAGATCTCGGCATCAATGCAATCAAGGTGATGCCCGTCAACGAGTTCGCGGGCGGCCAAAGCTGGGGCTATAACCCCGCCGACCTCTTTGCCATCGAGAGCGCTTATGGTGGACCGGACGCATTCAAACGGTTTGTCCGGGCCTGCCACGAACGGGATATCGCTGTGTTCGTGGACGTCGTTCACAACCATTATGGGCCAAGCGATCTCTCGCTGTGGCGATTTGACGGATGGTGGCAGGGCAATTATGGCGGAATCTACTTTTACAACGACACACGCGCCCACACACCTTGGGGAAGCACCCGTCCGGATTACGGGCGGTCACAGGTGCGTGACTTCATTCGCGATCAAATCATGATGTATGTACTCGAGTATCGTATCGGCGGTTTCCGGTGGGATGCCCCATATTACATTATCAACAGTGACTGGGGACACAATCAAACCGGTGAACACATGTTGCGCGACATCAACTGGCACCTTCAGCAAAATTACCCCTATGTCCAACGCATTGCCGAAGACAATGCATTCGATTACAGCATGAATTTTCAAGGACAATGGGATGTCGCCGGGCGTTGGTCGTTGCATGGCCAGGTCACAACGGGTTCGGACGCCAACCGCAATATGTTCACAGTTCGCAATCTTTTGCGGGATTGGGCAAGTCTCAACCGGGTGCTGTTTTCCGAGGCGCATGATTATATCGCATCGAATCACGGGCGAAGCCGCTTGCCGTCGGAAATAGACTCCGGAAATCCGGAAAGTATCTGGGCGCGTAAACGATCACTGCTGGCGGCAGGAATTGTGATGACGGCGCCCGCCATGCCCATGATCTTTCAAGGTCAGGAAATGCTTGAGACACAGGCCTTTCACGATAACGTGCCGTTGCGATGGACCCGAACCAACTCGTTCAGCGGCATCGTACGATCCTACACGGACCTGATTCATGTCCGACGCAATTTGCGCGGTGGATCCAAGGGGCTGAAAGGCACCGGGATAAATGTGCATCATGTGGATAACAACAACAAGGTAATCGCCTACATCCGGTGGGATGCCGGCGGACAAACCGACGACGCCGTGGTGGTGGCGAACTTCGCGAACATCAACTGGACCAATAACAATTACTCGATTGCCTTTCCATCTGATGGCGTCTGGTACAGTCATTACAATGGAGATTCCACCAATTACCAGGCGGATTTCGGGAACATCGGCACAACCCAGTTGATCGTGTCAGGAGGCGCGGCCTACGTGAACATGGGCCGTTACAGCATGCAGATTTTCACCAGGGAACCACCGGCAGGCGCACCGCAACCCGGATTGGCCAGTGTCGTCACCGCGCCGATAACGGAGATAACCGAAACCGCGGCCAAAGGCGGTGGCGAGGTAATTGACGACGGCGGCACGACGGTCATCGAACGCGGAGTTGTATGGAACACTTTGCCGTTGCCAACGACCAACGATTTTCGGAACGCCGCAGGCTCCGGTTTGGGTATGTTCACCAACACGCTGACGGGATTAAGTTCAGGAGTTGTTTATTATACACGCGCGTACGCGATCAACAGCGCGGGCATCGCTTACGGCGAGGAAGTGCTGTTCGAAACGGGCGGTGTGTCCGCGCCCGGATTGGGCGTTGAACCATTGCAAATAACCTTCTCCGCCATGCTGGGCGGAAATCCGATTCCGGCCGGCCAACCCATCGTCATCACCAATTTTGGAACCGGTATGTTGTTCGGTGATCATCATTTCTCGTATGGATCAGGTCCTTCCGGCTGGCTGGGAACCAGTATGACCAATTTCAGTGTTGTGACAGGAGGCTCCGCCGTCCATACCGTTTTCGTAAATAGCGCATCCTTCACGGAAACCGGAGTATTCATCGCCACCAATCGTATCGACGGCAACCAGACCAACAATCCCGCATACATGGAGGTAACATTAACAATAACAAATATTCCTTCGCCCTCATCCGTTTCAGCGGTGCACGATGGCGCGGAGATGGTGCGGTTGAGCTTTTCCGAACCACAGGGACGCACCGTACTGATCGTTTATCGAAGCGAAACACCACCTGACGTGAGTCCGGCCAACGGCGTCACGTATCATGCCGGCGGTCCTTTGGGAGCCGGCCACGTTCTTTTCAAGATTTCAGGTGCGGTCAATGTTACCAACCTTGAACATGTTGTGGCCCCGGGCACAAAACATTTTTACGAATTCTACACGATTAATAACGATCGTTACTCGCCTGCCATAACGGCAGTTGCAACCACGGAGATGTATCGCATCGGTGCGATCGTCGAGAGTTTTGCCTACACCAATGCGGTGATTCCTTCGGGTCTCATGGGCGGACTCGGATGGACCAACGCATGGACGATTACTGTTCCTCGGACGAACACCGATGTCGTCATCAATGGCGGCAATTTCGGTAATTTTCCTTCGGCCTGGCCGCAGGAATCGGGCAACCGCCTTGTTTTCGCCACTACCAATCCGTCGCTTTATGCCGCTTTCAGGAAATTCAATGCAGTGACCAATGGTCGCATCTATGTGGCGACGTTATACCGACGGCAACATGCCGAGGGACTCAACGACGGCAAATTCAGCGGTGTAAGCTTTTTTGATGGCGCTACTGAACGTGCGTTCGTAGGTGAACGTGGCTCCAGTGGAAATGACGACATATTTGGCGTCTCTATTTCGGGGATTTCCCAGGGAGTGCATGGGAGTCCCGATTCATTTCCGGCGGGGGTGGATTATCAGTTGGTGGGTCGTTACGATTTTGATACGCGAATCATGTCCGGTATCTACTTTACAAATGTTGCCGCAATTCCCGAATCGGAACCCCTGTTCCTTCTTGGGGTCACGGGAATCATCGCACGAATTGACGGCATTCGCCTGGCATCGGGCGCGAACTCCGGATTCAATGGCCTTGTGCATTTCGATGAAGTACGTATAGCACGATCATGGAATGAATTGTGGCAGGTGTCGGCGCCGGAAGGACAGGATTCGGATGGCGACGGCATACCCGACTGGTGGATGACCGGGCATTTTGGATCACCGACCGGAAAAACCGGCAACCTTTCCATGCCGTATCAGGATGCGGACGACGATGGCATGACCAACCTAGAGGAATACATCGCCGGAACCGACCCGACCGACCACGATTCACAATTTGTCGTAAACATGGACGGATCAGGATTGCTTTGGTTTTCCACGATTCATGGAAGGATATACCAGTTGGAGCGCCATAATGGCGATGACACGGACTGGTTGGAAGCCATCACCAATATTTCGGGGGGAAGCGGACCATACATGTATCCCGCCGCAGGAACCATGACTACGCACTGGTATCGCGCGAGGGTCAGGCTGGCGGACTAACCCGGAAGTTGTGTCATGCGCGCAATGACAATAAACGAGCGACATACTTGCCCAGCATGTCTGTTTCCAGATTAACTTTTGCACCCACCACGACCCGTTTGAGATTCGTTTGCGACACGGTATGCGGGATGATGTGAACGGAGAACTCACCGTCCTTCAAATCCACAATCGTCAAACTGATTCCGTCACAACTGATGGATCCCTTGGGCACCATGCCGTCCGTTAAATTTTTCGGGCAGGTAATTCGCCAGATAAAGTCGCGACCGTGCGGTTCCCATGCTGACGTGACCCCCACTCCATCGACATGTCCACTGACAAAATGACCGCCGATCACCTCACCTACCCGCAAAGCCCGTTCCAGATTAACCAGGTCACCCGCCCGCAAATCGCCAAGATTTGTTTTGTTGAATGTTTCATCGAGCAAATTAAAGGTCATGATTCCGGCGTCATAAGACGTCAACGTAAGGCACACGCCATTGTTGGCAAAACTTTCACCAACAACCATGGGTTCTGACCAGGCAGTACAGCGAACCATCAGCATTCCGGAACCATCAGGTTGGCGTATGACACTCTCCACCAATCCCAGTTTTTGTATGATACCGCTGAACATTTATTTTTTCCTCGCTGTAATCAATACATCTTCACCCAGTTTTTCCATGTGCTCGACAACATATTCCGGGGATTGATCCAGCTTCCAGCCACCCCCGGAAAAAGATGGCCTCGCATTACCCCCCAGGATTCTGGGCGAATAAAACATCCATAATTCATCAACCAGTTTTTTGCGTAACAATTCGGCGGCCAATATACCTCCGCCTTCGCAAACCACATGCATACAGTCCCGCCGGGCGAGTTCCTTTACAACCGTCATCAGTGAAACCCGTTTGTTACGAGATGGCAATTCGATAACAGTTACGCCAAGGCGTCTTAATTTACTTGTTTGAGCATTTCCAGTCGTCGCAAATACCAGCGTTTGCTTCGCAAATCCATCTGTAAAGACCTTGGACTGCATTGGCAAAGGATGGCGACCGGCAATAATAACCCGTAATGGTTGCCTTCCAAATGCCGGGCGCGGCAACAGCGACGGGTTGTCGCATCGCAAAGTCGAAGCTCCAACCATGATCGCATCCGCCGAACGGCGTAGAGCCTGGACCGCGGTACGCGCCATTTTTCCGGTTATCCATTTAGATGTTCCATTGGAATCGGCAATTCGACCATCCAACGTGCTCGCAAGCTTAAGCGTTATGTATGGTCTTTTTTCCAACATGCGGGTTGCAAAAGGCCGAATCAACTTCTCGCAAGCATTCCGAAGAACAAATCTTGTCACTTCAATGCCTGATTTTTGCAGAATGCGACCGCCTTTTCCGGCGTGCACGGGGTTGGGATCCGTACAGCCATACACGACCCGTTTAATTCCTGCGGCTAGTATGGCAGTGGTGCATGGCGGGGTGCGTCCGTACGTACAACAAGGCTCCAATGTCACGTACAATGTCGCGCCCTTCGCCAGGGAACCGGCATTGTTTAATGCCACTATTTCAGCATGCGGCTGACCGGCTTTTCGATGGAATCCCTTGCCGACGACCTTTCCATCTCTTACCACGATAGCACCAACCGGCGGGTTTGGCCGGGTAAGCCCTTCACCCTTGACCGCAAGCTCAAACGCAAGCCGCATCCACAAACTGTCCTGATTATCCTTCATGCTCGATCCCAAGCAATGCATCGACAAATTCCACCGGATCAAACGGCATGAGATCATCCTCGCCTTCGCCTAGACCCACGAACCGGATGGGAATTCCAAGTTCGCGCTGAATTGAAAAAACAAAACCTGCTTTGGAGGAGCCATCCAGTTTGGTTATGACGGCGCCTGTCAGCGGAATGCGCGCATGGAAGTTTGCGGCTTGATGTATGGCATTCTGGCCCATGGAGGCATCCAGCACAATCCACGCATGATGCGGCGCGCCCGGCATCTTTTTTCCTATGGCCCGAATGGTTTTTTCCAACTCATCCATCAAGGGCAATTTGGTGTGCATACGTCCGGCGGTATCGATGATTACAACATCGGCTCCACGCGCGATGGCCGCATCCATCGCATCGTAAGCAACGGCCGCTGAATCCGCCCCCATTTTCCCGGTCACGACTTCACAACCAATTTTATCGGCCCACAATTTAAGTTGGCTTGAACCGGCGGCACGGAACGTATCGGCGGCGCCAAGCACGACCTTCTTTTTCTTCTTAAGCGCAAGATGCGCGAGTTTGGCCGATGAAGTGGTCTTGCCCGATCCATTGATGCCGATCATGACCACGCAAAGCGGTTTTTCATCTGACTCAAAATCGAAGCCCGCCGGAGCGCTCAAGGTATCGAGCAGTTTTTCGCGTATTTTTTGTACACCGGTTTTTCCCTTGGCGACGCCTTCGTCCCGTAGCGTTTCAATAAGTTCGAGGGAAAGGCGGACCGGCAAGTCAGCTTGAATCAGTCGGGATTCCAAATCCTCAAGCGTCTCCTCATCAACGCTTACCGAGCGTCCAAAAAGACGGCTGAATGAATTTGCCAATTGATTTCGGGTACGACCCAGCGCCTTGAACCAGCTGTTCATGTCCCTTGCTCGCCGGATAAAGACGAAGGCGCATTTACCGGTCTCACCGTGCGAGCCGGTCGCCCGGCGCTTTTGCTGGCTCGATCGAGGATTCCGTTTACAAATTTACCCGAATCATCGCCGCTTAGTTCCTTGGCCAGTTCAACGGCTTCGTTGATGGATACTACCGGTGGAATATCGGTGCGGTGAAGCATTTCATAAATAGCAACGCGCATGACATTTCGGTCAACCGCACCCATCCGGGATACATTCCAGTGTTCGGCATATTTTTGAATCAGTTCATCGATTTCCGTCTTGTGAGCTTCCACGCCATGAATCAGCTCTTCGGCGAATTTGCGCAAGGCCGGGCCGGCTTTGCGTTCCAGCCAGAAATCGTCCAACGCCTCGGCGATGTCGCCGTGGTTAAAATCGCGCTGGAAGAGAAATTGCACCGCCCACATGCGGCTTTCGTGACGTCCGCTATTCATACATTATAACTTCTTTAAAAGGCTGTGCATTTCGATAGCCACCATGGCGCATTGCCAGCCGCGGTTGCCATGCTTGCCGCCACACCGTTCCATGGCCTGTTCCATGGTTCGCACACCGAGCACCCCGTCCACAACGGGTATCTTAAATTGTCTGGCCATTCCGGCGCATTGGGATGCCACGTTGGATGTGATTAAATCCGCGTGATTGGTGGCGCCTTCAATTACCACTCCAAGTCCGATCAGCGCCTGATACTTTCCCGACTCCGCCATTTTGTTTAACGCCTGGGGAACCTCAAACGACCCCGGGACCCACACGGTGACAATATCCTCTTCCCGTCCCCCGTGAAATTTGATGCAATCCACCGCGCCATTCAAAAGATTGCGGGTAAACAAATCATTGAACCGGCTCACCACAATGCCGAATTTCAAACCGTGCGCATTCATATCGCCGACCACTTCATTCATGTTTCACCTTTAAAGCATGTGCCCGAGCTTTTTCTTCTTGGTATTGAGGTAATGTTCGCTGTGTTCCGTACCGGGCAGAATCAGGGGGGTGCGGCTTCTAACTTCGATTCCGAATCGCTCCAGCCCCTCAATTTTGCGAGGATTGTTTGTTATCAAGTTCAGTTTTTTCACACCGAGATCAACCAGAATTTGCGCGGCAATGGTGTAATCCCGCTCATCTGCCTCAAACCCAAGCTGTTCATTGGCTTCCACGGTATCCATGCCCTGCTCCTGCAATGCATAGGCGCGGATTTTGAATTCGAGTCCTATTCCGCGTCCTTCCTGCCGCATGTAGATCAGGACTCCACTGCCGGATTTTCCGATCAATTGAAGAGCTTCGCGCAACTGCGAGCCGCAGTCGCAACGCAATGAACCGAAAGCATCACCGGTAAGGCATTCACTGTGAATGCGAACCAGGGGATTATCCAGTTCGTGCGGCCTGCCAAGAACAAGGGCAAGATGGGTTTTCTGGTCGATCAATGAACGGTACATCGACATCTTGAACATGCCGAATTCCGTGGGGAGGTTTATCTGCGTGTCGAGTTCGATCAATTTTTCACGAAGCGACCGGTAATGGATCAAATCGCGAATGGCGATCATGTGCAACCCGTGTTTCTTGGACAATTTGGTCAAATCCGGAAAACGCGCCATGGTGCCGTCATCATTCAGCACTTCGCAAATAACACCACCCGGCTTCAGTCCGGCCAGATGGCAAAGATCCACTGAAGCTTCAGTATGACCGGCGCGTTTCAAGACGCCGCCCGCCATGGCCTCGAGGGGAAACATGTGTCCCGGCCGATTTAAATCTGCCGCCGTAGATTGATCATTCATGAGAACTTGTATCGTGCGGGAGCGATCAAACGCGCTGATTCCCGTGGTGACACCGATGCGCGCGTCCACGGACTCCATAAATGCCGTGCGGTATTGATCACCATCGCCATGCGACATCATTCGAGACAGTCCGAGTTTCCGCAATCGTGCCGAATCCATGGCGATGCAGATCAACCCACGGCCGTGTATTGTCATGAAATTGATGGCTTCCGGCGTGATTTTTTCGGCGGCAACAATGAAGTCGCCTTCATTTTCGCGGCGGGCATCATCGGTGACGATGACGATTTCACCCCGACCGAAAGCAGTTATGGCTTGTTCCAGTTTTTCGAAACCGGGAATTGAATTCCGTTTTACTGTTTGCTGTTGTGTCGTTTGCATAAACTTCTCAAACGACCATATCGGGGCAGAATACACCTACGGTGTGGCGAACCTTCTTTATATCCAGACTATACTGTCGGCTCCAGATCGATGCGAACACCTGACTGGCTCAATCCCGGTTTAAACAACCGGGAGTCGCGGGCTACACCGCCGATCGGGAATTTCCCATGCAAGCATGAGATCACCCTGCCCCGAAGGTCTACCCTTGAATATCTACAACTTGTTGGTGGAAAGCAAGGAAAAGAAAAGGAGGTCCCGGCCGCCCGACACAACACCGGTACAGTGCCTTCCGGTCAGGGCGCGGGTTTTACAACTTGCGGGGTCAATTTAATATCGATCGCGCTTGTTGAACCGCTTCTGTTCATGCCAACGAGAAATCGCGAATAGAACTCCTGATTCTTTCCCGATCCGCCAAGTTGAATGGTTTGACCGTCAGCGGTGAAAACTTCAGTGGCAAGTGCCGTATATTTCACGCGCAATGGGTTACCATCCACCAGCCCGCGAATTTCCGGCGTGATTTTGATATGGATGGTTTTGCCATCCCTCATGATTGTAGGTGTCACCACCAGGAAAGATCCTGCTTCCTGCCATAGGATGCGCGATTCCGTATATCCGCCCCGCCAACTGTATTCAGATATCCATTCAATGTACGGCACGCTTTCTCCAACCCGCAGGAACCCTTCGCGTCCACTGGCAACCAACAACAACTGCCGGACGTTGCCGCTTGTTTCAGTCCGCGAATCGCGAATTTCCGGATGCAGTACAATTTTACCGGATGTCCCCCCTCCTCCCACCACAATATCACCGTGCCCCTTGATCCCGGCACCGCGGTCCCGCTCGACGGAGTGATGAATAAATTCAACCTGGATGCGAACGTTGTCCACCGCGGTTTCAGCAGTACCGAATACTTCATCCAACTGCCGGTGCTTGGCTGATGTGGTTACCACGATCAGGCGGTTTCCTTTGAGATCAAGAGTCAGGTGTCCATCTTCGCCGACAATCGCGCGGCTGATTTCTTCAAGCGCTTGAGGATCTCCAAACGTGATGGGATATATCACGGTACGCATGACATCGGCATCTTCCGCATTCACGGATTGAAAATGAAAAATCAACAGGGCGAACAGCAATATAGACCTTGTCATGGCGGTATTCTACCATTTGATGATTATTGGAAAAACATAATTTGTCAGTTATAAGTCGGGTATGTTGATGTCAACGTTGTTTCGTAACTACAAGTATCTGGGCTGGTTTCCGGTAGTAACCTGGTGCGGACTGATCTTCTGGATGAGCGGTAAATCGGAGACGCCGGATCCGGGAATATGGTTGCCGCCCCATTTCGACAAAATCGTTCATGCCGTCATTTATGCCATCCTTTCGTCGTTTATGTACGCATTTCTTCGTTCATGCGGAATCCCCCCCGTTAAATCAGCCGTGCTATCCGTACTATTTTCATCATTATATGGTATAACCGACGAATGGCGCCAATCCATGGTTGATAACCGCGTTGCTGACATATACGACTGGATTGCCGACACAGTGGGTGCTTGCATTGTTTTTATTCATGTAAAATATGAGGCAACATTAAAACTTCCATTCACCGGGAAAAATGAAACGCACACTTGAATTTTTAGGCCGTCATGCCGGTTTATTGATTGTGTTGGTTGCCGCGTACTTTCCCCGATTTCATCAGCTGGGCGGGAATGGATTCGGGTGCCCCTCCTCCAGTGGAAATGTCCGAAGCATGATGCAATCCTGGTGGCATTTTTTCTTTGTCGCCTGGGATCCCCAAGGCACTTACATGTTTGATAAACCTCCTTTGGGGTTCTGGTTCCAAACCTTATCCGCGCATCTTTTCGGATACGATGGGTTTGCATTGATGTTGCCGCAAGCCATCGCCGGAATGGTTTCCGTTGCTCTGGTTTATCGTCTTATCCTGCTTCTTGATGGCAACCGGATTGCCGCCACATGTTCGGCAGGCATACTGGCATTCATGCCAAATGCCGTTCTGGTTGCGAGAAGCAACAAGGTGGATGCTCTATTGCCGATGTTTGTGCTCATCGCGGCATGTTGTCTTGCCGCATATCTCAAACACGGAAAGTTCAGTCGCATTTGGCTGGCCGCTTTTTTCTGCGGACTGGCTTTTAACGTCAAGGGTCTCGCCATGTCGGTCATGATGCCATCTCTTGTCCTGTTGGCGGTCTATGGAATGCCATGGCGCAAACCCAAATTACTGCTGAACTATATCCCTCCCCTGCTGTTCTTCCTCGTGCTGGCATTCGGATGGATTGTCGCCGTGGACATGACACCTGAAGATCAGCGACCTCGCGTCATGAACACCGACGGCAACCGCATGTTGGAATTAACCCTGGCTCATAACGGTTTGGCCAGAATGTCCAATGATACTGGTTTCAGACCGGCCACCATTTTGACATCCACGGGAATCGAAATTGCTGAAGGAGTTTTATACGGGGGGCTGAACGGATGGAAACGACTATTCGGCGAGTTTCCCGGCTCCATGATTTCTTATTTATTGCCGCTTGTTTTGGTGGGCATCGTATTATCATTCGCAAATGCCAACCGAAAAGCCCTTCCGGTTGCCGCGTCCTTTTGGTTCGCCTGGCTGTTGTTGGGCCTTCTTGCGTTCAGCTTTTCCCGAATGGCGCCTCCGCATTACCTGGAACTTATGGCAACGCCGTATGCGGTATTTGCCGGCATTGGATTGGCTGGTATTGGCTCCGATAAAAGGCGGACAAGATTTCTGGCGTTGGCTGGCATTTATGGTTCCGTATTATGGATGCTGTTCACCCTCGTAAAATTAGATACGGTGGGTGACTGGCTGGCCCCCGCCTGCATCATGGTCATTGCCGCCTCAACCTGTCTTATTTACCGGAGTATCCAGGAAAGACCTCTCGCCAAAAATACGCTGGTTTTCGGATCTATGGCCGTTCTGCTATCGATTCTTTTTAACGTGTCATGGATTTGTGTAAAAGCCAGGCAGTCTGAAGGGGTAATACCCGGCGCGATATTTCTCGAATTGAAAAGAAAGGGCGAATTGAATCCATCCTATTCGGCAACAGCAAACGCATACATCGCCGGAAGAGTTTCCGGTCTTCAACACATTTATGAATATATGATGGAAAAGGAACCGGACACCAGATATCTCGCGGCCATGCCGACCATGAACGGTTGTTCCCTGATTGCCACGCACTTCAACCGATCGGCAATACCCTATTATAATGAATATCTTAACCGATATGAACGATCCGGCGATGAATTGAGTGAAATGGTCAAGCGTGGAGAATTTAGATTCATGATGGTTACACGCGGCAGACTGCGAAGCATGAATGAGGCCATGAAACAATTTCTGGAAACCGGTGAAAATATATCCGAACAACTTGGATTTCCGCCCGATCATCATTGGTCAATTTACGATTTTAAATCACACATGCCAGCCGGAGGAAGTAACTAGTGGCGAAGCGATTCTTTATTACCGGAACCGACACGGGAGTCGGTAAAACATGGGTCACATCCTGCCTGATGGCGGCGCTTCGCCAGCGTGATATCATGGGTCTTGCCATTAAACCAATTCAAACCGGCAGTGATTGCGGAATGGATGATGCATCCGCTTATGGAAAATTGTCCGGATGTGCGGACATTAATATTCCACGCCCTCTTTATGACTTTCCCCTGCCTGCATCGCCGCATCTGGCGGCCCACCTTGCGGGCAGGAAAATTGAATTGGAAAAAGTTTTGGAGTACATAGACAAGTTATCGCGGCAGGTGGATGTCCTGATTATTGAAGGAGCGGGCGGTTTGCTCACACCGCTGGATGCTCAATTGACAATGCTTGACCTGTTGACATCCAGCGAAGCGCGTCCGGTTCTGGTCACCCGCACATGCCTGGGCACGTTGAATCATACAGCGCTCACGCTTCGGGAATTGTTGCGTGCCGGTCACTCCCCATGTGCCATCGTTGCAAACGATACTGCGCCCGCGGAAACCGAAGAGGACACCCTGATTAAAAGCGATAACCTGGAACACATCGCGTTGATATCCAAAGGCGCCCCGGTGATTCATTTTCCTTTTGTCGTTGAGCCTTCGGCTTCTCATGCCCTGGCGCTTGGCAATTTACTGGCCGACGCGCTGATTTGAAAATTCAAATTACCTTTACGCGTGAAATGCGCATGGCGATGACACCTGCGGCGCAAATTAACAACACCCCGGCCATCGACCACACGTCAGGCGCATCGCTCCAGATTATCCAGTCAATCATGCCGGCAAATACCACGGCGCTGTAATGAAATATGCCGACCTGTCCCACCGGTCCCGAAGCATAACCGCGGGTGAGCAACCATTGCCCGACCGTGGCAAATAAACCAACACCGACCAGAAGAACCCATTGAATTGAAGTGGGGTTTTGCCAGACGATGAGCATGGCCGGGAGCGTTATGAGGGAACCAATAAGGGCGAAATAAAATACCACACGCATCGCGGGTTCCGTGCGGGTCAATTTCCTGATGTTAACGAGGGCAAATGCCGCGAAAAAGGCGGAGGCTACACCGGACAATGCGGCGGGGTTAAATACGCCTGCTCCCGGCTTGACAATCAACAGCACACCGGCAAAACCCAGGCAAAGCAATACCGACATTCTGGCGGGAATGGTTTCGCGCAACACGATATAAGCCATGACGGGAATGATCAGGGGTGAAGTAAAGTTCAGTGATATGGCCTCTGACAACGGCATGTTGGCAATTGCGTGAAAAAAGAAATACATGGCCAGCACACCGGACACCGCACGCGCCGCATGGTCGACAAGATGCGTCGTTTTGAGCGTGTGCTTTTTATTAAGTAAAATCCACGGGAGCAGGAAAATAAGTCCCGCCCCATTTCTGAAAAAAACCACCATGGCAACCGGTAATTCTGAAGTGAGGGATTTGACCATTGCCCCCACGAAAGAGAATACCAGGGATGAGCAGAGCAGAAACATGGCTCCCCGGCGAATGCTTTGCCGGTACAAATACGGAGCCTGGTTCATGTCGGAAGCAGACGCACGGTTACACGTGCGTTCTTTTTCGCCACGACTTGAGGGCCAGCAACAAGTAATTCGCGATAAATATGGCAAACATCGCACCCACGCACAAATATGCCCGTTGTATCCAAATGGTTCGGGCCGGTTCATCGAAACCGCGCGCCATGGTCATAATGACCACGCCGGTGAATCCGAGCACATACGAAAGAATACGAAGGCCAATGTACCATTTTCGAAGTTTTTTATCGAGTTCACTCATAACTGCAACAACTCCTGAACATCTTCCCAGGACAAACTGCGTACAATATCCGCATCGGATGAAAGTGTCGCGTCAATTACCGCGCGTTTTCGTTTCTGCAGATCCAGCACTTTTTCCTCAATACTGTCCCGGGTGATTAATTTCACATTATACACGGTTTTGTGCTGTCCGATACGGTGCGCCCGATCGGTTGCCTGATCCTCCACGGCAGGATTCCACCATGGATCGAAATGAATGACCATGTCCGCGCCAGTGAGATTCAAGCCTGTTCCGCCCGCCTTCAAACTGATCAGGAAAACCGGAATAGATTGGTTTTCGTTGAATTTTTGAACCTCTTCCCATCGGTGAATCGTCGAACCGTCGAGATAACAAATTGGAATTTTCCGTTTGGAAAGTTCGTTGCGAATGATGTGAAGCATGGAAACGAACTGACTGAACACAAGAATCCGGTGCCCTCCGTCAAGCGCCTCGTCCAATAGCTCCATGAACAGATCAAGCTTCCCGGAGGGATTTTTTGAGTGCAACTCGGGCATTTTCAACAGATCAAGATGACAGCACACCTGGCGCAACCGGGTAAGGGTTTTCAGGATCATGAACCGGGAGCGTGTAAACCCTTGTGTGTTGACCATGCCGACAATTTGTCGGGAAGTGCTTTCCAGCAGTTGGCGGTACACTGCGCGTTGATCGGCCGTCATGGTGCAATAAGCCACCCGATCAATGCGTTCCGGAAGTTCCTTCGCAACATCACGCTTCAATCGCCGGAGAAGAAAAGGATGCACTTTCTGGCGCAATCGCTGTTGAACCTGTTGAGAAATGGCAGTTCCAGCCGCAATGGGAATTTCATACATGCGTCGGAAATGTTGATGGTGACCCAGATATCCCGGCATAAGAAAATCGAGGATCGACCACAAATCGGCCACCCCGTTTTCAACCGGCGTGCCGGTTAATACCAGGCGGTGAACCGCCCGTAGTTTTTTCGCGGCCCGGGCGTTTTGGGTGGAATGGTTTTTAATGTGCTGGGCTTCATCGAGAATCGCCACGGAAAATTCCTGCCGGTGATAGTGCTCGATGTCGCGGCGCAGAAGCGCATAGGACGTGATAACCAGATCGGCTTCGCTTAATTTGCCCAACGTTTTTTTCCGGTCCTGCCCATGAACAACATGAATACGCAGTTGCGGGGTAAAGCGACGGGACTCATCCGCCCAGTTATCAAGCAGACTGGTCGGGCAAACCACAATGGCCGGTTTGCCACGTGCCCGCTGGTCTGTTCGCTCCAACGTCAACCACGCGAGGGTTTGAATGGTTTTTCCCAGCCCCATTTCATCGGCCAAAATACCGGAAAACCCGCATTGTTCGAGAAACCGCAACCAGGAGACACCTTCTTTCTGGTATCCGCGCATGATTTTGTCAAGCGACTCGGAAAGCGTAACCGGCATCATGCTGACTTCACGGTTTTGTGCGACGGCCAAACTTGAAAAAGCCTCATTGCCATTCCATTTGACATTGGACAGCGACGAGATCGCATTTCGCAAGTAGCCCGCATGAATATTGTCGAGGCGGTGCCGGCTTTGACTTAAAGAACCCTTGTGGTCGCATTCATCGAGAATGTCCTGAAGCGTCTGCATGTTATGGCGATCCATCAGCCATATTTTTTCACCCTGACGCACACACCCGTCGCCTTTGAGCAACGCCTGTTGTATCAGCGCCGGATCAAGCGATTGTCCATCCGTGTCACGAAAGGTAACGGTGCAATCAAACCATGACTCCCCACCGGGTGCGCGGCATTCAATTTCCGGCACAATCCAGGAAACGCCCTGTTTTAATGCCTCCAGCCAACCTTCAAATTCGATTTGCCAGCCGCGGCCTTTGATAACCGGAATGACCCGGCCTAAAATATCCATAATGGCTTGAGCGCCATCGACGATGACTTCCCCGCTTTCCCTCACGTAGGTTGAAACATGGAGATGCAACCACTCCAGCGCCTCTTTTTCTCGGGCATGATCACGCTTCAGGTAAAGCAAGTTGTTATCACGGGCCGGCACACTGTAGGGAGGCGCAGTGTCCGGAGATCCGGCAAGAGGTCCCGGCATGCCATCGTAATCCGCATGCAACAGAATACGCATGCGTTCGTAATCACCGGAAAGAATGACACGGAAGTCCGGCTTGCCGGTCGCCCATTTGATTTTATCATGGGGAAACTTGTGCTCAACCAGCCATACCTTGTCCAGTTGAGGCAAACGTTGGTAAAGGAAATGAATCAACTCTTCGCGTTTAATGCGCAATGGCGCTTCATACAAGGAATGGAGATCCTTTGGGAGCGCGGATGCCAGGGGGCGTATCGTGGACATGGCGTAGACCCATGCGGAATTGTTGCCCGGCAGAATCACTCGCACGTCTTTTTTTCCTGACGGCCATTCGACCTGTAGTTCCAAAATCAGGTCGCCGGTATCCTTGTCCATGGTCGTAAGCAACATGGGCACAACCGGAGAGTTGTCGAGACGAACTTGCGATTGTGAATCGGCGTCAAACAAAGTCTCTGGAGGGGTTTGTTCGAGCAATTCGATAAAATCTTCCACTCTTACTGTCGTCTGTCCCTTAAGTGGAACTCCGGCAATGTCTTCCAGACAGTAAAGCAATTCCTCATGCGTTGGCACGAATGTGAAAGGAGTTTCCACCGGCGCCTTATCGATGCGGACCTTTTTATCCCGGTAGTGAACCCAAACGGATACGGGCAAAACACCGACTGGCGCCGTGGCCAGCCAACCGCTTTCAAGTTTTATGCGAAGCCTGGCCGGTTGCGCATGAGCAGATCCGGGTGGGTTGCGCCGGATACAGCCGTACTCCACCCCGGTACGGGCATGTTTGTCGCGGCGACGTTGGATTCGCATTGAACGGTCAGTCCGGTTATCTGCATGAATCTGAACATAAGCAAACCCCAGCGCGATAGCATGAGCACAGACCAACCCACGCTCACGGGAGTCCCGACACGGGCAAAGATTTTCTATCGATCCGTCCTTCAACAATTTGAACCGGGTCAACATTTCCCTCGCCCCGTAATTCAAATTACCTTTAACAATAGCGCCTTCACGCTCCAATCCCGACACTGCTCCAACTTCAAAAAGCCGCTTGCCTTCCTGGTATTGATGCGGACCGGACCACTTCTGCAGTGAATCGCGGTTTATGTAAGGACCGTGATCACTTTTTGCAGAAATCGAATTTTGTTCCATGGGCTGATTCATACGCGAACCGTCAAGTATAACCCGGGTTGATGCCATATCCAAGTGATTCCGCATCAAAAATGATTTTTTCGGACGAGATTTGGCCGGGGGACGCCACTATCTGAAGATTACGTCAATACCCATGGCCTGCTTGCGGGCGAATTCAGGGACAAATTTCTTGCGGAACGGTCGGCTGATCACATAAAGCATGGATAAAATGCGGATGGTAATGATCCTGTCCAACCATCGGTAGGAGCGTTTTTCGCGCAACAGGATGGAAAACACGCGTTTGAGCCACGTCCGACTCATCTTCCAATGCTTGGTATCCAGCGAAACATGATATGCGCGGTCACCGTATCGTTGTTGATACTCCGCGACGGCCTCCGTCAACCGGAAAAGTATTTCTTCATCGACATCGCGAAAGTAATAAATACGGGCCAATGCCAGGAGGCGCAACGTGTCCTGTTCGAATTCAATATCATCAACCGGCAGGGATAGAACAGCCGCCAGCTCCTTCATTCGGTCCAATTGCTTCAACCCGTCAATTGCCTGCTGAATCTTCAACTCGCCATCATAAACAAAACAACGTTGAATTTTTCTCAATGCGCCGTTGATAAAGATACGGTCCCAATAGACCGCCAGAAGCGGCGGAATTCGAAGACGCCGAAAATAGATCCGGCGACCGGCAAAGTCATCCAGGTAGAGCACATTTTTGACAACCGTTTCTGACCGATCCAGCAATTCAAGCAACTGGTCCCAGCGACCGGACAAGTTGGAATTCTGGAAATAGCCGCGAACCGCGCCTTCCGCAGTCAGGCCGTCCTTAAACAATTTGACACAGATCCAGGTGTTGATTTCATTCCAGATGGCGTTTTTATCAAGAAATGTCAATCGCCGGTACGAGGACCAACCACCGGTCTGGCACCACACGGAAAAACCCATGACATCCGGCATCGTTTTAACTTCGTTTCGATAGTGCTCGAAATCGCGCCCGATAAACGACGGGTATTCACCAAATCCCTCGTACTCGCGACGGGCTTGTAATTCGATGATTTTTCCCGGACCGGATTTGCGAAACAGAGGATTCAGCCGGAGGTATCGAAAAAAGTCGGATTCACCGTATTTGATGGATACGAGTAGTTGTTCGGATGATATACCGCCAAACAATTTGTCGTAGGTCTTTTGGTTCCAGATTAAATCACCGATTTTATAAGCGCCCACCGACCAGGTGCGAAAAATTAACAAACGATTGAATCGCTCAAATACAGGAAGAATTGCGTCAATCAACTGCCGCCCCTGACGAGGCGAACGAATGATCATTTGACTGATAAAATCACCCTGCACGTCATGTCCGTCGGATTCGCCGATACGAAATATCACACCGGTTACTTCAGGATATGCCTCAAACACTTTCCCGAGGATTTCCGCAAGCCGTGAGCACGCATATTCCAACTGGTTGCCGGAGTCCGGACGCCGGCCAGCCTCATAAAACATGATATCCGTCGTTATCCAAACATTCAGCCCGTAACGGCGGGATGTGGCAAACAATTCACGATAAAGTTTGCCGTAGTCGGAAAGTTTTCGATTCAGGGACTCCTGATAATCCGCATGCGGTGAAAGGTGAGCAAGGTCATCCAGGGTAATGATGTTATAACCCCATTCCGAAGCGGTACGGCATACAACCTCGAAATCGCGGATAATTTGGTCATGTGTTTGTTGAGGAATGCCCCCGTCCTGCTCGATGCTGGAAAACGGGATTTTTGACCAATTGATGCGCCCGGCCGGGTGATGGCGGAAAAAAGGACCAATTCCGTCAAGCACACAATGTTTCATGCGAATTGCAATGCTTTATTCAGCCTGGAGGTCAAGGTGTGACGACTTTTTCCAAGATGACCTCCACATCCGTGAAACCCAAATCATGGATACTTAACCAGGTGCGGTTTTGATCTCCAAGAACCAAAGCCTCCGGCTTACTTGAAACAACCCGGTAACCACGTGGAATCATGACTTCGATTTGTGCGACATTTGTAACCCGGCGGAAAATTCGCAACCCGTTTTCATCGTCATAATAAGAGGCCGGGTGAATGTAGATATTTTCCAGCACATAACGCTCGCGCATTTTCTCCAACAATTCAGGATTGAAAACCCGTACCGACGGACGATTGGCATCGTCTTGTTGGTACACGGCGTTCAAGGCTCGGTCAGCCACCCAGTCGTACGCTTCAAAAGAGGCAATCCTGGTGTCAATGGCCGAGGCGGCCACGGTGAAGGTTGCCCACGGGAACAAGGTAATTGCACTGAATGATCCGGCTTGTTGCGGAAGATCGTATACGATAATGGGATGATCCTTGATCACCTCAACGTATGTGGTATCCATCAGGTCGCGATAACCGCGTATCGGTCTTCCGCGCTGTAAAACGAATTCCCCGATGTCTACGGACTTGATTTCGTTGCCGGGAGGAAGCGGACCAAAAGCGGTTGCAACAGCGTTGCCGTCAAACAGATTTCCCCGCATGACAATGCTTGAACTGGAACTGCCACCGACTGCAACCCGGTTGTTGAGAAACAGGTTCCCCAGTAATGTCGGAATCATGTGATGATGCCATTGAAAACCAATGGCATTGTTTTCAATTAGATTGTTAATGATCAGAGGATTGGCGGATATGCTCAATATTGCGGTGGATTGCCCATTCCCACGAAGAATATTCTGGGCGACAACACCGGACCCGCCTTCAAAGTAAATACCAATACGAGCGAAATCTTCAAATGTGCATTCAAATATACCGATAAAATTGCCCCGATTGGCCGCGAGAACTTCACCACCCCTGATGGTGAAACCGATCAAGGCTGATTCTTTCCCGAATAGTATTACCTCCGGGGCGCCATCGCCATCGATGGTGGTAACGGCATCACCGGCGCCAACCAAAGTAATACCATCCTTGATGGTCAAGGTACCCCGATACAATCCCGCCTCGACAAATACTTCAGCCCCCGGCAATGCGTTATCAATTCGGTCTTGAATGTCCTCGGTTGTGTTCCACACCTGTGTAACTTCAACGGCATGACTGGAAAGAGCCGACGTCAGCATAAGTAAAGCGACCGTAGTAATACATTTATTCATGGCGAATAACCCTTGAATTGATACCATTAGTATAGCTTCACCTGCGTCGATTGTTAATCTTATTCGGGAACCCGCCGTCTGGCATCAATATAACCCCAGACAATTCCTGCCGCCAATCCCACCGCATGAGCCGTGTTGGCAATGTTACCCACTAAACCGCTCAAACACAGAAAGAACCACACCAGCATCATTTGAACCGTCATGGAGTGCAGAACAAAGCCGGACCACGGATTGAACCGGCTTTGCATCCAAACGTATCCCAACAAGGCATAAACAACGCCGGACATACCTCCAAAACCCGGGCCGGACATGTAGAACTGACCGACATTGGAAGCGATGGAGACAATCAAAATAAAAAGGAGATAGAACCGGATGCGTCTCAAGTGTTCAACCGCGCTCCCGAGGTCACGCAACCACATCATATTGAAGAGGATGTGAAGTAGGTTAAAATGCACGAATATCGGCGTTACCAAACGCCAGACCTCGCCGTTTCGCACTTCCAGCAAATGCCGGTAATACACCCTGCCCTCACCGGGCAATGTAAAGGTTTCCGCAATGGCGATTCTTTGAAAGAGGTTGTCATTTTTCCCGAAGTTGGTCAGCAAAGTGGCAATAACACTCAAGGCTATCAACACAAACGTAATCTTTCCCATGCCGGCGATACCATACGTGTTGAAAACATCCGCGCCAGTACGCATTTTTTTTGCGTATTCCTTATTATTTTTTTCCTGTGCCTTGCGACGATCATCCGCCCCGGACGCGCCTTCTATAAATTTGGACTTGTCAAAACCGGACTCGAATTCAGCAAGACGTTGAGTTGCTTCGTCCAACCGGTCCTCTTCCTCAACCCAGACAACCCACGCGCCATCCGAATGTTTTTCCACATGGCTATTAATGCCTTGATTGAACAAGTAATCGCAAAAAAGTTTTGCTTTTTCTTCGTCTTGTATTTTACCGATGTCTCTCATGTGTTGAAAATAGCGCGTAATTCATGATTACGGCAAGCCCCACCAATATACAAGCCGTGACTTGGTGCATAACCGCCAGTGCGATGGGTACGGAAAGGACCAATGTGAAAACACCCAACCAGAACTGCAACAACAGCGTCCCGATGAACCATGAAAAACCTGTCCGACGCAGTTCAATCATGGAGGGATCACGACGCAAATCAACCCATGCCGCCATCGCTAGAAGAGTCAGAAATATTCCCAGCGTACGGTGGATCCACTGCACGGCAATCGGATTGTCGAAAGCATTCAGCCACAAGGGCGACAATTGGTTCCAATACGGGGCGATCCAATGGCCTTGCATGGTCGGAAATGTATTGTAAAAGTAGCCGGCATTAAGTCCGGCGACGAAAGCGCCCCACAGAATTTGAACGCAAAGCAAAAGGCCAAGCGTCGAGCACCAGATTTTTGATCTGCGGGAAGCCGGAGGCCATTCGTTTTTGCGCTCCTGAATGGTAAGCAAGACCCATAACAAGTATCCAAACACGATAAATGCCAGCCCCAGATGGGCGGCAAGGCGGTAATGGCTCACATAGGGATCATTGACCAACCCGCTTTTAACCATATACCAGCCCATAACGCCCTGGCCTCCGCCAAGAAAAAGTCCTGTCAGAAGCTTGATTTTGAGGTCGCGATCCAAGTGTTTTTTTAGCCAGAACCAGAATAGAGGGATGGCATATATGACCCCGAGCAGTCGTCCCAGTAAACGATGAAAGTACTCCCAGAAAAATATGACCTTGAATTCGTCCATGGTCATTCCCTTGCGCAATTGCTGATACTCCGGGAACTGCCGGTATTGGTCAAACCGCCTTTCCCATTCCGCTTCGCTTAATGGCGGAATGATTCCCAGAATAGGTTCCCACGTTACCATTGACAGGCCAGACTCCGTCAGCCTGGTTATTCCCCCCACGGCAACGATCAGCAATATCATGCCCAGAACAAGTCCGAGCCAAATCCGGACCGGATGAAGATCAACCATTTCCATTTGACGATTCATTCGCGCACCATACTCTTTACCCCGGGCAAAATCCAACCCCATGTATCAATCATAGAGATGAAAATAGCGCAAAAGCATGTTATACTGGGCACATGAAAGAGGAATGGTTTGATTTAATCAATGTCCAAGGCGAAGTAATCGGCTTCGCGCCGCGGTCCGTCTGTCACAAACATCCGGGACTGATTCATCATGCCGTACATGTCCTGGTATTCTCACAAGATGGACGTTTATTCCTGCAGAAACGTTCCGCCGCCAAAGACGTCCAGCCCAACCGCTGGGATACATCCGTGGGTGGACACCCCAACGCGGGCGAATCTGCGGAAAAAGCCGCCGTTCGGGAAATGCGCGAAGAATTAGGCGTTACACCCAAACTTCTCAAGTTTGCTTACTCATACTTCTGGCAATCTCAAATTGAGACGGAAAAGATCACAACCTTTGCCACCGTCCACGAAGGACCATTTTCACTGGATCCCCGGGAAATATCCGAAGGTCGGTTTTGGACAATAGCGGAAATAAGCAGTCAGTTGGATTACGAAATATTCACGCCCCAGTTTACCCAGGAGTTTTCGAGAATGCTGGAGTGGTGGAAAAGCAACTGGACGGCCAATAGTAGCGTGATGTGATATGAGCGAGAATTCTGTAAATAAAATAGCCGTGGTGGGCGCCGGGGTGGCCGGAATTGTTGCTTCGCATTTATTGCAGAGAAACGCAAATGTGACAATCTATGAAAAGTCCCGGCGGCTTGGTGGTCATACCAACACCATTGTCATCGACGATGGACCGGACTCCGGAACACCCGTTGATACCGGATTTATTGTGCTTAATGATCAGACGTATCCACTGCTCCACAAGTTCCTTTCTGAATTGAATTGCCCGGTCCGGTTCAGCGACATGTCGTTCGGCTACTATTCGCAAAAGTCGGGCTTCTACTATGCCGGGACAAATTTGTCGGGATTGTTTGCTCAAAAACGCAACCTGCTTCGCCCATCGTTTTACCGATTCCTGCATGAGATTGTCGGCTTTGGCAAAAGAGCCATCAATGATTTGATGAATGATCGCGTAGGCGATGTCACCCTTGGCGAATACACACGAAACATATCAGCGCAAACCCGCAACTGTTACATCATACCCATGGCGGCCGCCATATGGTCCGCCACCCAGGCGGATATAATGGATTTTCCGGCCCGGACACTTTTATCCTTTTGGAAAAATCACGGACTACTCTCACTTGCTAACCGCCCGCGGTGGCAAACCGTGGTGGGTGGCAGTCATCAGTATATAAAGGCTTTTTCCCGGTCCTTTTGCGGCCAAATCCGCCTGGGCGCGCGTATTCATACGATTCGCCGAAACGACAAGGGTGTGGAAATTATTCATGCCAATGGTGAAACGGACTATTTTGACGATGTTGTAATTGCAACGCATGCGGATGAAGCGCTTGCCTTGCTTGACAAGCCAACTTCTGACGAGACCAGGCTTTTGGCGGCTTGGCGTTACCAGAAAAACCGGACTTTGCTTCATACCGACACATCGTTTCTTCCTCCGGACAAGAAGGCCTGGGCATCTTGGAATTACATGGAGCACGATCGATTGAAACCGGATGCCCCGGTGCCGGTAACGTATTATATGAACCTATTGCAAGGCTTGAAAACCAACGACACCTATTGTGTAACTTTGAATCCTGATCGTGAACCGAAACCGGGAACCATCGTGCGTGAAATCGAGTATATGCACCCGGTCTACGACCGGAATGCGGTTGCTACGCAAAATCAATTGCCCGGACTAAATGGAAAGAACCGGACATGGTTCTGCGGAAGCTATTTTGGCTACGGCTTTCACGAAGACGCGGTTCGATCGGCCGTCATGGTTGCCAAAGAATTTGGAGTATCGCTGTGATTGGCCGGATATACAAAGGGCGTATTTATCACCGCCGGGAGGCCCCCAAGGTTCATCAATTTAACTATCCCGCCTTTTTTGCGGCATTTAATTTGAATCAATTGAAGAATGATAAATATATTTCACGCTTTATTGGCTACAACAAGCGGAATATTTTATCATTATACGACCGTGACTACCTCAATGGCCGCGCCGAGCCTTTAATTGATGGGATATCCGCCTACTTCGATTCGCCGCTGGTGAGCAACGTTGTTCTCGTTACAGTACCCAGGGTGTTCGGGTATGTTTTCAATCCTGTTTCCTTTTACCTTGGCTATGATACCGGAGGCCGGATCATTGCCGCGGTTGCGGAAGTCAACAATACCTTTGGCGAACGGCATGTTTATGCATTGCGGGATCCCATGGAACATCCGCCGGGCGATCTACGTTTTCAGTCTCAAAAAACATTTCATGTTTCTCCGTTTAATGATCGTAAAGGTAATTATCATTTCCGGATCAAACAAGATGAGGACCGGCTGGAAATCCATGTGGATCTGGAAAAGGATGGGGTCGTCGTTTTCCGTAGCGGCCTGGTTGGTTTGGAATCTGCACCCATTACCGGAAAATCCGTTCTGAAAACGCTTGTGTCGTTTCCAATCCAAAATGTACTCACCCTGCCCCGGATACATTTTCACGCCGCTCATTTGTATTTTCGAAAAAAGATGCGATATTTTCCAAAACCAGCGCCAAACAACATTATGACAATTAAAATTGCCAAACCAAATATCATCGAAAAGGTCGGAATTCGCCTGTTTCGCAGTCTTTTGAAACGTATCAATCATGGATCCTTGCTCGTAACCATGCCGGACGGGAATCAGGAAACCCATGGATCCCCGGGAGTATCGGTTACCGCCCAAATTATCATCAAGGATTATACTTTTTTCAGGCGTGTTCTGCTGGATGGCGATATCGGGCTGGGCGAAGCATATATGTACGGGCAATGGGAAACCCCGGACCTGACCGGATTGGTGGGTTTTCTGATTTCAAACCGTGATTCATTTAAAAACGGAGAGTATTCCACGTCCCGCCTGAAATGGCTGGTCAACCGAACCGGTCACTTGCTCCGTTCCAACACCAAAAGAATAAGCCGCAAGAACATTGAGGCTCATTACGACTTGAGCAATGATTTTTTCAGCCTATTCCTCGACCCTACCATGCTTTACTCCGCCGCGGTGTTTTCTTCGCCGGATGATGACCTGGAACAGGCACAGCGGAACAAAATGAATGCGCTGATTGATAAAGCCAGGCTGGAGCCGCATCATCATGTGCTTGAAATCGGATGCGGTTGGGGTGGACTGGCGATTGAAATTGCACGATCGGTCGGGTGCAAAGTCACGGGAATCACCATATCGCGGGAACAATATGACTATGCCGTAAACCGGGTTAAAAAAGAGCGATTGGAGGACAAAGTTACAATCCTGCTTCGCGATTACCGCGATGTCGAAGGAGAATTTGACCGCGTGGTTTCCGTTGAAATGATCGAAGCCGTAGGGCACGAGCATTTTGAAACGTATTTTTCAACCATCGACCATGTTCTTAAACAAGACGGATTAGCCGTGTTGCAAGTCATCACAATTCCCCATCAACGGTACAATGCCTACCGTAAAAGTGTGGATTGGATTCAAAAACATATCTTCCCGGGAGGCCATTTACCCTCTGTCGAAGCGTTAACAATGGCAATGTCCGCAAGCTCCAAACTCCTGATAGCAAAGGCTGAAACCATAGGCGTGCATTACGCAACGACCCTTAGACATTGGAGTGGTCGCCTGGACAGTAAGCGCGACGAACTGACACGCATGGGTTTTGATGATGTATTTTACCGGACGTGGAAGTATTACTTTTCATATTGTGAAGCGGCATTTGCCACCCGGACGCTTGATAATCATCATCTGGTCCTGGTAAAGTCAACGGATCAACATCATTCCGCGTGACGTCCATGAGCGGCGCCCCTGTAATCTTGATCATCGGGGCCAGTGGCGGTATAGGCTCCGCGACCGCCGAATTACTGGGTCAGCAAAATTTCCGGCTCATTCTATCATCCCGCAATCAGGAAAAACTTGATTCCGTTGCCGCGAAATACAACACCTTGAAAATAAAATGTGATGCGACCGATGAAGCCAGTGTTGCTGATTTAATGGATAGAGCTTTGCAGACCCATGGTCGAGTGGATGGCATTATTCACGCTGTCGGTTCGATGCTTCTGAAACCCGCGCATATTACGACGCTTGAGGAATTCACATCGACACTGACTACAAATCTTATAAGTTCATTTCTCATTTTAAAGCATGGTGCAAAAGCCATGTTCGGGTCTGGCGGTTCCATGGTATTTTTTTCCACGGTGGCAACCGGTATCGGACTGCCCAATCATGAAGCGATTGGCGCGGCGAAGGCCGGCATCGATGGCCTGGTTATCAGCGCCGCCGCCACCTACGCCAGTAAAAACATACGCGTTAATGCGGTTGCTCCGGGACTCACAAATACACCCCTCGCCTCCCGGATTACCGGCAACGATGCTTCACTCAAGGCATCCGTGGCGTTGCATCCATTGGGTAGAATTGGCAACCCTGAAGATATTGCATCTGCCGCGGCATGGCTGGTTGATCCCGGACAAAGTTGGATCACCGGACAAATAATCCGGGTCGATGGTGGATTAAGCGCGGTGCGCGGTCGATGAAAACACTGGTTTTTCAAAAGGAAAGCCGAATGCCATGTTCCGCGGCTGAACTTTTCGCCTGGCACGAGTCACCCGGCGCATTCACGACATTGCTTCCGCCCGGCGAACCAGTAACGGTGGTTCATCATGATGGTCATATACGGAACGGCGCAAAGGCCATCATTCGTGTTGGAAAGTGGCCGTTTCGATTCCGGTGGGAATTAATGCATGAATCTTATGTGAACGGACATCAATTCTGCGATGTGCAATTAACCGGACCCTTTCGGTACTATCGGCACGAACATGTGATGCGTAATATCGAGCCTGGAACATGTGTACTTTCCGATACCATAACATTTTCAATGCCTTTGGGCGTTATTGGATATTGGATCGGCAAATGGTTCGTCATGAGGAAATTCGACAGGTTGTTTGCGTTTCGTCACGATGTAACGCTCAAAGCAATTCAACGTCATGGCTGAATCGACATTATTTCTACTGCATCTTTCAGCGACCGCTTACATGACCGGAATTATCTGGTTCGTACAGCTTATTCACTATCCATGGTTTCACGATATTCCCGTGAATCGATTTGTTGCGTATCATCACAAGTACACCAGAATCATGGGATACGTGGTTGGGCCGGCAATGTTGATTGAGTTGATTACCGGCATTCTTTTGCTATTCGCGCTTCCAATGATATTGGGTGCGTTCAACGTCGGGTTGCTGGTAATCATCTGGGTTTCCACATTTACGATTCAGATACCTTGTCATCATCAATTAAGTCGTGGCTATAACCTGGATGTTCACCAACGCCTGGTCCAGTTCAATTGGATCAGAACCTTTGCCTGGAGTATTCGACTGGTATCGCTGGTGGCTATCAGGAACCTTTCCCACCTGAACGATTAAACCTTGTGTTCTTTTAAAAACGAGCGGTCACCATTACGGATCATCGTTGCCCCGGATAACTCGAGGTGAATCTCCGTTAAAGAGCAGTAATCGCATTTCACCTCGATGTCGCGTCTGTTCAGCAAACCAAAAACAGCGCCGCACATGGTATGCCCGTGCGTGACCATCAGCAACGGACAATCATGGCGCGCGGCGATAAGCAAAGCGGTCTTTCCAGAGCGGAGCCATGCCTGTTCATCGGTTTCTGGAAAAGACGGTCGCACCAGCGAATGTTCCAGATTGAGGTACTCGCAGAGTCTCGGTGGTTCTTTCGTCCACTCCGGATTCAACCATTCGCGCAAACCATCTTCAATTTGAACAGGAACATCAATCATATCCGCAAGAGGTTGCGCGGTCTGGCGGGCCCGTAAATATGGCGACGAATAAATATGACGTATTCCAGAATCCTTAAGATGTTGCGCCAAATCATAAGCCTGCTGAAATCCCCGGGCGGATAATGCCGGATCCTGCGGATAATCCGCATTCAGACGCCATTCCGGATTTTTGGAATCCATCCGCAATCCATGACGGACGATATATATTGTTCTGCGCATGATCATGCTATTTAGCATGTAACCCGGCCGCGGCAAGTTAATATCAACGGTGATTACATCAGGAAATATGTGGCCAGAGAGAAATAGACGATAACGCCGCTGATATCACAAATTGAAGTGATGAGTGGAACGCTCGCCGCCGCAGGATCGAACTTCAGTCGGTTGAGGATGAACGGCATGGCAAAGCCGATTACACATCCCATCAGGACAACCAGCATCATGGATGCTCCGACCACCAAAGCCACCGCCAACGAAGTGCGCAAGATACCGATCGCCCAGATGCCGATTGCCATGGTAACGCCAAGCAACAGGGCAACGCCAAGCTCCTTCGCCAGCATTTTCCACCAATCTTCCATCGTAACATCCCCGGTTGCCAGACCTCGAATGATCAGCGTGGCGGATTGCGAACCGGCATTTCCTGCACTGCCGATCAAAACCGGCAGAAAAAACACCAGGGCAACCACGGCGGCAATGGTGTCTTCAAAGTGCGCAATCGCCGCCCCGGAGATGATGTTGACTACCACAAGCGTCAACAGCCAGCCGATACGACGGCGATACAGCAAATTCACCGGAGCCTCCCGAATACTTCCCGGAATGTGACCTACCGATCCGATTTTCTGAAAGTCTTCGGTAGTTTCTTTGCGGGCGACATCGAGTATGTCATCAACCGTAACGATACCGAGCAAGGTACCGTCGACTCCGACTACCGGTAGCACAATCAAATCATACCGATCAAATAACTGCACTGCCTGTTCACGGTCGGCTGTCGGCGGGATATGCACCACATTGAGGGACATGAGCGAATCAACCCGCTTGGATGGATCCGCGGTTACCAAGTGGCGCAAAAGCACCCGGCCGAGCAGTTGGTTTCGATCGCTGACAACATAGACGGCATGCAGGGATTCGCTTTGCGCACCAGTGGCGCGAATGTGTTCCAGCGCCTTTTCCACCGTCCATCCCGGCTGAATCGTGGTATAAGCCGGCGTCATCAGGCGCCCGACACTTTCTTCCGGGAATCCCAAAAGTATGCGGGATTCACGCAAATCTTCCGGACTCATGTTTGCCAGTAATCTCCGGGTGATTTCCTCCGGCATTTCCTCCAGCAGTTGCGTGCGGTCGTCGGGTTCCATTTCGTCGAGCAAACGCCGGGTTTCTTCATCCGTCAGCGCGGCGAGCAAATCATCTTGAGCGGAGGGCGGCAGATAGGAAAATATCACCGCGGATGGTTCTTTGGCCAGGGCACGGAATAGAAACACACGTTGAGGCTTCTCCAGATCGGTCAGCAAATCAGCCAGTTCCGGAGGAGGCCACGAAGACAGCGCTTCACGAAGTCCGGTCCAGTCACGCTCCTCGATCATTTCCACGATGTCGGGTAGCAGTAGTTCCTTCAGATGATATGTTTCTTCAGCAGGTGACATGACGACATCTTAACGTAATCGACAGCGCGAACCAACCATGGAATAATATCTACATGCTGGAAATGATATTCAAATTAACCGGAGGGATCGGACTGTTCCTTTTGGGAATGGTATTGCTCACGGATGGTCTAAAAACTTTTGCCGGAGATGCTCTGCGACGTGCCTTGGTGCGCTTTACCGGAACTCCGGCCAAGGCCTTTGTATCAGGCGCGCTGGTCACGGCCATGGTTCAGTCTTCCAGCGCAACAACCGTTACAGTGATCGGATTTGTCAGTGCGGGATTGCTGACGTTTCCCCAAGCCATCGGCGTGGTATTCGGCGCAAGCCTGGGCACGACTTTTACCGGATGGATCATCGCCGGGCTTGGACTGAAAATCAGTGTAGGATTCTATGCCCTGCCATTGGTTGGAATCGGAGCTTTCCTGCGCCTTTTGACTACCGGTCGGGGCCGGTCACTTGGCCTGGCACTGGCCGGATTCGGGCTGATATTCGTTGGTATTGAAACTCTTCAGGAAGGCATGCGCAGTTTGACCGCGGCGTTCGATCTGACGAGATTGCCGGCCACTGGAGTATCAGGAAAACTGATCGCCATGGCCATCGGCATCCTGCTGACGGTCATCATGCAATCGTCCAGCGCGGCAGTGGCGACCACCCTTACCGCACTGCATACCGGCGCAATTCAATTTGATCAGGCCGCCTCGCTGGTGATCGGTGCGGCGATAGGCACGACCATTACCGGCGCTTTGGCCGCCATCGGCGGGACCGTTTCGGCAAAACGAACCGCTTTGGCGCATGTTTCTTTTAATTTGGCCACCGGCCTGATTGCTATCGCCCTCCTGCCATTGTTTCTCAATGCGCTTGCCTTCGCTCAAGCGCGTGAATGGCTGGAACCGGGCGCCATGAGCCTCGCCGCATTTCACTCGTTGTTTGTGGCCGTCGGGGTGGCAATTTTCCTGCCCATGGTGCAACGCTATGCGTCCTTGATTGAACGGTTACTTCCTGATCGTGATCCTCCACTGACACGACACCTCGATCATACATTGCTTCTGGCGCCATCGGTGGCATTGGAAGCAACCCGCCGGGCTCTGGCGGAAACCGCTTCAAATACGTTCCTGCTACTTCGCCAGACAATACAGAACCATGGTGTTATTCAGTCATATCAGGCCGACAAATTGCGACACGCCATGGAGGATATCGAAAACTTTTTCCATAAAATTCCCCCGGTCAATGAAGATCAGCCGCTTTCCGGACTACGGGTGAGTCAAATGCATGCGATCGATCATCTTTCGCGCATTCAAGCGCATCTCCGCCCCCCCGCCGGTTATCCAGGTGTGATCGGCCAGAACCCGCTCGTTCACGCCGGGAATCAAACGCTGGAATTGTTGGCACTCGCGGAAAATGGACTGCATGGGGGGGCTGAAGATAATTGGGTGCAACACGTCGGAAGCTCGGCCGCGTCGATGGCTGAACTCCGTCGCCAAAACCGTCCGATCGTACTGCAAGAAACCGCCGGCGGTAAGGCTTCACCTTCTGATGCGATGGCTCTGCTTGACGCCATGCGTTGGTTGGACCGCCTCTGCTATCATGCGTGGAGGATCAGCCATTATCTGGGTGAAGAGCCGACCCGGGACTCATCCACTCAAAATAAAGATACCGAGCGTGAATTCTGATGAGCCAGGCGCCACAGGGTTGATACGTTAATGACAAAACGTTGATTTGCCTTCATTTGCAATTACCTCATAATGTTGGATACTATGATATTATGAGATCGGTGAAACATGACGGAGGGAGCATCGTTTGGTGGATTCGCCGCGACCTGCGTATTGCCGACAATCCTGCATTGTTGGCGGCAGTTGAATCCGGACTTAAAATAATACCTGTATTTATCTGGGCACCGGACGAAGAAGAGCCATGGGCTCCCGGAGCGGCTTCTCGCTGGTGGTTGCATTATTCCTTGAAGCGACTTCAGGGCGAACTTGAAAAGCGACACTCTGCCCTGATTATTCGCAAAGGCCCCTCGTTACCCGCACTTCGAAGCATCATACTCGATACGTCAGCCACACATGTGGTTTGGAATCGCCTTTACGAACCGGCCGTCATAGAACGCGACAAAATGATCAAGACTGAACTCCGTTCTGACGGAATCATCGTAAAATCCTTCAACGGACACCTGCTCTTTGAGCCGTGGACCATTGAAACGCAACAGGGAAATCCTTACCAGGTATTCACACCCTTTTACAAGGCATGTGGAATATATGGCAGTCCGGGAAATCCCCACCCTGCGCCCAAACATCTTACCCGACTGACCAAACCACCCTGGTCGCTTTCGATAGACGATCTCACGTTGCTTCCGGCTCTTGATTGGGCGAAAGGAATGCGTGAAACCTGGACACCCGGAGAAGGTGGCGCAATTGAGTTGTTGAATGAATTTCGCAACCGCAACGTAACACAATACAAGTCGAACCGCGACCGACCCGACCTGACGGGCACATCCCGTCTATCACCACATTTACATTTCGGGGAAATAAGTCCGCGCCAAATCTGGCATGCCTGCGAAAAAGCGGTAAACGCCGAACCTTACTTGCGACAGTTGATCTGGCGAGAGTTCGCCCATCACCTTCTTTTTCATTTTCCACATACACCGGAACAACCGTTGCGGGAAAATTTTGCCGCATTTCCGTGGGAACCCAACAAAGAGCTTTTCCGAAGCTGGCGGAAGGGCCGAACCGGCTACCCGATCGTGGACGCAGGCATGAATGAATTATGGCATACGGGTTGGATGCATAATAGAGTCCGGATGATTGTGGCTTCGTTTCTTGTCAAGGATTTGCTTATTCCCTGGCAGGAAGGTGCGCGGTGGTTTTGGGATACATTGGTGGACGCCGATCTGGCAAATAATACACTGGGTTGGCAGTGGACGGCTGGTTGCGGTGCCGATGCCGCCCCCTACTTCCGTATATTCAACCCTGCATTACAGGCCGTCAAATTCGATCCCGAAGGTGCATACGTCAAAAGGTGGTTACCAGCTTTGCGGGGTCTGCCCGCACCGGACATTCATCGAATATATGAGTTGAATTCTGACACCCTGCAAAAGGCTGGAGTCTCCCTCGGAACCCACTACCCCCGTCCGCTGGTCAACCATGCTGAAGCGCGCGATAAAGCCCTGGAAGCATACACCCGAATCAAATGAATCCGCATGGAAACTGAACAACATCGATTCAAATGTTGTGGTTCCGGCATTAACTATTTCACGCGTTTATCATCCTAAAACTTGTGAAAACACTCACAGAAGGCTAATCATTCCCTAACATTGTCAATGGACTGTTTCCCGGAATTATCCGGAAGGCATAACTTTATGGCGCGTGAAAAAATACTGATAGTGGAAGATGAGGAAGATATCCTCGAATTGATCCGTTACAATCTTCACAAGGATGGGTATCAGGTATCAACGGCCATGACCGGTGAAAACGGGATCGAAGTGGCCCGTCGTGTGATTCCAGACTTGATTTTGCTCGATATCATGCTTCCAGGCATGGATGGACTCGAAGTTTGCAAATTGCTGAAACACGAGCCTGCCACCATGAAAATCCCGATTATCATGTTGACCGCCAAAGGGGAAGAGGCCGACATTGTTACCGGACTGGAGCTTGGCGCCGATGACTACATGACCAAACCTTTCAGCCCAAAAATCGTGATTGCCCGGGTTCGTAATATTTTGCGGCGCAAGAATCGCGATGAAATGGATGACAAAAGCACGATCAAGCACAAGGATCTGGTCATTCATCCCGGGCGGCACGAGGTGCTGGTAAAAGGGAAAATGATCGATTTAACCTTTACTGAATTTCGGGTACTTCAATTTTTAGCCAAACGTCCCGGTTGGGTTTATACCCGCGCACAAATTGTCGACGCGGTACGGGGCGAGGATTACCCGGTCACCGACCGATCGGTTGATGTACAGATCGTGGGATTGCGCCGCAAGCTTGGCTCCTGCGGAAGTTATATTGATACTGTAAGAGGTGTCGGGTATCGTTTCAAAGAATAGATGACGTACCCCTCCATCACAGGAAATATTTTGCGGTAACGTATAACGGAATGAACCACCGACGAAAATTGCTGTGGCAATTTGCGCCTTTTTATGTTGCGCTTTTTCTTCTGACTTTTGTCGTTATCCTGCTTACCGCCAGCATCACGTCGGAAAATTCATGGTTCGATATTCGCATTTTATCACTGGCGACCGCCGGAGGAATTGTTACGGCTTCACTTGGCGTTGCGGTAATATGGCATATAAGCCAGGCCATTGAAAAAACCCGGGAAGGCGCCCGGCGTTTCGCATCGGGTGATCTTGGTTTTCGCATGGAACTTCCGCCCTCGGACGAACTTGGCAGTCTGTCGGAAACACTTAATGCGATGGCCGAGCAATTGGATGCTCGCATTACCACCATCAACGCACAACGTGCCGCCCAAGCGACGATATTGGGAAGCATGGTGGAGGGACTTATTGCCATTGACAGCAAGCAATCAATCCTGCAACTGAACCGGGCGGCATCGCAATTGCTGGGTGTTAAATCCGAGAACGCGGTCGGTCGTAATATTTTTGAAATTGCGCGGAACCGGGAACTGAATAATTTGATTGAGCGAACATTAGGCGACCGGACACCCTCGGAAGGTGAAGTCACGTTGTACGGCTCAAGCGAGCGTTCATTGCAGGTGCACTGCACCCCTTTGCACATGCTGCCCGCAACCGACGTCGGCGCATTAATCGTATTGAATGATATAACCAGATTGCGGCGACTTGAGCGTGTGCGTCGTGATTTTGTCGCCAATGTTTCCCACGAACTCAAGACACCGTTGACCTCGATCAAGGGATTTGTGGAGACACTTCAGG
This sequence comes from Kiritimatiellia bacterium, assembly GCA_035327305.1. GTDB lineage: Bacteria > Verrucomicrobiota > Kiritimatiellia > CAIVKH01 > CAIVKH01 > CALMUP01. The sequence continues at coordinate 77,513 of DAOLDL010000001.1, read as the reverse complement.
AGGGTGCATTAAAAGAACCCGAGGAGGCAGAGCGTTTTTGCGCAATCATCGCCAAGCAGGTAGATCGATTGCAGGCAATCATTGAAGATCTGTTGAGCCTTTCCCGAATCGAACAGGACGCGGAAATGAATCAAATGCCCATTCAGCATCATCCGGTCAAGGAAACGTTGCTTTCCGCCGTGCAATTATGCTCCAAACATGCCGCCGAAAAAAATATCGCCATTTCCGTTGAATGCGAAGACAAGTGGCAGGCTTGCTTTAATGCGCCCTTGCTTGAGCAGGTAATGGTGAATCTGATCGACAATGCGATAAAATACAGCGACCCGGAAAAGAGTGTGGAACTTTCAGTTGCACCGGGTGATAACGCCTGGATCATCACCGTCAAGGATCATGGATGTGGCATTGAATTTGCGCATCAAAAACGGATTTTTGAACGATTCTACCGGGTGGATAAGGCTCGCAGTCGAAAAGTTGGCGGCACTGGACTTGGTTTATCCATCGTGAAACATATTGTTTCCGCCCATGGTGGCAATGTCACGGTCGACAGCAAACCCGGTGAGGGAAGTGTATTCACGGTCGAACTTCCCCGTCATTCATCCGACGTTTGCTGAAACGTTTTCACTGACATCTCGCAGTCGCCTCACATATCCCTAACAGCCGAAAACCATCGTGCAACCCAACAGATGGCTATCGCTACACAGTAAGACACCATCGGTTGTAGTTAAAGGAATAACCACCATCATAACCTCAAAGGAGAACGTCACGTGAAGAAATTAATGATAGCAATGCTGGTCGGCGGTATGTGTGCCGGCATCAGCGCCGAAGCCCAGGAATCTGCGGCCAAGGCTAATTGGTCAGAAAAAATCACCCTCAAGGGTGATGTTCGTGCCCGTTTCGAGTCCATCGATGAAGATAATAAAGACACACGCAACCGCGGACGTGTCCGCGCCCGCCTGGGAGCTTATGCCAAGGTAAACGATGAAGTCGATGCCGCCATTGCTCTGGCCAGCGGCGACTCCGACCCGGTATCCACCAATCAAAGCCTGGGTGACGGATTCAGCAGTAAGGACATTCGTCTTGATCTGGCCTACATCGACTATCATCCGGAAGTTCTGCCCGGAAGCCTCATTCTTGGTAAAATGAGGATGCCGTTTGCCACAGTCAACGACTTGATCTGGGATAGCGATCTGAATCCCGAGGGTGCGGCGCTTACCTTGAAGCTTCCCGTTGGCGACGGCTTGGCTCTGCTTGCCAACGGCGGCGCCTTCTATATAGTCGAACGCAGTTCCGACAGCGAAAGCATGCTCTACGGCGCTCAACTCGCGGTTGAAATGAAAAGTGAAGACTTCAAGATTCTTGGCGGTGCAACCTTCTACTACTACGACAACATCGAAGGCTACGCCACATTTGTCGACAACAAGAGCGGCGCGGGCAACAGCGTCATGAAGGACGCGGATGGCATTACATCGTATGTAAACGGATATGAAATTCTCGAGTTCTTCGCTCAACTCGGCTTCGATGTCGGGATGCCGGTGGTTCTGGCCGGTAACTATGTCGTCAATAATGAAGCAGATGACGACGACAAGGGCTTCATGGTTGGCGTCCAGCTTGGTCGCTTGAAAGATCCCGGATCGTTTACATTCGGATACAGCTACCGCAAATTGGAGAAGGATGCCGTGGTTGGCGCCTTCGCGGATTCCGACGCCTGGGGTGGTGGAACGGATGGAAAGAGTCACAAGCTGAATATTGGTTATCAGATCGCCAAGAATCTGGCCGGCTCCATCACATACTTCATCAGCGAAAAAGGTATCGACAGCGATGTGGACTACAATCGTCTGCAAGTAGACTTGTCCGCTCGCTTCTAAATTGTAACATGGGGCGTGGGACAAATATCCCACGCTCCTTTTTCATAAATACGAAACAACAGGAATTACATTATGATAACAACCAAACGTCTAACCGGATTATCAATACTGGCGGCAATTTCGGCTTTTTCACTCACGTCTCACGCGGATAGCGCGATACAGGTTGATCCCAATTTACCGGAATACACCCGGGTGGAAGGCGTCTCCGGCAACTTGAATTCCATCGGCTCGGATAGTTTGAATAATTTAATGGCGCTTTGGGCTGAAGGCTTTCGGGCATTCTATCCCAATGTGAACATTCAGATTGAAGGCAAAGGTTCGTCTACGGCCCCACCGGCGCTGATTGAAGGGACCGCGCAACTCGGCCCCATGAGCCGGCCCATGAAGTCGTCCGAAATTGATGAGTTTGAGAAAAAATTCGGTTATAAGCCCACGGAAGTTAACGTAGCCATTGATGCACTTGCGGTTTTTGCACACAAGGACAATCCGATTGAAGGGCTTACCCTTCAGCAGGTCGACAGCATATTCTCCAGCACATTAAAATTTGGCGGGCAGGAGATCAACACCTGGGACCAGCTCGGACTGACTGCATGGCAAGGGCGGGCAATTTCCTTGTACGGTCGCAACAGCGCTTCTGGGACCTATGGCTTCTTCAAGGAAAACGCATTGAACAAAGGTGACTTTCGCGCTTCGGTAAAAGAGCAACCCGGGTCTTCTTCCGTGGTTACAGGTATCGCAAACGATTTGTATGCCCTGGGTTACTCGGGTATCGGTTACCGTACCGCGGGAGTACGCGCACTTCCTCTCGGTTTGGAAGAAGGTGAATACTTTGAGGCTACACCCGAAAATGCCACATCCGGCGATTATCCGTTGGCTCGGTTTTTGATGTTATATGTAAATAAATCCCCCAACCAGTCGCTGGATACCCTCACCTATGAATTCCTGCGTTATGTGCTGTCAAAGGCAGGTCAGGAAGTCGTCGCGAAGGATGGTTACTTTCCCATGCCGGCCGAATTGGCAGAACAAGTATTGTCCACACTTCGCTAAGTTGTTATAAGGCGCGGGCGGAGGGTAAACACCCTCCGCCCATCACATACTATAAGCAACACATTCCCTACCCCACATGACACCCGACGGCAAATCTAAACACTACGAAATTTCTCCGATGGCGAGAAAGATTGACCGGGTCATGACCCACTTCATAAAAGTCGGTGGTATCAGCATAATTCTTGCCGTTTTTGCCATTTTTGTATTCATATTCAGTCAAATATTCCCCCTTTTTAAAGGTGCGGATGTCACCTTCCTGAACTCATTCAGCATACCTGATGGCGACTATATTGCCTTGGGTACGGACGAGTGGACGGAACGTCCCTTTTTGCTACAGCCGGATGGCACATTTCTATTTGTTGATATTCCCGGCGGTGGTGTCGTCGAAACAATAAAACCACCCTACCCCTCCGACAAAACGATATCTGCGATTAACTACCGACCCAAAGCCGGCTTTGCCGTCATCGGGACAACGGGTGGCGAGTTTGCATTCATCCGAATAACCTACCAACCGGAATATACGTCGGATTCACGCACGATAAAATCGTCGATCGATATCGAAAATTTTTACTCCATTGGACGCCCGGGATTTCCCATTCGTAAACTTCACCTTGCCGTTGCCGGCAACGATCGCATGGTGGCCGCCATACAGGATGTGGAAGGAAAACCCGAGGTTTATGCGGTCAACTTTACTCAACGTCGCAGTTTAATGGGCGGCAATCGGTTGACCTACGGTCAAAATGCGCTTCTCTCCGGTTTGTTTGACGGTGAACCCACTGATCTGCTGGTCAACACACGGTGTGACAGCATCATGGTGATTACCGACAACACAACGGTTCACTACTTATTCCGTGAGCGTGATGGATTTGTATCCCGCCAGGTTTTTCAACCTTTTTCCGACTATCCGGACGACACCATTTCCGGAAGTGATTTCCTTTTTGGCGATGACTCGATTATTTTTACTTCTTCATCGGGTCATAACCGGGTGTTCAGCCTTTTTGTGCCCCACAATGGAACACAACGATTATTTGGTCAAACGAAGCAGTTCTCCGACCTGCCAGGAGAATCCAATGCTTTTTCAACCAGCTTGAGAAACAAAGGCTTTCTGGTTGCCGGTGATCGTTTCGCTTCATTGCGGTACAGCACTACGGAAACGGTGCGGTGGGAGGATACACTTCCTTTTAAAGTTCGACTTGCCGGTATCAGCGGAAAATATGACCGAATTCTGTTGTTTGATGATCGGGCAAATTTACATATTTATCATCTGAAAGATCCTCACCCTGAAGCGAGTTTCAAAGCCTTTTTTGGCAAGATCTGGTACGAAGGCGCCAATGGTCCCAAATACGAATGGCAATCCACCGGGGGAACCGATGACTTTGAGCCCAAACTATCCATGGTTCCATTAATTATCGGCACACTCAAGGGTACACTCTACGCCATGGTGTTTTCCGTCCCTCTGGCCCTGCTTGCCGCCCTGTATATTTCACAATTTGCCGCTCCGGGTTTTAAACGATACATCAAACCGCTCATGGAGATCATGGCTTCCCTCCCTTCCGTAATTCTGGGATTTCTTGCCGCTCTTTGGCTTGCTCCACTGTTCGAATCCAGAGTCCCATCCGTCATGCTTGTGCTGGTCATGGTTCCTTTGGCAACTTTGTTGTTTGGCACGCTTTGGGGTAAAATGCCTTTCAGCATTCGCCGCCGAATTCCTGAAGGCGCTGAAATTTTCGCGGTTGTTCCGATTATCGCAGTCGGCGGGTACTTTGGATGGATTATCGGTCCGTGGCTCGAAAGCATGCTTTTTGTTGTATACGATCCGGTTAACGGACAGGCGGTGGCGGATTTTCGCTTGTGGTGGCCACAGGTGACCGGTCTGCCTTTTGAACAGCGCAATTCTCTTGTCGTTGGATTCATGATGGGTTTTGCCGTTATTCCCATCATTTTCACCATTACTGAAGATGCCTTGTCCAATGTACCTCCAAGTTTCCGGTCTTCCTCCCTGGCGCTTGGAGCCAGTCGCTGGCAAACCGCGATCCGGGTTATCCTTCCCACGGCATCCGCCGGAATATTCTCCGCAATCATGATTGGATTTGGACGCGCCGTTGGCGAAACCATGATTGTACTGATGGCTACGGGCAATACACCAATTATGGATTTCAATATTTTTTCCGGAATGCGTACTCTTTCGGCCAACATCGCCGTCGAGCTTCCGGAAGCGCCTCATCACGGTACGCTCTACCGGGCGCTGTTCCTTGGCTCCATGCTCCTGTTTTTAATGACATTTATCGTCAATACACTGGCCGAAGTCCTGCGACACCACTTGCGGGAAAAATACAAGGCTGTCTAATTTCAAGGTTTCGTCATGACGCATAATTCAATAAATGGAAAAGCAAAACCTGTTGGAGAAAAATGGGTGTGGCTTACTTCAATGGGACTGGCTGTCGGCATTCTCATGGTAGTAACATTGCTTGGATTGATCATTCGAAACGGGCTTGCGGTTTTCTGGCCAAAACCAGTAATCCGTATAGAACTTCAAGAGGACAGCCGGTTTGCCATGAGGGGAACCAATGTACTGGGCGGCATGATTGCCGGAACGCGCGACAAGATTGTGCAAAGCGTTGAATCGCAAACCGGACGACAAAAGCAGTACGAGCAGGAATGGCACATCATGCTCGGTAATAAAGATGTTTACGGCTCATCATTTCGATATATCGACCTTGACGCGGCTGTTTCCGTAAGTCGCCCTCCCCGTGCCATCATGGTCGAACGCATGGAATATGGAAATGCCATTGGGATTCCACAGTCTCTCGAATTGGCCGATGGCACAACCATTAACGCAAACGATCCACATTTTGACATTAAATTACGTTCCCTCGTTGAAAACGTAAGGAAAAGGCGCGCTAAAATTCGGGAAATCGAGCGCATACAGATCGGGGCGATCAATCACGAACTTCAACAACTACGCATCAAGGAGCAAGCGACACGCCGACAAGCCGATGCGTCGGCGCTATCCGAAATTATCGACGGCATTAATGCAAAACGTTCGGAATTAACCGCGCAATATGAAGTATTGGCCGGTCGCGCCGCCGAACTTCGCAAACTGCAAATGGCCGATCGGTTTCACTTTCAACTTTTCACCGGTGAGTTCCATTCCTTTCCTGTGGGCAACATGGTGCACATTCATTACCCCAACGCCATGTCCTTCGGGGATAAAATCAGGCATTTTTCGCATGGTCTTTGGGCATTTGTGAGCCAGGAACCTCGAGAAGCGAACATGGAGGGCGGAATATTCCCGGCAATATTCGGCACGTTTGTCATGACATTGCTGATGAGCATTGCCGTCACACCTTTCGGCGTGCTCGCCGCGATTTATTTGCGTGAATATGCCAAGCAGGGATTTTTCGTTCGTATGGTCCGCATTTCGGTCAACAATCTTGCCGGTGTGCCATCCATTGTTTTTGGCGTGTTCGGCCTCGGATTTTTCGTTTATTTTGTCGGTGGCTCGATTGATAGTTTATTCTTCAAGGATGTTTTGCCAACGCCGACTTTTGGAACCGGTGGCATTTTGTGGGCATCCCTGGCCCTGGCTTTGATGACCGTACCCGTGGTGATTGTCGCAACGGAAGAATCACTCGCCGCGGTTCCACGCGGAGTTCGCGAAGGCTCCCTGGCGCTGGGTGCATCCAAGTGGCAAACGATTGCGCGTTGTGTTCTGCCTGCTTCCGCCCCCGGAATTTTAACCGGACTGGTGCTTGCCATGGCCCGGGGCGCAGGTGAAGTTGCGCCACTCATGCTCGTTGGCGTGGTTAAACTCGCCCCCAGCCTTCCCATTGATCATATATATCCCTACGTCCATCTCGATCAGAAGTTTATGCATCTGGGTTTTCACATTTTTGACCTTGGATTTCAGTCTCCTGATTCTGATGCGGCACAACCGATGGTTTTTGCCACCACGCTTTTCCTTATCCTGTTGGTAGTACTCCTGAATTTGGGCGCAATTATCGTTCGCGAACGCCTGCGACGCCGCTATGCCACCGGCGCATTCTAAATCCGAGGTCCTTATGATCGATCAAGTAAACGAAAAGCCTGAAACAACCCTGAAAGCTATTGATTGGAATTTCTATTACGGAACCAATCACGCTCTTCATGACATTTCGATGGATATTCCCCGGCGGCAGGTCACGGCTTTTATCGGGCCTTCAGGCTGTGGAAAATCGACTTTTTTGCGTTGCATCAATCGCATGAATGATTTGATTGACGGTGTGCGTGCAGAAGGCAGTCTTTTGCTTGACGGGCAGGAGCTGAACTCGAACGATATTGATGTTATTGCCCTTAGGCGCCGGGTCGGCATGGTGTTTCAAAAGTCCAACCCCTTTCCAAAATCCATCTATGAAAATGTTATTTACGGTTTGCGAATTGCCGGCGTTAACAACAAATCCATTCTGGACGACACAGTGGAGCGTTGCTTGCGGAAAGCCGCGTTGTGGGAAGAGGTAAAAGACCGCCTGAATCACTCGGCACTGCAACTATCCGGCGGACAAATGCAACGGCTGTGCATTGCCCGTTGCATTGCGGTAAATCCCGATGTTATTTTGATGGACGAACCATGTTCGGCGTTGGACCCTCTGGCAACGTCGCGCGTGGAGGACCTTATAGCCGAACTTAAGCAGGATTATACCATTATAATTGTTACGCATAACATGCAGCAAGCGGCGCGTGTATCAGATTTGACGGCGTTTTTCTACATGGGAAAACTCATTGAGATGGATTTGACGCAAAAACTTTTCACCAACCCCGGTGTCAAACAAACCGAGGATTATATAACCGGTCGATTCGGATAATTCCAAAGGAGCAAAAGCATGGCCATTCATCTAATGCGTGAAACCGACAAACTGAAGAAAATGGTGTTATCCCTTGCCGCCCATGTGGAGGAAAATGTTCGGAACGCCGTTCGGGCGGTCACGGAACGCGACCAGGCGTTGGCTTATCGCACTATTGAAACCGATCACTTGATTGATATTGCGGAAGTCGACGTCGAGGAGGAGTGCCTTAAAATCCTTGCCCTGCACCAACCTGTGGCGCATGACCTTCGATACATCGTGGCCATGCTGAAAATCAACCGCGATCTGGAGCGCATTGGCGATCTCGCCGTCTCCATGGCGGAAAGAGCCATCCAGATGGTGACCAAACCCAAACCACATACGACTTTTGACCTCGGCGCCATGTGCGATCGTTGTGAAAAAATGGTGGCGAGAAGCCTGGATGCCATGATCAACCGCGATGCCGACCTCGCGCGGAAACTATGGTTGGCCGAGGATGATGAAATTGACAAAATGATGGCGGAGGCATTTCAAAAAGTGGAAATGGAAATCCGCCAGCATCCGGAGCATACCGAACCATTGATGAACATTCTTTCCGTGGCGAGGTCACTGGAGCGAATAGCCGATCATGCCACCAATATTGCCAAAGACACCATCTACATGGTTGAAGGTGAAATCGTTCGTCACCGCAAACGCAAAATCCGGGAAAAAATGGCCGCGGAAAACATTTCCTGACCGGTGAATTACATCACCTGCTGATTCAAGGACAAGATCGGCAGGATAATCGCCAAGGCAACGATCAGGACCAGTACGGCAACCAGTACAATCAATGCCGGCTCGATAATGGCGGATAATCGCTTTATGTGGTCATTCCATAACAATTGGTTGCGTTCGGCGGCATGTTGCAAAAGACCCGCCAAATCCCCGGATGCCTCGCCGGCGCGGATCCATGACGACAACATCGTGCCAAGTACAGGCACTTCCGCAATCGCCTGACTGAAAGCTTGACCGTGCCTCACCGCATCCGCTTTATCACGCAATATATGCGCCAGCCACAAACTACCAGTAGCCCGTCCGGACAAGGTCATCGCATCAATTAACGGCAATCCGGCTCGCAACAGCATCGCACAGGTGCGTGAAAAACGTGCGGCAACCAAGTAATTGAAACCGCCCCGTAAAAAAGGCAACCGGGCAAGTAAACGTTCCAAAGTTATACGTTTTTCAGTATTTGCGCGCACACGGCGGAATAAAAGCAAAGCCAGGATAATCACCAAAAAAAGTATCGGCAACAGCAGTGGAAGGAACACATGACCGATACCGACAACGATTCTGGTTATCCAGGGTAACTCCATCCCAGATTCGGAAAATAATTCGGCCATTTGCGGAACCAGAATTCCCATAATGCCGGCGCCAATGACAACCGCCAATGCAATTATGATGGCGGGATATATGCAGGCATTGATAATCGAGCCGCGAAGCTTGCCGACATCATCAAGGTAATCCGCCAACTGTGTCAGTGTTTCATACATCTTTCCGGTCTTTTCCCCGGTTTCCAGCACGGCGGACTCATAAGCGCTTGTGGTAATGTTGGCATCCACCATGGCCTGGGCAAGTCCGGCGCCGTCCCTGATACGATCCCGGATGCCGGCAATGTCGCGAATCTCATGATGGGAAGAGCCGCCCCCCGGCTGATCAATCATGACCTCAAAAGCGCCGGCCATGGGAAGTCCGGCTTTCAGAAGTGCGGACAACGCACGGTAAAACTCGGTTCGTGCCTGAAGCCGATTCAGGGACGAAGCGCGGCTGGCGAATCGGGATGTACTTTTCGGCCCGTCGACCGCCGATTCAAGATGTTCAGGCAAAATCCCGGCTTGAGAGAGTTTTTCGCGAGCATCCTTGATATCATGGGCTTCGATTGCCCCCTTGCATCGGACACCATCGCGCCGGAAGCCGCGATATAAGAATGTTTTCATGTAGTCCGGACCTGATTCTCCGGTTCAATGACCCGAAGCGCCTCTTCAATGCTGGTCGCACCGGAGATGATTTTATCACAGGCATCCCGCCACATTCCCGAGTTTTGACGGGCGGCAAGTTCCTTGAGTGAATTCAACTGATGATGCTTGCGAATATATTCCTGCTCTTCCGGGCCGATGCTGAACATTTCATAAAGTCCGATCCGTCCGGAATAACCCTGCATGCAATGTGCGCATCCTTTAGCCGCATAACAGGATTTTCCATGAATTCGATCAAAGATGAAACCCGGCAATTCGCCTTTCCATGAATCATCGACGGTATACCGAACACTGCATTTTGGACACAGCCGTCGAACCAACCGCTGGGCTAAAATGGCGCGAACGGATGAGGCAAGCAGGTATGGTTGAATTCCCATATCGACAAGTCGAACCATGGCAGATACCGCATCATTGGTATGCAACGTGCTGAATACCAGATGTCCGGTTAGCGCGGCACGCACGGCAATTTCCGCCGTTTCCTGATCACGAATTTCGCCAACCAACACAATATCCGGATCCTGACGCAGTATGTGCCGCAACCCGGAAGCAAAAGTAAGCCCGATTTTTGGTTTTACCTGTATCTGGCCGATATCTGGAATCTGATACTCGATGGGATCCTCTATGGTCATGACATTACGGTGCGCGGTATCCAGTTCTTTTAATGCCGCATACAGTGTTGTGGTTTTCCCGCTTCCGGTTGGACCGGTGACCAGAATCATACCGTTGGGCATGGCCATTGCTTCCTTGAATTTCCCGATCATCCATTCCGGGATACCCAAATCAGCCAGGGGGAGAAGGCTTGAAGCTTGATTAAGAAGTCGTAATACCACCCGCTCACCTTCGGCCACCGGCACGGTGGAAACGCGGATATCGATTTCCCTTTCACCGGCCCTAACCCGGGCCATGCCGTCCTGGGGAAGCCTTTTCTCGGCGATATCCAGTTTGCTCATCACTTTCAATCTGGAAATCAATGCCCGTTCCAGATCCTTGGGTGGCGAAGGTTGTTCATACAGGAATCCGTCGATCCGATACCGGATACGAAGATGATTCTCATAAGGCTCAAGGTGAATATCTGAAGCTTTTTTCCGGACGGCTTCCAAAATAATTGAATTTACCAGTTGGGTGACTGGCGCGGAATCGGATACACGAAGCAAATCATCCGTCCGGCTGTTTTCCTGGGCAAGCACAGCGCCTTCAGGCCGGAGTGATGCTTCATTCGTTTTTATGGAAATCGGACTTTTCCGCTCAAAATATGCCTTGTCGATCGCGCGCTTGATTTCATATTCCGGAGCCAACATGCCGGTCACTTCACATCCAAGCAATAACGCAACTTCATCCAGCTTGGATAAACCGGAAGGTTCCGCCATGATCACCGCGACATCGACGCCGACACGAATCGGCAGTATGGAATGCTGACGGGCCCAGTCCACCGGAATTTTTTCGGTAAGCGCCGGCTCCACCATGCTTGCTTCCACTGAATCCAACACCTCCAGATGGTATTGGCCGGCCAAGGCATGAAGCACGTCCATTGCGGTCACCGCGCCATCCTGAACCAGGATTTCTCCCAGCTTTCTTCGCGCTGGCTCACTTGCCTGACGCGCCAGGGCGTCATCAAGCATTTGTGTGGTGATCTTCCCGGAACGTACCAGGATTTCCCCGATTTTCATGTTCATGGACCTGATGTGATCGTTGAAGGCAGTGACGATGTCACCGACAGCGACGAGCGGTTTTCCAGCGCATCTTTTACCGCTTGCGCATCGCGCATATCCCTGATGATATGCGGTGTTACAAGAATCATCAAGTTTGTCCTCTGTACGCGGTCGCGATGTGAACGGAATAACCAGCCAATCAATGGAATATCGCCCAACAGGGGAATTTTACGCACTTCCTTCACGGTATCTTCCCGAATCAAGCCACTGATTACGACGGTCGAGCGATCAGGAATCGTCACAGTGGTTATAACCTCGCGCTTGGCGATTACCGGCGCGAATTCCGTTCTTGATTCAATTACGGCCTCGATGCTTGGGTTAAGAATCAATTTAACTTCGTCATCTACATTGATATGCGGCGTCAATTTCAACTTGGTTCCCACATCGATTCGTTCGATGTTCTGGATAACATCCCGGTTATCCCCGGTTCCCTCGATGCGTGAACTAAGAATGGGTATGTTGTCGACAACGCTGAAACTGGCCTCTTGATTGTTCTGCGCCATCAAAGGAATTGTCGAAAGAATTTTTACGTCGCGATCCTGCGCCAGCGCCTGAAGAATAAATGGTATGCGGGGCAATACACGGCCCGCCGCATCCACGTACGTGCCGCGCGCCACACCGATCGAAATTCCTTGCGGGAATAAACCATCGGTTAAAAAACTCGAAACCGCATCTTCTTCTGCAGGACGGCTTCTTCCGATAAATGTTGTGCTACCTTCACGCGGGGTGTCGACGGTTGACCACTCAACGCCAAAGTCCAGCCCCTTGCCCATGCTTACTTCGGCAATGACGACCTCGATCATGACCTGTTTCGGACTACGGTCAAGGTCCTCGACAAGTTTGCGGACCACATCAAAATCCTGGGGCGCGGCATCGATAATCAGCGCATTGTTTGCATTGTTGTGTTCGATGGCAATCCGGGTTACCTGGTCCCGGGCCGTGGTTTTTGCCATCAGGGCATTTAATGTCGCGGCGGCTTCTTCAGCATTGATGTACTTCAGGAAGATGGCATTCAACCGCCCGAATTCCACCGGTGTTTCGATATCGATCAAACGTATGATTTCGCGCACTTGTCCCAATTGCATGGGCGTTCCGACTACAACCACGCTGTTGGCGTTGGGGACGGGTACGATAATCATGTCGGAAGGCAATGTGCCCATGCCGCCCCCTACTCTCTGCAAATGACGACTGACATGGTCACCGGAGGTTTCCGATCCCCGCATTGCGGCAATCAACTGCCTCGATATGTCATCGGCATTTGCATGTTTGAGCCGGATGACTTCGACGGTTTTGGAGGCGCCGGGGATATCCATGTCCCGTATCAACTTTTCGAACTGTCGGACCGCATCCGCGGTATCTGTGATCAGCAGATGGTTGGTTGCGCCAAATGCGGCAACCGCGCCAGCCTTTCCGCCACGCACAAGAGGTTCAAGCAGTTTGGCCAGATCGACGGCGCTGATATGGGATATACGAAAGACTTTGGTGATCAATCCTTCGGCGCTTTCGTCGTCCAGGACGATTCGCCCCACGGACGTTGCCCCGTCAGGTAGAGGAATAACGTGGATGCCCTCCGGGCGCTCCATTACGGTATAGCCGGAAGTTTCCAGAAGAGAGACCAACAGCGGGTAAACATCATCAAGAGGAATGCTTTGCGGCGTTATGACGGTGATTACGCCTTTGATTCGGTCATCCAGCACAAAACGTCGCCCGGTCAATTCGCCGACAATTTTAACGATCAGGCGCAGATCAGCTTGATCGAAGCTGAAATTCACCATTTGCTCCGCCGGCGTGGTTATGGCGGCATGCAACCGTGAATTCAGGGTGAAAGTCGGCAGGCCAAGGAGCAAGGCTAGCCAGATGCAAATCACCTGATGGAATTTCCTCACCGGGTGATACCTCGCTCGGATGCTTGTATGAAATTGATTAAGTGGCGTATTTCCGGTGAGTCGGGAAGTGTACTTTGGATTTTAGCCAGCGCTTTTTCCGTGGTAAGATTTTCGCGGTAAATGATTTTGTAGGCATCACGCATAGCGGATTGGGTTTCCGGTGAAATACCCGCCCTTTCAAGGCCGAGCTTGTTGATCGTATGAACACTTAAAGGATTACCATCCGCCATCATGAAAGGAGGAACGTCCTTAACGACTTTGGAGCATCCGCCAATAATACTCAACCGCCCCAGCTTGATAAACTGATGAACACCGGTCAGGCCGCCAATGATGCATTGATCTTCAACGACGATGTGGCCGGCGAGTGTTGCCGCATTGGCCATGATAACACGATTGCCGACATGACAATCATGCGCAATGTGCACATACGCCATGATATGCCCGTGATCGCCCAATGTTGTAAAATCGCCGTCATAAGTCGCGGCATTAATGGTGACGTATTCGCGCAAGGTGTTGTTGCTACCAATTTTCACGCCGGGACGACCGCCTTTGAATTTCAGATCCTGTGTTTTCAAGCCAATGGCGGCAAAAGGGTAAATGGTGCATTGCTTTCCAATGAAGGTGAAGCCGTCCACTACAACATGACTGACCAAACGTGTTCCTGAATCAATTGTAACCTCTTCGCCGACCGTGCAATACGGTCCAACAACGACATCATCGGCAAGGTTGGCCCCGGAAGCGACCAATGCGGTTGGATGAATTTCCGGCATAACGTTAAGATTCTTCCCGGTAGGTAAACATCATTTCGGCTTCAGATGCCAATTCCCCATCAACGGTTATGACGCCCTTCATGCGGGAAACCTTCAGACGTGCTTTCTGGTAGGTCACTTCAATGCGCATTACATCGCCCGGCCGCACCACCCGCCGGAACTTGGCCTTGTCAATGGACAGGAAATAGGCAATTTTACCTTCCATCTTGAATATAGTGCTCATCAAAACTCCGCCCACTTGAGCCATCGCCTCCAATTGCAACACACCAGGCACGCACATAAAGCCGGGAAAGTGGCCTTGAAGAAACGGATCTGTGGCCGATACATTTTTAATACCGACAATACGTTGCGAGTCGTAATCGCATTCTATAATGCGATCTACCAGCAACATCGGATACCGGTGCGGCAGTATTTTTTGAATGGCGTCAATATCCATTATGGTCATTTTTCACTCCTCAAGCAGGTCAAAACCGTGAACATGGGGTAAAATTAAACCATAATGGCCGTGTCGGCTATGAAAAAAAACGATTTAAACGGGGTAACGGCAAGGCGTTCAATGACTAAAATATCAGCGGCTCATTACGGGAGATAAGGGAATACGTGACTTTGACATTTTTTGTCCATGCAACGATACGCGCCAATTTGAATATTTCAAAGCTGTCGTCGCGCACAAGGAAATTGATACGTTCATTTTCAGGATCCATGCGGTGCAGAATTCCGCCAAACCACGTATTGGCTGTTTCACCCTCCGCGGAATTAATGACATATCCCCTGGCTTCCGTTTTGGGCATCAAGGCAATCTGACCGCTCAAGAACCTGGTGAAATCAATTATATAATCACCGATGTCGATATCGGATTGACCCACGGCTTCAAGCATGGCCACGGAATCCTGACCGGCGGCGCGTCGATTGCGCAAAATTTCCAACTGCTTCATCTGCACAGCCTGACGGGCCTCAAGATGCGGAACCAGAAACAACTGATTGTTCCGGCATTCGATGAATATGGGTTTTTCGTTGCCTGCCAACTCGATTGGAGTCGCGACCACGATTTTGGTTTGAGCGGCGTCAATTCCGGTCGTGATAATGATCAGCATCAGCACGCCCTGCAGACAGGTCAAGATGTCCAGAAAGGAGTCCAGGGAAACAGATGATTCGCCTTTTTTTGCCATGGCTATCTACCGGCCTTTTCCGCCACCATGCCGTCCTTGAACATGACTTCCTGGTTGGCGCCGAACAATTCCATGCCAAGATCAATGCCGCGATTTCTAATCGCATTGCGTAAACGACGGGTAATTTCGGCTGAATTCGGTCTGACCAACATTACGATATATTCCACATCGCGAACGCTGTAGACTTGCGATATGAACTCCTCGAGCTTGTTACCCCTTGTTTCGAGATCGCTAATCGGCACAATTTCACGTCTCTCGCCCTTGTCGAAATAAATCTCCAGACGATCCCGGTACACATCAATATAATTCGCGTCCTTGATAACGTTACCTCCGGCGAAATCCGTCAACCCGATTACCGAGGTAATGGTAATGTTGTCGGGATTCGCGGAAATAATCATGATATTTGCCACCATGATGGTAACCAGACACCCGGTCAGCATCAGAATGATGCACATGAACGAAGAGAAGTCCGTCTTGGTCGAGTCTCTGTTTTTCTTACCCATTGCGGTACGCCTCCCGACAAACCACGCCTAAACTGATTCTTCTCGTAGCGTGATGACGCGGGGTTTGCTCAAGCGATTACAAAAGTCCGTGGTGCTGTTGATATGTTTGCGAAGATCATCCAGTGTCTTGCGGAAATCCTCGGACCCGGAAATACCCTCCATGCTTTTGGCTATGGCTTTTTCGATATTGAGCAGGTCCTTGATACTGGCCGCGAGCTGGGATACTTCGTCCATCTTGACCGCCAACTGTTGAGCGGCCTGCGTGGATTTGGACATGGCCGCGTCGCTGGCGGCCAGCAATTCGCTTGCCGATTTCCGATAGTTTTCGACCACGCCTTGCGCGGATTGACTGATACCGTTGAGCATGCCGGTAAATTGTTTGTTCTCCTCCTCGGCCAGTTGCTTGCGGGCCGTCATCATGTCCGCGTCCTGTTTTTGCAGATCTTCCATGGACCGGAGAATGGATTGACGGAGGTTTTCGCTGACATTGCTCAAATTGCCTGCCAGTTGCGCGGTTACCTCCTTCATCGCCACTTCATAATTTTTGGTCAATCCATCAAAGCGTTCCTGGATGGATTCACCGGCTTTTTCGATTGCGCGGGTGAATACTTCATCGTAACGATCCGGATCGGGGATGTACCGACGGAAGGCGGCTTCGATGGAATCTTCGAGGTTCTCAATTACGATCGGTTGCTGTTCCGGCGAAGGCAGGCGGGCCAGAAACATATCGTCGAGGTAGTTATCCAATTCAACGAAAAGATTTTCTTCGTTTCGTTGAATGAACGAGAGCGGGAACATAAGTAGCACGGTCAGGAACAAGGCAAGCAATGTCGTGTCGAAGGCGACACCCAACCCGAGGGTCACCTGCCCGATGGCTTCCTTGATAGCCCCGATTTCCGCTGAACCGCCGAGTACACCGAAGCCCGACACGGCAACGGCGAGACCCATAACCGTACCGATAAACCCGAGAATCGGAATGGCCCAGATAAGCACACGGCAAAGCGAATAGGATGAATCGGATGACGACGAATCGCGCGCGGATTCCGCGCCGGCCCATCCGGAAACACGACCGACATCCTTTGTGCTCAACCACAGGGCGATTGCCCGGTCGAGGCGGTTCAGGATGATGCTCCAGCTGAACTCATCACGCTTGATCAAGCTGTCGCGCAGATTATGAAGCTGTTCGTCGTCACTCAAATCGATATCGAGCGGAATGGGATTGGAAGCAACAACGCGCAACTGGTTCTTCACAATGCGCGATTTCAGGATCATCAAAGCAACCACCATGAACGACATGAGCAATTCGCCGTATTGCACCCATCCGCGTTCATTTATGATGGAGTACAAGTACTGCAGGCCGCCAATTTCCGAATTCTTAAATACACCAACCCCGAAAGCGGTGGCCGTTGTGGCGACAATTCCAAAGAGTAATTGGAAAAATACATTTGCATCGGTAGTTGGGCGACCGCTTCTTAAGGATTCCAACTCGGTGACTTCCACCACGGCTTCTGCGCTGTCATGCTCATCATGTGCCATATCAATGTTCCTTGATTTTACACTTGTGGGTCAGGTGTATCTTTATTTACCCGAATAACCGACACTATTGTTTATTTGTAACGTGCCGGCCTGAATTCGTCAATGTACAATACCCGAAGCGTGGGAATTTGTGCATTGGCGATATTGAACTTCCCGTTAAAATCTCTTCACACCCGATGTATTTTTGATTAACTGTCAGGCTATTCACATGATACCGCCTGTTTGATAGCTTAATGTCAGGCAAACATTTTGATTGCGTAAAAAACGTTTTACAAACTGGAACTGGAGAAATATGTCCCTACAACATGGATTTGAGCTGATTCGTGAAACGTTCGTGGATGAATACAACCTCAAGGTTCTGATGTATCGGCATCAGGCAACAGGCGCGGAGCTTGTTTCCGTCGCATGCGATGACGAGAACAAAGTTTTTGGCATAACATTTCGAACGCCGCCGGAAGATTCCACCGGCGTTGCCCACATCCTGGAACACTCGGTCTTATGCGGTTCACGCAAATATCCGCTTAAAGAACCTTTCGTCGAATTACTCAAGGGATCGTTGCAGACATTTTTGAATGCATTCACCTACCCCGACAAAACCTGCTATCCGGTGGCAAGTCAGAACCTTCAGGATTTTTACAACCTGATCGATGTTTACATGGATGCTGTATTGCATCCGCTCCTCGACCGGCACACGTTTGAACAGGAAGCCTGGCATTACGAACTGAATTCCGCGTCTGCACCGCTTGTTTACAAAGGTGTTGTTTTCAATGAAATGAAAGGCGTATACGCTTCCGCCGACAACCTGCTGGAAATTCACAGTCAGCGCTCTCTGTTTCCCGACATCACCTACGGTCATGATTACGGCGGCGACCCCAGACATATTCCCGATCTCACATGGGAACAACTTGTGGCGTTTCATCGCAAGTACTATCACCCATCCAATGCCCGGATATTTTTTTACGGCAACGACAATCCTGATCATCGCCTCAAACTGATGGGTGACCACCTGCTCGGTTACGACAAGATGGATGTGGCGTCATCCATCCCCGACCAATCACCCGACAGCGCTCTGCCGTCTCGTCTCACAATTCCGTATCCGACCGATGACAGCGGTGATGACGCGTTACTGTACGCCACCATAAATTGGAGATTGAAGGCAGATTTATCGCCCGAAGAGGGGCTTGGACTTCACTTGCTGGATCATATTCTGACCGAGACCCCGGCATCGCCGTTACGCAAAGCGCTGATCGAATCCGGATTGGGAGAAGACCTCGCCGGAACCGGACTAGAATCCCACATCCGTGAAATGTATTATTCAACCGGCATGAAAGGCATTAAACCCGGAAATGTTGATGCCGTTTTTGCATTGATTGAACAGACGCTGGAGTCTCTTGTTCATGAAGGAATAGATCCCAAAACCATTGAAGCTTCGATTAATACCGAGGAATTCAATTTTCGCGAATTGAACACGGGAAATTATCCGCGCGGACTTTCCTTGATGTTGTCATCGCTTCAGACCTGGCTTTATGACGGTGATCCTCTGCACGGACTGCGATTTCTGGAACCACTTAACTCCATCAAGAAACGTTTGTCGCAGGGCGAACCCTTCTTTGAAAATCTGATCAAGAAATGGCTACTCGAAAACCCTCATCGGAGCAAGGTGGTTTTGGAGCCGGATCCCGGCCTGAAAGCGCGCATGGATTCAGAAGAAACTCAAATTCTTGCCGTGGAAAAGTCCGGATGGGATGACGCTAAAATCGAAGCAGTCATCCGGTCAACGCAAGAGCTCAAGAAACGGCAGGCGACTCCGGACAATCCGGATGCGTTGCGTTGCCTTCCCGGTCTGACGATTCGTGATCTGCCACGCGAAAACAAAACCATCCCGATTGATATTACCTCTGTTGCCGGCATTCCTCTGGTTTTCCATGATATTCTTACGCAGGGCATTTCCTATCTTGATGTCGGATTTGATCTTTCTTCCATACCGAATGAATTAATCAGCCTGGTTGGTCCATGGTCCAAGGCACTATTGGAAACCGGAGCCGGAGATGAAGATTTTGTCGCGTTAACCCAGCGTATCGGCCGCGTAACCGGCGGAATTGATCAGGAACTCTATACCACGACTCGCGTAAATGACGGCACTCCGCAGGCGTGGGCATTTCTTCGCGGGAAAGCCATGGATGAACGTCTACCCGAACTACTTGCCATTATCCGCGATGTGATTCAAGGTGCGCGCCTTGACAACCGTGAACGCATTCGCCAGTTGGTTGCCGAGGAAAAATCCGCCCTGGAATCATCCATCATTCCGTCGGGACATCGTTTTGTCGCCAGTCGCCTGCGCGCCGGCTATAATTCCTCTGACTGGATACAGGAACAACTCGGCGGCATCTCCTATCTCTACAGCCTTCGCAAACTGGCCCGGGATATAGATTCCGATTGGAAATCGGTGCTTCAGCAGTTGCGCACATTGCATGGCTTGATGACAGCCAGAAACAATTTATTGCTTAATCTGACTTCCGCCGCATCATCCCGAAAATCGGCGGAAAATTTCATCCAGGACTACCTCGGGTCGCTCGCAGAGGCCATTATTCCAGGACGGGTAAACAATCGCCCGCTTCAATCGTCTGCACCTGAAGGACTATTGATACCGTCGCAGGTAAATTACGTCGGTAAAAGCGCCGGTCTGAAACAGGCGGGAATTTCCATCACCGGGCACGATTTTGTGGTTAATCGATACCTGCGTACGGCCTGGCTGTGGGATCGGGTGCGGGTTCAGGGCGGCGCTTATGGCGCATTTTCCATGCTGGATTATCGTTCCGGGCAATTGACCATGGTGTCGTATCGAGACCCGAATAGTTCCGCAACACTGGATATTTATGACCAAACCGCGGAATACTTGAGAACGCTCGAATTAAATGATGAAGAAATTGCAAGGGCAATTGTCGGGGCGATTGGTGATATGGACACCTACCTGCTTCCGGACGCCCGGGGTTTTGTCTCACTCGGACGACATCTTGCATGCGACACGCATGAATACCGGCAAAAATTCCGGGAGGAAATTTTGTCTACGGAATTAAAACATTTCCGTAGCTTTGCCGACAAAGTGGATTACTTCTCCAAAAACGGACAGGTCGTGATCATGGGCGGACGTGATAAAATTGACCAGTTGACGGGAATTCATTTAACACCGGTTCTGTAACACGGCGCCGAAAGCGCCGCACAATGGACGAAGTTTTAGATGATAAACTCCGCCATCACCCGTTATCTGCGTTTGGAATCAAAATTGGAACCTTTCGAAACGTTCAGTCGCCACGAGATGAGCGCCAGCAGAGACAATATGACGACTCCCAGCGTGATATCGAATATCACACCATACCAATATGGCGCATAGACATCTGCGCGGTTCACAACCACCAGGGTATTATTTATCTCGTCAGCAATACGTGGATGAAAAAAGTAAAGATGTATGCCGACACCTATCAGCAATATGAAGCTCGCGAAGAATATAATTCTCGAAATAAGTATGATACGTGGTTGCGGACTACTGAAGCTCCACATTTCCCATATGCTTTGAATGCCGTGTTTATTATTCAAGTTAAGCTCCGACGGGTAATCCCGTTTCAGCGGCGATATTTTGATATCACCGAATTTAGACATTCAAGTCCTATCATAGACCAAATTATCGGCGATCCGTCATATTCGGGTTCGGCACGATAATCCGGCTTTATGAGCCATAGCATCAGCCGCCCAATATTTGTTAGTGCTTGTTCATGTGAAAGATAAGCGCGCCGTTCAACTTTGTCATTGATGTATTTTGACCACTTGCCGCATTATTTTCACTTTGATGTCGGACTGCTATTCTATCCATTCAGACGCTTTCCGACAGAAAGTAATTTATGAGAATTGTTATTATCGGGGCCGGAAATGCCGGTCGAACTCTTGCCGCCCGGTTGAGCAAAGAACAGCATGACATTGTAATTATTGACCGCGATTCCGAAAAATTGCGCGAGGTTCAATCCCAGTTGGATGTTCAAGCCGTTGAAGGTGAAGGCACCAATCCCACCATTCTCGAGGAGGCGGGCATATCAAAAACGGACCTTCTGGTTGCCGTTACCAATCGCGACGAAGTTAACATTCTGGCCTGCGCCCTGGGCAATCTGGCCGGTGTACCCATCAAAGTGGCACGGGTGGCCACCATTCGTCCTTATGAGACGGACAAGACCTATGATCTCAAACGTCTGGGGATCGATCTAGTGGTCAGCCAGAAAGAGGAATGCGCCGATGAAATCTTCACTATTCTTCGGATGCCGGGCACTGGTACGGTGGAGGCAGTCGACATGCTTGATCAGCGCGCTCTTATTGTCGGGATCAAATCCGACATGGACAGTCCCCTGATCTTGCAACCGCTCAAATCATTCCCGAACCCCGCCCTGCTCTCCCGCATACGTATCATCGCCCTCATGCGCGGCAATAATGTGCTGATTCCATCCGGGGAAACACAAATAATGATTGGCGACGACGTTTATCTCGCCGGCGCGCCCAGCGATGTCATGGAATTTCTGGCCTGGGCAAATCCTGATCACAGCAAGTTCAATAAAATCGTGATTTCCGGTGGTGGTGAACTTGGCTTGGAACTGGCCCGTCGGCTTGACCGGATAAATGTCAAAGTGGTTCTTATTGAGAAAGACATCGCTCGGGCTGAATATTGCGCGGAGCAACTCAACAACGGAACCGTTTTGCATGGCGATGCATTAAGTCAGGAAACACTTTCAAATGCCGATATTGTAAAAGGCACCGCGTTTGTCGCCGCAACCGGGGATGATGAAACCAACATCATGATTTGTCTGCTTGGAGAAAAATCCGGGGCAACGTTCACCATTGCCCAGGTTGCCAAACCTGACTATGTGCCCATCATTTCCAGTTTGAGTTTGCTGGATCGCGCGGTCAGCTCCCATGTATCCATGATCAACGCGATTCTTCATTTCGTAAGGGGAAAAAATGTCAAATCCGCCGCCGTATTGCACCGTCTGCCCGGCGAGTTGCTGGATGTTTCGCTTCAACCGGACCATTTGTGGTCGGGTAAAGCCATCAAGGAACTGAAAGTGCCGGATGGCGTCGTCATTGCAATTATCCTGCGCGGTGAACACGTGATGGCGGCAACCGGCAACCTTGTACTTTCCGCCAATGATCGTCTGATTATTTACGCGCTTCCGATATCGGTTTCCAAAGTCGAATCATTGTTCAAGCGATAATGCATCCATGAATTTCAAGCCGGTACTGCATTTGATTTCATTTCTATTGATGTTGATCGCCATCATAATGGGCATCACATCGCTGGTATCGTATTTGATGGACGATCCCGCAACGGCCTGGCGTGGCATGATCTGGTCGGGAGTGATAACCGGTCTCATCGCAATTGTATTGTGGGCCTCAACCCGCACATCCATGGAATTGAGTCGCCGGGAGGGCATCGGAATTGTCGTGTTTGGCTGGATCATGGCCATCGCTTTCGGCGCCCTTCCCTTCATAATCTGCCAGGCTGTAGACAATCCATTTGATGCCATATTCGAATCCAGTTCCGGATTCACAACCACCGGTGCCAGCGTGCTTGCCGACCTGGAAAATCATAGCAAGGCGATTTTGTTCTGGCGGGCGTGCACGCACTTTCTAGGCGGCATGGGAATTCTGGTTCTGGTGGTGGCGATTATTCCCTACCTTGGCGTGGGCGGCATGCAAATCTATCGGGCCGAAGTAACCGGACCGTCAAAAGATCGCCTCACACCACGTATCGCCTCCACGGCAAAATTTCTCTGGGGCGTCTACTTACTGCTGAATATGGTGCTGATTGTCTTACTGCGTGTGGGTGGAATGGATTGGTTCGATTCGATTTGTCATGCCTTCAGCACTATCTCCACCGGCGGTTTCTCGACCCGAACCGCCAGCATTGCCGCATTTGACAGTATTTATATCGAAACCATGATAATAATTTTCATGTTTTTGAGCGGCATCAGCTTCGCCCTACACTTCAAGGCGCTTCGCGGGGAACCCCTTTGTTATTTTAACGACTCGGAGGTTCGATGTTATTCGGGTCTGTGGTTGATTCTATCGATATTGATCGCGGTTGATCTGATCAGGCATGACACATACGACATAACCGGCGCAATACGACACAGCCTGTTTTATGTCACATCGTTAATAACAACCACGGGATTCGGAACCGTTGATTATGATGCCTGGCCGGCATCGGCTAAATTTTTAATTTTTCTTCTTTTCATTCTTGGCGGTTGTGCCGGCTCCACCTCCGGTGGCCTCAAGCAAATCCGCATTTCACTCATGCTTAAGAAAATGTCGCGTGTCATTAAAAGCGTCCTTACACCTCAAGCCGTATACACGGTTAAACACAGCGGCCAAATCGTTCATCAGGACGTAATATTCAGTGTGGCGCTTTACTTTTTTGTATTCATGGCAACTGCCGGACTGGGATCCATCATCATGAGTTTTTACTGTGATGATATTGCCACGGGCATTAGCGCCGCTTTTTCCGCGGTGGGCAATATCGGTCCGGGTTTTTCCACGGTGGGACCGGCGGAGAACTATGCTTCCGTACCAAATGGCGGCAAGGCGGTTTTATCTTTCCTCATGCTGATTGGCCGTTTGGAGTTTTATACGGTATATGTGGTATTTCTGGCTAATTTCTGGCGAAAATAGCGTGCAAGTCCCGGCAATCACGTCGAACGAAATGGAACAATCAGCACAGGGCATTCCGCCTTGCGCATCACGCCTTCGGTTACGCTTCCCACCAGCAAATTGCGCAGTAAGCCGTGCCCATGTGAACCCATTACGATGAGATCCGCTTGTTGCCTTGCGGCTTCCTCGATTATTTTATCAACAGGATAACCTTGAATGACCAATGCGGTAGCATTCAATCCGCAAGCCTCGAGTTCCCTGCTTAACGCGTGAATCCTTCGGTGCTCGTCCTTGAACTCTTTGGCAACGCTATCCCTCACGGTTTGCGGTCCCGGCCCGTAACCGACGAATTCAGGCTCGGGAGCCGCCACGTGCAGGATGATCAACCGGGAGCCAAATGCCGAAACCAAACGCGTGGCGGTTTCAATCACTTTTTGCGCGCAATCTGAAAAATCAACCGGCGCGAGGATTGTTTTCATTCCGTCATGGTACCGAAAATTTTTACCATCCACAAGACGAAGCGTAACCGGCGCTTACCCAGACCCGATTCTGCACGGTTCTGTAGTAACCCGGTTGCCAGACTTTGCGGCGACTGTTGTATCCGCACGGCTCATACACCCAGCATCCGGGAACCCAAACGCGTTCCGTGCGCCATTCGTAGTAGCCTCGCGGGGCAGGTTGAGTGTGACGGATAACCACCGTTTGCGCAGGTTGGTAAACCACATGTTGCACGGGTTGGTGATATACAACTTCCCGGTGATACGTGCGATGGCCTTGCGCCGCATTGGCAACCAGAACACCGCCGACGAATCCTGCGACAGCCGCCCATTCTTTTTTGCCCGCTTGCGCCGGCATGCCATGCGCAATGGTGACCGCCGCCGCCAATCCCATTACCATCACAATGTTTTTCATTTCCGTTCCTCCGACCGATTTATTCGGTTTCTAGTGTATGGGACGAACAACCGGAAATTTTATTCACGATTATTGTTCGGTTATGACAATAATCAGCTTGCCGCCGTTTGCCGGTATTCCGCCCAGGACAACCGGAGAATTGCGGGATATTCCAACGGAGGCGCTTAACTGGGGTTCATTTTCCTTCAGCCAGCGGACTTCGGCGTTTCCCCGCCCGCGCAACCGCACCTGAAGACGATGCCCGTCGGGAAGATTTATGACGCCCTCGCCCCGGGAGGTTAATGTAACACTGCCCTCCCCGATATACCGGTAAAACTGGAAACCGAATACACGGCGCAATTTGTATTCAACCCGTTCCAGGCGCCGATCGATGGGCGCGGAGTCGTTCTGTGCCTGAATCATCAGAGCCTGCAGTGTCAGGGTTTCCGACTGTGCTTGGGATAGCGTCGGCATCATCATGATGGAGGCAAATGCCATGAGAATTGTCAGTTTGATTTGATGCATATACGTATTCCTCATATCAAGTATCCCGCGGGTCGACATTCTGGGCGACGTCCATCCATATTACGGTCAAATCCGTTTCCATGTCGGTATAAATCATGGTAGTGGCGCCGGGAATTTCCGCCACCACCCATTCAACCCGCGGCGGCGGAAGGGAATCCAAAGCCAAAAAACGACCTTCTCTCGTCAAATGTAAAAACGATAGCGCCAGCATGCCAACCACCAGAAATGCGGCAATTCCCCCGGCCCATTTCAACCGAAGCAAACTTGCCGGGCCAAGTTTGGCCGGGGTATTCGATTCATTTTCGCGTATGGCACGGCGGATGTCGTGCCAGGCCAGCAAAGAGTCAGGCACCGGCACGTCTCCGGTGCTTCGTCGCAATTCATCTCCCGCCTTCTCCCAATCTTGAGCGGTTTTCCGCATAGCCGGGTCAGACGCAAGCAACTCCTGGAGTTGACGGCGCTCTTTACCGTCCAGCTCGCCGTCCAGCCCTTTGCTGATCAATTTCATATTTCGGGTTTTCATAAGAATTTTTCCATGGTTGCCTGAAGCGCCTTGCGGGCATAAAATATACGCGACATAACGGTGCCCCGGCGTGTTTTCATCACATCGGCGATCTCATCGTAGGACATGCCTTCGACTTCCCGGAGTATCAAAGCGGTGCGATGATCATCCGACAATGTTGTTAATGCCGCCTCGAAAGTCCGGCGAATTTCATCGCGATGAATTTCATCGCGCGCGGTATTTTCATCAGCCAATTCAGGATGATGATCGAGATTAATCGTTCCCGATTCATTTTCGGACGAATCGCTGGATATGGAGATTTCCGGTCGCCTTCGCTTGCGCCGCAGAAAATCAAGCGATGCATTGACCGCAATACGATATATCCAGGTGTAAAACCTGGCCTCCTGCTTGTAATCGCCCAATCTCTGCCATGCCTTGACCCATGTGACCTGCGCGAGTTCACGGGCGTCATCCGGCTGGTTGACGACGCGCAATATCACGCAATAAACCCTGTTGTAATACTGTTGCACGACATTCCCAAATGCCTCCTGATCGCCCTTAACAGAGAGGGCGATCAAGCGATCAATTTCCAAAGAATCGATTTCTTCCATGTCCGTGGTATTGGACGAATTATCGATTGGTTTATTCAAGCATTACCCTGTTTAGAAACGATTTAATGGGAATGGCGCTG
>DAOLDL010000001.1:0-50800 GCA_035327305.1 Kiritimatiellia bacterium | reverse complement strand
CCATTTCAATTTAATGGATTACCTTACATACCTGGAGGCCGACGGGCATTCCATCCGTATGTCATATATTGCCAATCCACGCGATTATCATGTAACTCAATTACTCCGAAACCTTCCGAGGTCCCGTGCCATTCACCACGCCACCATTTTCCGCAAACTGCGCCGCCGGTTATGAACGTTGTATCTTTCCATCGGATCATCTCGTTAACATGCAAATGTCCTTGCAGGACAAGAGGTAACCTGCGTCCGGCAAAAAGCTCCAACACCTCGCGATTGTTGACCAGCCCGCGATTGGGGGGCACCTGTGCATTTACGCCGTCAACGGCTTGAAAAAATGATGTCAGTAGCGGCATGTGGCTTACGAGTATGATCGGACTTTCCGGGTCAACCGACTGCAAATCATTGGTCAGCCATGTTATTTGCGCGTCGTCAATTCGGCCATGATATTTATACGGATCGCGTGTTACCTGAATCCCGTCCAGAATGATAAAGTGGTAGCCGTTAACATCAAATGACCGGTATGTTTGTTCAAGACCAAGATGCGATCGGGCATCATTTCTTGGATCATCGGAAGGCGCGGAACCATCCCCCGGCTCCACACCGACAAGATCATGATTCCCAATCGCGCAGATCGGCGTCGGATGAATCGCATTATGCATTTCGAGGTAGACCTTCCATCTCGGCGCAACCACTTCATGACTTGATTGATAGCCATCAGTAATCATATCACCGCCACAGATCACAAGATCCGCCTTCTGGTTATTGATTGATTCAGCGGCCATGGCGAGCGCGTCCGGAGTCCCCCATTCCGTCCGGGCATGGACATCCGTGAAATAAACAAAACGCAACGATCCGGCATTGGATCGGGGAAGCGCCCACGATGCGCGCAACGGCCAGCCTCCGGCAACAAAGGCGGACCCCAGCGCGGCGTTTCGAATAAAACGCCGACGAGATAATTTCAATGATTCACTCATGCCTTTGTTTCCCACCATAACAACGAGCCCCGGCGAGGGAAAGCACAAGCAATGGTATAATGGCAAACAACACCGTCCGCCGCGAGAAACCCGTGATCAAGTAATGGCTCACCGGACTTGCGTAAAAAGCATCCTCCGGTACAAGTGGTGTAAAATAAGCACGAATGTCATCGCGCCACCAATGACCCGATTCGCGCAATGTGTTCGGGAAATAGCGTTCGAGTATCTGGTTTTCGCGAAGCGCAATGATTGCCGAGCGCACTTTTTCCTCGGGATTGCCGGTGTGGCGGGCCGTGGTTGCATGCCGGTCGCGACGGAATAGATGAACACGTGCCTCGACAAGGAATGGTTGGCGATGCGGAGGCGTCGAACCGATAAAAGAGTTGTATTGCTCCTCGGTTCGGATTTGTTTGATGATGGCGCTCATTTCACTGGAACGTTCCATGTCCTGGCGCGCAAGCTCAACCGGTGACAGGCGCGATTTAAAGGTTCCTATCTCCGGGTCACGATATAAATAGCCATACTCCGCGGTTACTGTCGGCACCCGGTTGGCGGCGGGAATATATCGCGAATACCATTCCTTCATGGAGGCGGTATTCATCAGGCAAAACAGAAGTAACAAAAGATTTACGGCGAGCCACTTGAATCCCGCGCGCATTCCGCCGGCAGAGGCCACGCGCCACGAATATGGAAGTTTTACCACTAGCGCGATGGCAATCGACATCAATACCACGGCAAGCGTATTGATGCCTATATCGCGGTAATCAAAATATCGCCGGGGAGTAATCCATTGAATCAATTCATCGATGATTCCCAACATGATGCCCAGCATGGACGTGGCGAAAAATATGGACGGATCAGACAATCGAAACCGATAAGCGCGAAATATCAGGATTGTCAGAATTCCGTATTGGACAAAATGAATGGCCTCTTCCGGATTTCTCCTTAGCATCCAGGTCAATGAAAGAAATATACCGAGTATGATTCCGAGAAGAATCATCCGGAGGGATGATATGATCCATACGCGCCGCCACACCTGGACAACCAGCCATGCGGCCAGAAGTGTGAATACGGCTACCGTGAACCAGAAAAAAAGCCAAGCGGCGTCGTTGGCCCGGACCGTTTCCTGAATACGACGGGCGATGGGAATGGTCAGATATATGAGCAAGACCCATACATATACGTAAAACCAGGCCAGTCGTTCGTGCTTTATCATGGGCTATATATGGTATTGATGCGCGTTTGCGCGGTGTTTTCCCGACCATAACGAAAACAAATGGACAGCATCAAGGCTGACATAATTAATATCGAAAACCACAACTCGCCTTCCGACGCACCGGTCACCAGATGGTCGCTTACCGGACTGATGTAATTATGGTCAAGATTCGCGAAATTCGTCATATGCTCCAATTCGGCAGGCGACAGAACACTATCCGCCGCGGCCAGCGTCCGGGGAAAATATTTTTCCAGGATTAAATTTTCCCGCAAGGCAACGGTCATATGAAATGCAAATCGAGCGGGATCCGCGTCCCGGTACTGCCAGGCCGCCGCATAGTAATGATTTCGGCGGTGAAGATGAACACGCATTTCATGCAAAAACGGGTCTACCGAGGACGTAAATGTCTGCAGAAACTCACGGTAATCCGTAAAATCACGGTATCGCTTAATCACGTCCCCAGCCGAGCTTCCTCGCTCCGCATCAATCTGTTGTAATTCATCCAACGTAAAGCGTGAATAGAATGTTCCAATCTCCGGGACAACATGACGGTAGCCGTATTCGCTCATCACGCTTTCATTATTGGACAGGAAATGAAGGAAAGGAACACGAGTCGCATACAAATCAACGCGAACCGGGGTATTGGACAAGGTCATGCCAAGCATGAAAAGCATAAGCAACGTCGTCGCGGCAACAACCCGGACAGAATGCGGTTCATATCCCGGCTTTATTTCCGACGGTTTTATCACACGGGCGATAAAGGCCTGGATAATGACGCCTGCCAGCATATTCAAACGAATATCCCGATAGTCCCAGTAACGTCCAGGCATCATCCATTGTATTGTCTCATCCACCGTTGCCACAACAATGACCGAGACAGTGCAAAGCGGATAGATGATCCAATCCTTGACGGTATTTCGCCAGGCACGAAAAAAAAGATAACTTAATATGCCATATTGAAAGAAATGCAGTGCCTCGGCGGGGGTTTGCAACTGGTATTTCATCACCAGCGTCGCGGCGGCCAGAATGACGACAAGCCAGCCGATTCGCCAGACCATTCTTCGTTTGGGCTTCCGGCAGATGTATATCAACACGATCAGCGAGAAAAATCCGCCGGCTATGGCCGATGCAACAAGATAGATTTGCGCGCCAAGCAACCGATCAAAGAAGCTTTGAATGTCCCGGGCAAACGGAATGGTAAGAAAAATTATTACTGTCCAGACAACGACAATAAACCATGGAACCGGCTTTGTACTAGATGACATGGTTTAGTTCAGCTGTTGGCCTGACAACATCCCCTCGCAAACGCTTATAAACATTCAGAAGAATAATAACGCTGGAATGCGGTTGTTGTCACGATCAGATAAATAAAAAACCCGGTCTGATGACCGGGTTCATATTGACGTAAATCAGTAGACCTGATTACTTCTTGATCGCTTCAATATCGATGATCAAACGTACTTCATCACCGACGACCAGGCCGCCGCCGTCCATGGTTTTGCTCCATGACACGCCGTAGTCATGGCGATTAATCCGGGTACTTCCGGAAAAACCAATTCGTTGGTTACCCCACGGATCGGTAATCGGCCCGACGATGGAGATCGGTAGAGCAATTTCCTTTGTTACACCACGAATGGAAAGCTCGCCGATCAAGGTAATGTCCGGCAGATTGCCCTCAATTTTAGTCGTATTGAACGTGATTGCAGGATGGCTCTCCGCATCGAAAAAATCTCCGGAACGCAGATGGTCATCACGTTTGTCATTGTTTGTATCGATGCTGGCCACGTCGACTTCCGCACTGGCGCTGAATGCGGTAGCATCGTCTTCAACATAATTAACGCTACCCGAAAAGGTCTTGAACTGTCCGCGTACATTGGCAATGACCATGTGACGGACGGAAAACCCGATGGAAGAATGGGCCGTGTCAATTTCATACACATCTGCTTGAGATTTTTGCGGCAAGGCAAATCCAACCGCAATCAAACCGACCAACACTGCTTTGACTGTTTGTTTCATAATTATCCCTTTCCTGTGGTTATTTACACTGATTATAAAAAGTACGACATAACAACATATTATCAAGTCGCTTTCAGTTTTTAGAACATTTAACCACGCTTCACGTTCAAATAATACTCGTTCATCCCGGCAAAAGTTCATGAACTTCGGCATAAAATCATTGAAATACCATAATATCAATGCGACTTTATCCGCAAATTGGAGCGTTGGACAATCTGATTCAGAGGCAAAGCATGAACCCGGAACTTTTGGAATTTTACTCACCGGCTTATCGATTGAAGCGTCCATTCAACGGACAACTTAATTCAGATTTTCAGGAAAAATTGAAACAATGCCACGCCGGCAAATCTGAAGCGGATTGCCATTTTTACCACACGCTTGATCTTGGCAATGGTCGAATTATTCCCGGGGGTTGGGATATCCGGGGCAATGAGCATAATTATCTCGGGCATGTGGACTTCAAGAATCAACGCGTCCTGGAATTTGGCTGTGCATCCGGATATCTGTCATTTTGGATTGAACAGCAAGGCGCTGATGTCGTCTCATTGGACTTGCCCCCCGGTTTCCCCCCCGATCTTGTTCCGCTTCCCAATATCGATTTGAAAGCGAATGGCGAATCCGGAGCCGTGACGGCCACACAAGTTCGCAACAGTTGGTGGTTCGGCCATGAGGCGTTAAAATCCAGAGCATCCGCGCTTTATGCTGATATCTATAATTTACCGTCGGATATCGGTCGTTTTGACATCAGCACATTCGGCAGTATCCTGCTTCACTTGAGCAATCCCTTCCGGGCAATGCAGGAAGCGGCGGCCGTAACCGACAAGGCTTTGATCGTCACGGATCTGCTCCCGGATATCATCTATGGCGCCGACCAAAACAGTTTCGTCGAATTTAATCCGGGGGAAGAACCAACGAATCTCGTGAACTGGTGGAGGTGCAATCCTTCCGCCATCACCAAAATGTTTCGAGTCCTTGGCTTCCCGCATGTTGATATACATTATTTTGAAAACAAATATCACCCCTACCACAAAACCGATGTTCCGCCAGTTACACGATTCATGTTTGCCGCAGTTGGACAACGCACACCCAACGCGTTAACCCGGGTTGAAAAGAAATCAGCGGACATTGAAAAAGATGCCGAGTTACGAAAACTGGTGCCGGTCATTCATGTGGATAATTACAACGATGCACACCGGCGATTGAAAGATGCGGAAGACAAACTGGGGCGAATTTATTCGTCGCTTTTCTGGAAAATCACCAAACCGATCAGAGCATTAATCGGGCTTTGATCGCAAATCCGGGGCAAAAGATTTTCCGACCCACGGATGCCTGGTAGCGCTGTTGACGCGCTCAATGCGCCCGCGGTGAACCGAAACCTGATGTGAACCAATCGAGCATTCGAAGTCCGGGGTAGCCCCGATAACCCAATCCCACTGCGACAGTTTCTGGCTTTTATTGGCAAGCTCTTCGCGTTTGATGAATTCACCATCATCCAGTTCAATCCGGCCCCACTTCCCCGAAAGCTTATCGAGAATATGCCCAACCACCTCATCGAGTGGAATGTGCATGACAACGTCAGACAAGTTGACGACCGGCATGGGAACCGACGCAACGGCGCGTGTCAACATTTCCGCAACCTCCGGAATTAATGACTTGCGAAGTAATTCAAGATTCGACTTCCACAGCAATGTTCCATGATGAAGCACATTATTTCTGCGGTAGCAGAATGCATTCCCCGAAATTTTCCGTCCATCTTCATACACCAGGCTGGTGCCTCCGGAAACGGATGACTTGATACCGCCGCGCGCGAGACCTTTGATAAAAAGATTCAGCATTTCACATCGTTGATACTTATCGCGTGGAATTATGCAGGATATGTTCACGTTCCCGTCATCATGGAATACCGCCCCGCCGCCGCTTACCCGCCGGGCAAGCGTTACCCCCAGTTCATCAAGACGACTTACTGCGCATTCCCGCCAGGGATTCTGATTTTTGCCCAGTACAACCGAAGGCGCATTCCGGTATATCAATACCGTTGGCGGGGCGTCCACTTGATCCAGCAAACAATCCTCCAACGCCAGGTTTTCATGGACAATAGTCGATTTGGAAAAAATCACCCGCACGGTACGCCGGCTTACTGCCGCCCGTCAATCAGTGATGTCACCACGGACGGATCGGCCAGCGTGCTGGTGTCACCGACTTCATCCGGCTTGTTCTCCGCGATTTTCCGCAGAATTCTTCGCATAATTTTTCCGGAGCGTGTTTTGGGGAGCGAATCGCTGAATTGAATTTTATCCGGTGTGGCAATCGGACTGATGTCATTTCTGACCTGTTGAACCAATTCCTTTCGCAGGGCTTCGGTGGGTTCGATTCCCTTTTTCAGGGTAACGTAGCAATATATCCCCTGCCCTTTTGTTTCATGCGGAAATCCGACCACGGCCGCTTCGGCTACGGCATGATGGCCGACCAGCGCGCTTTCGATTTCCGCGGTTGCCAGCCGATGAGCTGAAACGTTCAGCACATCGTCCATTCGCCCCATAAGCCAGTAATAGCCGTCGGCATCTTTACGACAACCATCCCCGCTAAAGTAATAATCCGGGAATTTTGAGAAATAGACATTACGAATGAGTTCGCTTTTTGCATCCCCGTAAACTCCCCGGATCATGCCGGGCCACGGCTTCATAATCATCAAACTGCCGCCTTCATCCACGCCGGCGGTCGACCCGTCGTCTTTAAGGATGGCAGGGACAACGCCAAAGAAAGGTTTGCCCGCCGAGCCCGGTTTAGCCGGCATGGCTCCAGGCAGGGTCGTGATCATGATCCCTCCGGTTTCGGTCTGCCACCAGGTATCCACAATCGGACAACGTCCCTTGCCGATAACTTCATGATACCATATCCAAGCCTCGGGATTAATGGGTTCACCAACTGTTCCAAGCAGTCGCAAGGAACTTAAGTCGTGCTTGTCGGGATGCTCCTCGCCCAGCCGCATCAATGCGCGAATCGCGGTCGGCGCAGTGTAGAAAATAGATACTTTGTAATCGGCGACAATTTTCCAAAAGCGATCGGGTCCCGGATAGGTGGGAACGCCTTCAAACATCATGCAACTGGCGCCATTTGACAGCGGGCCGTAGACCAGGTAGGAGTGGCCGGTAATCCATCCGCAATCCGCAGTACACCAGAACAGATCCTCCTCCCGGATGTCAAAAATGTATTTGAAAGTCAAATGCGTGTAGAGCAAATAACCTGCGGTGGTGTGCAGAACGCCCTTGGGTTTCCCGGTGCTCCCGCTGGTGTATAGTATGAACAAAGGATCCTCGGCATTCATAGGTTCCGGCTCCCCGGAAAAGGCTGACAAGTCGGATCCCATTTCCTCGTGCCACCAATGATCACGACCAGCCGCCATTTTGACGGACTGATCACCTCGGTTATAAACCAACACCTTTTGTACGGTCGGGCAATCGGCAAGGATTGAATCAACCTTGTCTTTAAGGGGTATTACTTTGCCGGCATGAAAACCCACATCAGCAGTGACAACGGCATGTGATCGACAATCCTGAATGCGCGATTTAAGCGCGTCGGGACTGAATGCCGAAAAAACAACCGAATGAATCGCGCCGATACGCGCGCATGCCAGCAGGGTTATGGGCAATTCAGGCACCATTGGCATGAAAACGGTGACGGCGTGTCCTTTGCGGATTCCGAGTTTGCGCAGGACCCTGGCACAGGCCGAGACTTCTTCCAGCAGATCGCGGTACGTCAGCACACGCTTGTCTTCTTCCTTTTCACCCTGCCAGATGATGGCTTTCTTATCGGCCCGCCCGGCGGCCACATGACGATCAACGCAATTGGCGCTGACATTTAATTGCGCACCCGGGAAATATTCAACGTAAGGTTTTTCCTCCTTGCCGATGACGCTGAAGTCGTGCCGGGAAATTTGATCCCACTTCCGTATCCACGCAATATTCTCCTCCGCTTGCCGCATCCAGAAGGATTCCGGTGATTCGACGGACTCGCGGTAAAGGGTATCGTAGCGCTCAAGTGTGGAAATTCGCGCCTTTTGGGAAAATTCCGGGGGTGGCGGGAAACTTCGGCCCTCTTTCATCATGGATTCGACTTCATTTGACATCTGGAATCTCCCTATATTTTATTAAGACGCATACGCCGCAAACAAAGTATGTGACCGTTCGGCACAGGTCAATTTTCATTTCAACATTATGCTGTTGAGTCGAACGGCCGGCAAATGTATGATTTCGTAAAAACAAGCGGGAAAAAACGTTATGAAATCAGCCATCACAGAATCCTTTGTCCGCAGTATCCCCAAAACCGAACTTCATGTTCATCTCGACGGTTCATTGCGAATTCCGACTTTGATTGAATTGGCGAAGCAGGGAAAAGTGAAGTTGCCATCCCTTACGGAAAGCGGGCTTCGTGAAAAAGTTTTCAAGGATCAGTATAAGGATCTTCCCGATTACCTGAAGGGCTTTGCCTATACCTGTGCGGTTATGCAGACCGCGGAAAATCTGGAACGGATTGGTTACGAGCTGATTCAGGATCATCTTGCGGAAGGTGTTCGTTACATCGAAATCCGGTTTGCGCCACAACTCCACACGCACGATAAATTGTCGATGAAGCAGGTCATTCATGCGGTATGCAAAGGGATGGATCGCGCCCGCAAAGAGCACAATTCATCCGCCGCGGTTCGGAGCGGCAGGGACATTCCCTGTTACTACGGGCTGATTCTATGTGCGATGCGTTATTTCAATGAACACATGTCCCCCTACTACCGCCAGATCTTCAGTGTAATGCCATACGCTCCGCTGAAACAGGTATTTGCCGCGGCCTCGTTGGAATTGGCGCGCGCGACAGTGGAACTGGCGCATCATGACGGATATCCGGTGGTTGGATTCGACCTGGCCGGCGCAGAAGCCGGATTTCCGGCCGGCGAACACAAATCCGCGTTCCAGCATGCGCACAGCAATTTCATCCGTAAAACAATTCATGCCGGTGAAGCATACGGACCGGAGTCTATTTTCCAGGCCATCACGGACTGTTATGCAAACCGCATCGGCCATGGCACCTGGCTGTTTGCCGATCATCTGGTCAAAGACCCCGGCATTGCCGATCCCAAAGCTTACGTCAAACATCTGGCGGAATATATCGCCAGCCAACGTGTAACCATTGAAGTGTGCCTGACCAGTAATCTGCAGACACTGCCACACATGAAAACCATAGCCCGGCACCCGCTTCGTCAAATGCTGGACCACAATCTGTCTGTGTCAATTTGCACTGACAACCGCCTGGTTTCCAACACCACGGTAACCGCAGAAATTATGTTGGCCGTAAAACATCTGCGCCTCACGCCGCGTGAATTGCGCAATGTGATCATAGCCGGATTCAAGGGAAGCTTCTTCCCCGGAACCTACAACGAAAAGCGGGCCTACGTCCGTCAAGTCATTGATTTATATGAAAACCTGGCTGAAAAAGCCGGATTAAACTAGAACCTATCGTTTCCTATCATGTACCCGATTTCTGTTATCAATCCCCTCGACCGTGCTTGGGATGGCATGGTCAAACGTTTATTCAAACCGTTTCTGGCAAAAAAGTGGTTCGCACTGGGATTCTCCGCCTGGTTGGCAACTCTGCTAAGCGGGATTGGATTTCCGACCTTTAATTTTTTTGACACCAAAAGCCTGGGTTTGAATGAATTGCCCTTGCTCGAATTTTGGCGGATGCACTCTGAAATCATCATAACTGTCGTCGGAATAACAATAATTTTAGGGACACTTTTGGGTATCCTCTTCATGTGGATTTCATCACGCGGCGCTTTTATGTTCCTCAAAAATGTCGTCAATGACACCACCGAGGTAAGTAAGCCCTGGCATGATTATCGGGATGCCGGAAATTCACTATTCCTATGGCAGTTGGGATTTTCAATTCTTTGCATGCTCGTAACGGCTGTTCTGGTCGCGGGGATGATCCTCGCATTGTGGCCCATGTTTTCTCATGATGGCGCCGCACATGCCACACGCGGTGCGATTTCTGTTGGCTCGATGATCGGAATAGCTTTTGTAATGTTCTTCGCAGGCTTGTTGATGACGGCGATTTACCTGTTTCTCATCGAATTCGTGGTTCCGCTGATGATGAAACACGGCATGCGAACCAATGAAGCATGGATGTTATTATTGCCCGTGATCAAACATCATCCCGGCACGTTCATTCTTTACTTGCTTTTCCGATTTGTCCTGAATATCGGCGTCGGATTCGTTATGGTAATCGCAGGGTTGTTGACCTGTTGTTGTTTGTTCTTCCTGTTGGTCATTCCCTACATCAATGCCGTTGTTGTGTTACCGGTCACGGTTTTCCTGCGACTGTATTCAATAGAATTCCTGCGGGCGTTTGGACCCGACTTTGATGTATTTTCTCCGGGGTCGCTATCCGAAGAATTGCCACAGGATCCCGCCACACCTGACATACCGTCACCAAGCTGATAAACACTACCGATCAATCATCGGTGAGCTTTCCGCCAAGGAACGCATCGTACGCGGTCATGTCGAGCAGACCATGACCGCATAGATTGAATAGAATAGTAACCGGACGGTCTTCTTCCCGCGCCCGGATCGCCTCATCGATCACGGCCGCTATGGCATGGGAAGGCTCGGGAGCGGGAATCAATCCTTCCGTGCGGGCGAACTGGACCGCCGCTCCGAATATTTTATTCTGCGTTACGCTACGTGCTTCAATCAGCCCCAGGCGGTACATGTGGCTAACCAGCGGCGCCATGCCGTGATAGCGAAGTCCTCCCGCGTGAATGGATGGCGGTATGAAATCATGCCCCAGCGTATGCATCATCATCAGGGGCGTCATCATCGCGGTATCGCCGAAATCGTAGCGCAATTCTCCTTTTGTCATTGAGGCGCAGGATTCGGGCTCGACCGCAATAATCCGATAGTTTTTACCGCCGTGAATCTTGCGTTCGACCCAGGGCGAAACCATTCCGGCGAAATTGCTTCCGCCCCCGACACAGGCAATGATGATATCCGGCTCCATCCCGGCAATCTCCATCTGCCGGATTGATTCCTGGCCGATTACTGTCTGGTGAAGACAGACATGATTTAACACACTGCCCAACGCGTACTTCGTGCCTGGAGTTTTTATCGTTTGTTCGATGGCTTCACTGATGGCAATACCGAGGCTCCCGGGACACTCTGGATCATTAGCCAGAACTTTTCGCCCGAATTCTGTTTCCTTACTCGGACTGGCGTGAACGTTTGCCCCGTACGTCTGCATAACCAGTTTGCGGTAAGGTTTGTGGTTGAAGCTGACCTTGACCATAAAAACGACGCATTCAATTCCGAACATTCTGCAGGCCATGGCCAGGGACGACCCCCACTGCCCCGCCCCGGTTTCCGTGACCAATCGCTTAATTCCCGCTTCACGATTATAGTATGCTTGAGCTACCGCGCTATTGGGCTTGTGGCTTCCCGCCGGGCTGACTCCCTCGTACTTGTAGAATATTCGCGCCGGGGTCTTGAGCG
This sequence comes from Kiritimatiellia bacterium, assembly GCA_035327305.1. Lineage (GTDB taxonomy): Bacteria > Verrucomicrobiota > Kiritimatiellia > CAIVKH01 > CAIVKH01 > CALMUP01. The sequence continues at coordinate 39,059 of DAOLDL010000001.1, read as the reverse complement.
CTTTTTCCAATCGTACGGCCCGCAACAGCGGCGTCGGACGCCACAAGGAAAGCATGGTCCGGACTTCGTCCGGAATTTCAATATAACGTTCAGTCGACATTTCCTGCGCGACGATATTTTCAGGAAAGATAGCCGTCATGTCGGAAAGTCCCACCGGTTGTTTCGTGCCGGGATGAAGCGGCGGCGCCATGGGTTCCGGGAAATCCGGCGCCACATTGTACCAGTGTGTCGGCATTTCTTTCTCGGTAAGAACAAATCGTGTTGCCGTCATAGTATCATCCTTCCAAGCGCAATTTGATTTTTGAGTACGCGGTGCTACATTTCGTCGTTATGCAAAAACAATGGCGAATGCGTCCGCAACGATCAATACTTCTTATTCTGCTCATCCTTTCCCTGAACTCCGTTTCATCCGGCGCCCCCGTTCAATTGAATATCGAAGGAGCTTTTCCAATCACTGGAATTCTGGACATCTCATTTTTCCAGTCATTGGAAACATTTCATCAAAGTCAACCCGCTCATCGCCATCACGTTGCCGTTACATCAAACCCCATGAAAGTCGTGCTTCACGATATCCCCGAAGGCGAATACATCATTCGTGTATTTCATGACCTTAACTCCGACGGCAAAATGAATTCAAACGCATTTGGCGTTCCCACCGAAACCTCGGTATTTTATTCAACAAACGCCGTGCCGGCCGGACCACGTCAGGCGCGACACGTGGTCAATTCTGATGAAACCCGGTTGTTGAATATATCGCTGTCTGCGCCCGGAGCGGAAAGCCGGGCGTGGGGCTTGGGAGTGATGACACTTCTTTCATCCAATCCGTATCGCGGCGGCGATCAGGTTGTGCGAGTTCTTCCATTAATTACATTTGTCGGTGAAAATCTTTACGTGATCGGCCCCCGGGCCGGATACAATCTTTATAAAAGCCGATTTATCAGCTTGAATCTATCGGCTGAATACAAATTCGCCGGCGATGCCTTTGAAGATGAAAAGTTTCTTGCCGGAATGGATAAGCGTAGCGACACACTGATGGCTGGGGTAGACGCCTCGTTTCGCGGATTCGGGAAATGGCGCGCCGACGCCAATTTGCTGACCGATGTTTTCGGGAGACATGATGGACAGGAAAGCACCGTTTCTGTCGGTCGGAACTTTCGAGGTAATGACTGGTCCATCACACCTGGCTTTGGATTGATATGGAGAAGTTCCAGGTATAACGATTACTATTTTGGCGTTCGCACACGCGAAGCAACTGTCGAACGTCCAGCCTATCAACCCGGCGCCAGCGTGGAATGGTTTGCGCGATTGTTCGCACGCTATGAAATCACCGCCGATTGGTCGGTCCTCGTCACCATGCGATTCGAACTGTTGAGCGATGATATTCGCGACAGCCCGATTGTGGACAAAAAAACGCTTACTTCAGGTTTTGTCGGACTTAATTACGCCTTCTGATGCAATATCCGCGCGCCGATTTGGAATTACCATCACCCCGATCAGCGCGGCCAATCCGATTGCCATGCCGGCAAACTGAAGGTACAATGTTTTCTTTTGCGGCGAGAAAGAGATGATAATTTCACGCGGCGAATCAGACGGATCGATTTTAACTCCAAGAAAAATTCCATCACATCGGTGAACCGAGGTCGGCTTGCCATCAATCCAGGCTTTCCAGTCCGGCGTAAACTTTTCCGCCGCGCGAAGCACGGCCGGGCGATCCGCAACAACTTCCAGCACCACGCGACCGGCACGGTAACTTTTGACTTTCACCATTCCCGCTTTCCCGGGATTGCGTTCATCCGCCCCATGTTCCCACCCTTCGGGATCAATAATGGCAACCGACAACGGGTCAATCTGACTGACGGATTGAATCGCTTGATTAAGGCCCTCTGTGCGCCACGCACCGATCAGGGCGAACCGGTCGGATGGACGCCGGAATCGCAACAGAACCAGTTGAGAACCTTGCCCACCTGAACTTTGCACCGTTGTTGCGCCGGTCTTTCCGACGGAAATGACATTATAACCCACGACCGGCTCGAAGACTTCGCGAATCGTCGGGTCATTTCTCACCTGCAGAAAGAAATCCGTGGGCGCCAGCACCATTCCCAACCCCATGCCTGCCCACATTTGAAGCGGCCGCGCATTCATGACGTCAAAAAATTGTTTATAATCATCAGACATGCGCATTTGTCCGACATTTATGGTCGGGATCTGATAATAGGGCATCAGAATGGTCAGCCACTGATTGAAAAGTCCCTGCCACTGCCCATGGTTGGGAGGGCTCCACAAGTAAAAGCGCTGATGATCAAGCTGACTTTGCAACATCGGAATTAAGTCGCCCTCGCTGACCAGTGAATTCTTTTGGGTGGACTGTACATAACGGTGACTGATGAGGAGCTGATCAATCATAACCACGGCAATCACCACAAGTCCCAACTGCCGCACCCCGCCAACGCGAGCGTCGGTTTGCGTCGTTCCCAAACGAAGCACGCCATATCCGATCCATGCCATAATCGCGGCATGAAACATCGCTTTCATGCGTGTTTCGGCAATCCGGGCGCCCATGTCCTGCCAACCTTCGGCAGAGAAAGCCAACGCCGAGGCATCCAATCTGATCAATAAAAATATGGCCCAAATTGAGAAAAGAACCGCGGTATAAAGCATGCCTTTTGAAAATGCGATTACCACGGGAACGTCGGGGTCATTTTTAACTTTTTCCCTTCGTGACAATTTCAGCCAGTAATCCATTCCATAGGCGGCGATAATCGCCATGGCAATCTGTGTGATTTGCATGAATTTGACGGGATTGCGAATGGATGAAATACCCGGTAGCTCAAAAAACAATCGGTAAAGCGGAAGATATTTCCCGCAGGCCAGGATAAACGTCACAGCCATGGCGGTGGTCCAGAATATCATGCTCCCCCGATCCATCTTGCCGCCACGTTTTCGGAAAAGCGACATGTAGATTCCCAGGGCCAGGAACATGATGGGAAGCACACCTTTGTAAAAGGTTTCGAGTTTGAAGTTCATGCCATTCGGTCCGAATTCCGGACGCCATTGAGGGTGCCGCCCAAGCGCTCCCCAGTAGGGACCGGATTGCTCGCCACTGCGCCAGCCCAGATATCCCGGCGCTATGAACTCAATGGATTCCGAAGGCGGCCAGCTCCATTGCGTACAGTAATCCCACAATTCCTGCCAACTTTGGCTTTCCGCACCTTCGACCGGTTTATCCAAGCGGAAAAAAGTATACGCGGAATAAACCGCGTGGAAAGAAATCATGGCTGTCACGACCAATAGCGGCACGATAACCCGGATATGGGAAAATAGATTGAATCGCCACTCCTGCCAGCCCCGGAAAACCGCGTATGGCCCCAGCACAAGCGCGAAAAACAATGCGGAATCCGATTGCTCGATGAACATGCCCGCCATGGCCGCGCCGGACAGGATTCCGTACAATGCGGATTTCTCTCTCACGGCCCTTTCGACCAAATAAAGATATATTCCGGCGAACATGACGACACCGAATTTCCCGATGTGTCCGGCATAGGTAAGGAAGAAGGTACTGCCGAGCCAACATCCAAGCAACGCGGCAAGCACAGAGGCCATCCAACTTATGCCCCGGAGACGTAGAAACAGCATCAGGAACCAGCTTCCCGCAACAAGATCGATCCAATGAATCCAATTCACAAAAAATCGGGGACTCATCATCCAGAGTAAAAGATTGGTTGAGCTGACCGGCGTGTTGATGGGTTGACCGGCGGCAATAGAATCATCCCATCCGCCGGCAAATGCGTGAGGTATCGTGGATTTACGAAGTGCGATGGCGCCGATGTTGTCATCGGTGGTAAATAGTACCGATCCCGGCGGAATGGCTTCCCGGTATACAATCAAACCAAAGATCGCGATGAATAAGAAGCAGGTCAGAGTCTCGGATTTTTTGAAAAGGTTTTTCATGAGTTGGTTCCATTTCAAGGCACGGGTTGAACCGTCACCGATGCAGTGAACAACGGGTTGCGACCCTGCTCTTTCATGATGTCCTCGATGCGAATCGTATTACTGCCGGGATTCGCGTTAAATGTTCCCACGTCCCAGGTTGTCAATTGGTTGCTGGAGAATTCGTGACGTCGCCCAAGTGATGATGCAACTCTTTTTGGCCCGGCAGGTGAGAGACCGGACAGCATGACTTGAACTTGAATCGGAACCTCCGTCGTGTTGTATACCTCGATCTCCGCTGATTGGGTCATGACACGCCAATTCATAAAATCCCTGGTTGGAACTCGGAAAATCTGCATGGGACCGGTTTTTTCAAATTGCCAGCCGTTTTTATACAGTGTGAATACCGGCGCCTGTTCACGCCGCTTTAATTCGATGATATCGTCCCGCGTATTGTAAAACAACTCGACGCGAACGCGGTTGGTTGTTGCCGCATAGTAGTCGCCCCGACCCGCCAAACCTAATTGGCGTAATTTAAGACCTGCTTCGTTGACAATTACGTGACGTTGCCGGAAGTGTTGATGTGGCCAGATCCAGGGTCCGACGCTTGGCACATCATGATACGTTTTAGCCAGTTCAAGGTATGCCGCATCCGGATTTTCAAGCAGGAATTGTTGCGCGGTAAAGCGCCAGTTGTTCTGCAGAAACGTTTCCAACGGTTCGTTTGGCACTGTGAACATGAATACGACATTGCTTGAAGGGTGTGCGGCCAATTCATTCCAAGGCTCAAACCAACGGTCGACCAGCACCGGAGAGCCTTTGGGTAAATGCTGATCGGCAAACCGTACTACATCAAAATATGGGACAGGATTGCCGGTAAGTTGCGTGACCAGATAGGCCGGATAAGCCCAACCGGCCACCGGAATGATAAAGGGTATCCATCCCCAAAAGCGTGTCAATGCCGGCGAGGACAACGGGAGGGAACGTGTTGATAACCAATACCAGCCGGCGGCCATGAAAAATAGCCAGAACGGGAAAAGTCCGCCAATGTAACGCGATTCATACAATGCTCCCAGCGCGGAACGGACAATTACAAACAGCACGATTTGAAAGACAAGAAATACCATGATCAATAAAATATGATGACGATACAGCTTGCGAAACGCCATCACACCCAATCCGACGGATAGCGCCATCAACAACCAGGCCCACCATTGACTGCCCCAGGAAAAACCCGAGAAAGCCTGCGCCATGCCGGTTGCGAAATTCTGGCCCGACAATGCCACGACTTGTTTTGCATAGTCCGTATGCGCGCTGAAATATTGGACCACCATTTCGCGCGGTCCCCATTCGACAAATAAAAACGGCAGATAAATCACCACATGCAAAGCAATAAACCTGGGCAAGACAATCAACACCGGCATTACCTTGCGTTTCGACCAGAATATGGCCAACACATAGAAAAACCCCACCGCGCAAAGCAACAGCCCCGTCATTTGACTGTAAGAACTGAAAAACAGCCCCAATGCGAATATGAGGTATTCACGATTATCAGGCGCCTTGTTTTGCGCCGCACAGGAAGTAAAACCGGCGATAGCGCGCAGATAAATGAAATAACCGAGAAACAAAGCGGAATAGAAATACGCTTCACGCGAAAAATGAATATGAAAAGGATTAATCGCCGTGAACGTGGCCATGATCAAGCCAAGTCGTTCACCCGCCAGTTTACGCCCGGCGAAATATGCTACGGGAATGGCAAGGATTCCGGTCAAGGCAAAGGTGAAACGAACCGTAAATGGCGTTACAGAGACCGGTGACAAGTCGAGAAATGCCTTCATAAGGAAAGCCGGCATCGGCATCTGTCCGGCCGCACCGGACACTTGAAACCAGTTTGTCAGAACCGACATCAACGGCACGGGGCGATTGGCAAGGCCCCACAAAAGTATGGTATCCCCGCGGAATGATCCGACCCCGAGGTCATGAAGCCGGAACCAAGAGCCAATCGTGATAATCACCAACAGGGCAATATTCCAATTCCGCTTATGAATGGTCTCCTGCCTTTTGCCCATATCAATTCTCCGTATCGCTTTTTCGCGTCAAGGCGTCGGCAATCAAGCCGGCAAGCCATTGATTTCCGTAAACACTCAAATGAGCCGAGTCGCGAAACAAGGTCGTCGGATCGCCTGTATACTCGGCTCTGATATTCCATATCCCCGCTTCGTCGGCCGCCACTTTCAATTGGCCGAAGTACGGTGTTTCCGGCATTTCCCCACCCAACATCTCCTCGCGATAAGGCAAAAATACAACCAGCAGTTTTTTCCCTTTGGCAGTTAGCTGACGATCGGCCTCCAAAAGCAACTTTATGTTCTCGGGCAAAACCGAGGGATCGTTCTGCGCTACCGAGGTTTGGATAAATCCGTACCAGATAAACCGCCCAATGTATTCCAACCGAAGCCACATTCGCCGATTACTGCTGATCAATCCGTCCCGCAGTGTCATCAATGGCCGCAAGGTGTCACACGACGGCAGGGTCCATACCACAACATCATAATTCTCCAGCGAGATGTGACCAAGGTACGATGCAATGTTGGGAATGCCCCAACCATTGACTCCGGCATTGGATCCTCCCAGCAAAGCCGGGAAGGTGTCGGCATCACGCAAGAATGCCGTTCCATAGGTTACACTGTCGCCAACAAACAGTATCCGGTTCGTGGCGGGAGGTCCGCGAAAGCCGTTGTCGAGGATTTCGATACGATGACCCATTGTGGAAAAGGATTGCGATGGCGCAGGCGCGTAACCGTATTCCGGATGTTCAACGTACACCAAACTGCCGCCGATTCCGATTATACGCAGTACAATTTCCAGCAAAAGGAATGGAAAAAGAATCAGCAATATTTTTCTGGTGATATTCTTGTTAGTCATTGCGCAATGGTGGAAAAGACTAGGCATGATTGATCGAAAAAACAATCAGGATATTCGTTTCCAATGGATGCCGCGGGGTAGCTGTAAAACTCATGACTTGAGCCGTCGGCCAAAGAATGGCAATGTCTGCGACCATGACGTTAAAAGTATCGACCCGTTTTGACGGGGGAAATGCCGCCGACATTGAAATTCTGTCCGGACAGGAGATTCCGGAAATTCGTTTTGCTTCCGATCCATGCGGCGGAAAAGAAGCATTGTGGTTTCACTTCCGTCTTGAGGAAAGCGATCCCGATCCCGCCAGAAACTCAAAAGTCAGGATAACATGGAAATATTTCGACTCCATGGCCGGCGCCTCCGAACTGCCTCTCTGTATTCCGGTAAGCGGTATGCCGGATCGCACCTGGTCGCGATTGAAACAAGGCGAAGAGTCGCGTTCTCAGGATGGAATGCGCCAGTTGTCGTGGTTGATTCCCCACCCTGCCCCGGCCGTTGAAGTGGCTTTGTGTTTTCCCTATCTGACATCCGACCTTGATGCACTGCTGGAGCGGTCGACGGAATTCTGGAACAGCACGCCATTAGGCCTAAGTCAAAACGGCAATCGCATCACAAGGGTGCACAACACCATCGGAATACCCGGATCAAACCAGCCCGGTTTTTATATTCTGGCTCGCCAGCACGCCGGAGAAACTCCGGGATCATGGGTTCTTGACGGCCTGCTTCGCTATTGGAGCCAGGTGAAAAAAGGCGGTTACACCATCTGGGCGATTCCCTTTGTGGATATAGATGGTGTTAAATGGGGACACTTCGGGCCGGATGGTTTTCCCCATGACATGGAGCGGTCATGGAGCAATCCCCCGCTCCGCCGCGAGACAAAAATTGTCACACAGGATATCCTGAACTGGAAATCCCGGTGCCGCCCCGCCCTCATACTAGATTTTCATTCTCCCGGTGTTTGCGAACGGGAAGGTGTATTTGCATTCTCCGGAACAGAATCCGACGGCACATTTGCCGAGGAGACAAAATGGTGCAATGTACTTAAACACGAATTGCAGTCCGAATTTGCCGCACCGAATTTTCAACGACAGGATTCATGCGTTTCGAGTATAGCGCATCCTCCATTTTCTCATTTCGCGCGAAACGCCTGGGGCATTCCCGCGCTGAACATTCAAATCCCTTATGCGCAAGCGGCCGGCAATATATTAACGCAAAAAAACTATCGGGAAGTTGGAAAACGGATTGGACAGGCCATGCATCGACGGAATGGATAGTCTATTGAAAGTCGAATTCAACCAGACATTATGAATCAGTATCATTGCAGTCAGCAAAAGAAGGTGCCTTATGGATAAATTATCGGAAATGTTCGAAATGCAGGAACAGTTGAACAAGAGAATCGGTGTTGAGGACTTCTCCAACATGCCGGAGGAACAGCAACAGCATTGGATACTTAACTACTGCCGGGCGATGTCCCAGGAGTTGGCCGAGTTGACCGACAGCGTACCGTGGAAGTGGTGGGCGAAATATCAGAAGTTCGACAAACAGAACGCACGCGTGGAAGTGGTGGACCTGTTTCATTTCCTTATCTCCCTGGCCCAGGTTCTGGGCATGAGCGCGGATGATGTACATCGACTTTATACGCAGAAAAACAAAGTAAATCACCAGCGTCAGGAAAGCGGATACACGGTCAAGGATGAATCCGACAACCAGCAAATCGGAAACACCTGATGACATCCCGGACCTTGATTGCCATTTGGGTTTGCTTGCCGGCCTTCTCGCTGGCGGATCCTCTTGCACTGCGACCCGAGCAGACCGTCCAGCACATGCTGGATCGCTGGCCAATCAACCGTCCGCTACCGGTCCTGTCAATGGAGCAGGCATATCGTTATCAGGAGAATATCGTTGAATTGCTAGAACCGCATTTTGGCCCACGCGTCGGTTACAAGGCGGCGCTTACCTCCGAGGCCATGCAAAAACGATTCCGTCACGATCAACCGGTGCTAGGAATTGTCCTGAAGGAAATGCTGTTGCGCGACCGGGTTATGCTGGGTCGGGAATTTGCCACACGGCCGATGATCGAAGCCGATTTGATGGTTATGGTGAAAAATGAATCCATCAACGATGCCCAAACACATGAAGAAGTGATAAAGGCTCTGGAAAGCGTGCATCCGATTATCGAACTTCCGGATTTGGTTTTCATGGAAGGCACGGAACTGCAACCGTTGTGGTTAACTGCGGTTAATGCCGGAGCCCGCGCCGCGGTAATCGGTGACCCGCACTTGATAAATGGCGACCCGGCATGGATACATCGCATCGCCAACATCCGGGCCAGCGTTATGGACAAACAAGGGCAGGTTCTTTCCGCCGGCAGTTCCGATCGACTGCTGGGGCATCCACTTGATGTTGTTTTATGGATTGCAAACGAAGTCAAACAGCGTGGTGAATTGCTCAAACAGGGTGAAGTTCTCTGGCTTGGCTCAATGACGGACCCATTACCCATCGAATTCGGGGAATCCTATCAGGTGCTGTTCACTGGTATGGCTGATTATCCGGTCAGTCTTCAGGTTAATTTCAGGAGAGATGCAATTCCCGGCCGCTAACGAAATGGCAATCATCAATTCCTTTATCGCGGGATTCATGCTTTCCCTGATGGTGTTGACGTCGGAAACATGCCTAAAGTTCGCGATATTTTTACATCGAGCTGGAGAAACATAAATTATGAAATACAATAATACCCGCATTATAGTCAGCATGTCATACCTTCTCGCCATGCCGGTCATGGCCAATCAGGAAAGCGTGGAAACACGAATTCTGGAGCTGGAGTCAAAGTTAAGCAAGCTGGAGGAACAATCCTCCAAGTCCCTGCGCGGGTACTGGAAAAATGGTTTTCACTTTGAACAACCGGACAAGGAATTCCGCCTGCAAATCGGCGGTCGTGTGCAGATGGATACCGCCTTCTACGATGCCGATGATTCACTTGAAACGGTAAAAGGTGAATTTGATGACGGCATCAAATTCCGTCGCGCCCGCATCTTCCTGCGCGGCGCCATGTATGACAATCTCGAATTTTTCGTTGAACATGACTTCGCCGGTGGTCATCAATTCCGCACCATCTACATGGGTGTAAAAAATGTTCCCGTGCTTGGCAACCTTCGCATCGGTCATTTGCTGGAGCCGTATGGCCTTGAGAAATTCAGCAGTAATAATCACATCACCTTCATGGAACGAGGCGGTCCCACAATTTTCAGCCCGGTACGCAACAGCGGCATCATGGCTTTTGATACCGCTCTAGATCAACGCATGACCTGGGCCGCTGGAGTATTCAAGGACACAGGCAACTTCGGCGATTCCGTCAGCAATGAGGAATTTGCCGTAACGGCGCGCATTACCGGATTGCCCTACTACAGTGAGGACGGGAGAACATACCTTCATCTCGGCGGAAACATAAGCCATCGCAACCTGAACGAAGAAGGTTTTCGCGCCCGGGGTCGTCCGGACTCCTTCATTGCGCCTTACGTGGTGGACACAAAATCCATTCCGGCGGACAGCGTAAACATTATGGCCTATGAAATGTTGCTAAATCTCGGCTCGTTTTCCCTGCAAGGTGAATGGAGCATGGCTTCAGTCGACCGTCTAGATAATGCCGATGGATCAAAACCCGGTGATGCTGATTTTCATGCCTACTACATTTATGCCAGTTACATCCTGACCGGAGAGCATCGCCCTTACGTCAAAAGTAACGGTACATTTACCCGCATAACGCCCAAAGAAAACGCAACGGGCAAAAAATGGGGTAAAGGCGCGTGGGAAATCGCGGCCCGTTACAACGTGTTTGATATGAATGACGGCGGTATTGAAGGCGGGAAAATGTCATCGACCACGCTGGGACTCAATTGGCACTTGAATCCGCATAGCCGAATCATGTGGAACTATGTCATGGCTGACGTTAAAGATGTTGGCGACGTGGATGTTTTCCAAATGCGCTTCCAGTTCGATTTCTAACCGGAACCGACGCAATCTCATAATCCCGTACTGGCCGGACGACTATTCTTCCGGCCAGTAAATTTTCAACGGAGTTTCAATGTCCGGGTGCAAGCTCTTATAGGCCGGACAATTTGCCAGAATGGTCTCGATTTCGGTCCGATCAGCGGGACCAAGATCGATTGGTATCCAAACCTCAACCGGCAAACGAACAATGCGACGTGGCGCATCCGTGCTCATGTGTTTTTCCACCCGCATCTTGGCTCCTTCAAATGACCATCCCTTTTCCCGGGTTTTGATGGCCAATGTTGTAATCATGCAGGAAATAAGCGCCGCACCCATCAAATCCGTAGGTGAAAAACGCTCCGCCTTGCCATGGTTATCCGCCGGCGCGTCTGTCTCAATAACCGTACCCGACGGGTTGTGTTTAAGTTCACAACGTAAACCGCCAATATATTCTCCGGTCATAACCACCATATTAAGCCGCCTTTCTTCATCTACTTTACTTGATAGAACGCCATAAAGGTTTATGATTTACAACTTACATACAAGGACAAAAAGTAAATGACCCGACAGGAAGAAGTACTTCAGCAGTTGAATCGAGTTATCGAACCGGCGAGTGGGCAGGATGTCGTGACCATGGGCATGATCTCGAGTTTGAGCGTTACCGACGACGGATGCATTTCGTTTACGTTGGATGCCGCGACCCAGCCGGAAAACATCCGCCAGGAACTGAAAAGACTTTGTGAGGCCGCACTGGCTGGGCTGGATTGGGCTGGCGATGTCATGGTGATGCTGTCCCCAGCCCGTCAGATTCGGGAAAATCCATTGCTGGCCAAATCACCTGGTTTGCGATTCGTAAAAAACATCATCGCGGTTTCGAGTTGCAAAGGCGGTGTTGGAAAATCAACGGTTGCGGTAAACCTTGCATACGCACTGGCGGGCCGGAAGTTCAAGGTCGGAATATTTGACGCGGATATTTATGGTCCCAGCCTCCCCACCATGGTTCAGTTGGATAAGCCGGAATTATACCAGGAAGACGAATTGATCGTTCCACTGGACTATATGGGGGTTAAACTCATGTCATTTGGCTATGTGCCTTCCGCGTCCGGTGCGGCCATCATGCGCGGACCCATGGTGACTCAAATAATCAATCAACTACTGACAACCACCAATTGGGGTGACCTGGACTATCTTGTGCTTGATCTGCCACCCGGTACCGGCGATGTACAATTAACGCTCACGCAATTGATCCCCATCACGGCGGCAGTGATCGTCACCACACCGCAACAGTTGAGTTTTGTCGATGTGGTAAAAGGGATTCAAATGTTCGATAAACTCAAAGTGCCGACCGTGGCGCTCGTGGAAAATATGAGCTATTTTCTTTGCCCGGACTGCTCAAGTCGACATCATTTATTCGGACAGGGCGCGCGCCAGCGAATTCAAGAATTATACGGAATCAAAAACACCTTTGAACTGCCGATTGATCCGGAGCTGTCACGGTGCGGTGACGGCGGAATTCCCCAGGTACTGGTTCAGCCTTCATCGGAAACTTCACGCCTTTTCATCGATCTGGCGGATTCGGTGCTTCACGAAATCAAGAAACTGACCGATGGAACAAGCGCCAAACCCCGGGTTACGTATGTACCCGGAACCGGGATTGAAATACGCCTTGGCGACGACGTCAGGGGAGTCATCAATCCGGCGGATCTTCGAAAGCGTTGCCGTTGCGCAAATTGTGTGGAGGAGTTTACCGGCAAGCCCTTGCTCCGCGCCGAGGACATTTCGGATGGCGTTTACCCGATTAAAATGCAACCCATGGGTAATTATGCCATGGCTGTACAGTGGAGTGATGGACACTCAAGCTCCATTTTTCCGTACGATTTTCTATTGGAGCTGGCTGGAAATGCCGTCAAGGCGGAAGGTGCAACATGAACTATCATTACCGGATACGAATGGCGGATACCGACGCGGCGGGCAGAATCTACTTTGCCTCGGCATGCCGGATTGCCCACGAAGGATTTGAAAGCTTCATGGAGGCCATCGGATTCCCCATTGCGGACATGATCAAGCATGAGACGTTCGGACTTCCAGTGGTTCACCTCGAAGCCGCATATCATGCTTCACTGCATCTTGGAGATCGCATCCAGATCCATGTCCAGGTAAAAAAAATCGGCAATCGTTCAATTACCTTTCAACATCAATTGATAAATGAGTCGGGTAAAACCGCCATTACCATTGCCATCACGCACGCGGTTGTATCCGCTCGAACCGGAAAAGCCATTACCATACCGGCTGATTTCAAAAAAAGTCTTCGCGAACATTGCGTGTAAAATACATGCGGATTTATTCGGGATAACCGATCCAACACCATACCGGGTCGTTTCTTACGGTGTCATAAAGCGCGATGATGTCGAGATTTCGCATGCGGATACATCCATGTGATGACGGTTTGACGCCGACAAGGTATTCATGGTTCGTACCGTGAAAGTAAATAAAGCGGTCATACGTATCGCATGAACCACCGGAATTCCTGCCCGGTTCCTTTCCGCCCAGTCGCAGTATCCTGGATAATATCATATCCCCTTCTCCGCTACTCCATTGCGCCGGAGGCAGAATTGATCCAGCAAATAATCGCGAAGTGAAAATGGCGCCTGCAGGAAGTCCGTCTCCAAATCGTTCGACAACTTCGTGGAACCCCAGGGGTGTTTGTTCAGACTCCATCACATTACCAATACCGAATCGGGAGGTTGATACCGGAAACGAACAGATATATTCGCAGTGGCGGTATAGTTCCGCGCGCTGGTTACCAACATCAACCGCGATGAAAAAAGCGCCGTCGGGCATTCCGCCCGCGCGAGCCTTTTCCAGAATACGATCAATGGCCGGGTGCATGATCTTTTGCATCAAGACCTACCACTTTATGCCGCGCACCTTTTCGTCCCAAAACGCCACCTGATCGGCATGGGCATGATCAAAACGCGCCCGCATTTTGAAATAAATATAGGCGTCATGAAAACAGGGGCGATGCATGAACTTATTGATTTTAGCCGGCTTTATGGAAATAAAGTAATGCTGGACCGCCATCAATTGTGCGAGATGACGACCTATCACTTTGGGGATCAGGATTCGACTGCCAAGGCTGGTCAAATGACCGGCCACGCTTTGCTCCGCGGCATGAAATACCGGCATGCCCTCCTGCATGAGGCGGGATATCTCCTTTTCATGAATCAGCCCGAATATGAGAGAATAGAGCAGTTCAGGCGTGACAATGACATTGTGCATACGCCATGTATCCAATTGTCGTGTAACCCGCTCCAGCCACGCACGCGAACGTTCATCCGCTTTCATGGCCTCCGCCAATTCGGGCATCATTTGGTCCAACAGATTGAAACGGCACAAATGCTGAAGGACATCTCGTGAATGCCCGCTGAAAAACAATTTTTGCACTTCCTCAAACATGCGCGCCGGCGATGCCTTTGATATTCGTGCGGCATGCCGCATGATGGCGTTTTCCGTTTCCGGGTCGTAATTAAAACCAAGACTGCAGGCAAAACGCACCGCCCTGATCATTCGAACCGGATCCTCCAACATACGCGTGTCCGGGTCGCCGATAACACGGATGAGTTTCTTCCTCACGTCCGACAGCCCGTCGACATAATCGATCAAACTGTAGTCCTCAATATTATAAAACAGCCCATTGACGGTGAAATCGCGCCGCCATGCATCCTGCGCAGGTGTGCCGTAAACATTATCGCGGAGGATTTGCCCTTCTTCCGATTTTTGCAGGTATTTGGAATCCGGCTTGTCTTCGATACCCGCGCGAAAAGTTGACACTTCAATGGTTTCGCCACCGGACATGACATGCGCGAGTCGGAAGCGACGGCCAATCAACCGACAATGCCGGAACAGTCGCTTGACCTGCTCCGGCCGGGCGTCGGTAACGACATCAAAATCCTTGGGATTCCGTCCCACCAAAAGATCACGTACACCGCCCCCGGCAATATAGGCAAGAAATCCTGCATCTTTAAGTCGATACAAGACATCCAACGTTCCTTGGCTGATGGCTTGGCGACTTATCTGATGTTGTTTCCTCGGGATGATTACCGGTGCGGAAATCGGCGATGTTGTCGGTTCACATTCCATGAGTATCAGGGTTAAATCGGTTTACCTGTTCCGCGTAATCTTGATAATTCAACAAGTGCTTTCAAGGTGATCAAAAGCATACCAAATCTCCTATATAAATTTCAATCTAATCGCTTGAGTGTTGGCATGTAAAACATTATTGATAACTGGGAGTTTACGTGGGTTATGATCGATTTTATAATAATCGGAACTCAAAGGGGGGGAACACATTCCTTTTACGAGTACCTGATTCAGCACCCGCAGGTTGTGCCTTCGCTTCAGCCTACCGTGGCCTATTTCGACAAGCACTTCAGTATGGGAAATGAGTGGTACATCGAGCAGTTTCCCCTTCTTTCCAAATACAAAGATGGGGAACGCCCGAAAGGACATATCACAGGCGAGGCCAGCCCCTACTACATGTACCACCCCCTGGTCCCGGAAAGAGTAAAGCGTTTCTGTCCGATGGCGAAATTTATTGTATTGTTACGGAATCCGACAGATCGCGCCTATTCCCATTTCCGCATGTCCGTGGCTGGAGGGCACGAAAACCTCGCCTTTGAGTTTGCATTAAAAATGGAGCCGAAGCGGCTTGAGCGGGGACGATTTCTGATGCGTGACAACCCCTATCATGACCCGCCAAATCATCGCTACCATTCGTATATTTCCCACGGAATGTACGCCCGCCAGCTGAAACACTGGATGCAGTATTTCCGCAAAGACCAATTCTTTGTTTTTCGAAGCGAGGATTATTACGCCAATCCGGTTGAATACGCGATGAGGGCTTACAAATTTCTGGGTTTGCCGGACTTCACCCCGGATTTGATGGATCCCCCCTATGTAAATCCTTATGAAATGCTTACGGTGGAAACGCGCAAACGAATTGATAAAATTTTTGAGAAATCCAATGAAGATCTTTGCCGACTCCTTGGCTGGTCCGAGGCGTGGTAATTATCGCCAATAATAATTCGGTGCCATCTTTGCCGACAAACTATGACATTCATGACCTGAATCAGGTTAACGTGCTCCTCGAAGAAATGGACGAGCGGGCGCGAATAGCGTGGGCACATCGTACGTTTGGCAACCATCTTGCCTTGACCACCAGCTTCGGTACTTATTCGTCCGTCATGTTGCACATGATCAGTCGCTGGGCACCGGACGCGACCATCATTTCCGTCGACACCGGACACAATGCGGAAACCCTTGCCTTTGCCGAGCAATTAATCGACATGCTCGGAATCAGGGTGTTCCGTTACAACATTGCCAGCACAACATATAAATCCGAGACCAGCGATTTGCCACTGGAAGAGTATCTTCAATCTACCAAAGTTGAAACATTGGAAAATGCGTTGAAGGAGCACAATGTCCACGCCTGGATGTCCGGCGTTCAACGACATGAAACAGATCACCGGAGGATTTTCCAGTTACTTATGCGGCGAAGTGACGGATTGTATAAGTTTCACCCGTTATTGGATTGGGATTCCAGAAAGCTCTACGCATACTGCAAGCAACATTCCCTGCCAATCAACGATAACTACATCGACCCATCCAAAGGCGCTGATCAATCAAAGGAATGTGGCATTCATCTTACCGGACTCGCCAATCAAAGCTTTACCTCCAGCGAATTGTAACTCCGGCAGATATTTTACAGCAGTGCTTTTGCGATTTCCGCTCCCAGGCGAACATTGTTTCGCAACAACGCCAGGTTGGCCGATTTGCTTCGCTCTCCTGTCAATTCACTCACCTTAGCCAACAGGAACGGCGTGACATTTTTACCTGACACTCCGGCGCTTTCCGCTTCCGACAACGCTTGTTTGATGGCGAATTCCGCTTCCACTGCAGGCATTGCATCCGCCGCGGGGACCGGGTTAACAACGAGGATGGCGGATGGCAATCCAGCCGTGTCGCGCGCCTTTATGATGGCGGCAACTTCATCAGGATCATCACATCGCACATCGACCGGCAAACCCGATTCCCGGCTGTAAAAAATGGGGAATTCATCGGTTTGGTATCCAATCACCGTAACTCCCCTTGTTTCCAGCGCTTCCAGTGTCAATGGAACATCCAAAATTGATTTAGCGCCCGCACACACCACGGTAATTGGTATGTGACCCAAGGCGGAAATATCCGCACTGATGTCAAAAGGTTGTCCCCGGTGAACACCGCCAACTCCACCGGTGGCAAATACCTGGATTCCGGCCTTATGGGCAAGATGCATGGTAGCCGCCACCGTAACGCCTCCGCACAACTTTTTTGCCATGACTACAGGTATATCCCGCAAACTGCATTTGACGGCATTTTCCATGGCGGCCAGTCGATCCAGCGCTGAATCGTCCAATCCGATACATGAATTGCCATCCATGAAAGCAATCGTCGCTGGTACGGCGCCGTGATCGCGGGCGACTTGCTCCAGTTCCCGCCCCACCCTGGCATTTTCCGGACGGGGAAGTCCGTGGGTAATTACCGTGCTTTCCAATGCAACAACGGGTTTTCTGGAGGCTAATGCCTTTTGGACTTCAGCAAGTAATAACGTATTCATTTGATTGCATCCTGATTGATGAGGGTTACTCTATAGATATGGACGACAGATCGCCAGATCAATGCGGAGCTTCCGAATCGCGGCGTACCGAAGAAGCACATCGCGTTTTATTGCTTCAACCCGGGGCGGTGCTTGCCATGTCTTCGGGCGGCTGTGCGCGTTATGCTTTTTCATGCGATACCCACTACTGTCTTGATCGGCGGGGTTATCCGCTGATTCACTACACCAGCGGAAACCCTCATCATCACTTGATCCTCACCAACAGCTCCATGAGCCTGCGGTTGCCTCATAAAATAGACGCAGACGGCAACGAATTGAGTCTGTTGATTATAACCGGCACCCTTCACTTGGTTGACCCCGGTGATCACGATTCAATCGACCGGCATTTCCGTTATTTCAAACGCATGGCGGAAAACTTTTCGCGGGGCGCCGGCCGGTTGTATCGATTTATTCCGGATGGCGTTTTCTTTGAATTAATATCCGGCGAACGCCAACCGCTTGAAATAAACAAACTTCTGAAACGAAATCCGTTTAATGAACGCGATGAGTCGCGGCTCATTGAGTTTGCCTCCAAACACCTGCGGCATCTTCATATTCAGGCAAAAGTCGGCGATGTTATCGGAATCGACGGATACGGACTGGATACGGAAGTGAAAGGAACTGTAATCAGAAAATTTTTCCATACCTGCGTGGAGGCGGTTGGAGACGCCGAAATGGCAATAACCGGATTGGAGTGGTAGTTCGATTACTTTTTGATTCGAACCGAGTATTCCCCGCGCCCATCGTCGTTAATGATAATTGATCCGGCATGAATTTTATCCCCGACCGTCACTTGTTGTGACTCGCCTTTGTTTAACCGGGTCATAAACTGGAAGGGTATGGATTTGCCGCCGTCTTTCAGGGTTAAGGAAGATATCGTAACCTGACCCTCGGTGCAGGTAATAACAACCTTGGAAATCGCCTGATTGACTTTTATTTCCTTGGCTTCGCCACCTGCCTTGTGTGTGCCGCCGGAAATCCACTCACGATCAGCAAACGCTTGCGGTATTATAATCACCGACAGCAACAAAGACATGATAATGAATATTTTCATGATTCAGCTCCGGATGTTAGACGATTGGGCTTCATTATTATTCATTTTCCCCGGACTTTTCACCTTCATCCGAAGACGAGTCAAACAAACTGCCCACTGCACCGGCCAAACCTCGGCCAACTGCGGAGACGCCATCCGCCACGGCTCCTCCGGCGGTCACCACACCATCGCCTACCAGCCTGGCTCCATCGCCGAGCAATTTACCCGAAGACATTACAACATCGCCAATTGCCGAGAAGATCGCACCAAATATGGAGGAAATGGCATCCGTAATGCTGGCTCCCTCCTCTTTTTCCTTGCCGATATCCTTTAATTCAATGGTCGGCAGAGGTATCGGCAACGCCGTACCCATCATGCCGGGTATACTTAACTTCACTTTGCCATCGGTAAGATAAAAGCGCTCAATGACAACTTTTTTGCCCGGTGCGGTTGGTTCTGAATCCTTCGGTTTATCAGCGCCTCCCAGTTGTTTCTGCAAAGCTCCCACATTGTTTCCCGTCAAGGTTTGCTCATAGGTAATTTGAGGCGCCTTGATCAGCACTTCATGCACAATAATCGTATCGGTAAATATACTTCGCGGACTGAACCGAACGGAAAGTTCATGCATGTTGAACATGTTGTCGGTTTTAAAGCCTTCCGGATTGCCTACAATCAAGTCCGTAATGTGCAAACGTCCGGCAAGAAGAAATATCCTGGCTTTTTCGACGGACACCGGAACACCGAGAACCCGGGGACCGGCGTGATTGATTGCGTTTTCCACCACCTGACCGAGGTAGAAAAACAATACGATAAATAGAAGAACCAAAACAATGGCCGTGATTTTTAATGCCCGTTTCATGAATTCACCTGAATAGTTGAAGTATTGTCGGTTTTTTCCGTTTGATCAAGACCATCTGTGCCCACGCCCCGGTCAATTTCGCGATCCATCTGGTACTTGGGATCCTCCTTAAATATCCGGGCTGAACCATCCGAATACCTTCGCAAATCCCTGGGTTGTTTAGCGGCGTACGATTGTAATTCTTTCATGGCATCGGCCAGCGATGTCACGGTGTTGAAAAATCCACGCAAGTGCGAGCAATAAGGATAGCCGTTGGCATACCAAATCAAATGCTTCCGCATCAGACGCGCGGAATACTCCGTATCACCGTAGTATTCACGATGATACTCGATGTGGCGCAGAACGCCATCCAGCCATTCTTCCACGGTTGGTTGGAGAAAATCCGGCCGGGTTAACTCGGAAAAAATCCATGGGTTACCGAGCGATCCGCGGCTGACCATGACGCCGTCAACTCCGGTCCGCATCAGCATCAGTTCCGCGGTTTGCCGGTCAAAAACATTACCGTTTCCAATTACGGGTAAATCATGACGCACGGCACGAGCGGAAGCCGCGCCGACACGAATCATGTCATACTGCACGGGCGCGGCATATGTGCAATCCCGGGTCCGGCCGTGAATAATAATTCCATCACATCCGGTTTCCGCCATGATGGGAGCAACTTCGGTGATGTTAAGCTTGTCCCTGGTAAATCCCAGTCGACATTTAGCGCTTAGCGGGATCGACACAACGGACTTCACACCGGTCAATGTGTCCCGAATACGCTGGGTATCTTTCAAGAATGCGCTACCCGACCCGGAGTGAACGACCTTTCTGACCGGGCATCCCATATTGATATCAATGGTGTCAAATCCCTGTTGATTGAGTATCCCCGCGGCCTTGACCACTTCATCAACGTTGCGCCCCGTAAGTTGCACACCCAAACGTTGTTCCGAAGGGTGGCGATTCATCATTTCCCATGTGCGTTTACTGCGGTAGATCACGGCAACTGAAACCAGCATTTCGACATACGTCAATGCCGCGCCAAAATCGGCGCATATACGGCGGAATGGCGTATCAGTCACACCGGCGAGCGGGGCAAGAAATACCCGATTGGGCAGGTTTAAGCTTCCCCACGACAATGGTCGACTCAAATTTTCAATGCCATGACTCATGGTCAAGCCTTCGGCTTTTTGAAAAGGTGCTTGCGGTAATATGCCAACTCCGCAATGGATGCCTGGCAGTCGTAATATGCGTCGTGCAATTTTGAGTCCTGGTTGGTTACCAGTCCGGGGAAGTGGCGGGCCACCAGCTTCACGTCGTCTTTTTCAAACTTTTCGCCATTCCGGTAGTCCTGCCACTGCAATTTAAGTGTGGTGACATCGAGATGGCGGTAATGAAGACGTTTGCTCATTTCGGGCAAAAAACTGCGTGCGAGATACCAGTCAGAATGGATACTGTTGCCGGCAAGAATGGGCTTCTTCTTGTCATCGCCTAGCGGAACCACAACGTTTCGATCAATATAGGAGGCCAGTTTGCGATCGGCTTCCTCGACACTGATGGCTTGAGGGGATCGACAGCGTGCGACCAATTCCGGCATGTTTTCAAGTATCCACGGACTTACCGTATCCCTTTCCGGAAAACGGATAAACAGGTTCAAGTCCTCTGAAACCGGCGCCAGTCGATTAAGATCGGCATCGGTAATAACCAGCGCCACCTGCAACAACTTCGCTTTTTCCAGCTCGAGTGACGAGTATTCCGTGTCGAACCAGAGATAGGCGGTTGATGCCGTGGGTAGTACGGTCATATGAATACTCTTAATGCTTCAGTATTGCTTCCGGCTCGGGACTCGGATCGGCAATTTTGATCTGCTTCAATCCCCAGATTTCCCGGGCATACTCATGAATAGTGCGATCGCTGGAGAACTTGCTCATGCGGGCGACATTCAGCACGGCCTTCCGTGCCCATTCATGGCGATCCTTAAACAGGGCGGAAACCTTTTCCTGACACTCAATGTACATGCGATAGTCGGCCAGATGCGAGAACACATCGCCGTGCTCCATCAAGTGCTGATAGATTTCGCCGAACACATTGCCTTCGCCAGGCGCGAAGCGATTGTCACGAATGGAATCAATGACTTTTCGCAATTCCTCGTCCGAATGATAGTACGACCACGGATCGTAACGATTTCCTTCATGCATGTGAACGACTTCGTGCGCCTTGTGGCCGAAAATGAATATGTTGTCCATGCCCACTTCTTCGGCGATTTCAATATTGGCGCCATCCCAGGTGCCGATCGTCAACGCCCCGTTCATCGACAATTTCATATTGCCGGTACCGGACGCTTCCTTGCCGGCGGTGGATATCTGCTCGGAAAGATCAGCGGCGGGAATAATGATCTCGGCCAGCGAAACGCAATAATCCGGGATAAACACAACCTTGAGCCGGTCACGCACATCCGGATCGGCGTTGATCACCCGACCGAGCGAATTGATCAACTTGATTATCAATTTGGCCATGTGATAACTCGGAGCGGCCTTGGCTCCGAAAATAAATGTTCTGGGAACAATCGACGCCGAAGGATTGGCCTTGATGCGATGGTACAGCGTAATGATATGCATCGCATTCAACAATTGACGCTTGTACTCGTGCAATCGCTTGATTTGAATGTCGAACAGCGATTTGGGGTCAATCCATTGACCCGTCAATTCTTCGATGAGTTTGGCCAGGCGCACTTTGTTATGGTGCTTGATTTTCATGAACTCGTCACAGAATGACTTGTCATTTGAAAGCGGTTCCAGCTTCTTGAGCTCGGCCGCGTCATGAATCCATTTGTCACCGATATTCGAGGTGATCAGTCCGGCAAGGCCGGGATTGGAAATCAACAACCAGCGGCGATGCGTCACGCCATTGGTTTTGTTGTTGAACTTATCCGGCATCATATCCGCAAATTCCGGGACGACCAATTCCTTAAGCAAATCGGTATGAAGGGCCGACACGCCGTTGATGGAGTGGCTACCCACCATGGCAAGATTTGCCATGCGAACCTGACGATCCTCGCCTTCCTGGATAAGCGACATCGAGCTGATGCGATCTTCCTGGCCGGGATATTGCAGACGGACCTGATTCAGGAAGCGATGATTGATTTCGTATATGATTTGCATGTGGCGCGGAAGGACCCGTTCCATTAAAGGAACCGGCCAGCGTTCCAGCGCTTCCGGCAACAACGTGTGATTGGTGTAACCAAACGTACGCGTTGTGATTGCCCATGCGTTGTCCCACGTCATGTCCGTTTCATCCATGAAGTAACGCATGAGTTCGGCAACGCCCAGGGCGGGATGCGTGTCGTTCAATTGAATGGCATTTTTCTCGGCAAACGCGCCCCAGGTGGAATGATTCTTCCGGTAACGGCGAATAACATCCTGAATGGTGCAGGTCACCATGAAATATTCCTGTAACAAGCGAAGCTCCTTGCCCGCATAGGTGAAATCGGACGGATAAAGCACCTTGGTAATGGTTTCCGCCCAGTTCTTTTCCTCAACGGCACGCACGTATTCGCCATTGTTAAACACATCAAGGCGGAATGTTTCCATCGCGCGTGAGCTCCACAGACGCAACACGTTCACGGTGTTCACGCCAAAGCCGATTACCGGGATGTCATAAGGAACACCTTCGAACATCTGCCAATCTTTCCAAACCGGCTTGCGGCCGCCGCCTACCGCCTGGACATAATCCAAACGACCGTACACTTTTACCGGTACGATATATTCCGGGCGAACCATTTCCCACGGATAACCGAACTTCAACCAATCATCGGGGCGTTCACGTTGCCAGCCATTTTCAAAATCCTGCCGGAACATGCCGTGTTCATACCGAAGACCATATCCGTAAGCGGGGTATTCCAAACTCGCCAATGAATCGAGGAAACAGGCGGCGAGTCGTCCGAGACCGCCGTTGCCGAGACCGGCGTCTGCTTCCAGGCTCATCAGTTGATCAAGGTCGATATCGAGCAACTTCATTGCCTTCTGGGATGCTTCATAAACTCCCAGCGCGGCCACATTGTTTTCGAGGAGGCGGCCAAGCAGATATTCCATCGAAATGTAGTAGATGCGTTTTACATCGTGATCAACGTAGGCGCGTTGCGTCGCAATCATGCGATCCATGGCCAATTCACGAATCGCATACGAAAAGCTCATTAACTTGTCGAATTGCGTAGCGGTGCGCCAATCTTTACAACGGGTGTACTTGATGTGAAACAATGTCCGGTCCCGGATATTCTCGGGTGTTATTTTGGTGTTCTTGGATATCACCGTTGTTGTCTTTTTTGCCGCCATAAAGCCTCTCTAATTTGGTCACATATAAGTTATTGAGGCGTGAAAACTACACAGAACCGCTTCACGCCGCCAGAAAGAAATCATAAACCCATGGTAATTAACAAGTCAGGAATGAGGAGGAAACGAAAATTAAATGAACTATTCGATGGGAATGACAGCTTGCGTCGGCTGTAGGAGGTCTTTCATCACCACATCCACGGGTACATAACCTTCCCATTTATTTCGCACTTTGCCATCCACACCCAATAGAATAGCCGTGGGCAATGCGCGTACCGAACCTAAAGCCTTTATCGTTGCCGCATCCGCTTGATAAACCGGCAAATCTCCCAGGCGCGATTGTATGGCGAATTTTTGATCAGCGCCGATGTTGATATCCACAATTACCGGGATCACGTCCATGGTGTCGCGAGGGAAGGATTTTAACCATGCGACGGAGGCATCACTACTGTCCGTCCAGGAACCGAAAATATATACCATCGCCGGTTTACTTCGGGTTCCTGACAGCGAAATGCCGTCGCCTCCATCCAAACGGTTGATCATGGCGTTGTCAGCGACTTTTACCGGGACCGTCGGTGTTTTGGTGGCGGTTGGTTCCGTAGCTGGAGGCGCACAGCCGATGAACATGAGTTGAGTCATCAATCCGCTGGCAACAAGAAAATATCGTGGTTTAAGCATAGTGGCTCATTTTATGCGATGACGAGGCGATCAGCAATGTTTTCCGCATGATACTTTCCCTCACGTCAATCCCAAATCAAATTAACGGGGTGTTTCCATCGGCCAGCCGCCTCCAAGAGCCTTGTATAGCATGACCGTTTCGGCAAGCAGGCGAAAATGCAAATCGAGCACAACTTGTTCACTCTGCATCAAGCTTCGTTCGGATTCCAACACCTGCAGTTGTGACAGTAATCCTTCTTCAAATTGTATCTGATTGATTTCCTGCGCGTTTTTCAAGTTATCCAGAGCCGCAATAGCCTGTTCGGATTGGGAGCGGCGGCTGGCAAGATTGACAAGGGAATTTTCAACTTCCTGAAAAGCTCGTATGACTGTGCCTCGGTATTGATCGGATGCAATTTCCATCTCGGCTTGACGCACCTCAATTTGCCGTTTCTTCGATGGATCAAACAATGGTATGGAAATGGCAGGTCCGCCACCCAGCAACCACTGGTTGAGCAATCCACCCAGCGAGGAACTACTACTGCCACCCGACCCGGTGAGCGCTATGGTAGGCAAACGGTCCAGGCGGGCTTGACCGGCCAGATTGTAAGCGGCCAGAACACGGTATTCGGCGGCGAGGATGTCGGGTCTTCGTTCGATAAGTTCAGATGGCAAACCCGACGGGACAGGCGCGGGCTGTAGGCGATCACGCACAAGTTCAGGTTCCACCCGCAGTTCGCCCGCCGGACGCCCGATCAAAGCGGCGAGTCCATTTTCGACTATTTTCCGCTCGCGTTGCAAATCCATGGCTTCGCGCCGCAATCGAAGCAATTCCGATTGCTGTCGCAGTACCATATCAACCGAAACAAGTTGCTCCTCCGCCCTTGCCTCATAAAATACAAGAATACGTTCACCGGTGGAAATAAAGCGCGCATACAGCGCAGTCAATTCATCCAGTTGTCGCAATCGGAAATACTGATAGGCAACTTCGCTCGCGACAATCAGGTATGCGGAACGCCAATCCGCTCCGGATGCGCGAATTTCGGCATCGGCGGCCGCCTGACCTTTCTTCAACTTACCCCAGATGTCGATTTCCCAATTCAAGCCGGCGCTGATTTCATAGCTTTCGAATGATGCACTCGTACCTTGGCCGACATCTTGCACACCAAATGAACCACCGCCGCCAATGCCCAAAACCGGCAAGCGTCTGCTTGAAGCAAGTCCCGCCTGGGCTTCGGCTCGCGTTACCCGACCAGCGGCAACACGCAAATCGAAATTACCGGCAAGCGCCTGCTCAATCAACGAGGTAAGTTGCGGATCATCAAAATAGTTCCACCAATCCGGACGGATTGACGCAAGATCATCATGCGATGGTGCGGTCCATGAATCAGGGACCGGAGTGTCAGGTCGCACATAATCCGGTCCGGCAAGCCTGGCGCAACCCAACGCGAACGCGATCATCACGAGTGGCCATCCCCAAAAGAGTCTACTCATCGTTTTGTCACCTTGAAGAATATGGCATAAAGAACGGGAACCACCACCAGGGTGAGAAGAGCGGCGAAGGATAAACCGAACATGATCACCACCGCCAATCCCTTGAAGAATACATCGCCGAGCAATGGAAGCAGTCCCAATACCGTGGTCAGCGCACCAAGCAATACCGGTCGGGTTCGATCAATGGTGGAATCAAGTACGGCATCAAATGGCGCTTTGCCGGTCTTCATGTCGATGTCGATTTGATCGATCAATACAACCGAATTCTTAATCAACATGCCGGTCAGGCTAAGAAATCCAAGCGTTGCCATGAAGTCAAATGCCACACCCGTGACCAATAGTCCTGCCGTTACACCGATGATGGCCAGCGGTACAGTTAGAAGTATGATAACCGGCTGTCGAACGGCATTGAACATCATGACAATCAAAACGATCATGGCAAGGAAGGTTACCGGCATGGTCGAGGCAATGCCCGCATTGGCTTTCGTCGATTTTTCGTAATCTCCGCCCCACTCCAGTCGATAACCTTCGGGCAATGGTATCGATTCAATGGCCGGACGAAGTTCGGCAAAAAGCATTGCGCTGGGACCGCTGATGGCATCGCATTGCGCGGTCATTGTTCTTTCGCGATCTCGGCGCCGGATCAGAGGGTCTTCCCAGTGCGATTCCCAACCGCTGATGACTTGTCCTACCGGAACCTGCTGTCCGGTGATGCGGCTGGTAACCGTTATTTGATCAAGTTGGTCAAGACGATTGCGCTCGTCGGCTGGTAGTCGCGCCACTATACCAAGCACATCGTCACCTTCACGATAAACACCCACACGACGTCCCTCTCCGGCCAACTCTATTGCGGCGGCCACATCAGGCCGGGTCAATCCGAGTTGCGCCGCGACATCCACGCGAAGTACGGCATGCACCACCGACACCGGTTGGCGCCAATCGTTCTTGATATTGACGGTGTTTGAATTCCCCTGCATCACATCGGTCGCCTGACCGGCAAGTTGTCGCAAAATCGATTTGTCGGGACCGGTAAACCTAGCCTCAATTGCGCTTCCCCCGCCGGGACCCAAGACAAATTTCCAGAGCTTATATTGTGCATCAAGATAATGGGCATCCAGTTCCGCGCGAATTTGATCGATGATGCTTTCGATAAGTCGATGATCCGTAACATTCACGAGCAACTGGGCATACGCGGAGTTGGCGTCCTCGGGACTGTAAACGAGGATAAATCGAATCGCACCCTTTCCAATCCACGTGGAAACCTGTTCAACGCCGTTGAGGTTCTGGATGAAGGTTTCCAGTCGTTCTGTATCGGCGATGGTCCGATGAATATCGGTTCCTTGCGGCAACCAGTAATCAACAACAAATTGCGGTCGGGCCGACTGCGGGAAAAAGCCGGGCTTCACCTGGCTGAAACCGAACAAACCCAACGCAAGCAAGACCGACATGGCACCAATAACCAATATCCGCCGCATCAATGCGCCGGCAATAAATTCCCGGTACAGAGCGGAAAAACGGTTCTGTTTTGCCGGGTCTGCAGATTTTTTCGGAAGTTTCAGGAAATCTACACAAAGCAACGGCGTCGCAGTGACGGCAAATAGCCAGCTTAACAAAAGCGAAATCGCGATAACCTGAAACAATGACTTGCAATATTCCCCCGTGGAATCCGGCGAAAACCCGATCGCCGCAAACGCCATGATCGCGACAAATGTCGCACCCAACAAAGGCCAGAATGTTTGCGCCACCACGGCGCCCGCCGCTTTGATGCGTTCCTCGCCCTTTCCAATGCGCACGAGGATTCCATCGGTAATGACGATTGCATTATCAACCAGCATTCCCAGCGCCACAATCAATGCGCCTAGAGATATTCGCTGTAAATCAATCGCCATCGCATACATCACGAGAAATGTGCCGGCGACGATCAGCAACAAGGTCATTCCGATGATAACTCCGCTCCTCAACCCCATGAATATCATCAAAATTCCGACAACGATTCCCAACGCTTGAAACACGCTTATCACAAAACCTGACACAGCTTCCTTCACGGTTTCCCCTTGATAGGAAATCGTATGAATCTCAATGCCAATGGGGCGGCGGTGTTCGAGCGCTTGCAGGCGTGCGGCCACGGCATCACCAACCGCAACGACATTACCGCCCTGAACGGCGGAAATACCGAAGCCAAGCGCACGCTGGCCGTTGACTTTAAGGATGGCGCCGGGTGGTGTCCAATATTCACGGCTCAAGGTTGCGACATCGCGCAAGCGAATGGTGGCGCCACCCCTTCCGGCCAGCGCCAGATCACCCAGAATTTCCCAGGATTCAGCGGCTCCGGTAAGCTGGATGCGTATGCGTTGCTCTCCCTGGGTAACCGTTCCTGCCGATACAACCAGATTGTGTTGTTGCAATGATTGGAAAACCGTATCGAGGGAAATTCCAAACTGACCGAGCCGACTACGGGAAACCTCCACATAGATGACTTCAGGATGCTCGCCCCAGAAAACAACCCGGGCGACTCCGGGAACCGTCAACAATTCCGTGCGAAGAAAATCCGCGTAGTCCGTTATTTCCTTGAAGGAATACCCGTCACCGGTAATTCCGAAAAGAATGCCATACTCATCTCCAAAATCATCGTTGACGATGGATGGTTGGGCACCGGGCGGAAGATTTTTTTGTGCATCGGCGACTTTACGCCGAACTTCATCGAAAATCTGCGGCAGGTCATCTTTGCGAAAGGTTTCGGTAAATTCCGCTTTTACGATCGACAGGCCCGCTTGTGAAACCGATGTCACCTGTTTCACCTGCCACATGCTTTGCAATGCCGATTCAATGACCTCTGTAACCTCATCCTCAACTTCTCTTGGCGTTGCTCCCGGATATTGCGTAATAACCGGGCAGGTTTTTATGGCAATGGAGGGATCTTCAAAGCGTCCCAGTCGGGGGTAAACCGCCAATCCTCCCAAGAGAACCAGAATGGTCAGCAAATAGGAAATCGTGCGCTTTTGTATGCAATACTCGGCGATGGTCATGGGAGGCTCACTCGCGTGAAGGTGGCACGTAAGCCCGCACCGCATCGTTTTCGCGCAACGTATGAATTCCGGAAATGGCGATGGTATCACCCGGCGATATGCCATCCAGTACTTCAAGCAAACCACCGCGGCGTGCGCCGATTTGCACATGTGTCCGACTGACTCTTTCCGCGACAGGATCAACCCGCCATACCAGTGTTCGCTCACCATCATCCGAAAATAAGGCCTTTTCAGGAATCCAGCATAAACCGGCATTACTTGAAAGTTGAACGGTCATGTCGAGCGAAGCGGACATTCCCGGCAGCAGGGGAGTCTTCTCCGGCGCATCAAGCGAGAAGATCACGCTATACGTGAGCAACTCTGGATTGGCTTCTGTTGCAAAATTCTTGAGTTTTACTGGGAACACCTGCCCCGGCAACTGGTCAAAACGTGCGGTCACACTGACACCGGCGGCTTTCCCAAGTTGCAGGATAAATGTTTCCGGCATCTGCACTTCCACTTCGTATTGGGAAAGATCATGTACGACAAGAATGGTTTGCCTGGGTTGTATCAATTGATGTTGTTCCGCTGGTATCGAAGCAATTCTTCCATCGAATGGAGAATGTAAAACAGACATTTCAATATCTTTTCGGACCTGGCTTAAATTGGCCTCGGCAGTTTCGTATGCCGAGATGGCCCGATCGAGATCGGCACGAGCTACCGCTTGACGATCAAAAAGCCGTTGCATCCGATCCCGCGTTGTCAAAGCCTCGTTGTAAGTTGCAACACGCGCTTTTTCCATGATTTCCAAATTACGCGTGTCCAGTCGCGCCAGCACGTCACCCTTCTGAACACGCTGACCTTGTATAACATACAATTCGGCGAGGATGTCCGCCCGGTCAAATGAAAGCTCGGCACGTTGAGCGGCTTTGATGCGACCCGATGCAGAATACAATCGTTCAGGGACCATACTTTCCACCACGATCAACTTCACTGGACGAGGAACCTGTATGTTGCTTTCGGTTTTTCCTCCACCGCATCCCGATAATATCATGGCAAGGCCAAAAGCCATAACACCATGCTGAACTATTCGACTCATAAAGGTCCTCATAATAATTCCCATCCGCACCGATTCGAATCGTATACATTCGGTATTTGTGACACGCAAGCACTTAACCGTCGACAATCATAACGCTAAAGAGCAATCACACCTCATCTATTGGAATATCATCCGTTCGGAGGAATACTATTGGATAGTGATTCCAAGACCCATCGATATTCCCCGACCAGGCTGTTCACCAGGGATTCCTGCTTCAAAGGCGCCGGAAGTATATTGAAGGTATACGTTTCAATTTCCAAATGCTCACAACCACTGCCATTGACTGTCAACCAAAAGGAAGTATTCATGACATTGCGCGTGGTGGCTACGTCCCCGCTTCCCGGCCAATGCAACGGCACATGGTAATGAACACGCGCATCGTGCCAGTTATTCATCAACGAAAGGTCGGAGATAGCCTGATTCAAATCCTGCCAACGATGAATTCGCCCATTCACCATGGCCGCAGTTTGATGCAGGTACACGGGATCCACAAAATCCTGCATCTTTGAAAGCCAGGCAGGCTCATTTGAAAATGCCGGCGCGGCGCTTATTTGAATTTTGGCGATCCGAATGCCCTTGCCCTTTAATTTGCTGATCACTTCCGCTGGACACTCGTAAGCAAGCGCGCAATGACACGTGTCGATGCACACGCCGATACGCTTGCGAATTAATGGTTCCTTCTGTCCACCTGCCGCCGGCAATAAATGCGTTTCATAAAAATCGACGACATCACCACTGGATTCCAGGCAACACCAGGGTTCAGGCTCCAACGCCAAAACCAGATCACGTCCAGATTTTTCCGACAGCGCCTCCAGATATTCCGCCATTTCAATCAAATGTTTAACACAAATGGCAATCGCGGTATTTGTCTCCTCCAGCCCTTGATAATCAGGGCGGTAAAACAATGGCACCGTACTCACGCTACCGTAAGTGCGGTCATTCGGGAGTCGGCTCAATGCATCGAACAATTTTCGTGTATAATACACACGATCCACACCGGTCCAATCCGGCCGGTACACCCGAGACTTTACCGGTGGCTCATGAAAATTTCCGAATGGAAATCCATTTATGGTAAACACATGAAAACCCTCATCGTGACACCATTTGGAAAAATCCGAAAGCAGGTTTCCTCCCAATGCCTCCTCTACCGCCTGGTTGCTTAAGCGAAGTCCCAGCCCGAAATTTCCGCATTCAGGTGTGATGGATTCGCGCACCTTGACCGCACAATATTTTGCCGCACTCCATTGATCCATGAATGAATCGCCGGAATGCACGTTCATACTGTAGGTTAATCGCAGGTCCGGATGAGAACGCGGTGTCATCGGTTCAAAATGTTTGAACAACCTGACGGTCATGCAGTTCAGAAATCACAGAGGACATCAAGGCTTCGGATATCTCCGAAGCTTGATTCATGTTTCCAATCCCATCCGGAAGCGTTATCGAGAGCTGTCCGCCCAGATGCTCGCGAAATCGATCAAGCCCATGAAATACCTTCAAACGACCCGCATCATCGCAAGCGCCCAAAAGATCGTGCCATAGCTTGAATCCACATGTGGCGAGCGCTCGGTACAATTCATCGACCGCACTTGTCGGCAACTGCTGTCTGTGCGCGGCATACAGGGAGTCAATCATGATGCCGATGGCGACGGCCTGTCCATGCCCGATCGAATAGTCCGACATTATTTCCAATTCGTGCGCCGACCAGTGACCGAAGTCCAGAGGTCGCGCCCGGCCCATTTCAAAGGGATCACCGCCGGACTGTATATGCTTCAGGTGAAGTGATGCACACCGGTAAACCAGATCATTCATGGCCTCAAGATTGCGCGTGGCCAGGTCTCCGGAATTTGAGCAGAGCCAACGGAAAAAATCCGCATCTTTAATGATGGCGACTTTGAATGCCTCGGCAATTCCCGCCCGCCATTCATCATCAGGCAGGAAGGTTAAGTAGTTAATGTCGTTAATGACCGCGAAAGGCGGGGCAAACGTACCGAGAAAGTTTTTTCCGAATGCATCATTGATTGCTGTTTTAACGCCGATGCCGCCATCATTTTGGGAAAGAACAGTGGTTGGCACCCGGATCGTTCGAACACCTCGATGAACGAGAGAAGCGGCGTAACCCACCGCATCCAGGACAGCTCCCCCTCCCACGATCATTACAAACGAATGGCGGTCAATCCGCGATTCCGCCATCCGATCCAGCAACATATCATGCCATTGGCGATCCGATTTAATGATTTCACCGCCTGGGACAATGACGGGTTTTCCGGATAATTCCAAATCGGGTAAACGAATGCTGAAATAATGCGCGATACGTTGCTCGATGTCCGGAATGGCCGACTTCACATTGCTATCGATAAAAATCAGCATCAATGGATGCGGATGTCCCTGACACGCCGGTCCTATGACGTGGCGAACGCTTGTATTTTCCCCGGACCACATATCCCTGGTAAAAACCACCGGGTATGTGAAACGCACATCAAAACTCTGCTGAATGACTTTATCGGCCATGATGTTACTATACCGTATTGACGTGATTAACTCAATCTGTCTGGTCATTGACCCGGCGCTTCTTTCCTACTATAGGTAGATTATGACATTTTCCGCTGTGATTTTTGACCTCGATGGCACCTTGATCGATTCCATTCGCGACATTGGCGAAGCCATGAACCGGACACTTGAAGCTTTAGGCTATCCGGTACACGACCTGACGAAATATCCCTATCTGATTGGCGATGGCGTCCGGTTGCTGGTCCAGCGCGCATTACCGCCGGACGCGCAAACCGATGACAAGATCAATGCATTTCTGGTTCTTTATCGTAAAGATTACGGCCAAAATTGGCGTATACATACCCACCCCTACCCCGGAATCAAGGAATTGCTGAACCATCTGGTGTCGCTTTCCATTCCGATAGGCGTTTTGTCGAATAAACCTGACCGTGTTACCATAAAATGCGTTGAATATTTCTTCCCCGACATACCATTCGTCGCAGTATCCGGTCAAAAAGACGATGTTCCCCGAAAACCTGATCCGACCGCCGCGCTGGAAATTGCTGAAGCCATGAACGTGAAGCCATCCCTATGTGTTTTTGTCGGTGACACATCGACGGATATGCAAACGGCAGTGGCCGCCGGGATGTTTCCTGCCGGCGTCACATGGGGGTTCCGTGATCGGCAGGAACTACTTGAACATGGTGCGCGCTTTCTAGCCTATACTCCGAACGCGCTTTTGGGTTTGTTTCAGGATAAAGCGTCCGTCGTTGAAGCATGAATACGACGCAACAACAATCAGTAACCGCACCCATCACGCCACGGACGATTCAGGCCGAGGTAATGGACCTCAAAAAACTGTCACCCGCCGGATACGAGTTGATAATTGAAAGAAAAAACCTCCAGTTTCAGCCTGGGCAATTGGTGAACCTGCATGGTCGTCATCACATGGAAGATCGAAGCTACTCCATTTGCTCCGGCATTCTCGATCCGACGTTATCGATCCTGTTTCGCCATATACCTTCCGGTGTACTTACACCCCAATTGGTAAATATGAAGCCGGGAGACACCATTACTTTTTCCGGACCATATGGCGAATTCGTCATTCGGGATCGAAACCGCCCGCTTTATTTTTTCGCCACAGGTACAGGTCTGGCACCCTGCCGAAGTTACCTTCGATCATATTCCGGACTGGACCTGACCCTTATCCACGGCGTTCGCGACCCGAAGGATTTATATTATCGCGAAGAATTTGCATCCATCGACTACCAGCCATGCGTCTCCTCCACCGTTGTGACGGGTGACGCAAAGGCATTTGCCGGTCGTGTGACGGATTGGGCAATAAAGCACGAACTGCCCCTCGAAGCTCATTACTATCTATGCGGCGCAAACGAAATGATCTATGAAATGCAGGAATTGCTGACCAAACGTGGCATTGGCCAGGAATCCATTTTTACCGAGGCTTATTATTATCGTTCCAATGACGCCTGAAATGAAAATGCGCCCGACCATTTTAACATCGCTGTTTTCTTTAACCGTTATTTTAATGTCAGGCTGTAAGCCCAAACTCGAAACGCATGCCACATTTATCACTAACGGCCATACGGGAACTGTGTATACGATTTCAACACACGCCCGGGAATTGCCGCACGTAGCCGGTATTTTACGGAAAAATGTCGACATGGTTACAAGCGCTCTGGCGGACCGCCAACCGGACAACGAGTTGGCCAGGTTGAACCGCATTGGCGACACCGTACGCATGCCTATTTCACAGTTGACGTTTCGCGCCATCGATCTGGCCCGCCACTACAGTGAACTGACCGATGGACTGTTTGATGTGACAACCGGGGACATTGCCGCACTTTGGGCGCGTGGCATACCTGCGGATGACATTCTTCAAGAGCATTTGTCGCGAATTGGCACGCGCTTCATTGAGACGTCTGACAACAACACCATTGCCTTTTTGTCTCCCGGAATCAAAATTACCGCCGGACTGCTTGCCGCGGCATACGCTGTGGATGTCGGCATAGTGGACATGCGCAGGTCCAACTCCGGGCCATTTTTATTCAACCTGAATACCTTTGCCCGCAGAGAAGGACAATTTCCACCACCTGGCGATGCCTTGCTTCCGCTTGCTCCAGCCGGTTTTCCAACACTGGGCAATATCAACTTAAAAGAGCACCGATCATTGGCCGCCGTCTCACTCAATCAGGCGACCCCGGGCACCAATGCACGACCGTTTATCGTGCGTATTGATCCGCGAGCCGGAACCCCGGCATCCGGAGCTTTGGCCGTTGCGGTTGCCGGTCCCTTAACCATCAAGGCTTACACGTTGGCCGAGGCGCTATTGGTGGCCGGACCCGGCCCGGAAGGTGAAGCGCTGATGCGGCGTTTTGAAGAATACGACGCATTGTTAATAACAATGGCCAGCCCGATGATCGTGTATGCCACGGAAGGATTTATGAATGTTTTCCAACCCGCGCCGGATATCAATATCGATATGCGAACATGGAAAATAAAAGACGAAGCGTCGGCGTCGCTATCCGGCATTCTGCAAATCGGCCAGCCGGGAACGCCCTTCATAGAGAGCTTTTCCCACGATAGCGCCGATGAGATTTTCATGCCCGAGTCCGATTAGCGCGGAGACATCCCCAGCCGTAGTAACGCCTCCCGATGCGATCACCGAAGCCGACACTTCGCGGCATACTTCATCCATTGCCTTCAGGTTCGGTCCTTGCAACATGCCGTCTGTGGCCGTGTCGGTTACAATCAATGTGCGGATCCCCCACTGGTCGGCTTTTCGTGCAAGGTCAAGCGTGGTTTGCTCCGTCGTTTCCGTCCAGCCACGGATTTGCACTTTGCCGTCGCGACTATCAATTCCGACTGCGAGTTTTTCAACAAACCGGACGGCCAGACGTTCCAGCGATTCAGGATCAGACCATGCCCGTGTCCCGAGAATCACCCGTGACGCTCCGGCATCAATCAATCGTTGAATATCCTCATCGGTCCGAATGCCACCTCCAACCTGAACCGGAATGTCGATGGCGCTGATGACGCGGCCAATCAATTCATATTGAACGGACGTGCCGGCAAACGCGCCATCGAGATCGACGACATGCAGGTAGGTGGCGCCTTCCGCCACCCATCGCCTGGCCATTTCTATTGGATCGGATCCATAAACCGTCTCCGCATTGGCGCGCCCCTGAAGGAGGCGCACACACTTGCCGTTTTTCAAATCTATCGCCGGGAAAATTGTAAATGAGCTCATACCGTCGCATACCTTGTTTCAATGGTTCCGGCGAAATTGCGCAACAGCGTCAATCCGTCCTGCTGGCTTTTTTCCGGGTGGAATTGAACCGCCATGAGCCGACTACGGCACACCACGGATGTGTAATCCAATCCGTAGTTGGTTATCCCGGCGATCAGCGAACTGTCTTCACAATCCACATAAAATGAGTGAACGAAATAAAAGTGCCGGTCATGTCCAATTCCCTTGAAAAGAGGGCAATCCGGTGCGGCCTTTCGCACGCGATTCCATCCAATTTGCGGAACTTTCAATTCATTTTGCGCGGGAAATTTCCTGACCACACCCGGCAATATGCCAAGCCCGGGGACGGATGGCGACTCCTCACTGGATGAAAACAGTACCTGCAAACCAAGGCAAATGCCCAAAAAAGGGCGATCGTCCACAATCCATTTTTTTATCGGCTCCACAAATCCATGACTTTCCAGGTGGGCCATGCAATCGCCGAATGCGCCAACACCGGGAAGGATCAATCCGTCACACCCGGCGAATTCCTCCGGTGTGGCAATGATGGACGCCGGTAAGTCAAGAAACCGGCATGCATTGGAAACGCTTCCCAAATTGCCCATGCCGTAATCTATAATACCAATAGTCATATTTGAATAAACAATCAGACGAACAACAGATGACCGATGAGAATAGCGGGCGACGCTTAAACGACGCCTTTACTTGATGGCACATCGGTGACCCTGGGGTCAACCGCACAGGCCATGTATAACGCACGTGCGACGCCCTTGAACATGGCCTCATAAACATGATGCACATCCTCCCCGTACGGCTGATGAATGTGCAAATTCATACGTCCCTTGTTGGCCAGGGACTCAAAGAAGTGCTTGAGAAGAAATACATCAAAGTCGCGTATTTTCTTCTTCTTATTTTCGATCCGATAAACAAAATAAGGTCGCCCTCCGAGGTCGACTGCCACCTGGCACAACGCTTCGTCCATGGGCAAAAGGACATGGCCGTAACGCGTGATGCCCTTGCGGTCACCCAATGCCTGATCGAGAGCCTGACCAAGAACCAGACCCACATCCTCGACCGTGTGGTGATAATCGACGTCCAAGTCGCCTTTGGCTTTTATATTCAAGTCAAACAAACCGTGTTTTGCCAACAGCTCCAGCATGTGATTAAAAAAGGGTATCCCCGTGCGAATAGAGGACTTGCCGGTCCCGTCAATGTTCAGGGACAGGGAAATCTGGGTTTCCCGGGTTTTTCTTTCGATACTGGCCGTTCGTTTTTTCATCCCGCTAATCTAGCGACCCTGCCCAACCCGTCAATGGTGAAACTGCAAGAGCCCCAAGATTCAAGCGATAGACTAGTTGACGCGACCTTGATCGAACGCTATTCTGCGCGGCTATTGTCACTATTCCGGAACTAGAGAAAGGGCCCTTGATATGGCCATGATGATTACAAAATTTCGCCGCATGATACGCAACAAGATCATTTGGTTGCTCATACTTGTTGTTATTATATTTGCTTTCGTAATTTGGGGAACGCAGATGCCCGAAACCGGCGCCCAAGGCCCCCGCCATGCCGGCGTATTGAATGGCGATAACATTTCCTTCGAGGAATTCCAGCGCGCCCGCTTCAATTCCTATCTCGCGGCGGTTCTGATGACGGGGCGTCACATCCCGATCACACCCGAAGTTGAAGATCAGCTGTTCGAAATGGCCTGGCAAAGAATTGCCACACTGCGCGAGGCTGAACGACTCGGCATTGGCGCCACCAACAAAGAAGTCGTCGACGCCATTCAATCACTGGAATTTTTCCAGACCAACGGACGTTTCAATCCACAGGCGTACGAGCAGTTTGCCCAGCAATTTCTGGCCCCCATGCGCGCGAGCAAACGGGATTTTGAAGAACACATACGCCAGGAAATCATGCATCAGAAACTGCGTATGCTGGTTGATCGGAACATTCTGGTCACGCCGATGGAGATTCAACGCACATTCAGCACGCTGACCGATACATTTGAAATCGAGTATGCCCGAATTGACGCTTCCAAGGTCGCCGCGGATGTAACGGTCAGCGAAGAGGACATCCTTGGATTTTACGAGAAAGACCCGGAACAATTCATGTTACCTGAACGCGTCCAGGTTAAGTCGGCAATTTTTGCGATCACGGATTTCACCAATGATGCGGAAATCTCCGATGCGGAAATCGAGGAATACTACGATTTTAACATGGAGAAATTTGCTTTGCCCGATGAAACACCTTCCGACGATTTATTTTCCATCACCGCGACGCAGTATCGCCCGCTCGATGAAGTCCGTGAAGAAATTCGCGCGGAATTAACTGCCCGCCAGGCGGCTATTCTGGCGGAAGCCAAAGCCAACGATTTTGTCCAGGAATTGTCATTGCGGCGCACTTCCGGGAAAAAAGCATTTGATCAAGTGGCGGCGGAATGGGGTATCGAACTCATGATGGTGCCTCCCTTTTCCATGCGCGAACGTCCCATGGAATTGGAAAACGGATTGGCCGTGGCCCGCGCCGCCTTCAGCCTGACCGATGACGAGGATTATTATTACAGCGATCCGGTAAAAGGAACGAATTTCATCTATGTGCTGGCGCTGGTCGACCGCGCCGCTCCACGTATACCATTATATGAAGAGGTCAAAGGTGAAGTGGAAATGCGCGCTTTGGAAATTGCTGTTTACAACGCATTAACGGAAAAGGCCAATGAAATCCAACAAAGCGCTATTGCCGGATTGTCGGCCGGGCTATCCTTTGCGGATGTTT
The DNA here is from genome assembly GCA_035327305.1 of Kiritimatiellia bacterium. GTDB lineage: Bacteria > Verrucomicrobiota > Kiritimatiellia > CAIVKH01 > CAIVKH01 > CALMUP01. The sequence continues at coordinate 551 of DAOLDL010000001.1, read as the reverse complement.
TGAGCGAATATCAATTAAACAGCTTGAAACCGGAACCATTTACCTTGAACAGTCCGGAAATTGATCCGGATTTGGACTCTTCAATTATTCGCGCGATATTGACGCATAATTCAGGCGAAGTTACCCAACCGGTCGAATCCGAAGATGGGTACGCCATTATATTCATCAAGAACCGCACTCCCGACAACCTGGCGACGATCGAGTCATTCCGCCCGCAAATTGTCAGCACTCTTCGCCGGCAAAGCAGTCAGGTTGCATTTAATGACTTTCAGCAATACCTGCTGAAACGAGGCAACTTCGAAGATAATTTCCGCCGTCGCACCAAACAATCCGACGAAGATACCGATCAGGATTCTTGATCAGATAAATCACTTTTACCGCACTCTTTTAGGAAACGTGCAGTTTTATCGCATCGTTAAAACGCTAAACTGCAAATAGATGGAAAAATCTGTTTGACGCGCGGCATGATGTTTATCAGCATGTGTCCCGAATGCGAAGTTTACGGATAGCGATTGGCGCTGACCACGGAGGCTTCGAGACCAAGCAGGGGT